>JAJZUS010000003.1:0-115000 GCA_021848365.1 Actinomycetes bacterium
CGTGAGGGTGCTCGCGCCTAACGGCACCGTGATCCGGCGGCTCACTCTCGACCCCTCGCGCAGGTTCCAACCTCGGCGATAGCGTCTGTGGGTTCAGACGTCCCAGAAACCCTGAGACATAACACGGTGCGGGCGGCGGGACTCGAACCCACACTCCGAAGAACTGGTACCTAAAACCAGCGCGTCTGCCAATTTCGCCACGCCCGCGCGGCCCCACTCTACGGGACCGGGTGGTGAGCGAAGGACCGTCCAGTAGATTGTTCCCATGGATACAGCGGCAATGTCCGACTCGATGGCCGGAAACGACCTCAATCAGCGGCTCCTGCGGGAGAGGATCGTCTTCCTGGGCACGCAGGTGGACCAGGCCACCGCGAACCGAATCTGCTCCGAGCTGCTGCTCCTCGAGGCCGAGGATCCGGACCGGGACATCAGCCTCTACATCAACTCTCCCGGTGGCTCGGTGACCGACGGGCTGGCGATCTACGACACGATGCAGTACGTGAAGTGCGACATCCGAACGATCTGCCTTGGGATGGCCGCGTCCATGGGGCAGTTCCTGCTGTGCGCGGGGACCAAGGGAAAGCGCTTCGCGCTGCCGCACTCGCGCATCCTCATGCACCAGCCTTCCATGGGGGGAATGCAGGGTCAGGCGTCGGACATCGCGATCCAGGCCGAGCAGATCGTGTACCTGAAGAAGATGCTCGCCGAGCGGATCGCTTTCCACACTGGTCAGCCGCTCGAGCGCATCGAGGCGGACTCCGACCGAGACCGCTGGTTCACGGCGGACGAGGCCCTGGAGTACGGATTCATCGACGCGGTCATCGACCGGTCGGCTCTGCGCCAAGAGGCCTAGTGGACGACGCGCCGGCGACTCGTCGCCCCGGGTCGGCGGCGCCGGTGCGCGTGGTTAGTGCGCGTCCCAGCCTGCGCGCGCGGTTGCGCAACCTGGCGGAGCGACGCGAGTTGCTCACCGGAATGATCACGTCGGACATCCGGATCAAGTACAAGGGCTCGGCACTCGGCATCTTCTGGTCGATGCTCTCGCCGGCCCTGACCCTCGCGACGTACTACCTGGTGTTCTCCGTCTTCCTCAAGAACGGCATCCCCAACTTCGTCGTGTATCTCTTCGCGGGCCTGGTGGTGTGGAACCTTTTCCAGGGTGGCGTCTCGTCGTCGACGGGAGTGATCGTGGACCGGGCGGGTCTGGTGAAGAAGGTCTCGTTCCCCCGAGAGATCCTGGCCCTGTCGAACATCGGCGCGGCCGTCATCTACTTCCTTATTCAGCTGGGCGTCCTAGCGGTCTTCCTACTCATCATCGGCCACGCGCCGGCGTGGGGATTCGTGGCCGTGCTGCCCCTCGCCTTTCTCGCCCTGTACTTCTTGACCGCCGCGGTCGGCATCGTGATGTCGGCCGTCACCGTCTACCTACGCGATGTGCGCCACCTGATGGACGTGGTGCTCCAGCTGTGGTTCTGGCTTTCGCCAGTCGTCTACTCGTACGAGAACTCCATCGCGGCACCGCTGCGCCGCCACGGGCTCACCGCCCTCTACTTCCTCAACCCGGTGACGCCGATCATCATCACCTTCCAGCGGGCTTTCTACGCGGCGCCCGTCGTGCGCTCGACGACGACCGGACTTGCCCTGCACGTGCTGCCCTCGTGGTCGCTGGGGGAGTTCGTCGTCATCAACGCCGGGCTCGCCGTCGGGTCGTTCATCCTCTTCCTCCTCGCGCTGGTCGTTTTCGGGCGCCTCGAGGGCAACTTCGAATCGGAGCTGTGATGTCCGAGGTCATCGCGGTTGACGGCGTCTCGAAGCGCTTCAAGATCCACCACGAGCGTCACAACTCGCTGAAGGAGAGGATCCTCCACCCTGGGGCGGGCAGCACGGAGCTCTTCGAGGCCCTCCGCGACGTGAGCTTCTCGGTGGGCGAGGGCGAGACGGTGGGCATCCTCGGGCACAACGGCTCGGGAAAGTCGACACTGTTGAAGTGCGTCTGCGGCGTCCTCCAGCCATCGGCTGGCCAGATTCGACTGCGCGGCTCCCTCGCTGCGCTGCTCGAGTTGGGTGCGGGATTCCAGCACGAGCTCTCGGGACGCGACAACGTCTACCTCTACGGCTCCATGCTCGGCTTCTCGCGTAAGCGCGTCGATCAGATCTTCGACGACATCGTGGACTTCAGCGAGTTGGCTCACTTCATCGACACGCCGGTCAAGTTCTACTCGAGTGGCATGTACGTACGTCTCGCCTTCGCCGTGGCCGTCAACGTCGATCCCGACATCCTGGTGGTCGACGAGGTTCTGGCGGTAGGGGACGAGCGTTTCCAGGCGAAGTGCATCGATCGCATTCGCACGTTCCAGCGCGAGGGGCGGACCATCCTCCTCGTCACGCACCAGGCCGACACGGTGAAGGCGATCTGTGATCGGGCGATCGTCCTCGACCACGGCCTAAAGGTCGCCGATGGCGAGGTGGGAGAGGGCCTCCGCATCTTCCGTGAGCACCTTCTCGGTGGCGCTGCCCCGGGATCGACTCCGTCCGCGCCGGCGGTCCGCATCGAGGCGGTGAGCGCACCATCCGGCTCGTTCGAGGTTCGCCACGGCGGTCAACTCGACCTCGAGGTCGACCTCGTCTCAGACCAAGCCGTGAGTGGAAACCTCGTGATCGAGGTCTACACGCGCTCGGGCCTCCTGGTGAGCCGCAACGACGCTCAGGCCGCGCCGGTGGACCTGGCGCCGGGTGCGACGCGCGTGACGGTCGGCTTGAGTGACGTTCCACTGCTCGACGGGGTCTACGACGTGAACGTCGGCGTCGTCGATCCGCAGGGCGGGACGGTCCTGGGGTGGCGGGAGAAGGCGGCCGCCATCCAGGTGATCTACGACGGTCGAGCGGGCGGGGTCGTGGCTCTTGACGCAGCCGTCACTCAGTGGTGAGGGGCAGTGAGGGGTAACGGCGCAGGGCGCCCCAGCGACCCAGCCGTCCGAGGTTGAACGGATAGGTCGCGCGCGATAGCAGTCGCCGGTCGCCACGGGAGTTGCCGTAGGCGTAGACGTCGGGCGGTGCGGGATATCCCCGGCTGTCGATCCACTCCTCGAGGCGCCGCATCTTCTCCTTGCCGCGACAGTTCCGGCCGAGGTAGCCCCCGGTCAGACGTCCGAGCGGATCGACCGCGAGGCGGGTGCCGAGGGCTCCGTGCGCACCCAGCTCGCCGGCCACGATGTCGACGTAGACCTCGGGTGAGGCGGAGACGAGGACGACCTCGTGTCCCTGATCCAAGTGCCAGCGGAGTCGCGCCACCGTTTGGCTCCGGAGGTGGCGTTGCAGATGCTCGAGGATGAAGGTCCGTGAGGCGCGCTCCACGGTCGACCACTCACGCCCGGCGAGGAGTGAGCGGAAGAGTCGCTCCTTGGCGTGATCAGCGGTACGGCCAGATCGCAGCGCGCCCAGCGTGAGGGGCACGACGAGCCGTGCGGCGGCTCGAAGCGCAACGCCACGGCCCGCGACGTGCTCGAGCCACTTGAAGACGCTCCCTCCGTCGGTCAGCGTCCCGTCCAGGTCGAAGGCGGCCACGACGGGTGGCGAGGCGTTGGGCATTGACCCATTCTCACAGGTGCCGGTGGCTCCCGTCGACGCGGTCACGCGAATCGCTCAGTGCCGACCCACCCTAGGCTGGAGCACCGGAGCGAAGGAGATTCCATGTCGAGCACATTCACGTTCGCTGGTCAGACAGTCCACCGGCTGGGTTTCGGCGCGATGCGCATCACGGGGCCCGGCGTGTGGGGCCCACCGGCCGATCGTGACGAGGCCATCCGCGTCCTTCGCCGGGCCGTCGAATTGGGCGTGGACTTCATCGACACCGCCGACTCCTACGGTCCGGTCGTCTCCGAAGAACTGATCCACGAGGCTCTACACCCCTACGGTCCGGTGCGGGTCGCGACGAAGGCCGGTCTCCTTCGCACCGGTCCCGACGAGTGGACGCCCTGCGGCCGTCCCGAGTACCTGCGCCAGCAGTGTGAACTCTCCCTTCGACGGCTGGGGGTCGAGTCGATCGATTTGTTTCAGCTTCATCGGATCGACCCGACGGTGCCTGCCGAAGAGCAGTTCGGCCTGCTGAAGGCGCTGCTCGACGAGGGAAAGGTTCGTGCGATCGGGTTGTCCGAGGTGAGCGTCGACGAGATCCGGGCGGCCCAGCAGGTGGTCGCGATCTCGACCGTCCAGAACCTCTACAACGTTGCGAATCGCAAGAGTGAGGACGTCCTCGCCTACTGCGAGGAGCAGGGCATCGGATTCATCCCGTGGTTCCCGGTGGCGGCCGGACGACTCGCGCGGCCGGGCGGACCGCTCGACACGGCGGCGACCGAGCTCGGCATCACGGTGGCTCAACTGGCGATCGCCTGGCTGCTCGCGAAGAGCCCGGTCATGCTGCCGATCCCGGGGACGGGAAGCGTCGCCCACCTCGAAGAGAACTGCGCGGCCGGCTCGGTGGTACTGCCGACCGAGGTCGTCGCACAGCTGGAGCAGCTGCGCGATTAGTCAGTCGCTCGACACCTCGTGCCGTAGTTGACGCTTGAGAACTTTGCCCTGAGGGTTTCGGGGTAGGGGTTCGTCGCGCAGGAAGATTCGCGTCGGGATCTCGAAGTGGGCGAGGAGGGGGCGAAGGAACACGCGCAGCTCCTCGGGATCGATGGAGCGTCCGGCCCGAGGGACGATGACCGCGGCGACCTCCTCGCCCCACACGGGGTGGGGGAGGCCGACGACGGCGCAGTCGGCCACGTCGGGGTGCTCGAAGAGCGCGGCCTCGACGCCGACGGAGTAGACGTTCTCTCCGCCACGGATGATCATGTCCTTCGCTCGGTCGACGATGTGAATGAACCCATCGGGATCCATGCGGGCGATGTCGCCGGTGTGGAGCCAGCCGTGGGTGAAGGCGCGCGCCGTCTCCTCGGGCTTGTTCCAGTAGCCCCGCACGACGCTCGGGCCGCGGACCCAGAGCTCGCCGAGCTCGTCGGCGGGGAGGCGATCGACCGGGGGTTCTGGCCCATCCCATCCTTCCGGGACGATGGCCGCCTCGCACACGGGGACCACCGGTCCGCAGCTGGTCGGTCGCTCGACGTAATCGGGGCCGGAGTTCAGGGCAATGGCCGCGGAGGTCTCCGTCAACCCGTAGCCGTTGCCGGGTTGGGCGAGGTCGAAGCCTTCACGGATGCGTCGGACGAGATCCGGGGGCGCGGGGGCCCCACCGTAGGAGACCGAGCGGACGCTCGAGGTGTCCGTCGTGGCGAACGAGGGGTGGTCGAGGATCTGCATGGCGATCGTCGGGACGCCACCGATGAGGGTGATGCGCTCTCGTTCGATGAGCCGCAGGGCGTCACCCGCGTCGAAATGGTGCATCATCACGAGCTTGCCGCCCGCGGCTGTGTTGACGACCATGACGGCGAGACACCCCGTGGCGTGGAAGAGGGGCACGTTGAGGAGGCTCGCGTTCGGGGACTCGCGCCGGCGCTCGTCCTCCGAGGGCGGGAAGCGCAGCGCTGAGCGTTGCGAGATGAAGAACAGGTTCATCAGGTTCGTGGTGGCGTTGCGGTGGGTGCCCACCGCCCCCTTGGGGTGGCCGGTCGTCCCCGACGTGTAGAACATCGTGGCGTCATCGTCGGGGGAGATCGCGACGTCGATCGGGGTCGCGTCCGGGGCGACGTCACCTAGGACGTCGACGTAGTCCACGATCCGCACCCGGGGGTGCGACGGACGCTCGGCGGGCACGGCCGCCGACGGCAGTACGACCACGGTGCGCAAGGCGGGCAGTCGATCGAGGAGCGGCGCGATGCGCGCGAGTCGCTCGTCGTCGACGAACAGCACGCTCGCCGAGGAGTCCATGAGGCCGTACTCCAGTTCGTCGGCGCTCCACCAGGCGTTGAGCAGGACGGCGATCGCGCCCGCACTGATCGCCCCCCAGAACGCGATGACCCACGTGGGGAGGTTTCGGGCCGCGATGGCCACTCGGTCGCCGGGGCGCACACCGTCGGCGTGCAGGCGGTGCGAGAGGGTGGCGGCCCGGCGGTAGTGCTCATCGAAGGTCAGACGTACGTCCTCGTAGACGAGGAAGTCACGCTCGGCGTGGCGAAGCGAGAGGTCGAGGACGTCCCGCAGCGTCCGGGGTGCGTAGCGCCAGACCGACGTCTCGCGTCCCGCGACGACGTCGCGCTCCATCTCGAACATCTGGCCCGGCGCCGTCAGCACGGCCGTTGCCTCGTCGACGGTCATCGCCATTGGCGCGACCTTACTGCGGCGCCGTTTCGCTGGCGCGGAAGGCTCGCTCCCGGTAGTAGGCGAGCTCCGCGACGGATTCGCGAATGTCGTCGAGCGCCCGGTGGGTGCTCGACTTGTCGGGCATCGCGCTGAGAATGTCGGGCCGCCACCGGCGCAGCAGTTCCTTGATGGTGGAGACGTCGACGTTGCGGTAGTGGAAGAAGGCCTCGAGGGTTGGCATGTACTCCTGCAGGAACCGGCGGTCCGTGCCGATGGAATTGCCGCACAGCGGCACGGTTCGTGGCTCGGCGACGTGCTGGTGCAGGAAGTCCAGCGTTGCGGCCTCCGCCTCCGCCAGCTCGGTCGTCGCCGTGCGCAGGGCGTCGAGGAGGCCCGAGCGCTGGTGCATCCCCACGACGACCTCCTCCATCTGAGCGAGTTGGTCGTCAGTGGTCCGAATGACGAGGTCGGGCCCCACGGCGACGACGTTCAGGTCGTCGTCGGTCACGAGCGACGCGATCTCGACGATCACGTGGCGCCGCGGGTCGAGGCCGGTCATCTCGAGGTCTATCCAGGCGAGCACGACGACGACACTAGAGGACCCGTGGCGGAGCGTCGGTAGCCTGGAGTCGTGGACATTACCTTTCGCGTCGTGCGACCTGGAGCCGCGCTACCCCAGAACGCTCACAGCGGCGACGCCGGGTTCGACCTGGTCGCCATCGACACGGAGCGCCTCGCACCGGGCGGCGGCCGCGCTCTCGTGGGGACGGGACTCGCGATCGCGATTCCCGACGGCTTCGCGGGCTTCGTCCTGCCCCGCAGTGGTCTCGCCAGCCATCACGGTGTCACCTGCGTGAACTCTCCGGGGCTCATCGACGCGGGCTATCGAGGAGAGATCCGGGTAGCTCTCGTGAACCTGGACCCGAGCGAGGTCTACGTCGTGCGCCCGGGTGACCGTATCGCCCAACTCGTCGTGCTCCCGATCCCGACCCTCGAGTTTCGCGAGGTCGATGAGCTACCTCCGTCGGCACGAGGGGTCGGGGGCTTCGGCAGCTCCGGCCGGTGAGCGGCGTCGACGCGGCTCCGCTAGTATGTGCTCGACGCGGACGTAGCTCAGTTGGTAGAGCGCGACCTTGCCAAGGTCGAGGTCGCCGGTTCGAGCCCGGTCGTCCGCTCCACCGATGAGCCCCGGCCAATTGGCCGGGGCTCATCGCATTGGCGGCTGTTCGGTCGGGTGATGGAGGAGGCCCATGCGTATCGTCGGGGAGTCGGAGATCCGGGCGGCGGTGGCGGCTCTTCGCCGGGACGAGCCGCGCGTGGTCGTCGGTGGGAACACCGCCACTCCGTGGCAACTGCTCCGGGCGGTTGACCAGGCCCTGCCGCGCTACCGGGTCTTCGTCCTCAATCCTCAGGATCCCTGGCCTCAGCGGGACGGGCTGATCACCGAGTCTCCGTTCATCGGCCCGGGAGTACGCGGTCGGGACGACGTGGACTTCCTACCGATGCGCCTGTCGCTCGTGCCGCGCCTCTTCGCGACGTCGCGCCGGCCCGACGTGGTCCTGGTCCAGACGTCCGCACCGCACCGGGGGCGCGTCTCACTCGGCATCGAGGTCAACATTCTGCCCGCCGCCATCCAGGCGGTGCGTCGCGAGGGTGGGTTGGTGATCGCCCAGGTCAATCCTCAGATGCCCTACACCTTCGGGGACGCGGAGCTCGATGAGGATCTGGTGGATTTTGCCCTGGAGGTCGATACTCCACTGCCTACGCTCGAGCCCCGACTCATCGACGACGCCGCTCGAGGGATCGGCGAGCGGATCGCCTCGAGGATCGGCGACGGCGCGACGTTGCAGATGGGAATAGGCCAGTTGCCGGACGCGGCACTCCAGTTCCTTGGGGATCGCCGACACCTGGGCATTTGGACCGAGATGATCTCCGATGGCGTCGTCGCACTCGATCGAGCCGGGAGTCTTGACATCGATCGGGTGATCTCGACGACGTTCATGTTCGGCAGCGAGGATCTCTACCGCTGGGCGCATCGAAATCCCCGCGTGGTGCTGCGACGCACCGAGGTCGCGAACAATCCCGCCCGCATTGCGGATCAGCCCTCCATGATCTCGATCAACACGGCGGTCGAGGTCGACCTTTACGCGCAGGCCAACGCGAGTTACGTCAGGGGGCGGGTCTTCTCCGGCTTCGGTGGCCAGCCCGACTTCGTGAGCGGAGCCCTGCACTCGCGTGACGGGCAGGCGATCTTGGCCCTGAGGTCGTGGCACGAGAAGTCGGGCGCCTCCACGATCGTCCCCCTGCTCTCGGCGCCGGTGTGCTCGTTCCAGCACAGCGCCGTCGTCACCGAGCACGGGGTAGCGGCGCTGTGGGGGTTCAGCCAGAGCGAGCAGGCGGCCGCCCTCATCTCGCAGGCCGCCGATCCTCGAGCTCGCGACGATCTGCGTCGCGCCGCCGCTCGCCTCGGTCTGCTCTAGCGCGACGGCGGCTGCGTAGGCTGCGTGGCGGAGGACCGATGATCCACCCTGCACTGCACCGCTACATCGAGTCGCTGCGCCAGTCGCCGCCGCCTCACCCGTCGACGATGACCCTCGACGAGCGCCGCACCCACTACCGAGAGGCCACGCGAGCGTGGTGGCCCGAGCCCCACCCCGTCGAGGTTCGGGACCTCTCCATCGACCTGGTCGATCGCCGGCTGGCCGCGCGGCTCTACGTGCCCACCGACGATGAGGGTCGCGCTCTCATCGTCTACTTCCACGGCGGTTCGTTTGTCGTCGGCGACCTGGATAGCCATGACGGGCTCTGCCGTCGGCTGGCGTCGGACGCCCGCGTGCGCCTCCTCGCCGTTGACTACCGCCGGGCGCCGGAGAATCCGTTTCCGGCCGCGATCGACGACGCGGTCGACGTCGTTCGCTATCTCGCCGCTCACCGGGGCGACGTGGCTCAGCACGACGCCGCGCTCGTCGTCATGGGTGATTCGGCCGGCGCGACGATCGCCACGGTCGCGGCCTCGCTCATCGGTCGCGAGGTGGGTCTCGCGGCTCAGGTGCTCCTGTACCCTACGCTCGGCCCAGAGATGTTGACCGATTCGGCTCACGTCTACGCCACGGGCTACGGCATCGAGCTCGATCACCTTCGCTACGACTACGGGCTCTACCTCGCCGGACAGGTGGACCACACCGATCCTCGGGTCTCGCCCCTCATGAACGAGGACCTCACCGGAGCGCCACCGGCCATCATCGTGGTGGCCCAGTGCGACCCCTTGCGTGACGAGGCGGTCGCGTACGCCGGGCTCCTGGAGCACTTCGACGTCCCGGTGACCCTGCTCGAGGCGGAGGGGATGGTCCACGGCTTCATCCGGTTGGGGGGAACGATTCCCCAGGCCCTGGCGATCGTGGACGACGTCGCCGAGCACCTGCACCGGCGGATCGCGGAGCGGGCGTGAACGTCCTTTTCATCACGCTGGACCAGTTCCGGGGTGATTCCTACGGCGCGGCCGGTCACCCCCTGGTGACCACGCCCACCCTCGATCGCCTCGCCGGGGAAGGGGTTCGGCTGGCCCGGCACTACTCGCAGGCCGCCCCGTGCGCTCCCGGCCGGGCCGCCCTCTACACGGGGACGTACCAGATGAACAACCGAGTCGTCGCGAACGGGACGCCCCTGCGTCGGGGCACTCCCTCGCTCGCGACCGTGGCTCGGCGGGCGGGTTACGACCCGACGCTCTTCGGCTACACGGATCAGGGCCTCGATCCTCACGCCGCCGTTGGGCCCGAGGATCCTCGTCTCAACGACTACGACGGGGTCCTTCCGGGGCTGTCCGTCGGCCTGTACCTCCCCGAGAGCCAGGCCGGATGGGTGCAGCACCTGCGATCGCTCGGCTACGACGTGCCCTCGGGGTGGGCGCCGGCGCTACGCGGTGAGCCGGAGCGCCCCGCGGAGCACTCCCTGGCGGCCTTCCTCACGGATCGCTTCCTCGAGTGGCTGGATCACCAGGAGTCGGGTTGGTTCGCCCATCTGAGCTATCTCCGCCCACACCCTCCCTACGCGGCCGCCGGGCGCTTCAGCTCCCTCTACGACCCCGCGGACGTCCCCGACGCGATCGAGCCGGCCGAGCGGGGGCGCCACCCGATCCACGAGCTGGCGCTGACGCTTCCCGGGGCCGCGGCGCCCACGACGCCCGACGGCGTGCGGACCCTGCGAGCCCAGTACTACGGAATGGTGAGCGAGGTTGACTCGCAGCTCGCTCGCGTGGTGTCGGCGGTCGAAGAGCGGGGTGAGTGGGCCGACACGCTCATCATCGTGACCGCTGACCACGGAGACCAGTTGGGCGACCACGGCCTCATCGAGAAGCTCGGCTACTTCCCGCAGAGCTACCACATCCTCGGCCTGTGGCGCGACCCCCGAACCCCGGAACTCGCGGGAACCGTCGTCGACCGCTTCACGGAGAACGTCGACCTGCTCCCGAGTCTCGCCGTCGCGCTGGGAGCGACGGCACCGCCCGAGTGCGACGGTCGACCGCTCCAGGACCTCTGGGCGAACCCGGATAGCGAGTGGCGTCAGGCGGCCCATTACGAGTGGGACTATCGCCGCTATTCGATCGGGACGCCGGGCTGGACGGCGTCGGATCGTTCGACCACCCGCCAGAACCTGGCCGTGACGGTGAGCGAGGACCTCGCCTACGTCCAGTTCGGTGACGGGAGCTGGCTCTGCTTCGATCTCGCGGCCGATCCGACGTGGCGCACGCTCACGACGGACGCCGACCGGATCCTCCCGGCGGCGCAGGAGATGCTGGTCTGGCGTCAGGAGCACCTAGACCGAGAACTGACAGAGATGCTGCTCGGGCCCGACCGACGCGGCCGCTGGCCCGACCTCGGCTGGTAAGTCCCGCTGACCAGGAACGGGAAGGGGAGCCCCTCGACGCCCGCGCTCGCCGATCCCCGGTTTTGACCGTGTGACCTGTCGCGGCGGCACTCATCTGGAAAGATGTCCCCTGCGTCAACAGCGACGCTGTGAAGAGGGAGATTCAATGCAGCGCATTTCACGTGTGCGGTCGATGCTCGCGACGGCGGGCGTGGCCACGCTCGTCCTGGCCTCGTCGGCGGTCGCCGGTGCGGCTCCGACCGGGACCTACAACGCCGCGGCGGCGAAGCTCGTACCAGCCGTGTACAAGGGCAAGGTCCTGCAGGTCGCGACCGACGCCACCTACGCGCCCGACGAGTACATGCAGGGTTCGAAGATGGTCGGATTCGACGTCGACCTGATCAACGCCATCGCTAAGACGCTCGGGATCAAGGTCAACGAGAACAACGTCACGTTCGACAACATCATCGCCGGTATCAAGTCGGGCAAGTACGTGATCGGTAACTCGTCGTTCACTGACACCAAGGCCCGCGAGGCGCAGGTCAACTTCGTCGACTACTTCCAGGCGGGCGAAGGCGTGTACGCGAAGTCCAACGCCAAGGTCACCTTCACGGGCTTTAAGAGCTTTTGCGGCTTCAAGGTGGCCGTCGAGACCGGAACGGTGGAGCAGACGGACGCCCAGACGGCAGCCAAGTCCTGCCCGTCGAGCAAGAAGTTGACGGTCCTCACCTTCTCGACCCAGACCGAGGCGAACGTGGCCGTGGCGTCGGGGCACGCGACGTTCGGTTTCGCCGACAGCCAGATCGCCGGCTACATCGCCGCGACCTCGAAGGGCGCGTTCAAGCTGGTCGGCAAGGCCGTGAACGTCGCTCCCTACGGCATCGCGACGCCGAAGACGGCGGCGGGGCTCCATTTGGCCAAGGCCATCCAGGCCGCCCTCAAGGTGCTCGTTGCGAACGGGACCTACGGCAAGATCCTGAAGTCCTACGGCGTCCAGGCCGGTGCGCTCCCGGTGAGCAAGATCACCCTCAACGGCGCCGTCTCGTAGGGCGTCCGTCGAGTCTGTAGTAAACACATACCCATGACGACGAACGGGGGCGACGCGGTAAAGGTCGTCCCCGTTCGTCACGTGGGGAGGTGGATCGGCGCGGTCGTGATGGTCGTGCTGGCGGTGATGCTGCTCCACACGCTGCTCTTCACCTCGCGCTTCACCTGGAGCATCGTCTTCCACTACTTCGGGACGTCCGAGATCATCCAGGGCGTCGTGAAGACCCTCGAGCTCACGGTCCTTGCGATGATCATCGGGATCGCTCTGGGCGTGGCGATCGCGATCATGCGCCTGTCGCCCAATCGACTCCTGTCGGCTCCGGCGTGGGCCTACACGTGGTTCTTTCGCGGCACCCCCGTGTACGTCCAGCTCCTCTTCTGGTTCAACATCGCGGCCCTGTTCCCCCAGCTCTCGATCGGGATCCCGTTCGTCCACGCCGCCTTCCTGCGCTTCAACGCCGGCAACTTCTTCACCCCCTTCAACGCGGCCTTCATCGGGCTCGGCCTCAACGAGGCGGCGTACATGTCCGAAATCGCTCGTTCCGGCCTGATCTCGGTCGACGAGGGCCAGATCGAGGCGGCGAGTTCACTGGGCATGCGTCGCTCTCAGACTCTGCGGCTCGTCGTTCTGCCGCAGGCGATGCGCGTCATCATCCCGCCGACCGGCAACGAGGTGATCTCGATGCTGAAGACCACCTCGCTGGCGAGCGCCATCTCGGTGATCGAGACCCTCGGGGCCGCTCAGAACATCTACGCCGCGAACTACGAGGTGATGCCGCTGCTTATCACGGCCAGCCTCTGGTATCTCGTGGTGACGACCGTCCTCTCGATCGGTCAGTTCTACCTGGAGCGTCACTTCGCGAAGGGCGCGCACCGCACGCCTCCGCCGACCCCGATCGCTCGCCTGAAGGCCGACGTACGCGGCATCGCCGGCAAGTTCCGGACCCGTCGCGGAGTGGTCGCGGAGGTGGTCGCGTGAGCACCGCGACGGCGGAGGCGACCCCGATGGTGGAGGCCCGGGGTGTCTGCAAGTCGTTCGCGGGCGTCGAGGTCCTGAAGGGTGTCGACCTCGTGGTGAAGCGGGGTGAGGTGACCTGCCTCATCGGACCGTCGGGCTCGGGCAAGTCGACGCTGCTCCGCTGCATCAATCACCTCGAGAAGCACGACGCGGGCGAGTTGCGGGTCGACGGCCATCTCGTGGGCTACGAGTACCGCGACGGCAAGCTCTACGAGCGCAACGATAAGCAGATTTGCGCGGAGCGGGCGAAGATCGGGATGGTCTTCCAGCGCTTCAACCTCTTCCAGCACCTCACGGTCCTCGACAACGTCACGATCGGTCAGGTGAAGGTCCGTCGGGTTGGCGGCGACCAGGCCGCCGTCCGGGCGAAGGAGCTCCTCGCGCGCGTCGGGCTGGCGGGCAAGGAGGGGGCCTACCCGAGCCAGTTGTCCGGCGGTCAGCAGCAGCGCGTCGCGATCGCGCGCGCCCTCGCCATGGAGCCGAAGCTGATGCTCTTCGACGAGCCCACGTCGGCTCTCGACCCCGAGCTGGTCGGAGAGGTGCTCGACGTGATGAAAGACCTCGCCCGCTCTGGCATGACGATGGTCGTGGTGACCCACGAGATGGGCTTCGCTCGCGAGGTCGCGGACACCGTGTACTTCCTCGATCACGGAGTGATCGAGGAGTCGGGTGACCCCCGAGAGGTACTGACCGCTCCGCGTTCGGAGCGACTCAAGGGGTTCCTCTCGAAGGTGCTCTAGTGCGCTGGGAACTCCACCCGAGCAACGTCGAGACCGGCCTGCCCCTCGAGGGCGTACGCGTGCTCGACTTCTCCCGAGTCCTCGCCGGTCCCCTGTGCGCGATGATCGCCGGAGACCTCGGCGCGGACGTCGTCAAGGTCGAGGGTCCCGACGGTGACCCCGTGCGCGCACTGCGCCCACCCGTGCTCGGTGACGACGCGACGTACTACCTGGCGGTCAATCGTCACCGGCGCAACGTCGTCGCCGACCTGCGCGACCCGTTCGACCGGGCGGCGATCGAGGACCTCGTCCGCCAGGCCGACGCGATCGTCGAGAACTTTCTACCGAGCCAGGCTCGTAGTCTCGGGATCGATGCACTCCGCGAGCTCAATCCGGATGCGGTGTGGGTCTCGGTGACGCCGGCCACGTCCGGCGGGCCGGTCGCGGGCGACCCGTCCTTCGACCTGCTGGCCCAGGCTCGCTCGGGCCTGATGGGCGTCACCGGTCGTGCGGACGGCGAGCCGACGAAGGTCGGGTCACCACTCGCCGACGTCGTGACGGGTCTCTACGCCGGGATCGCTCTCATGACCGGCCTCTACGCCCGTCTCGCCGGGCGACCGGGTCGACGCTTCGAGGCCCCCCTCCTCGAGTCGACGATGAGCGCTCTCATCAACCAGGCTCAGGGATACCTCTCAACGGGCGTGCCGCCCCGCCGACTCGGTAACGACCATCCGTCGATCGCCCCGTACGGGCCGGTGCGCACGGCCGACGGGTATCTGCTCCTCGCGGTCGGCACCGATTCCCAGTACGCGCGACTCGTCGAGCTGTTGGGCGATCCCGACCTCGCCGCGGTCGAGCGCTGGGCCACGAATGCCGTGCGCGTCGCGGAACTGGATGACGTGCGCGCCGCCCTCGAACGCTCCTTCACGACGGCGACCACGACCGAGTGGCTCGATCGCCTGGCGGGGCGGGGCGTGCCCCACGGGCCGATCTACGACGTGGCCGACGCCTTCGCTCAGCCCCAGATCGCGGGGGAGGACTTCGTCGACGTGATGGACAGCCCCGCGGGCCCGACGAGGGCCATGCGATCCCCCCTCCTCGTGGACGGTCATCGACCCCCGATCCGTCGGGGCCCCCGTCGCCTCGGCGAGGACACGGCGGAGGTGCTGGGGGAGCGGCCCGTCGGCGAGGGCTAGAAACTGGGTCCGTCGAAGCGATCGCGGGTCGCGAAGTCGGCGACCGGGCGGCGTCGGAGTCGAGTGGGCGCGGACGCTGGCCAGCCCAGGATGACGACGGCCGCGAGGGCCGAGCGCGGTGGCAGCCCCAGGGCGTCGCGGAGATTCTCTTCACGGGCGCTGGCGACCGTGGTCATGACGCCCCCGAGGCCCCGCTCCCGCGCCGCGAGCAGGATGCTCCACACGAAGGGGTAGACGGAAGCACCGGCGACGAGGGGGAAGCGCTCGAGGTCCCGGTCGGTCGCGGCGAGCACGTCGAGATCGGCCGCGACGGCGAGCATCGCGGGAACGGTGTCCAGCGTCTCGGGAAACCCGTCGGGCCGCGACAGGGCGCGGGCCTCCTCGCGTCGCCGGGCGACGGCGGCGCGCTCGTCGTCGGTCGCCGTGGGCGCGAACGGCGTCACGCCGACGAGGTGGTGGGCCACGTAGTCGTGCCACGCGTCGAGGTAGGCGTCACGGACGGCGCGGCGCACCGACGAGTCGGTGATCACGGCCACGCTCCAGGGCTGGCGATTGCCCCCGGACGGAGCGAAGCGAGCATCGTCCAGGACTGCGCGAAGGACTTCGTCGTCCACCGGTCGATCGGTGAAGTCCCGGACGGCTCCCGTGGTCGTCAGAGCGAGGCGGAGATCCATGCGGGACCTAGGCGTCGCGCCGGTTGACGAGAACGATTCCCGTGACGACCACGGCCGCCACGTAGAGACAGAGCACCAGGGTTCCGGTCGCCCAGCCGAAGGTGTCGAGGGCGGGCGTGGGGGACATCATGGCCCGTCCGAGGGCCGAGGGCTCCCACTTCGTGATCGTGTTCTGCCAGCTCGTGGGCAGGATGATCACGATGATCGGCAGGACGAGCAGCAGGGAGGTGAAGACGCTGATAGCCGCGGACTGGGAGCGCAGGATGAGGCCGAGCCCGAATCCGAGGATGGCGAGGAGGGTGAGATAGACACCGCCCAGCAGGACGGCGCGCAGGACGGCCCCGTCGCCGAGGGACGCCGTGGGGACGACTCCCTGGTAGATGCGTTGGCCCAGGAGGAAGGCCGCGAGGACGACTACCTCGGCCATGACCAGTGTGGTCGCGCTCAGAACGAGCAGCTTCGCGACCATCACCGTACCGCGGCGCGGCGTCGCGGCGAAGGTGGTGCGAATCGATCCCGACGCGTACTCGCTGGTGATGAAGAGGATCCCGATGACGCCCACGGCGAACTGGGCGAAGAGAGTCCCCCCGAGGCTGCTGGACACGGGGTCGAACGTGATGCGTCGCAACTCGGTCGTGGACGTCCAGTGGGTGCGAATGGCCGACGTGATCAGCGCCGCGAGTCCGATGGTGAGCACGACGGTCACGAGGTATCCCGTCAGGGTCGAGCGCACGGAGCGGAACTTGATCCACTCCGCGCGGGTCGTCGAGGCGAGGGTCACGCGATCACTCATGGGGCGCCGCCGTGCTCGAGTACTCGACGGCGTCCGCCGTTAGATCCATGTAGACCTCCTCGAGTGAGGCGCGACGGGGGGTCAGCTCCGAGAGCGCCACGCCGGCGTCGAGGGCGATTCGTCCGATGGCCTCGGCGTTGAGGGAACTGACCGCCAGGGTCCCGTCATTGCGCCGCTCAACGTGGCCGCCACCGACCTCGATCGCGTTCGCGAGGCGATCGGCGTCCACCGCCCGCACGGTGACCACTCCGTCGGCGCTCGCCGTGAGGTCCCCGACAGTCCCCTGGGTGATCAGGCGTCCTCGGCCGATGACGATGATCTCGTCGGCCGAGAGGGCCATCTCGCTCATGAGGTGACTCGAGACGAAGACGGTACGGCCCTCCGTCGCCAGTGATCGGAAGAGCTCGCGGATCCAGCGGATCCCCTCGGGGTCGAGGCCGTTGACCGGTTCGTCGAAGAGCAGCACCCCGGGGTCACCGAGCATCGCTGCGGCGATCCCCAGGCGCTGGCTCATGCCGAGAGAGAAGCCCCCGACCTTCTTATCCGCCACCGACGTGATACCGGCGAAGTCCAGGACGTCGTCGATGCGTCGTGGGGGGATGCGGTTAGAGGCGGCCAGGGCCCGGAGATGGTTTCGTGCGCTGCGACCCGGATGAACGGACTTGGCGTCGAGCAGCGCCCCTACTTCGTGGAGGGGGCGCTCGAGATCGTGGTAGCGGCGACCGTTGATCGTTGCCGAGCCGGAGGTTGGCGCGTCGAGACCCATGATGATCCGCATCGTCGTGGACTTGCCCGACCCGTTGGGACCGAGGAAGCCGGTGACGACGCCGGGCCGGATCTCCACGTCCAGGTCGTCGACCGCGACGGTGTCGCCGTAGCGCTTCGTCAGGGAGGTGAGTCGGATCATGTCGACTCGACCCTAGCCAGCCCCGCGCCGTGTCGCGTCGAACGACCTAGAGGTCCTTCACCATCTCGCGACACTGGCGGCAGAGTCCCGCGAGCGCGACGTGGTGGCGGTCGAGCTCGAAGCCGTAGTGGTGGCGCAGGTCACGGCTCAGTCCGTCGAAGGCTCGAGCGGCGATCTCCGTCGTCACGCCGCACCTCGAGCAGACCAGGTGCCCGTGGGCGGGGCCGACGACGTGGTAGACGGCCGCGGCGTGACCGACGTGGCTGTGGACGACGACGCCCAGTGACTCGAGCTCCTCCAGAATCCGGTACACGGTCGACGGGCTGACATCGGGTTGACCGATCTGGACGCGCCGCGTGATCTCGTCGGCGCTGAGGTGATCGCGGGCGTCGGCGAGGGTCGCGGCGACGGCCCGCTTGGCGGAGGTGACCCGCCCCCCCGACTCGCGAATCGCCGTGATCAGGTCCTCCAGCCCGAGCCGTTCGTCCACGGGGGAACCCTAACCCGGTACGGGTCGGGCGGTCAGTCCCTATCCTCGAATCGTGCGCTCACCCATCACGATGATCACTCCGGACCAGGCTCTGCCCGGCCGGGAGACACCCCTCGTCGTTGGCCGACCTCATCTCGTGGTCGGCACCCCGATCGACGGCAGTGCGCCGGACGCGGGAGAGGAGGAAGCCTTCTTCGCCCTCGGGTGCTTCTGGGGCGCCGAACGCGTCTTCTACCGTCAGCCGGGCGTCATCTGGACGGCCGTCGGGTACCAGGGCGGCTTCACGCCGAATCCCACCTACCAGGAGGTCTGTACGGGGCGCACCGGGCACGCCGAGACCGTGAGGGTCATCTTTGACCCGCAGCGGATCACCTTCGCCGATCTGGTTCGCGTCTTCTTCGAGAACCACGATCCGACGCAGGGGAACCGTCAAGGTAACGACGTGGGCACTCAGTACCGCAGCGCCATCTTCACGCGGGACCCGGACCAGGCCCGAGCGGCGAGTGAGGTAGCACGCGACTACCAGGCAGCTCTCCGTCGCGCCGGCTACGGCGAGATCACCACCGAGATCACGTCTGCGGGCCCCTTCTATCTCGCCGAGGAGTACCACCAGCAGTACTTGGAGGCCAACCCCAACGGCTACTGCGGCCTCGGAGGGACCGGTGTCAGTTGTCCGGTCGGGCTCACCCCGGCCTAGGCGCGCGCGATCCGATCGATCGCGGCCCGGGCTTCGTGCGCGAAGCGTCGAACGAGGTCGCCCGCCGACTCGAGTTCGGTGATGCCCCCGACGGCTTGGCCCGCCGGGTAGACCTCGCGCCGTGGATCGACCATCGTCGTGTCGTCGCCACCGAGGTGGAACGACCCGTCGGACATGGCCTGCGCCAACTGGTCGGGGAAGGGGCGCAACTGCTCGGGGTGGGCGTCGTAGTGGGCGGTCGTCTCGTTGCGCAGGACGCGCATGGTCTTGCCCGTATAGGCGCGACTGATCACGGTCTCGTCCTCACGACTCTCGATGATCCGCTCCTTGAAGCCGGGAACGGCGCGTGCCTCGGGTGTGGCGATGAATCGCGTTCCGATCCACGCCCCGTCGGCCCCGAGGGCGAGCGCCGCGGCCAGTCCTCGACCGTCGAAGATCCCCCCCGCCGCGACCACCGGAATGTCGGCGCCAACGGCGTCGACGATCAGGGGGACGAGGGGCAGGGTCGCGACGGTCCCGGTGTGCCCGCCCGCCTCCGTTCCCTGGGCGACCACGACGTCACAACCCGCGTCGCGGGCGCGCTGCGCATGGGCGACCTTCCCGCACAGGGAGATGACCAGGACGCCCGCGCGGTGGCAGCGCTCCACCAGGTGGGTGGGGACGCCGAGTCCCGCGACGAGCGAACTCGCACCCCCCTCGATCAGGATCTCCACGTTCCTCTCGAGATCGTCGGGGAAGGCCGTCAGGAGGTCTACGCCGAAGGGCGCCGACGTGCACGACCGCACCTCGGCGATCTGGGCGACGAGCTCCTCGCTCGTCATGGTCGACGCTCCGAGACATCCGTAACCGCCGGCGGCGGAGACGGCCGCGACTAGGGGTGCGTAGGCGACGCCCCCCATGCCGGCGAGCATCACGGGATGCTCGATGGACAGCAGCTCGGTCAGTCGTGTCCTCACGTCATCTCCCTGTCCCTCGGGAAACTAGTGCCGGCGGAGAGCGCCGCGCAGGCTGGGCGCCGCGAGGACGGAGGCGACCAGCGTGGTGGCGACCAGGGCCACGGTAAAGGCCGCGTAGGTCGAACTGCTCGGTGGGAAGTCCGCCCGGAGGAAGAGCAGCGGAACGGTGAAGCCGATGGCGCACGGCACCGCGGCCGCGGCGACGAGTCGGACGGGTAGGGACGACGGTGGAGGAGCGCCGAGCCGGCGCGCGAGGGCGACTCCCCCCACGATGCCGACGACCTTGCCGACGATCCGCGCGACCATGGTGGCGATCACGATGGTGGTGGTCGAGCCACGACCGGAGAGCGTCGACCAGTCGACTCCCGTCGAGACGAGGGCGAAGAGGGGGAGGGCGAGCACCGTGGACACTCGGGTGGCCCACGTCTCGATCGTCTGGGCGCCGGTGTCCGCGGGTATCGCCAGGCCCACGATCACCCCGGCGAGGACCGGCTCGAGACGAGCGGCGGCGAGGGTGAGCCAGAGGGCCGCGACGGCGAGGGCGATGAGGGGCGCCGGAGCGCGCCGTCGTCCGAGGAGCACCGACGCGCCAACGACGACGGCGGCGAGCACTAGGTATCCCGGTCGAAGGTGGCTGGATCCCGCGACCGTGAGGACGACAACGCCGAGGACGTCGTCGGCGATCGCCAGGGTGAGCAGGAAGACCCTCAGCGTCGGTGGAGCTCCGCGGGCGAGGAGTCCGACCACGCCGAGGGTGAAGGCGACGTCCGTTGACATCGGGATACCCCAGCCGTGGACCAGGGCGGGAGTCCGAGTGAGCAGCCCGATGCCGATCGCCAGGGCGGCCGGAGCGGCCATCCCGCCGACCGCCCCGAGGGAGGCGGGGATGGCGTGACGCCAGTGGTGGAGCGCCCCTCGCGCGTACTCGCGCTTGAGTTCGAAACCCACCGCCACGAAGAAGACGGCCATGGCCCCCTGAGCGATGAGGTCGTGCAGGGAGCCGATCCCGAGGCTCGTGAGGGGGATCCACGATCGATTCACTACGTGTTGGTAGCCCCCGCCATCGAGTGCCGACCACACGAGGGCGACGGTGACGCCGGCGAGGAGGGTGAGCGCGGGCGCGGCGTCGCGCTCGCGGCGCGAGAGCCGGACCACGTCTCGACGATAGCGACGAGCGGGAGGTCGCGACGTCTCCCACGGAGTCCTCTCGGGTGGGCGGGGTAGGCTCGACGCGACGAGGAGGCGACGATGACGGGGGAATCGGCGGTTCCCGTGGTGCTCCCCAAGCGCGAGCTCTACTGGGTGTTCGGGGCGCTCATGCTCGGCATGCTCCTCGCCGCGCTCGACAGCACGATCGTCTCGACGGCCCTCCCCACGATCGTGGGCGACCTCCACGGTGCCAACCACCTGAGTTGGGTCGTCGTCGGGTACCTGCTCACGTCGACGGTGAGCACGCCATTGTGGGGGAAGTTGGGAGACCTCTACGGTCGCAAGGCCTTCTTCCAGGCGTCGATCCTGATCTTCCTCGTCGGCAGCGTGCTGTCCGGGCTGGCGGGGTCGATGCTCTCGCTGATCCTCTTCCGTGCCCTGCAAGGACTCGGCGGTGGCGGACTGATGGTGGGGGCGCAGGCCGTCATCGGGGACATCGTGCCGCCTCGTGATCGGGGTCGCTACGCGGGGATGTTTGGTGGGGTCTTCGGGGCGGCGACGGTCCTCGGGCCCCTCATCGGGGGATTCATCGTCGACTACTGGAGTTGGCGGTGGATCTTCTTCGTGAACATCCCTCTCGGGATCGTCGCCCTGGCGGTGACCGCCACGGTGCTGCCCTCGACGTCGCGACGGGTGAATCACGTGATCGACTACCTCGGCGTGGTCATCCTCACGGTGGCGACGTCGGCCCTCATCTTGGTGACCTCACTCGGGGGCGTCTCGTTCGCCTGGGTATCGTGGCCGTCGGTCGCGCTCACGGTGCTGGCGCTCGTGGCCACGGGACTCTTCGTCCTCGTGGAGCGGCGATCACCGGAGCCGGTGCTCGCTCCCCATCTCTTCCGCAACCGCGTCTTCGGATCGGCGTCGGCCATCGGCTTCATGATCGGGTTCGCGATGTTCGGCTCGATGGTCTTCCTCCCGCTCTTCTTCCAGACGGTGCGGGGAGCGTCCCCGACGATGTCGGGCCTCAAGCTCCTCCCGCTCATGGGGGCCTTCCTCGTCGCGTCCATCACGGTGGGTCAGCTCGTGTCGAAGGGTTGGCGCTATCGCCCCTTCCCCATCGTGGGCTCCCTGGTCATGACGGTAGGCCTCATCCTCATGTCGACCGTTGGCGTGGCGACGTCCACCGTCATCCTCGACGTCGACATGGTGGTGCTCGGTCTCGGTCTCGGTCTCGTGATGCAGGTACTCATCACGGCGGTACAGAACGCCGTTGACCAGCGGGACCTCGGGGCGGCGACTGCGGGGGCCAACTTCTTCCGGTCCATCGGTGGATCGTTCGGGACGGCGGTGTTCGGAGCCCTCTACGCGAATGAGCTACCCCGTCAGCTCGCCCGAGCGTTCGGCGGTCACCTGCCCTCAACCGGGCTCGGCTCGTGGACGCCGTCGACCCTGCGGCGGCTGCCGGCCGCTGAGCTGGGCCTCATCCTGCACGCCATCGCCAACTCGATTCAATTCGTCTACCGCTGGGCGATCCCGATCGGGGCCGTTGCCGTCATCCTGTCGTTGACGTTGCCCGAGGTCACCCTGCGCTCGACGATTCACCACCCCATCGCCGACGAAATTCCGTTCTCAAACACCGACCCACTTCTGTGAGTTGGGCGAGGCAGGTGTCGAAGTCCTCCGAACTGCCGTAGTAGGGGTCGGCGACGTCGAGTCCCCGGAGGGATCCGATGAGGTCGCGCGCCAGCTCGACCCTGACGTGCCGAGACGTCAACCGTGAGAACACCTCGCGCCGGTGCTCCGTCGTCATGACGACGACGAGGTCCTGCTGGTCGAGGTAGTCCCGGTCGGCGAAGGCCCCCAGGGATCCGGGGCCGGTGTAGCCGGCGCGATCGAGCGCGGACCGGGCGCGAGGGTCCATAGCTTCGCCCACGTGCCACCGGGCGGTACCCGCGCTCGAGACGGTGACCCGACCCCGCGTGAGCGGATCCTCCTCGAGCAGGTGCCGAGCGGCGACCTCGGCCATGGGGGAGCGACAGATGTTTCCGGTGCAGATGAAGGCGAGGCGCACGGATTCCATTCTGAGTCCGCGCCCGGGTTCCGTGCCGAGTGATGTGCGGATCGTCGGCGGCGGACGGTACGATGCGTCCGGAGCCCTCGGTAGACGCGGAAGGAGGGGCGGTGCCGCTATCCGAGCACGAGCAGCGAATTCTGGCGCAATTGGAGGAGTCCCTCACGCGCCAAGACCCTCACTTCGCAAAGAACGTGCGCGCGACCAGCGTCTACGCCCACGGGGGCCGTCGTGTCCGGTGGGGAATCGCTGGATTCATCGCCGGACTGCTGATCCTGGTCCTCTTCTTCTCCCACTCGGTGGCCCTCGGCCTGCTGGGCGTGGCCCTCATGTTCGTGTCAGCGATCGTGGTGGAGCGCAATGCGCGACTCCTCGGTCGTGCCTCCTGGCGCGACCTGACGCGACCGGCCCAGGGTGAGGATCCGACGGCGACGATCGGTCCGCGGACCCGATCGTTGCGCGAGTGGATCACTCGCCAGCGGCGCCGTCAGCAGTGATCGGGCAGGCTAGCCGGTGAACCATCCGGACGCCACGAGTGGTGGCCGGAGCGCTCTGAACCGCACGGCGAGGGACCTCGCCCGCTACCTCATCCGTCACCCGGCCGATCTCGCCCCCGTCCTTAGCGCCGCCTGGCGACTCCGTCGTCGCGGTTGGTGGCGACGTTTTCCCTACTTGCCGGTTCCGGATCCTCGCTACTGGGAGTTCCGAGTCGCCACGGCCACGGGTGAACGTGATGGGGTGCTCGATCCCCAAGAGGTCGTCGCCGCGGCGAGGTGGTCACGAGTGCAGTCGCGCGGGCGGTAGGTTTCATCTCATGGGCCGCGTGCTGCTGCTCAACGCCACGTTTGAGCCACTCCAGTTGGTCAGCGAGCGGCGAGCCGTCGTGCTCATGCTCGGTGGTCGTGCCGAGCCGGTGGCCGTCGAGGACGACGCTCCCGTGTTCCACTCGGCCTCGTTGTCGGTGCCGGTCCCTACGATCGTGCGTCTCCACGACGTCGTCCGCCTGCCGATCAAGGTTCGCGTCCCACCGCTGACCCGCCGGGCGCTACTCGTTCGTGACGGGTATCGCTGCGCGTACTGCCTCGAGCACGCCGACACCATCGACCACGTTGTCCCCCGGAGCCGTGGAGGACAGCACGTCTGGACGAACGTGGTGGCGGCGTGCCGGCGCCACAACATGCAAAAGGGCGACCGTCTTCTCGAAGAGATTGGGTGGCGACTCCACTTCGAGCCCAAAGTGCCCGAGGGGCCGTGGTGGCGGTGGCGTTACGTCCCTGATCCTCACCCGGAGTGGGCGACCTACCTGCAACGCGCTTCGTGATCGACGACGAGCTCGAGGAGCTCTACGACTACGACGAGCTGCGACGGATCGACGAGCCGACGATGTTCGAGGTGAGTCCGACCCGGACCACCCTCGTCCTGGGCAGCGCCCAGCCGTCCGGCGTCCTAAGTCCGGACGCCGCCTCGCGCTGGGCGATTCGTCGTCGTCGCGGGGGTGGAGGCGTGGTCGCACTGCACCCTGACGACCTCTGGGTCGACTGGTGGATTCCCGTTCACGACCCGCGACACTACGATGACGTCCGCGCCGCCGCCGATATCGTCGGACGATGGTGGCAGGTCGCGCTCCGCGGTGAGGGGGCGATCGATCCCTCGGTGCACGTGGGGGCCGTCATCGATGACCCCCGATTCCGCGTGGCCTGCTTCACGGGTGCGGGTCCGGGCGAGGTCTTCGTGGGCGGTCGCAAGGTCGTGGGCGTGACCCAGTGGCGAGTCCGCGAAGGCACCTTCCTCTCGACCGTGTGCCCGGTGCAGGACTCTCGCGACATCGTCGCGGCCCTCGCGGCGCCACCCGATGGGCTCGACCACGCTCTCGACCACGCGACCCTCGCCGACCTCGGTGTCGATCCCGGAGCCCTCCTCGCTCGTCTCGAGGTCGAGTCGGGTCCCTGGCGACACCGTCGCCTCATCCTCGACGCCTGACCGGTCCGTCGCGCCGCCCGCGACCCCTCATCCTCGACGCCTGACCAGTCCGTCGCGCCGCCCGCGACCCCTCCTCCACGGCGCGCCGAGTGGGGCGCCGCAACCCCCGCCGAACCTCTTTCGGGCGCGAACGTCCTACGAAGTGGTGTACTGTGTCACGAAGTGGGGCGAAGTGGTGCTAAAGGGAGGGCAAGGCGGTGAGTGGGTTCGTCGGCCAGTTCCAGCACACGCTGGACGCGAAGGGACGCCTGATCCTGCCCGCCCGATTTCGCCCGGAATTCGAGCGCGGTGGGCACCTGAGTCCCCACAGCGAGGGCTGCGTCGCCCTGTGGACTCCGGCGGAGTTCACGCGCGAGAGTGAGGTGCGGCTGTCTCAGAGTCGCAGCGGCGACCCCGAGCAGCGCCGTCTGGCCCGCTTCTGGGCCGCCAACTCGTCCGACGTCGAGTTCGACCGCCAGGGCCGCTTCGCCCTGCCCGGGGCCATCCGGGAGTTCGGGGGCCTCGTGGGCGACGTGCTGGTCGTGGGAGCGCTGGACCACCTGGAGCTCTGGAGTCCGGAGGCCTATCGCGAGAAGGTGGCCCCCGCCGAGAGCACGTTCCGCGACGGAGTCCTCTCGTGATCGAGATCGATGGTCGTCCCCGTCGTCGCCCGCCACATCGTGGCCGCAGCGAGCGACCGACCACCGCCGAGGGCTATCACGCCCCGGTCATGGTCGACGAGGTCCTCGCTCTCTTGGAGAGTGAGGGAACCGGCGTGATGATCGACGCGACCCTCGGAGGCGGAGGTCACGCGGCGGCGATCCTCCACGCCCGCCCTGACCTGCGGATTCTCGGAGTGGATCGTGATCCCGTGGCCCGTGCCGCGGCCCTCTCGCGACTCGCGCCCTTCGGCGATCGGGTTCGCGTCGTGGCCGGAACCTTCGCGGATGCGTCGGACATCGTGGCGGCGGAGGGTGACTTCATCGGGTCCGATCCGATCGTCGCCATCCTCTACGACCTCGGCGTCTCGTCGCGACAACTCGACGATCCCGAACGGGGCTTCTCCTACCGTTTCGACGCCCCTCTCGACATGCGCATGGATCCCACGCAAGGACCGACCGCCGCCGACGTCCTCGCGGGGCTCAGTCGAGCCGAGTTGATCGAGGTCCTACGCGAGAACGGTGAGACGCGATTCGCCGGGGCCATCGCGGACCGCGTGATCGCCGAGCACCCCGCCACCACGTTCGAGCTCGTTCGCGCGGTCGAGGCGGCGGTCCCGCCGGCCGCACGACGACGGGGCAACGCGGCCTCGCGGGTCTTCCAGGCTCTGCGGATCGAGGTGAATCGCGAAGTCGACCAGTTGCGCGACGGTCTCGAAGCCGGCTGGGACGTGCTGTCGGGCGGTGGCGTCATGATCGTGATCTCGTACCACTCGGGTGAGGACCGGATGGTGAAGGCCTTCTTCCACGAGGCGGCCACCGGAGGATGCCACTGCCCGCCGGAGATCGGGTGCGTCTGCGGAGCCGTGCCGACGGCCCGGGTGCCTCGAGCGAGTGCGCGGCTGGCGAGCGCTGACGAGGTGGCCCACAACCCCCGCGCCCACTCGGCGCGCCTGCGGAGTGCGTGGAAGGTGGCGGCGTGAGCGTCATCACCCTCCCCCGACGTCCTCACGTCGCCCCTCGGGAGGTCACTCGTCCCGCGCCGGGCACGGTCTCACCACGGCCCGGGGCGCACCGCGCCGGTCAGCCCCGCCGGAACGCCCTTCGCTCGCTGTGGCGGGGTGCGACACCGACGCGCCGGGCGGTCATCATCGTCGGCCTGGCGGTCGCGGCGTCGCTGGTGGGCAGCATGGAGGTCGCGAGTCGCCAAGTCGAGCTGCACGCGTTGCAGAATGAGGTCTTGCAGGTCCAGTCAAGCTACGCCGAGCAAGTGGGTTCTCTGACCAACGTTGCCGCTCCAGGCTCCGTTGCGTCGCACGCCGGAGCCCTTCACCTGGTCGACCCCACCGTGATCATCCAGGTGCCCTCCGTCGCACTCAACAAGCCACTTCCCGTGCCGCAGTTCGTGGGCTATGCCCCGGTCACGCCACGGACGTCCCGGTGAGCCCCACCCTGGCGCCATCCACCCGAACGGTTCGCCGACCCGAGCGACCGCGACGGACGTTGCCCCGGCGACTGCGCTTACTACGAGGGCTCTTCGCCCTCGCGCTGCTCGGGCTCGGCCTGCGGCTCGTGGCGCTTCAGGTGCTGGATCACGCGTACTACGCGAAACTCTCCGTGGCGCAGGTGCGGGTCGACCTCACGACCCAGGCGTTGCGGGCGGGGATCTACGACCGCAACGGCCAGATCATCGCCGTGTCACGTCCGACCGCCGTCGTCATCGCCGACGACTTCCAGATCGCCCACCCGGCGACCGAGGCCGCGGCCCTCTCGCCACTCGTCAAGGTTCCCGTCCCGAAGTTGACGTCGCTGCTCAGTCAGCGCAACGGGTACGTGATCCTCACGAACACGCTGGACGTCACGTCCGGTCGGACGATCACGGCGATGAACTTCCCCGGCATCGTGGTCCAGAACTCTTCGGTGCGCGACTACCCGAACGGTCCCGTGGCGACGTCCCTCGTGGGGGGGGTTAATTCGTCCGGCACGGGCTCGGCGGGACTCGAGTACCAGTACCAGAAGTTGCTGGCCGGGCAGTCCGGGATCACCCGGGCCTTCGTGTCGGCGAGTGGGGTCAACCTCCCCGCCTCGTACAGCACGGTCATTCGTAAGGCGACCCCGGGCGTGGGGCTCGAGCTGACCATCGACAACTCGCTCCAGTTCGTGACCGAGCGCGCCCTCGCCCGTGACCTGGCGTCAACCGACGCGGTGGCGGGAACGGCCATCGTGATGGACGTCCACACCGGCGAGATCCTCGCGAACGCCTCGCTCGTGAACACCAAGGCGAAGGCCGGCATCCTCGGTCCCATCCCGTCGTGGGGCGTCAACGTCGGCGTCCCGGGCATCCAGCAGACGATCAACGATCTCGCATTCAGCTACGCGTACGAGCCCGGCTCGGTCTTCAAGGCCGTGACGTTCTCCGCGGCACTTCAGGACGGGATCATCACCCCGCACACCGTGCTCAACGTCCCCCCGAGCGTCGTCGTGGGGACGCGCGTCTTCCACGACGCGGAACCCCACGGCTTCGAGCACCTGACGGCCACCCAGGTCCTCGCCCTGTCGTCGAACATCGGAACCTACGAGATCACGAACCGCCTCGGCGAGTCGGGACTCCTGAGCCAAGTCGAGCGCCTCGGCTTCGGTCAGTTGACGACCTTGCAGTATCCCGGTGAGACGGCGGGGCTACTGGTCAACGCGAACAGTTGGTACCCGTCCGACATGGCGGCCATGCCCATCGGGCAGGTTGACGCCGTTCCGCCCATCCAAGTCCTCGACGCCTACAACGCCATCGCCAACGGGGGCGTCTTCGTGGAGCCCCAGCTGGTGCGCGGCTACGTGAGCTCCACGGGCGCCGTGACGGCGGCGCCCGCCGGCGCGACCCGACGGGTGATGAGCGCGACGACCGCCGCGACGCTCACCTCGATGCTCCAGCAGGTGGTGCTTGCGGGAACGGGCGTCAACGCGATCATTCCGGGCTATCCGGTGGCGGGTAAGACCGGCACCGCGACGATCCCGTACCCGGGCCGAGCCCAGTTGACCTCCTGGTACAACGCGACCTTCGTGGGCTTCGCGCCGGCCGAGCGGCCGACGTTCTCCATGATCGTGGTCGTCGAGCGACCGCTCACGACGATCTACGGTGGGACGGCCGCCGCCCCGGTCTTCCAGCAAGTGATGTCCTACGCCCTCCACCATTACGGGATCCCCTCCACCGGAATCACCGTCAAGCCGCTCACTGGTAGCGCCAGCGTTGCCTCGGACGTGACCTGATGCAGCTCGGTGACCTGTTCGACGACGCACGGCTCGATCTCGCGACGGCCACCGTCGAGATCCAGAACGTCGAGAACGACTCACGGCGCTGCAGCCCCGGCTCCCTCTTTCTCGCCATGCCGGGCACGCAGGACAGCGGCGAGCGCTACGTCGACGACGCCATCGACCGCGGAGCGGTCGCCGTGATGGCGACCTCCGTCGTCACCGACCGGGTGCCCGTCGTCGTCGTGCCGACGAGCCAGGTCCGGGCCCTCGCGGCGGACGTGTCGTCGTGCATCGTGGGTCATCCGGAGCGCGAGCTCGAGCTCGTGGGCGTTACCGGGACCAACGGGAAGACCACGGTCACCACGCTCGTGGGAGAGATGGCCCAGATCCTCGGCTGGAATGGGGCGAGCGTCGGAACCCTCACCAACCTGCGCACCACCCCGGCGCCTCCCGAGCTCTACCGAACGCTGCGACGCATCGTCGACGGGTTCACCGGGGCCAGACCACGGGCCGTCGTGGGACTCGAGGTCTCGAGCCACGCCCTCGACCAAGGTCGGGTCGATGGCCTGGTGTTCGAAGTGGCTGCCTTCACGAACCTCAGCCACGATCACCTCGACTACCACGGAACGATGGAGGCCTACTTCGGTGCGAAGTCGGCGCTGTTCTCCGCCGACCGGGCGAAGCGCGCCGTCATCTGGGTCGACGACGCCTACGGCGCGCGACTCCGCGACGCCGTGCGCGTTCCCGCGGTCGCGGTGACCCGGGCGGACGCCCACGCCGTCACGTCGTCCATCCTCGGCACGTCGTTCTTCTGGCGCGGGCACCTGGTGCGTTCTCCGCTCGTGGGCGCCTACAACGTCGACAACGCCCTGGTGGCGATGACCGTCCTCTCGGTTCTCGGGGCGCCGGACGAGGACGTGGCTGCCGCCCTGAGCACCGTTCACGGCGTCCCGGGGCGATTCCAGGTCGTGCGCGACGCGGATCCGACGGTCATCGTCGACTACGCGCACACTCCAGCCGGACTGGAGCGTTTGCTGCGCGACGTTCGCGAACTCGCACCCGATCGACGCGTCACGGTCGTCTTCGGGTGCGGCGGCGACCGTGATCAGGCCAAGCGGCCCGTCATGGGATCGGTGGCCGAGGAGTGGTCCGATCGGGTGGTCGTGACCTCGGATAATCCGAGGTCCGAGTCGCCCGATGCCATTATTGACGCGATCATGTCGGGGATGGCGGCGGCCCACGCAGTGCACCGTGACGTCGACCGCCGCTCCGCGATCGAGTGGGCGCTCACGACGGCGGCTCCCGGTGACGTGGTGATCGTCGCGGGAAAGGGTCACGAGACCACTCAGACGACGGGTGATCGGGTCGAACCGTTCGACGATCGGGTCGTGGTGCGGGAGTGGAGCGAGCGATGCTGAGCCTCATGGAGTCGGGCGGAGTCGCCTTCCTGCTGTCACTCGTCGTGATGCCGCTGTGGATCCGCTTCGTCGCCCGGCGCTCCCTCGGCCAGCACATTCGTGCCGACGCGCCCGCGACGCACCTGGCGAAGGCGGGGACGCCGACCATGGGCGGCGTGATCATCGTGGGGGCGGGAGCGGCCGGATACGTGATGGGGCACGTCGGGACCTCGATCGACTTCACTCGGTCGGGCGTGCTCGCGTGTCTCGTGACGGTGGCGAGCGGTCTGCTCGGGTTCGCCGACGACTACCTGGCGATTCGCAATGCTCGGAACCTTGGGCTCAACAAGCGAGGCAAGCTCGCCGGCCAGCTGGTCATCGCGGGAGGCTTCGCCGCCGCCGCCGTGTGGTGGGTCCGGACGTCGACCAACCTCTCATTCACCCGATTCTCCTTGCCGGGCTGGAACCTCACGGCCGTTGGCTGGCTGCTGCTCGCGGTCGTGGTGGTGATCGCCACGTCGAACGCGGTCAACCTCACCGACGGCCTCGACGGGCTGGCGGCCGGTTCGGCGACCTTCGCCTTCAGCGTGTTGTCGATCATCGGATACTGGGAGTTCCGGCACTTCTCCATCTACCACGTGCACGCCGCCCTCGATCTGGGGCTGCTCGCGGTGGGGCTCCTCGGCTCGTCGCTCGGATTCCTGTGGTGGAACGCGGCACCAGCCCGCATCATCATGGGCGATACCGGGTCCCTCGCCATCGGCACGGCTCTGGGCGCCATCGCACTGCTCATGAACCTGGACCTCCTCCTCGTGATCCTGGGCGGGCTGTTCGTCGCCGAGACGGCGTCGGTGATCCTGCAGGTCGTGAGCTTCCGGCTATTCGGGCGGCGCATCTTCCGGATGGCGCCGTTCCATCACCACTTCGAGCTCAAGGGGTGGCCCGAGACCACCGTGATCATCCGCTTCTGGATTCTCGCGGGACTGTTCGCGGCCCTCGCCCTCGGGATCTTCTACGGGGACTTCCTCAAGATCGCGAAGGTCGTGTGATGTCGGGTGAGCGGCTCTTCCACCCCTGGCCGCGCGGGAACAACGCGGCACGCTCCGTGCTGATCGCCACCCTCATCATGGTCACCTACGGCACCGTGATGGTGGCGTCGGCGAGCGAGGGACAATCGGTGGCGAACGGGGGATCGCCCTGGAGCATCACGATCCACGACCTCGTGTACCTAGGCTTCGGCCTCGTCGCGCTGTACCTCGGTGGGCGTCTCCGGGTGGGAGCACTCGTGTCGCGAGCCCCGCTGCTCATGGGCGCCGGCCTGCTGCTGCTCGTCGCCGTGAAGGTCGCGGGTGTCTCGGCGAATGGGGGCAAGCGCTGGCTCAACCTGCACGTCATCTTCCTGCAGCCCTCGGAGCTGTTCAAGCTGTCCACGATCGTCTTCGTGGCGTGGGCCGTCGCCCGCCACCGCGACGAACTCGGGAGCGGGTCGGGGCTGGTTCGCTGGATGCTCCCCGTGATCGGCGGCATCGGCCTCATCGTGATCGAGCCCGACCTCGGGACGTCGTCGGTCGTCTTCGCCATCGCCCTGGCGATGCTGGCGGTGGCCGAACTGCCACGGGTGCTGCTCGGGCGAACCATCGGCCTGTCGCTGCTCGGCTTCGGGGCGATGATGGCGCTGAAGCCTTACACCGCGCAGCGCTTCTTCTCCTTCCTGCACCCCAACCAGAACCTCCAGGGGGCCGGCTACCAGCTCCTCCAGTCGAAGATCGGTCTGGGGGCGGGAGGCCTCACCGGCCTCGGGCTGGGTCACTCGCGGGAGAAGTGGGGCCTGCTGCCGAATCCCCACACCGACTTCATCTTCACGATCATCGGCGAGGAGTTGGGCCTGATCGGCACCCTGGCCGTCCTCGGTCTCTTCGCGTGGTTCCTCTGGAGCGCCACCCGCGTCGTCCAGGAGAGCCGTAACGGGACGAACCGGCTGATCGCCGTCGGCATCACGACGTGGATCGTTCTCGAGGCCGTGATCAACGTCGCCTCCGTGGTGGGGGGCTGGGCCGTGACGGGGATCCCCCTGCCCTTCTTCTCCTACGGCGGAACGGCCCTCATCTCCCAACTCTTCGCCGTGGGACTGCTCTACGGGATCGGCCACGACCGGTCGTCCGGTCCCGACCTTGCCATTCGCCGGGTCGCGCCGGCCGCCGCGCGCCGTCCGGCGACGCCCGCCTATCGTGACGGCGTGAGAGTCGCCTCGCCGGCGTCGCGCGCCACGAGCTACGGTCCCCGGAGTCGCTCCCGGTTCGTGAGATGAAGGGAACCGTCGTCATCACGGGCGGCGGCACGGGTGGGCACATCTTCCCGATGAGGGCGATCGCCGACGCCCTGGCTCGCGACGGCGTGTCGCCGGAGGACATCCACCTGGTGGGCAGTCGACGGGGCCAGGAGCGTCGTCTCCTGTCCGACTCGGGATATCCGCTCACCCTGCTTCCCGGACGTGGGCTCCAACGCTCCCTGAGCCCCGGGGCGATCGTGCGCAACGCGGGGGCCGTCGCGGGCTTGGTGGCCGCGGTCGTGCGGGCCGCCATCCTGGTCGCCCGCTGGCGACCCGCGGTGGTCGTCTCGGTGGGGGGCTACGCATCGGTGGCGACCGGTCTCGCCGCGGCGCTGTGGCGGCGACCCCTGGTACTCGTCGAGCTCGACGCCCAACCCGGAGCGACGCACCGCCTGCTCTCGCGCTTCGCGCGACGCCGGTGCCTGAGCACCGGCGTCTCCGCGGGGCGCGACGTCGTCACGGGCACTCCAGTGAGCGACGTCATCGCGACGCTCGATCGCTCGTCGACGGCGCGTCGAGCGGCCCGGATGGCCTTCGATCCTCCGCTCGACCCGAATCGCGACGTGGTGGTCGTCATGACGGGATCGCTGGGCTCGCGACGCGTCAACGACGCGATCTCCGCGCTGGCGGCGCGCTGGTGTGACCGGGAGAGCCTCGCGCTGCTGCACGTGACGGGTCGTCGCGACGCCGAACGGATCCGCGCCGCTCGACCGGCGACCGGTGGCCTCGACTATCGCATCTTCGACTTCGCGGACATGACACCGTTGTGGGCGGTGGCCGACGCGGCGGTCTGTCGTGCCGGGGCCATGACGACGGCCGAGTTGACGGCCCTCGGGATCCCGGCCGTCCTCGTGCCCCTACCCGGGGCGCCGGGGGACCACCAGACGGCGAACGCGCGAGCCCTGGTGTCCGCCGGAGCCGCGATCATGGTGTCGGACGCGGACTGCGACGCGGCCCGTCTCGGAGCGGCGCTCGACGAGTTGCTCGAGCCGGCGGCGCTCGACGCCCGGTCCCGCGCGAGCGCGGCCCTCGGCCGCACGGACGGTGCGGCCGCCATCGCGGCCGTGGTGCGCGACGCGGCGGAGGGGCGATGACCTTCGAGCGGGGTCGGCGCGTCCACATCGTGGGAGCAGCCGGAGCGGGCATGAGCGGCGTCGCGCGGCTGCTCAGCGAACGGGGGTGTCGGGTCAGCGGCAGCGACGCCCTGGCGGGCCCCGCGCTCGACGAGTTGGCGGCGATCGGTGTCGTGGTGGACGTGGGTGCCGACACGGCCCACGGTGCCGACGCGGACGTGATCCTCTGGTCGCCGGCGGTCGCGGACGACCACCCCGAGCTCGCCGCCGCGCGTGCGCGCGGAGCGACGCTACTGGCTCGGGCGGACCTGCTGGCGGAACTCGGACGGCTCCAGCCCGTCGTGGGGATCACGGGCACGCACGGCAAGACGACCGCGACGTCGATGCTCGTGTGGGTGATGTCGGCGGCGGGGCGCGACGACTCGCGGCTCCTCGGTGCTCCGGTGCGGGGTCTCGGGGCGAACGGACACTGGGGTGGGCCCGACCTATTGCTCGAGGTCGACGAGAGCTACGGCACCTTCGCGCGGCTCGTGCCGAGGGCGCTCGGCCTGCTCAACGTGGAAGCCGACCATCTCGACCACTACGGATCGGTCGCCGCACTCCGGGACGCCTTCGTCGCCCTGGTCGAGCGCACCACCGGTCCGGTGGCCGTCTGGGTCGACGATCCCGGCGCGGGCGAGGTCGCCCGTCGCGTCGGCCGCGGGGTGCGCACGGTGGGCGCCTCGGCCGACTCGCGTCTCGGCGAGGTGCGAGTCGACGCGACGGGGACCCGGGCTCGCCTCACGCACCCCGAGGTGGGCGAGGTGACCCTCGACCTCGCCGTGCCCGGGCGACACAACGCGATCGACGCGGCCGTGGTGGCCACCCTCTGCCTGGACCTCGGGATCGAGCGGGACGCGGTGGAGCGGGGGCTCGCGAGCTTTCGGGGCGCTCCGCGTCGCTTCGACCCGCGGGGACGGTGGCGGGGAGCCGTCGTGATCGAGGACTACGCCCACCTGCCCGGCGAAGTCCGTGCCACCGTCCAGGCGACGCGGGCGGCGGGGTACGACCGGGTGATCGCCGTCTTCCAGCCCCATCGCGTCAGTCGGACCGTGGCGCTCGCTGGCGAGTTCGCCGGGGCCTTCGAGGGGGCGGACGAGGTCGTCATCACGGACCTGTACACGGCGGGTGAGCCGAACCCCGAGGGAGTCACCGGACGGGTCGTGTCGGACGTCGTGGGGGTCGGCCGTTCCGGCGTGCGCTACGCGGCGACCCCGACCGACGTCATCGCCACTCTGAGTGAGAGCGTCGCGGGGCGTCCAGCCGACGCGATCCTCCTCCTCGGTGCGGGCGACATCGCGGCCCGGGTCGTCGAGGGGCTCGACGGGCTCGAGCCGTGACCTGGGCCGAGCTGCGTCGTCGTGGCGGTGACCGCGTGCGCGAGGGGGAGTCGCTCGCGTCCTACACCACCTATCGGGTTGGGGGCGAGGCACGAGCTCTCGTGATCGTGGCCTCACGCGCCGACTTGGACGAGATGGGCCCGGCCCTCGTCGACCTCGAGATCCCGTGGTTCGTGGTGGGCAACGGGTCGAACCTGGTCGTCGCCGACGGCCGACTCGACGTCGTGGCGGTCCACCTGACGGGCGAATTCGAAGGGCTCGAGGTGCGGGGAGCCGAGGCGACCCTCGGCGCCGCGATGGCCCTGCCCGTCGCCGCGCGACAGCTGAGCGCTCGGGGGCTCACCGGTTTCGAGTGGGCCGTGGGCGTCCCCGGGACCGTGGGGGGCGCCGTCGCCATGAACGCGGGAGGTCACGGCTCGGACATGGGGGCGTGCGTGAGCGCGGTCGAGGTGTGGCGGGCCGGCACGGTCGAGTGGTGGGGTCGGGAGCGATGGCGCCCCGGCTACCGCACCAGCGCCGTCGTCGGGGGCGACATCGTTCTGGGAGCGCGACTCATCCTCGCCGAGGGCGACGCCGAGGTGAGCCGCGAGCGGCTGCGCGAGATCGTCGCGTGGCGTCGCGAGCACCAGCCCGGCGGGGCCAACGCCGGCTCGGTCTTTCGGAACCCGCCGGGCGACAGCGCGGGACGCCTCATCGAGGCCGCCGGATGCAAGGGGTGGCGACGAGGTGGGGCGGTAGTGAGCGAGAAGCACGCGAACTTCATTCAGGTCGAGCCGGGCGGGACCGCTGGCGACCTCGTCGATCTCATTCGGGCGGTGCGCGAGGCGGTCGAGACCGCGAGTGGGGTGCGACTCGTCACCGAGAACCGGTTCGTCGGCTTCGGAGACGCGCCGTGAGTCGGCGCCGACCCTCGCGTGACCCGGCGCCCGCCGCGCGCCCGCATCCATCGCGTTCCGCGCGCGGGGGAGCGACGGCGCGCGCCCCCCGCCGTCGCGCGCGAGCGACGTCCGGTGCGGGTCGAGCCGCGAACCCTCCAGCCCCCCGACCGCGACGCCCTCGGCGCGTGTCGTCACGCCGTCGTCGGGTCCTCGGTGCGGTGTTCGCGATGCTCCTGCTCCTCGCCACCCTGGCCGTCGCCGGGAACTGGATCATCCACCGATCGATCTTCTCGGTGCGTCACGTCACGGTGTCGGGGGAGCGGCACGAGAGCGCGGCCGCCGTCGTCGCCGCGTCGGGTCTCGGGAGTCACCCACCCCTGATCGACGTACGCGGGAGCGCCGTCGCCCGACGGATCGTGGCCCAGTTCCCCTGGATCTCCTCGGCGCGGGTCGCCGTGCACTGGCCCGACGCCGTCGCGATCCAGGTGAGCGAGCAGCGACCGGTGGCCGTCGCCTTCGACGCCCATCACGTGCTGCACTACGTCGGCGCGGACGGACGAGAGCTCTCGGTAGCCCCCCTCAGCGCCAACTACCCCACGCTCGTCTACGAGCACCCGAGGGCTGCGACGTGGCCCTTCGCCCGCGCCGGACGCAACGCGGCGACGGTGGCCGCGCGGCTCCCAGCAGCCTTCGCCGCACAGGTGTCGAGTGTCGACGTGGCGGCGTCGGGCTGGGTGACGCTGCAGATGACGACACCGGTGCGCTTCGTCATCGGACTGCCCGTGCAATTGGGCGACAAGTTCACCTCGATCGCCTCGGTGATCGCCCACGCGACCCTGCGGCCGGGCGACGTCGTCGACGTGACCGTTCCCGGATCGCTGGCTGTCACCGGTCCGGCTCCCTCGTGAGGCCCGTAGTTGACCGAAAAACTGGCGAAGACTAGCCTGGCGGGGCACTTATGCGGTCGGGCGCTCGGCTCGATGGGACACAATAGGGAGAGCAGCCCGAAGGGGGTTTCATGAGTCTGAGCCAGAGTAACTACCACGCCGTGATCAAGGTGGTCGGCGTTGGTGGTGGTGGCGTCAACGCGGTGAATCGGATGATCGCGGCCGGGCTGCGCAACATCGAGTTCATCGCGGCCAACACGGACGCGCAGGCGCTTCTGCTCAGTGAGGCCGACCTCAAGATCGACATCGGCCGTCAGCTCACTCGTGGCCTCGGTGCGGGTTCGGATCCGGAGGTGGGCCGCCAGGCGGCCGAGGAGCACCGCGCGGAGATCGAGGACGCCCTGCGCGACACCGACATGGTCTTCATCACCGCCGGTGAGGGCGGCGGAACCGGTACGGGCGCGGCCCCGGTGGTGGCCGATATCGCGCGCAGTCTCGGCATCCTCACGATTGGAGTGGTCACGCGGCCGTTCTCCTTCGAGGGCAAGCGTCGCGCCACCCAGGCCGAGAAGGGCATCGAGGCCCTACGGGCGAAGGTGGACACGCTGATCGTCATCCCGAACGACCGGCTGCTCTCGGTCACGGCGGCGGAGACCTCGATGATCGACGCCTTCAAGATCGCCGATGACGTCCTGTTGTCGGCGGTGCGGGGAGTGACCGATCTCATCACGGTGCCCGGGCTCATCAACACCGACTTCGCCGACGTCAACGCCATCATGCGCAACGCCGGCACGGCCATCATGGGTGTCGGACAGTCGACGGGCGAGGGTCGGGCGGTCAACGCGGCTCGTGCGGCCATTACCTCACCGCTGCTCGAGGCCCAGATCGACGGCGCGCGCGGGATCCTGATGAACATCGTCGGCGGGTCCAGCATCACGCTCAGTGAGGTGACCGACGCGGCGAACATCGTCCACTCGGTGGCCCACCCCGACGCGAACATCATCTTCGGTAGCGTGATCGACGACTCGATCGGCGACGCCGTCCGCGTGACGGTGATCGCGGCGGGTTTCGACCAGTTGACGCCGGCGGCCCCACGTCCGTCGACGACGACGAGCCAGCCCGTCATGACCGAGGGGCCGCGGACGGACATCTTCGCCAGCGCCGACGAGGACTTCTTCGACATCGGCGGAGATGACGACCTCCCCACCTTCCTCCAGCACTGAGGACGAGCTGACGGCCCGCGTGCGGGCCGCCCTCGACGACGTCGCGGAGCGGTTGGCGCGGGCCGGGGCCGACCCCGAGCGTGTTCGGGTGGTCGCGGTCACCAAGACCTTCGGACCCGAGGCGGTGCGGGCGGCGGCCGGGGCCGGGATCACGGCCGTGGGGGAGAACTACGTCGCCGAGCTCGAGGAGAAGAGGGCTGCGACGCGCGACGTGGCGGTGCGCTGGCACTTCCTGGGGGCCCTGCAGTCCAACAAGATCGCGCGCGCCCTCGCGGCGGCCGACCTGCTCTGCGGTGTGGCGCGGGCGAGCGAGATCGACCGCATCGCCGCACGTCGTCCCGGAGCCGCCATCTACGTCGAGCTGGACACGACGGGCAGCGCGCAGCGTCCCGGCGCCCGCGCGGCCGAGGTCCCCGACCTGGTGTCGCGAGCGCGTGATCGCGGCCTCAACGTCGAAGGGCTGATGACCGTGGCGCCGCCGGACGTCGACGGTGCGCGGGAGGCCTTTCGGACCGTGACCCGCCTCGCCGATGCGTTGTCCCTGGTCGAGAGGTCGATGGGCATGAGCGAAGACTTCGAGCTGGCGGCGCAGTGGGGAACCACCGAGATCCGACTGGGACGACGACTCTTCGGCCCTCGGGCCTATCCGAGCAAGCCCTGACCTAACATGGGAACCTGCCGTTCGCCGAGGAGAGCGAGATGAGAGACACGATTCGAAAGGCGCTGGGGTTCCTCGGACTCATCGAGGACGAGTACGGCGACTTCGGCCCCGGCGCGTCGTCGCGCCCCTTCACCGAGCCCGTGGATTACCCGGAGGAGCAGTGGGCTCCACCGGCCCCGTCCCCGGCGCCGGTGACCCCGCCCCCGGTACGCCCCTACGCGAGCCAGCCCGCTCCCGTGATCCGGGGTCAGCAGGCGGCGCGACGCCCCTCGTCGATCTCGGTGATCGATGGGGCCGGCGACCCGCCGCGGGTTCGCCCGATGCCGAATCCTCGTCCCCGGGGTGCCGCGGCGCCCGCGGAACGAGAGCCGGCCATCCTCTTTCCGACGTCGTACAACGAGTCGCGACGGATCACCGACCTCCTACGGGGATCGCGCGTCGTGGTGCTGAACGTGGCTGAGGTCCCGGGCAGCGTCGCGCGTCGCCTGGTGGACTTCGCCGCCGGGACCTCCTACGCGCTCGGTGCGAAGATCGAGGTCCTGGACCAGGGCGTCTACCTGATCCTGCCCCAGGGGACGCACGTGAGCGCGGAGGCGCGACTGGCCCTTCAGGCCTCGCGCTACCGCAGCTTCGACAACGTATGATCCTCGTCCACGAGCTGTTGGGGCTCTACGTCTGGGTGCTCATCGCTGCGGCGTTCATGAGCTGGATCCCGTCGGGGTCCGGGGGCCTCGAGTCGGTGCGGCGAGTGCTCGCGACCCTGACCGAACCCGTACTGCGACCACTGCGGACGATCCTGCCTCGACCCCGCATCGGAGCGGTCGGACTGGACCTGTCGGTGCTCGTGGCGATCATCGTGGTGCAGGCGATCAACGTCTACATCTAACCCGTTCGCGCCGAGGCGCTCGGGTAGGGTAGCGGGCATGGACAGCCAGGACAGCACGCGCTCAGCGCTGGACTCGATCGACACCGTCGCGTTCAAGGTCGGCCTCAAGGGGTACAACGTCGAGGAGGTCGACGAGTTCCTCGAGCGACTCTCGACGGAGGCCCGGGCCCTCAAGGAGCAGTTGCACCAGCAGCGCCAGCAGTTGCGCCAGGCCGCCGAGAGAATCAGTCAGCTGGAGTCGGGACGGGTCGCCCCGCCGCCGGCCGCCCCGCCGGCCGCCCCGGTGGCCCCGGTGGCTCCGCCGCGCGCCCCGGTGAGTGGCGCGTCGGCCGAACAGGTCACCTCCATGATCGCGATGGCCCAGCAGTTCATCGAGCACGCCCAGCACGAGGCGGAGGAGAAGGCGCGGGAGCTCACGGTCGCCGCTCGCGAGCGCGCCTCGCAGATCGTCGCGGAGGCCCGGAGCCGAGCCGAGGACGAGGTGAATCGACTGAACGGTCTCAAGCAGCGCCTGAGCGAGGACGTCGAGAGCCTGACGCGTCAACTCGACGTTGAGCGGACGAGGTTGAGCGGCGCCCTCTCGGAGTTCCTGCGGTGGATCGACTCGAACCTGCGGGCGTCGGCGGCCCCGGAGGCTCCCCGCGACCCGCGTCCCGTGACGCCGCCACCGGCGCCGTCTCCCGCTCCGAACACGCTCGACTTCGAGCCTCCGGCCGCTGATCGCGCGTAGCGAGGTCGCTGACTGCTAGGGTCGGCGCGCACCATACGAGGTCGATTGGAGCGGTCATGGTCGCTGGGGCGTCGCGCAGCACGAAGTCGTCGGTTAAGGCGGTCGCCGCCAAGGCGTCCGGAAAGGGCGGCTCACCAGCGGTGACGAAGGCCGGTTCGAAGAGTCCCGCGCGCACCGTCGGCGCCAAGACGAAGTCGCCGGCGAAGTCGCCGGCGAAGGCGGCCGCGAAGGCGGCCCCCGCGGCGAAGAAGGCCCCCGCGGCGAAGAAGGCGACTCCCGCCTCGCGCGAGGCGGCGGCCCGGGCCGCGGCGAAGGAGCGCGAGGCGAAGGCCAAGGCCACGGCGGCCGCGAAGGCCCTCCGCGAGCGCGAAGCCAAGGCCAAGGCCGCGGCGAAGGAGCGCGAGGCGAAGGCCAAGGCCGCGGCGAAGGAGCGCGAGGCGAAGGCCAAGGCCGCGGCGGCCGCGAAGGCCCTCCGCGAGCGCGAGGCGAAGGCCAAGGCTGCGGCGAAGGAGCGCGAGGCGAAGGCCAAGGCCGCGGCGGCCGCGAAGGCCCTCCGCGAGCGCGAGGCCAAGGCCAAGGCCGCGGCGAAGGAGCGCGAGATCGAGCGACGCGCGCGCGAACGGGCCGCCGCCGAGGCGAAGAAGCAGCGCGAGCTCGAGGCGAAGCGGCGCGCCGCGGAGGCGGAGCGTCAGCGCAAGTTGAAAGAGATCGAGCGTCGCAACCTCGAAGAGCAGCGTCGCCAGGAGCGCCGCGAGGCGGAGGAGCGCGCCCGCCAGGAGGAACTCGAGCGCAAGCGCAACTCCCGTCCCTACGCCGACGATCCCGAGTTCCTGTCGCTGCTACGCGATCGGCTGCTCGAGGAGCGGGCGAAGACCCTGCGCGAGATCCAGGTCCTCGAGGAGACGATCGACGAACTGCGTGAGGACCGCGAGCAGCCGGAGTACGACGAGGAGGACGGTAGCAGCGCGGGTCTCGACTTCGACCGTGACCAGTACCAGACGCTCGTCGACCAGACTCTGCGGCCGAAGATCTTCGACATCGACGTCGCCCTCGAGCGGGTGGCCGACGGGAGTTACGGTCGCTGCGACTCGTGCTACGAGCCGATTCAGCGGGCGCGCCTGGAGTTCCAGGTCCCGGTCTTCCTGTGCCAGACGTGCCGCGAAGCCGGCTAGTCGGGCCCGCGGCTCTACCCGTGGCGACCATTGCGGTCGCCGTCGTCGCGCTCGACGCGTTGATCAAGGCGTGGGCGAGAACTCTCACCGCACCGCGGCACGTCGTGGGGCCACTGTGGTGGCGTCTGCAGTACAACGAGGGGGTCTCCTTCTCCTGGGCCTCCGGCGGGTCGACGTGGGTCACCGCGCTCACGACCGTGGTGGCTCTCGCCGTCCTCGTGGTGGCTCTGCGGTCGCGCGGGGGAGCACCGGCCGCGGGCTTCGGCCTCCTGATCGGAGGCGGCCTCGCCAACTCCGTCGATCGGCTCACGGGAACCCCGCATCGTGTGACCGACTTCATCTCGGTGGGATCGTTCCCCGTCTTCAATCTGGCCGACGTGGCCGTGACGGTGGGCTTCGCCATCCTGTTCGTCGTCGTGGTGCGTGGCGAGCGACTGACGGTGCGATGAGCGACCCGGTGTCCCCCGACGTCCTCGATTTCGTCATCCCGACGGCGCTCGATGGGGTTCGCGTCGATCGGGCGGTCGCCCTGCTCACGGGACGGTCTCGGTCGGAGGTGGCGAACCTGGTGACACGGGAGCGCGTCGAGGTGAACGGCCGACCGGCCCGTCGTGCCGCCGACGCCCTCCACACGGGTGATCGCGTGACGGTCACGCCGTTCGCCGAGCTGACCGACGAGGTGCACCCGGATCCCGACGTGGTGGTGACGGTGGTCGCGGAGGCTCCGGACTACGTCGTCGTCGACAAGGCCGCGGGCGTCGTGGTCCACCCGGGCGCCGGGCAGCGTGAGGGGACGCTCATCGCGGGCCTCCTCGCTCGCTATCCCGAGATCGTGGAACTCGGCGAGGAGGCCGGATCGGATCCCGGCCGACCGGGGGTGGTCCACCGCCTCGACAAGGGAACGTCGGGTCTACTGGTCGTGGCGCGCACGGCGAGGGGGCGCGACAGCCTGGTGGGTCAGCTCAGTGCCCGCACGGTTCGGCGCGTCTACGTGGGGCTCGTCGAGGGCCACCTGGCCCACGAGCGCGGCGTCGTCGACGCCCCGATCGGTCGCTCGGCGAACGAGCCGACTCGGATGGCCGTGCGGGTCGACGGGCGCGAGGCGCGTACGCACTACGAGGCGATCGCGCGCCTCGACGAGCCCGCGACGACACTGGTACGGCTGCGGCTCGAGACCGGCCGTACGCACCAGATCCGGGTTCACATGGCCTCCATCGGCCATCCGGTCGTCAACGACACCCGTTACGGGCACCGACGTGACCGACGGCTCGCGGATGGTCGCTTCTTCCTCCACGCCGCGCACCTGGGCTTCGTCGACCCCGGTACGGGTGAGGACGTCTCGTGGACCTCCGACCTGCCGTCCGACCTCGCGGCCGTCCTCGGCGAGGCGGCTCAGGCGCTCTGACGGGCTGCGATCACGCGGGAGTCACCGCGCAGGACGGCCAGCGCCTCCTCCTCCGCCCGCCGAACACGGCGGACTCCGATGTCCATCGCGGTCGCGGTGGCCTGCAGCGAGAGGGGAGCGGCGCCGTTCAGTCCGAAGCGGTGCGTGATCACCTCGCGCTGCAACTCCGTGAGCTGGTCGAGCGACTGGCGCAACTGCTCGTCCACCATCGACTGCTCGATGTCACCGACCCAGTCCGTCTGACTCGGGGCGACGAGATCGCCCAGCGTTGTGGCGGAATCGGACGTCGCCGGCTGGTCGAGACTCGCGGTGACCCCGGCCAGGCTGCGCAGGTCGTCACGTTCGGCCTTCGACAGGCCGGTCGCCTCGGTGAGCTCGTCGTCGGTCGGGGTACGACCGAAGATCGAGGTCAGCTCCGCCGTCGTCGCCTCGAGGCGCTGGAGTTGCTCTCCGACCTCAAGGGGGATTCGAATGGTGCGTCCGTGCTGCTGGACCGCGCGCTGGAGCGCCTGACGGATCCACCAGGTGGCGTAGGTGGAGAACTTGAACCCGCGCTCCCAGTCGAACTTCTCGACCGCTCTCAGGAGGCCAAAGGTCCCCTCCTGGACGAGGTCGATCATCTCGACGCCCCGGTCCTGGTAGCGACGGGCCCAGTGCAGCACGAGTCGGAGGTTCGCGGCGACCATCTGCTTCTTCGCCTCTTCGTCACCGGCCGAGACGCGCTTGGCCAACTCGACCTGCTCGTCGTAGTTGGGCATCGGGTAACGGTCCAGGTCGCGCATGAGGAGTCCGAGCATGTCGTTGGTGTTCACGGCGCTACGTCGATTCGTCGTCATCGTTTCTCACTCCTCGCGACCCGGAGTTTCTCCTACGGGCCTATTCGTAATTTACTACTGCTTCTAACCCCCCGGCCGAGCACGGTATTCCCGGAATTCGAAAATCGAGGTGGGAGGAGAGAAGAAGGGGCTAAGAATCCTCCCGGCCCCGTGCGGGCCGGCGTGGGGGCCCCGGGAGGGTGCGGCGACGGCGGGCGCGTCGAGGGAGTGGCGGCGGTCGGAGATCCTCGCGGGGGTGCGCCGCGGACGACGGGTCGGTCCCATCTGGCACACTCGAAGGGTGGATCAGGAACAGAGCGAGAACGTAACGGTCGGCCCCGACGCCGTGTTGCCCCCCGGTCAGGAGGGTGACGAGGCGAACGACGAGGGGACCGACTTCATCAGTCAGCCCGCCAAGGTCATGCGCATCGGAGCGATGGTGAAGTCGCTGCTCGACGAGGCCCGTAGCGCCCCCCTCGACGAGGCCGGTCGGACCCGGTTGCGCGAGATCTACGAGACCTCCGTCGCCGAGTTGCAGAGTGCCCTGTCGAAGGATCTCGGGGGGGAGCTCCAGAGCATGGTGCCGCCGTTCAGCGCCGAAGTCCCGTCGGACTCGGAGCTGCGGATCGCTCAGGCGCAGCTCGTCGGCTGGCTCGAGGGCCTCTTCCACGGCATCCAGGCGTCGCTCTTCGCCCAGCAGGCGGCGGCGGCCGCCCAACTCGAGAAGATGCGCGAGCGCTCCCTCAACCCTGGAACCCCGGAGCCCCGCGCGGGCACGTACCTCTAGGTCCGGACGGGCGGGGAGGAACGGGGTGGCCGACGGGTTCGTGCATCTGCACAACCACACCGAGTACTCGATGCTCGACGGCGCGGCGCGCGTCGACGACCTGATCGCGGCGGCTCAGGCCGACGGTCAGACGGCCATCGGGATCACGGATCACGGAAATCTCTACGGCCTGATCGACTTCTACGAGGCTTGTCGGCGCCGGGGCGTGACGCCGGTTCTCGGGCTCGAGGCCTACATGGCCGCCGAGTCGCGGTTCGACCGTCCCACTCGGCGGGGCCGGCTCGACGACACCGGGGGCGACACCGAGGGGGGCGACAAGCTCTACCACCACCTGACCCTGCTCGCCGTCACGAACGAGGGCTATCGCAATCTGCGCTCCGTCTCCTCGCTGGCGTACCTCGAGGGCTACTACTACAAGCCGCGTCTCGACTGGGAGCTGTTGGAGCGCCACTCGGGTGGTCTCATCGCGACCTCCGGCTGCCTCGGCGGCGTGGTGCTCCAGGCGCTGTTGCGCGACGACTACGACAAGGCGCGCGACCTGGCCGGTCGCCTCCAGACGATCTTCGGGCGCGAGAACTTCTACATCGAGCTCCAGGACCACGGCCTCGCCGAGCAGCGCCGGACCAATCCCCAGCTGATCCGCATCGCTCGCGAGATCGGTGCGCCCCTCGTCGCGACGAACGACCTGCACTACGTGCGACCGGGGGATGCGGAGATGCACGACGCACTGCTCTGCATCGGGACGGGTTCACTGGTCGCGGATCCGAATCGCTTCCGGTTCCAGAGCGATCAGCACTACCTCAAGTCGGCCGTCGAGATGCGCGAGCTCTTCCGGGACTACCCGGACGCGTGTGACAACACCCTGGCGATCGCCGAACGGGCCGAGGTCACGATTCAGTTCGACAACGACGCCCTCCCGGAGTACCCGATCCCGGCTGGGTACGAGGCGAGCACCCACAAGGAGTCGGCCAACCGCTACTTGCGGGACCTCGCCTACCGGGGCGCGGGGGAGCGCTACGGGGTGATCACCGACGAGGTCGCCCAGCGGCTGGACTACGAGTTGTCGGTAATCGCTGACATGGGATTCTCCGACTACTTCCTCGTGGTCTGGGACCTGATCCGTCACGCCCGCGACAGTGGGATTCGAGTCGGTCCGGGCCGTGGGTCGGCGGCGGGATGCTGCGTTGCCTACTGCCTGCGAATCGTCGATCTCGACCCGATCCGCAACGGGCTCATCTTCGAACGCTTCCTCAACCCGGGACGCAAGCAGATGCCCGATATCGACATGGACTTCGACGAGCGCTTCCGCGGCGACATGATCCGCTACGCGGCCGAGCGCTACGGAGCCGATCACGTGGCCCAGATCATCACCTTCTCGACGATCAAGGCGCGCGCTGCCGTGCGCGACGCGGCGCGCGTTCTCGGGTACCCCCCTCAGCTCGGTGACCGGGTCGCGAAGGCCATGCCCCCCCTCGTGATGGGCCAGGACGTTCCCCTCGAAGCCTGCCTGACGCCGACCCCGGGCTACGAGGGCCGATTCGCCGAGGCGGCGGATCTGCGGACGCTGTACGAGACGGACCAGGAGGTCCGCCACGTCATCGACGTGGCCAAGGGGTTCGTCGACAAGCGACGCCAAGACGGAATTCACGCCGCGGCCGTGGTCATCACGAAGGACCCCGTTCTCGAGTACGTACCGGTCCAGCGCAAGACGAGCCCGAACGGGTCGATCGAGGACTCGCCCATCGTTACGCAGTACGAGGCCACCGCGATCGAGAAGCTGGGCCTGCTCAAGATGGACTTCCTCGGGTTGCGCAACCTGGCCATCATCGAGCGTGCCCTCGAGAACGTCCGCCGTCGCCACGACATCGACGTCGACATCGACCACGTCGCGCTCGACGATCCCAAGGTGTTCGAGATGCTGCGCCACGGGAACTCCATCGGTATCTTCCAGCTCGAGGGCGACAAGATGCGGACCCTGATGCGTCGACTCGCTCCGACGTCCTTTGACGACATCGCGGCGTTGGTGGCGCTCTATCGCCCCGGACCCTTGAGCGAGAACGTCCACAACGACTACGCGGACCGCAAGAACCACCGTCAGGAGATCCGCTTCGACCACCCGGACCTCGCCGAAATCCTGGGCGAGACCTACGGGCTCATGATCTATCAGGAGGACATCATGCGCGTCGCGACGCGCGTGGCGGGTTTCTCGATGACCGAAGCGGACGACCTGCGCAAGGCGTGCTCGAAGAAGATTCGCGACATGATCGTCGCCCAGCGCGTCAAGTTCGTCGAGGGCTCCGAGCGCATGGGATACGGTCGTGAGCTCGGTGAGGCGATCTTCAACAAGATCGAACCGTTCGCCGACTACGCCTTCAACAAGAGCCACGCGTACGGCTACGCCCTGATCGCCTACCAGAACGCGTGGCTCAAGGCGAACTATCCCGTGGAGTACATGGCGGCCCTGCTCACGTCGTTCCGTGACGACAAGGACAAGGCGGCCGTCTATCTCAACGAGGCCCGCCAAATGGGCATCCGCGTCGGCGTCCCCGACGTCAATCAGTCCCTGGCCGACTACACGCCGTCGCTCACCGACGCCCAGACGATCGTCTTCGGCATGGCCGCCGTGCGCAACGTCGGCGAGGCCCTGGTGGAGAAGATCGTCGAGGAGCGAGAGGCCCACGGACCGTTCGAGTCGGTCTACGACTTCGTGCGCCGGGTCGATCCCGTGGTGCTCAACAAGAGAGCCATGGAGTCTCTCATCAAGGCGGGGGCCTTTGACGTCTTCGGGGGGTCGCGCATGGGTCTGTTGCTCAAGATCGACGAGATCATCGACGTCACGCTCTCGCGCCGCAAGGACCTGTCCCTCGGCATCACCACGCTCTTCGCCGCGCTCGACGAGGCGGGGGATGACTGGGAGGGCACGGAGATCCCCCTCTCGCCGGTCGAATTCGACGACGCCGTCAAGCTCGACTTCGAGCGCGAGATGTTGGGGACCTACGTCTCGGACCACCCGCTGTACCGCGTGGCGGACGCGCTGGCGTCCCAGACCGACGGCACGATCGACTCGGTGAGGGACCGCGCGGAGGAACTCGCCGCTACCGGCACCGTCGTCACGATCGGGGGGCTGCTGGCCGAGGTCCAGATTCGCACCACTCGGGCCGGCCAGCAGTACGCCCGGCTCGTCCTGGAGGACCTGACCGGCTCGGTGGAGGTGATCGTCTCGGCGCGCAAGTTCCAGGACTTCTCCGGCTTCCTCACGAAGGACAACGTCGTCCTGCTGCGCGTCCGCCTGGACAGCCGAGACGAGGAGTTCCGCCTCACCCTGCTCGACGTCAAGGAGTTGCGGGTGACCCGAGCCGATGCCGAGCTACGTCTCGCCCTGCGGGCCGAGGACCTGACCCCGCCGGCGATCGCCACGCTGAAGGAAATCCTGGTCCGGTACCCGGGAACGACGCCGGTCGTGGTCGAGGCCGGAACCACGGGCCGGGCCTTCCGGCTGGGTCCGGACTACAACGTCGACGTGGCGGGAGTCATCGGGGACCTGCGCGCCGAATTCGGTCGCAGCGTGATAAAAGCCTGAGCGGGGGAGCGCCCCCTTCCCGTCCCGTAGAATGTCCGGGTATGGCGATGACAGTCACCACCAAGGACACGACGGCGCTGAGCGACGCCGAGTTGGCGGAGATGGCCGACCTCTGCGTGGACCGAGAGCCCAACTTCGACATCGGCTTCCTCTCCAAGCAGCGTGAGGAGTGGGTGCTCGTGACGCAGGCTCGCGAGGGAGCGAAGTTGCGGGGCTACTCGTTCTGCACCCTCGAGCGAATCGGCGGCACACCATCGCTGCTCGTGGGGCTGATGCTCGTCGACCGTAACTCGAAGGCCGACCAGGCTCTGCGGGCGATCCTCCACGACCAGTTCCGCCGTGCTCTGCTGGCCTTCCCGGACGAGGACGTGCTCCTGGGCGCCCGACTCACGTCGCCTGACGGCTTTCGCGCCTTCGCGGGCCTCGACAGCGTCGTCCCCCGGAAGGGGTACAAGCCGACCGGCGAAGATCGCGCGTGGGCGCGCCGCCTCGCCAAGCGCTTCGGCTCGGAGAAGGCGATCGATGACCACACGTTCGTGATGTCGGTCACCTCGGGTCAGGTCGGATGCCTGGACTACTCGGCCGCCAAGGGTGCCATTCCGGACGGGGTCGAGGAGTTCTTCGACGGCTTGGACGCGGCCAGCGGACAACGGCTGGTGGTGTTCGGCTGGGCGATGGCTGAAGCCCTGGCCTCCGGGAAGCTGCCGCGCTGATCAGCCGCGGGGCAGGAGCCCGGTGCAGCTCTTGTAGCAGTGCCCGTCGATCGGGCGCGACAGCGTCGTGAGGACGTAGGCGGGACGGAACCCGAGTGTCGTCGCGAGTTCCTTGCCGGCGAGCGACCCCCGACGCGTGGCTTCGATGGCGCGAATGGCGTGCGCGTCCTCGCACACCAGCCACACGTCATCGCCGTACCAGCCAAAGCGGACCCAGGTGGATCCGTCATCGATGCGGCGCAGCAGCTGGGGGCCCCGGTCCGCGGCGATGAGCGCCACGCTCGGTCGCTCCCCGCGAAACTCCCAGTACGGGGCGCTCGGGCCGCGGAATCCGAAGAGGGGGCCGTCGGCCGGGGTGGCGAGGTCCTCCAGCCACCTCCGAACGAGTCGTCCCCGGTAAGCCCCGAGTCGGCGGGGTAGATCGGCCAGCGTGACCGCCTCGGGCTGGGCGAGGTCGCTGCGCTCGATGTCGTCGGCCAACTGGCCCTCCACGACGTCGAAGGCCGCGAGGTCGGTCTCCACACCCTCCGGCCACGGGATCCGCCAGCGGACGATGGTCTTCGAGGCGAGGTCCATCACCGTGGTCGTCTCGTGGGTAGAACCGAGCACCAGTCCGAACATGGTCGTCCCCGGCGTGAGGTCGACGGTCGGATAGTGCGGCATGCGCTCGACCAGGTGCTTGATGGCCTTGACGGCCGGATCGCGGGAGAAGAGCGCCATCAGAGAGCCGTCTCGATTTCCTGGCGCAGGGCGGCGACGGAGTCGAGGGGCAGGCTGCACCGGGTGCCCACGCAGACGTAGGCCCAGCCCTCACGCCGACCCTCGAGGAGGGGCGAGCGCCCGGAGCCGGTGATCAGGACCGTTCGGGGCACGGCTAACGATCGTACCTGGGCGCTCAGGGGGCTGGGTCCTCCGGGGACCACCACCTGCACGCCCCCGAACGCGAAGCTGGCCGCCTCGATCAGGTCGGGAACCGCCAGAGGCTGCTCCGCGGCGAGCCCGGCGAGCAGCCCCACGAGCCGCTGGGCCACGCTCAGCCGGTCGAGATCTCCCGTCACGAGCGCGAGACGCGCGCACGATCGGGCGGCGATGGCGTGCGAGGACGGGACGGACCCGTCCGTGACGTCCTTCACGCGCCACGGGACGTCGGTCACGTCGTCGGCACTCAGGAAGACGCCACTTCCTACGTCGGGGTGGTCGGCGCGGGGTCGGACACCGTCCCAGTGGTGTTCCAGGAGGTAGTCGGCGACCACGACCGCCCGATCGATCCAGCGGTCATCGCCATCGACCTCGTAGGCGCTGATCAGTGCGTCAACGTACCAGCCGAGGTCGCCGGCCGTCGCCGGGGCACCGTGATCACCGGTGCGCCACCACGTGGACCCGCCGTGGGTCGCGGCCAGACCCTCCAGGAGCTCGCGGCCGCACCGCGCGTCGTCGGCGTCGCCCGAGGCGAAGAGCGAGCGCGCCAGCATCGCGTTGAACTCCAGCACGACCTTGTCGTCGCGACCGGGCTCGGCGCGTCGAGATCGTCGGCCCCGCAGGGCCTCCTCGGCGTCGAGCAACTCGGTGGGCGTGCGAAATGGGGCCTCGGGGGCGAGCCGAGGAACCCAGCAGTCGTGGATGTCGCGGGGCCCGTGGAGGTTCCAACGGGTGCGCGCCGCGTCCGCATCGAGTCGGCCGTCGAGGGCGGTGGCGACGTCGTCGGGCGACCAGACGACGTGTCCGCCCTCGACACCGTCGGCGTCGGCGTCGAGCGATGACGCGAAGCCTCCGGTGACCGCCATGCGCCGCGTGACGAAGTCGAGGGTGGAGCGGGCGACGTCGCGCCACTCCCCGACGTCATGGCGTCGTCCGAGGGTCGAGTAGGCCTCCGCGAGGAGCGCCTGGTCACTGAGCATCTTCTCGAAGTGCGGGACCCGCCACTCATCGTCGACGCAGTAGCGGGCGAATCCGCCGTCCAGATGGTCGTAGAGGCCCGAGTGCGACATCGCGTCGAGCACGCGGAACGCTCGCGCCCGCTCGTCCGCATCGCCCTCGGCGAGAGCCAGGACGAGACGCGGTCGAGGAAAGAGGGGCGCTCGACCCAGCCCCCCCGCGGGCGTGACCAGGGACGCGACACGGGCGCGCAGTCGACGCCGGAGCTCGGGCACGTCGATCCGTTCGGGAGTCGGGGCGAGGCGATCGGCCACGCTCACGTGCCGTTCGACGGCGTCGGAGAACTCGTCGGCCTGCGTGATCACGTCGGCGCGCCGCTGACGCCACGCGTCGCTCACGGTCCGCAGCACCGTGGGGAACCCCACGGAGCCACCCCGGTCGACGGGCGGGAAGTACGTCCCCGCGAGGAAGGGGCGTCGATCCGGGAGTAGGAAGACCGACATCGGCCAGCCACCCTGTCCGGTCGATGCGACGGTGGCCGCCATGTAGATGGCGTCGACGTCGGGCCGCTCCTCACGGTCGACCTTGATCGCGACGAAGTCTCGGTTGAGGGCCGTGGCCACCTCGGGATCGTCGAATGACTCGTGAGCCATGACGTGGCACCAGTGGCAGGCGGCGTAGCCGACCGAGAGGAAGACCGGCACGTCGCGACGGCGGGCCTCCTCGAAGGGCTCGACCCCCCAGGGCCACCAGTCGACCGGTTGGTCGGCGTGCTGGCGAAGGTAGGCGCTGGCCGCACCCCTCAGACGATTCGCCACGTGTGGAGCGTACCGACCCCGCCGCCCGGAGCGGAGGGCGGGGCTCGGTACCATCGGCTCGGACACGATGGACGACGGGAGCGGTCAGTGACGAATCCAATCCGCTGGGGGATCATCAGCACGGGCCGAATCGCCCAGACCTTCGCCGACGATCTGCGGCGAATCGACGAAGGCGCGGCGGTTGCCGTCGGGTCGCGGGACCGGGAGCGTGCCCGGGAGTTCGCCGAGCGCTACGGGATCCCCCACTACTACGACTCCTACGAGGAGCTGGTCGCCGATCCTGACGTGGAAGCCGTCTACGTCGCGACCCCTCACCCGATGCACCGTCGCGACGCGCTCCTCGCACTCGGGCAGAAGAAGCACGTGCTGGTCGAGAAGGCCTTCACGATGAACGCCGCGGAGGCGCGCGAGGTGGTCAGTGCGGCGCGGGGGGCGGACCGCTTCCTCATGGAGGCGATGTGGACCCGATTCCTGCCCCACGTCGTCGAGATCCGGCGCCTCCTCTCTGACGGGGCGATCGGACCCCTCGTCGCCCTGCACGCGGATCACGGGAAATGGTTCGCGAAGGACCCAACGCATCGGCTGTTCGCCCCCGAGCTCGGCGGAGGCGCCCTGCTCGATCTCGGCGTCTATCCGGTCTCGTTCGCGTCGATGGTGCTGGGCGCGCCCCGGCGCGTCGAGGCGCTCGTCGACCCGGCCTTCACGGGAGTGGACGGGCAGACATCGATGCTGTTCGGCTACGAGAGTGGGGCGCACGCCGTCCTCACGTGTACGTCGCGGGCGCGTAGCGCGTCACGGGCCAGCATCATCGGTGAAGACGGCCGCATCGAGATCGAGGGCGACTTCTACGCGCCGACGGCGTTCTCGCTGGTGAGTCGCTCGGGGGCGACGTCGCGTGTCGAGATCCCGGTGGAGGGCCGCGGCCTCCAGTTCCAGGCCGTCGAAGTCCACGACTGCGTGAGGTCCGGACGGCACGAAAGTTCGATCATGCCGCTCGACGAGACGGTCGAGATCATGGCGACGATGGACGCGGTACTGGAGCGGCTCACGCGAGGGTGAGTCGATCCCTCGGGGGTGCTGCGGCGTCGCGCGACGGGGGTGCTAAGTTGCCCGATTGGGCATCCGTTCACCGGATGTTCACCTTGCAGTAAGCACAAAAGGGCGACTCTGTCGCCACCTAAATGGTTGGGGAGAATATGAGAATCAAGACAGCGCGTAGCCTCGCGTCTGCCGTCATGGTGGGCAGCCTCGCGGTTGCCATGATGCCGGTGATGAGCTCGGCAGCGACACCGACCGTCTCGGACAGTACGTTCAACTCGAATTTCTCGACGATGACGTACCTCCGGGCGATCGCGGCCAAGGGCAAGGGGAAGATTGCCGTCATCCTGCCGGACACCGTGTCGTCGACGCGGTACACGGAGTTTGACGCGCCGTACCTGAAGAAGGCCTTCCTCAAGGCCGGCGTTCCGGCGAGCCAGTTCATCATCCAGAACGCCCAGGGCAGCACCAGCACGCAGCTGACCGACGCCCAGGCGGACATCACCAACGGCGCGAAGGTGCTGCTGGTGGACCCGCTCGACTCGACGACGGGTGCCGCCATCGAGAAGTACGCGAAGGCGCGTGGTGTGAAGGTCATCGACTACGACCGCCTGACGCTGGGTGGGTCGCGGGCCTACTACGTGAGCTTCAACAACGTGTCGGTGGGAACGCTGATCGGTAAGGGCCTGCTCTCGTGCATCACGGCCTGGAAGGTGAAGAAGCCGGTGGTTTACGTGATGAAGGGCTCGCCGACCGACAACAACGCGACGCTGTTCGCTCAGGGCTACGACGCGGTGCTGAACGCCCACGGCTACAACACCAAGTCCGGCTCGGCCAACACGATCCTGGAGAACACCGGTACCTGGACGCCCTCGGTCGCCCAGACGGACTTCCAGGGTGCCTACGCCGCTCACCCGAACATCAACGCGGTCGTGACGCCGAACGACGAGAACGCCGCGCCGATCATCAGCTACCTGCAGAGCAAGGGTCTCAAGCCGCGCACGATCCCGTTCACGGGTCAGGACGCGACGCTCACCGGCTTCCAGAACATCATCTCCGGCTACCAGTGCGGAACCGTGTACAAGCCGATCTGGCTCGAGGCGCAGGCCGCCGCGGCCCTCGCCGTGTACCTGCGCGCCGGCATGACGCCCCCGTCGGGCCTGGCGAACGGCTACACGACCGACTCCATGGCGACCAGCCCGGCCCTGCGCAACGTGCGCTCGGTGCTGCTGCAGGCTACCTGGGTCACCCCGAACCTGATCGAGCGCACGGTCATCAAGGACCACGTGATCACCGCGTCGCAGCTGTGCACCAAGACAGCTCCGACGGTGGCGGGAACGACGGTTCCGACCTACGCCCAGGACTGCAAGACCTACGGCATCAAGTAGTTAGGTAGATCTGATGACGACCCCCGGACCGACGAACGGACCGTCGACGCGTCCCGGACCGGCGACGGCCGCCGGTCCGGGGGTCGACTCATCATCCCTGCTCAGCCTGCGCGGAATCAGTAAGCACTTCGGGGCCGTCGAGGCCCTGAAGCACGTGGACCTCGACGTCCCGGCCGGTCAGGTCACCGCCCTGATCGGTGACAACGGAGCCGGCAAGTCGACCCTCATCAAGGCGATCGCCGGCATCTACGAACCCTCCGGAGGCGAGATCTTCTGGGAGGGCCGTAAGGTCTCGATCCACACCCCCCGGGCAGCCGAGGAGTTGGGGATTGCCACCGTGTACCAGGACCTCGCCCTCTGCGACAACCTGGACATCGTCGAGAACATGTTCCTCGGCCACGAGAAGACCCGTACCGGAGTGCTCGACGAGATCGCGATGGAGCTGCGAACCAAGGAGGTCCTCGCGGACCTGTCCGTCTCGACGGTGAGTTCGGTGCGACAGCTGGTGGGGTCCCTCTCCGGTGGGCAGCGTCAAGCGATCGCCGTCGCTCGCGCGGTCATGCACGAGTCGAAACTCGTGATCATGGACGAGCCCACCGCGGCGCTCGGTGTGTCCCAGACGGCCCAGGTCCTCGACCTCATCAAGCGCCTGGCGGCCCGCGGCATCGCGGTGATCGTGATCTCGCACAACCTCACCGACGTGTTCGCCGTCGCCGACCGAATCGCCGTGATGTACCTCGGGAATCTGGTCAGCAGCGGACCCGTGGTCAACTACGACCCGGCGAGCGCCGTCGACCTTATCACGACCGGCGAGAGCTCTCGCACGGCCGCGTGACGGCTCCGGCCCCTTCAATTCAAAGGATTCGCAATAGTGTCTGACGCCGGCTCGACCCCAGCGGCCACCTCCGACGGCCGCACCTCGGCGATGGGGCAGTTCCGTCGCCTGCGCCAAGGCGACCTCGGGCTGGTCCCCGTGCTCATCGGCCTCCTGGTGCTGGTGGTCTACTTCCAGGTCCGCAACACGGTCTTCCTGTCCGCGGGCAACCTCACGAACCTCTTCATCCAGGCGACGATCTTCATCCTCCTCGCCATGGCCGAGACCTGGCTCCTCCTGCTCGGCGAGATCGACCTCTCGGTGGGATACGTCTCCGCGCTCGGCGCGACCTTCGCCGTGATCCTGCTCGACCAGCAGTTCCACTGGCCCTGGTACGCCGCCATCCTCGTCGCGATCGCGACGACGACCGCCATCGGGACCCTGCAGGGATTCCTGATCATCAAGCTCCGACTTCCCTCGTTCATCGTCACCCTGGCGGGCCTGCTCGGGTGGGAGGGGGTCCTCATCTTCTCGATCGACCGCCAGGGAACGGGCGGCACGATCCCGGTGCAGGAGAAGGTCCTCTACGACCTGGTGAACGCCAACCTGTCGCCCCTCGCGACCTGGATCTTCCTCATGGCCTCGATCGCCATCTTCTGCTGGATCATCATCCGCCACGACCAGTCTCGTCGCTCGAGTGGACTCGACTCGGTGTCGACGTGGATCACCTGGGCCAAGGTGGCCGCGCTGGTCATCTCGGGCATCGTCCTCGTGTTGATCTTCAACACCAACCGGGGCAGTTTCACCGTGCTGCACGGGATGCCGTACGCCATCCCCGTGGACATCGTCATGCTGGCGGGGGCTAGCTTCATCCTCACCCGCACGAAGGCCGGCCGCTACATCTACGCGATCGGTGGCAACGCCGAAGCGGCACGCCGAGCCGGTATCAACGTGGACCGGTACCGCCTGCTCGCCTTCATCCTCACCGGGGTGACCGCCGGTGTGGCGGGACTGCTGTACGCGTCGCGGCTGGGGGGCATCTCGGACGGCGTGGACGGGGGAAACCTGGTCCTGCTCGCCGTCGCCTCGGCCGTCATCGGCGGGACGAGCCTGTTCGGGGGGCGCGGCAAGATGGTGAACGCCGTCATCGGTGGTCTCGTCATCGCGACGATCTACAACGGGATGGCCCTCATCGACATGAGTGCGGCGACGCAGTTCATCGCTACCGCTATCGTCCTCGTCGTCGCCGTCACGATGGACTCCCTGGCCCGGCGCGGCAGCACCGTCACTCGCTGAGCGATCACTGGTCTCGTCACCCGCCCGAGGCGGTCCATCCGTTCTGCGCGCGGCGCGCGGGAGGAGCGACCCGTTCAGTGGAGATACGGCAGGTCGGCCCGGCGGATCTTCCCGCTGTCCGTGCGGGGGATAGCCGCGACGTAGCGGATCTCCTTGGGCTTCGCCCACGGGCCGATCGCCTCGGCGGCGACCGTGACGAGGCTGTCATCGACCCGTCGCCCATCGGTGACCACGAGCGCGACCAACCGGTCACCCCACTCGTCGTCGGGAACCGCCGTGACGGCCACGTCCCGGACGCCCCCCACGGAAGCGAGGACGGCTTCAAGGTCGTCGGGCCAGACCTTCTCGCCCCCCGTGTTGATCACGTAGGCCCGTCGACCACTCACGTGGAGTCGACCGTCAACGATCTCGGCGGCGTCACCGGTCGGGAACCAGTCGTCTCGACCATCGGGGCCGGTCGCCGAGGGGCGGGGACGATCCCGGTAGGAGCGGAACAGGGTCGGAGAGCGGACGAGGAGCTCGCCGTCGCTCGTGGAGATCTCGACCTCGGGCAACGGCCGACCGTCGTACACGACGCCCGAGCCCGTCTCGGTCATTCCCCAGGTCGTGACGACGTTCGCTGGTCGGTCGGTCGGTGGACGGGCTCCACCGAGGAGGACGGTCCGAAAACCGGAGAGGTCGTAGCGGCTCAGGTGCGCGCGGACGACCGCGACGTGGGTCGCGCCCCGCTCGAGCGCGAGGTCGAAGCGGTCGCTCGGGGCCCACACCAGGCTGGCGTCATCCAGGACCGCGCGGAGGATGACGGCGAGTCCCCCGATATGGACCGCGGGCAGGCAGGGGAACCAAGCGGGCGGACGGTCGTCGCGCAGCGTCGCCTGGGTGAGTCGGGCGCTCGCTCGCAGGGCGTCCCACGTGATCTCCGCCGCCTTGGGGGCGCCGCTCGAACCGGAGGTGAGGACGACCGCCCCCACCTCGTCGTCGACCGTCCCTCCGTCCGAGAGCCGGTGTCGTCCGTCCGCGTCCCACACTTCGGTGACGCCGAGCACGTCGAGGGCTGCGCGACGGGCCCGGGGACTCCACCGAGAATCGACCACGGTCACCGCGTCACCTTCGCTAGCGCAGGCTCGAACGGCGTCTTCCAGCCGGGGCCCGAGCGGAAGATCGAGTGCCACGAGGGAGGCCACGGTGCGATGCTAGGGGTCGGCGAGAGGGGGACGGCGCCGGGGAGGCACCGCCGGACGCGCGGCCCGTGACGCGTGAGGCGCGCTACACCGAGTACCTGTTGGGTTCGGTACACGGCGAGACGGGGGCCGAGCTCCACCTGCTGGACGAGGATCCGCTGGAGCGCGAGAACCGCGGTCCGGACCCGGCGCTACGCGCCCTGCGCGGTGAGCTCCATCAGCGACGGCGGGACCACGAGTGGCGACGGGCCGACCGGGCGACACCGGGCACTTTGGTCGCGCCCGTCTAGGGGGGCCGGTAGCGTAGTCCCATGACCGAGACCGTTATTCAGGGACCCCCCGTCGACTCCGTGGATCGATTCCGCACGATCGATCTGCCCTCGTGGCAGCGGTCGGGCAGCTACCAGGACATCATCTACGAAGTTGCGGAGGGCATCGCTCGGATCACCATCAACCGCCCCGAGCGGCGTAACGCCTTTCGCCCGCAGACCCTCTTCGAGCTCTCCCGAGCGTTCGAGGCGGCGCGGGACGACACTTCCGTGGGCGTGATCGTCCTGACCGGAGCGGGACCCGACGCCTTCTGCTCCGGCGGGGACCAGAAGATTCGGGGCAACGACGGCTACATCGGCGACGACGAGGTGGCCCAGCAGGGCATCGGGCGGCTTAACGTGCTGGATCTGCAGATCCAGATCCGACGGCTCCCGAAGCCGGTGATCGCTCAGGTGGCCGGGTACGCCATCGGGGGAGGGCACATCCTTCACCTCGTCTGCGACCTCACCATCGCGGCCGACAACGCTCGATTCGGCCAGACCGGCCCGAAGGTCGGTTCGTTCGACGGCGGTTACGGGTCGTCACTGCTGGCGCGCACCATCGGACTCAAGCGGGCCAAGGAAGTCTGGTTCCTGTGTCGGCAGTACGACGCTGCTACGGCCTACGACTGGGGCCTCGTGAACGCGGTCGTCCCCCTCACGGACCTCGAGCGCGAAACGGTGGCGTGGTGCCGACAGATCCTGACGCTGTCGCCCCTGGCCCTCCGAATGCTGAAGGCCGGCTTCAACGCGGCCGACGACGGTCTCGCCGGGGTGCAACAACTCGCGGGTGACGCCACCATGCTCTTCTACATGTCCGAGGAGGGCCAGGAGGGGCGCAACGCCTTCGTCGAGCACCGCGCCCCCGACTTCTCGCGCTTCCCCAAGCGACCGTGACGCCCGGTCCCGTCGCCCGCTGGGTGCAGGCGGCGAGACCGCGGACCCTACCGGCCGCCGTCGTCCCGGTGGTCACGGGCGCGGCGCTCGTCCGTCCCGCGAGCATCGCCTGGCTCAACTCGATACTCGCCGCGATCGTGGCTCTGGCACTCCAGGTCGGGACCAATTACGCGAACGACTATTCGGACGGCGTCCGGGGGACCGACGCCCAGCGCGTTGGCCCCTTTCGCCTGACGGCCTCCGGACTCGTCTCCCCGGCCCGCGTGCGGGCGGCGGCCGCGATGGCCTTCGGCATCGCGGCCCTCAGCGGACTCCTCCTCGCCGCTCGGACGTCGTGGTGGCTCGTCGCCTTGGGGGCGACGGCCATTCTCGCGGGCTACCTGTACACCGGGGGACCCAAGCCCTACGGGTACCTGGGCCTGGGCGAGGTCTTCGTCCTCGCGTACTTCGGATTCCTCGCGACGGTTGGCACCGTCTACGCGCAGGGCCACGGATTCGGGGCGCACGCCTGGTGGTTGGGTCTGGCGACGGGCTCTATGGCGGTGGCCCTTCTCGAAGCCAACAACCTGCGCGACGTGGCCGGCGATCGCGCCTCGGGCAAGCGAACCCTGGCCGCTCGACTCGGTCGGCGCCGGGCCGCGTGGCTCTACGTGGTGGCGGTCCTCGGAGTGGTCGTCGGTGTCGTGGGGGCGGGGGAGCCCCTCGCGGCCGTCCTCGCGGCGATCGCGTACGCACCGGGCGTCCGAACGGCGTTCTCGCCACGCGAGGGGCGGGATCTGCTGCCCCTGCTTCTCTACTCCTCGAGGGTCCAGCTGGGTCTTGGCGCCCTACTCGTCGTCGTCTTCGTCTTGCGCTAGGAAGCCCTCGACGAGGCGAGCGGTGGCCCCGGGCTGCTCGAGGTGGGCGGCGTGTCCGGCGTCGGGGACGACGTCGGATCGTCCGTTGGCCACGGACTCGCCGATGGCCCGGGCCTCGAGGGAGAACTTCGCGTCACGCTGTCCGGCGAGGGCGAGGGTGGGGGCACGCACCTCGGCGAGGCGATCGCCTATCCACTGCTGGGTTCCGGTGCCCGCGTCGCGCAGCGATCGGGCGAGGCCGTCGGCGTCGCGACTGCGAGACGCCCGCTCGAGGGGGTCGGTCGGTAGGCCGGCGAAGAGAGGTTGGGCCAGCCACTCCGTGAGGAACGCCTCGACGCCGATGCGACCCACACGCTGGGCCAGCGCGTGGTCCCGTTCGCGCCGGGTGCGTCGTTCGATCGGATCGGAGATGCCCCGCGTCGCACCGAGCACGACGAGGCGGCGCACCGTCTGCGGGTGGGCGAGGGCCACGTGGAGTGCCACGCGCCCCCCCATGGAGTAGCCCCCGAGGTCGACGGGCTCCTCGACGGCACCAGCGACCAGGTCGGCGATCTCGACGAGGGAGCCCCCCAGGGCGGCGGCTTCACCGTGTCCGGGCAGGTCCAGGGTCAGGATCGTCCGGCGTTCTGCCAGAATGGACCGGAAACGGGCGGCGGATGAGCGGGTCTGGGTAAAGCCGTGCAGCCACAGCAGTGGCGGGCCCTCCCCGATGCGGTCCACGCGAAGGAGTGACATTGGAGCCGAGCGTACCGAACACGAGTGAGGTGCAGTCGTCCTTCGTCGCGACGCTGGTGGACGAGTGGATTCGCCTCGGGTTGCGCGAGGTCGTCATCTGCCCCGGTAGCCGATCGACGCCGCTGGCCCTGGGCTTCTCGCGGCGATCCGAAGTTCGTCGGCACGTGCGCCTCGACGAGCGGGGGGCCGCGTTCTTCGCGCTGGGCCGGGCTCTCGAGAGCGGTTGGCCGGTCGCCGTCGTGGTGACCAGTGGGACCGCCGCCGCCGAGCTGCACGCGGCGGTCGCCGAAGCCGATCAGGCCGAGGTGCCCCTCCTCATCCTGACGGCCGATCGCCCTCCCGAGCTCCACGGCGTCGGCGCTCCCCAGACGATGCCCCAGGTCGCCCTGTACGGTCCCGCGGTCCGGCGGCACGAGAATCCCGGCGTCGCGCGCGCCGAGGCCTCCTCGTCGTGGCGACCGCTCGCGGCCCGCGTGTGGCGAGCCGCTCGGGGCGGGGGACCCGGCGCCCCGGGTCCGGTGCACGTCAACCTGGCCTTCGTCGAACCCCTCGTCGTCGAGTCCGCGGCGTCCGTACCGGGTCGCGCGGGCGACGCCCCGTGGACCGAGACCGCGGCGGCGACGCGAGCGACGAGCGACGACGCGCGCGTCGCCGGCCGTGTCCTGGCGGTCGTCGGACGCGGTGTCGAGGCGGAGTGGATCGTCGACGCGCGCGCTCGGGGCTGGGCCGTGATCGGTGACGCCACCGCCCAGGGGACGACTCCCTACTTCGATGCCCTGTTACGGGGCGACGACGTCGTTAACACCTTGCGTCCGGACGTCGTGGTGCGACTCGGCGGTGCGCCCGCGTCTAAGTGGTTGGGCGTTCGCCTGCGCGAGTGGGACGTGCCCGTCATCGGTTGGGCGGGCGCCGGAACCGTCAGCGACCCCGACGGCCTGCTCGCCGCTCTCCACCCCGGCTGGCCCGACCTGACGACGGAGCGGGCGAACGGCGACTACGCGACGCAGTGGTCCCGTCTCACCCTGCGCGTCGACGAATGGGTTCGGGCCAACGACGGGGGTGCCCTCGTCGAGCCGATCGTCGCCCGAGCCGTGGTCGACGCCGCATCGCGACACCGGGCCCCCCTGGTCCTCGGCTCCTCGATGCCCGTGCGCGACGTCGAGTGGTGGGCGTCGCCCCGGCGAAGCCCCACGTACTCCAACCGCGGCGTCAACGGCATCGACGGGGTGGTGTCGACCTTCTGCGGCGTCGCGAGCGCGGGCGCGGGGCTGGGACTGGTGGGCGACCTCACCGCCCTCCACGACGTGGGCTCGCTGGTCGACGGCCTGTCGGGTTCGGCGACGGGCGTACTGGTCGTCGCCGACAACGGCGGCGGCGGCATCTTCTCCTTCCTCAGCCAGGCCGAGCGACTCGACGCGACCCGGTTCGAGGAGCTGTTCGGCACGCCGCGCCCGGTCGACCTCGTCGCGGTCGCCGCCGCCTTCGGACACGGGGCGACGAGGGTGCGCTCGCGGACCGAACTCGACGCCGCGCTCGACGGCGCGCTCGCGGGTCCGGGGCTTCACGTGGTCGTGGCCGACGTGCCCTCGCGCGAGGAGAACGTCCGGGTGCACGACCGCTGGGTCGACGCCGCTCTCGGCGCCGCACGCGACGCATGATCGCCGCGCTGCCTGGTTCGTTCGTGGCCGCGATGCCCCTCGCCTTCGCGGCGGGCCTGGTCTCGTTCATCTCACCCTGCGTGCTGCCTCTCCTGCCCGGGTACTTGGCCTTCCTGAGCGGGGCCACGGGATCGATCGAGGGTGCGCGGGGCCGGGGCCGTGCCGTCCTGGGAGCCCTGGCCTTCGTCGTTGGCTTCGCCGCCGTCTTCGTCAGCTTCGGCGCCCTGTTCGGCGGACTCGGGTCGACGCTCCGATCCCATCAGCGAGAGCTGGCGATCGTCTTCGGCGTCATCACGATCGTGCTCGGGCTCTTCTTCGCGGGCTGGTGGCCGAGGTCGTGGCTCCAGCGGGAACGTCGGGTGCACCGGGTGCCGCGGGCCTCGGTGGTGGGAGCCGCCGCCCTCGGCGTGCTCTTCGCGCTGGGCTGGACGCCGTGCATCGGACCCACGCTGTCGGCCATCCTCGGGCTCGCGGCCTCGTCGTCGGGGGCCACCGCCGTGCGGGGCTCGGCCCTCGCCTTCGTCTACTGCCTCGGCCTGGGCCTCCCCTTCGTGGTCGCCGCCGTCTTCTCGGAGTGGGCCGCGAGCACGTCGGCCTGGCTGCGACGCCACCACCGGGCCGTCGCCCGAGTCGGGGGAGGGATGCTCGTCGTCATCGGGCTGCTCGAGGTCTCGGGAGCGTGGCAGAGTTTCGTGCTCTGGCTGCAGGTGCACCTCCCCGCGTCGAACGCCCTGCTCTAACGGGTCGCGTCGGAGCCCTCCGTAGACTGTCGCCATGCGACTGCGCGACGATTGGGCCTTTCGGGGACTCGTTCACCAGGTGACGGACGACTCCGTGCTGGACCGGCTCTCGTCGGGAGGCGTTACCGCCTACGTGGGCTTCGATCCGACGGCCTCGTCGCTCCATCTCGGCAGCCTGCTGCAGATCTGCAACCTGCGTCGGCTCCAGGATGCGGGAAACCGTCCGATCGCCCTCGCCGGAGGTGGTACGGGCCTGGTCGGCGACCCCAGCTTCAAGGACGCGGAACGCCCCCTGCTCGACGTCGACCAGTTGGCCGCGAACCTCGAGGGCATCGGGCGGCAGTTGGAGCGCTTCCTCGACTTCTCGAGCGACGCCGGTGCGCGTCGCGCACTGCTCCTCGACAACGCCAACTGGCTGACGACGATCTCGCTCACCGACTTCCTGCGCGACGTCGGCAAGCACTTCACGGTTAATCAGATGGTCGCCAAGGAGTCCGTGCGCAGTCGCCTGGATCGTGACGACGTGGGCCTCTCCTTCACCGAGTTCTCCTACATGCTCCTGCAGGCCTACGACTTCCTGCGTCTGCACCTGGACTACGACTGCTCCCTGCAGCTGGGCGGGTCGGACCAGTGGGGCAACATCACCATGGGCGCAGAGCTCGTGCGCAAGGTCACGGGTGACGCCGTCGCCGGGCTGACCTCGCCCCTGCTCGTGCGGCCCGACGGCCGCAAGTACGGCAAGTCCGAGGCGGGCAACGAGAGGATCTGGCTGGACGCGGAGCGGACGTCACCCTTCGCGTTGTACCAGTTCCTCCTCAACACCGAGGACCAGATGGTGTCGACGCTGCTGCGTTTCTACACGTTCCTCGACCACGAAGAGATCCGGGCGCTCGACGAGTCCGTGCGCACCGCCCCGAGCGAGCGACGCGCTCAGCGCGCGCTCGCCGACGCGGTCGTGGGCTTCGTCCACGGCACCGAGGCCGCGCGGCACGCCGCGCGGGCGGGCGAGGCGCTCTTCAGCGAGGCGATCGTGGATCTCGACGAGCGGACCCTGATGGAGGTCGTGGGAGACGCTCCGTCATCGACCGTGCCCCGGGGTGACGCTCTCGCCGGCCTCGACCCCGTCGACCTCCTCGTGACGACCGGTCTCGCCACGTCGAAGAGTGAGGCGCGACGCTTTCTCGATCAGGGCGGTGTGTACCTGAACAACACGCGCGTCGAGCCCGGAACCCTCATCGGTGTCGAGCGGGCGCTGCACGAGCGCTACCTCGTCGTGCGCCGGGGGCGACGCCAGTTGCACCTCGTGGTCCTGGCGTGAGGCGACTGCTCGCGCTGGCCCTCGCCGGACTGGGCCTCACGGCGTGCGGCTCCGTCTCGCCCGGGACCGCCTTGCGGTCGTGGGTCTCCCAGAGTTCGTTCGTCGCGAACACGCGAACGCTGCAGGGTGACGCGAGTCACGCGGCGACCGTGTTGCGGCGGGCGGACTCGACGTCCGGGCAGTTGCATCTCGTCTGTGGCGTCCTGCTGTACGACACCGAGGCGGCCAACGCGTCCCTGCCGAGCCCTGACGCCACCACGACCCAATTGCTCACGCGCGCCTACACGCTTCTCGGTGCGGGGGCGAACCGCTGCTACCGCGCGGGGACGTCCCCGACGGCGCGCGCGGCAGCGCTCGGCGACCTGGGCTCCGGCGCGGCGCTGCTCGCCGAGGCGAGCGCGCGGATCGCCAACGCGGGCGGCTGAGCGTTCAGCCCTGTGGGGGTCGCAGGTCGATCTCGAGACGCAGGATCCCGTCGTCGAGGTGGGCGATGGCGTCGCCGATCATCGCGAAATCCTGGAAATCTACGCGGGCCGCCTCCAGGAACCGCTGTCGCTCGGGGCCCTCGACCGGGGGCAGTCCCCGTCGGCGCACGGCCTCGGCGCGCTCCTGAAAACGGCGAATCATGTCGTTGGGGTCGAACGTCGCGCTCACGCTGCGATGTTAGGGCTGTCGGCCGTTTTCCGGGTCCGGATTGGTAACATGGGAGACCGGCGCCGCGGTTCGCGGTGCCAGGTCGCCGCCAGTTATGGCCCGCGACCAGTGAGGAGACGACGTGAAAAAGGGCCGCCACCGTCGATTTGTTGAAGCTCGCGAACTGAAGCGTTCGACGGGGCCCCGAGCGACCGCGTGCGCCGAGTGCGGCGCCGCGCCCGAGGACGTCCACGCGGAGTGGTGCCGAGCGGAAGAGGACCGATTCGACGAGATCCTGGGCCGCCTGCCTCGCCCGTCGGTTGCGGACGACGACCCGCTGACGGCGGAGAGCTAGGAGCGGCGACGCACCACGGGGTGGGCGAGCCGAGTCCGTGAGCCCCGAGACGATCGCTCCGTGAGATAGTCCTGCAGCAGGTCGGCGACCTCGTCGCCGACCATGGCGCGCAGTTCCTCGTCCATCGCGACCGCGACGGTCTGGCGTCCCGTGAAGGCCTCCGGGGCCTCGGTGCACCACCAGTGGAAGTCGTCCCCTCCGGGTCCCCATCCCCGGCGTCCCCACTCCTCGATCCGGGTGACGACGTGACCCGACTCGAGGACCTCCTCGTCGCGATGGAGGGGGAGCTGCCAGCAGACCTCGGGCTTCAGTCCCACGTAGCTGCGCCCTTCGTCCATCGCCTTCACGTGGAAGGCGCAGCCCGCACCGCGGGCGAAGTCGGGTCGGTTGAGGAAGATGCAGGCGTCACCGACGAGGCGCGTCACGATGTCGCCCGAGCGCGTGACGCGGGTGGTGCCCGGGCGCCCCTTACGTCGGTTCTGCCACTGGTCGTCGGTGAGCTCGGTGGCCAGTTGCTCGATTCGCCGGCGCTCGTCCTCGCCGGTCAGGTGCGCGCCGTAACTGCAGCAGCCCTCGCCGCGCTCCGGCGCCGGGGCCGTCAGGACGCCCTGGCAGCCGCGACCGAATATGCAGGTCCAGTGGCTCTCGAGGAAGGTCACGTCGAACATCCAGGTCCGCTGTTCGTGGGGGTCGTCGAAACTGACCCATTCATGCGCGTCTCGAGGGGAGGTCACGCGACGACGATACTGCGATGCTCGATATCGCAGGCGCGCTCCTAAACTGACCCCGTGTCCACGGTTGAGATGTTCGAAGTCCTGACGCTGACCGACGCCGCTCGCGACGTCGTCCTGGACGCCTTGCGCGCGGAGGATCGCAGCGACGAACTCGCCCTCTACGTGGAGGTGACCGGCACGCGAGCCGGGGGCTACACCTACGACCTCTACTTCTCGGAGATCGCTAGCGCCCCCGAAGGAGCCGCCGTGGGGCGCGACGGCGACGTGACGATCGTGGTGCCCGCACGCTCGATCGATCGCCTGCGGGGCAGCCGGCTGGAGTTCGCCGCCGACGGAGGCGGCGGGCTCGTCCTGGTCAATCCGAACCTGCCGCCCGTCGCGGAGCTCTACCCGGGCGTCCCGGCGGACATCCTGGCGCTGGGTACCGACGGTCCCCTGGGACGCCGGGCCGTCGCGGTCCTCGACCAGTCGATCAACCCGTCGATCGCCGCGCACGGCGGCGTGGCGGACCTGGTGGCGCTCGACGAGGACCGCCGGATCGCCTACATCCTGATGGGTGGCGGGTGCCAGGGTTGCTCACTCAGCCGCATGACGCTCTCCCAGGGGATCGAGAAGGAGTTGCACTCCGCCATCCCCGAGCTCGAGGCGGTCGTCGACGTCACCGATCACGCCTCTGGCGAGAACCCCTTCTACCACGACGACCACTGAGGGGCGGGGCGACGCGCCCTAGGATGAACCGATGCTGCGCTTCCTCACCGCGGGAGAGAGTCACGGGCCGTCGCTGACCGTCATCGTCGAAGGACTGCCGTCCGGCCTACCCCTCGTCGAGGAGGACCTCGCCGATCAGCTGGCCCGGCGCCGACTCGGATTCGGACGAGGACCACGGATGCGCTTCGAGCGTGACGCCCTACGCCTGACGGGGGGCATCCGACACGGTCGGACGCTCGGCTCGCCCGTCGCCATCGAGATCGTCAACACCGAGTGGGTGAAGTGGGAGGAGGAGATGTCCGCCGCTCCCGGTGAGCCGACGCGACGCCTGACGGCGCCCCGCCCCGGCCACGCCGACCTGGTCGGGATGCAGAAGTACGGCTTCGACGACGCCCGTGACGTCCTAGAGCGCGCGAGCGCCCGGGAGACGGCCGCGCGCGTGGTGGTCGGCTCGCTCGCCCGCGCCCTCCTCGGGCAGATCGGGGTGAGCGTCCTGAGCCACGTCGTGCGCATCGGTGACGTCGCCTACGAGGGCCCGCGACCCGGCCCCACCGATCAGGGCGTCGTTGACGAGAGCGAGGTTCGCTGCGTCGACTCGGAAACCAGTTCGCGGATGGTGACGGCGATCAAGGCGGCGGCGAAGGTGGGCGACTCTCTCGGGGGAGTGGCGGAGGTGGTGGCGTACGGCGTGCCCGTCGGACTCGGCAGCTACGTCCACTGGGATCGCAAGCTCGATGGCCTCCTCGCGGGGGCGTTGATGAGCATTCCGGCGGTGAAGGCGGTGGAGATCGGGGACGGGTGGCGCCAGGCCGAGCAGCGCGGGAGTGAGGCGCACGACGCGATCTATCGGGACGACCAGGCGACGACGAGTGGTGGATACGGCCGTCGCTCCGACCACGCGGGGGGCCTGGAGGGCGGCGTCTCGTCCGGCGCGCCGGTCATTGTCCGCGTCGCCATGAAGCCGCTCGCCACGCTCAACCGGCCCGTCCTCGAGACCGTCGACGTCGCCTCGGGTGAGAGCACGGTGTCGTTCAAGGAGCGGACCGACGTGACGGCGGTGCCCGCCATGGGAGTGGTCGCCGAGTCCATGGTCGCGATCGTCCTCGCGGGCGAGGCCCTACGCAAGTTCGGCGGGGACACGGTGGCGGAGTTCGTGCGCAACCACGAGGCCTACGTGGCCCACCTGGGCAGCGCGCCGTCCACGGCCCGTCCGCTCTAGCCGTGGCTCGGGTCGTCCTGATCGGCCTGCCCGGAACCGGCAAGAGCGCCGTGGCGCGCGCCCTCGGTGCCCACTACGGCGTGGAGTGGGTCGACACCGACGACGAGGTGGCGGCGCACGAAGGCGCCTCGCCCGGAGACCTCATTCGCACGCGGGGCGAGGGAGCCTTTCGGGATCTGGAGTCCCGTGCCCTGGAGAGTGCCCTGGCACGTGACGTGGTGGTCGCGACCGGAGGGGGAGTCGTGGAGCGAGTGAGCAATCGTGACGCACTGCGGGCCGCTCCGACGGTGTGGCTCGACGCCCCCGACGAGATTCTCCTCGCTCGAGTCGGAGAGGGGGACCGCCCCCTCCTCGGCGACGATCCCGTGCGAGCTCTCGCCGAACTGCGCCAGCGCCGTCGCGGTTGGTACGAAGAGGTGGCTCGAGTCCGCGTCGCGGCGACCGGGACGCTCGACGAGGTGGTGGCCGCGGTCGTCGATGGGATGATGTCGTCGTGAGGGTGCGCGTCGACCTCGATCGTCGTGGCTACGACGTCGTCGTCGCGGAGGGAGCACGTCACGAGCTGGCGGTGGCCGTCGCGGCGACCGGGGCGCGACGAGCCGCGATCGTGACGACGCCGGCCATCGTGGCGCAACCCTGGTTCGACGTGGATCCCGGCGTCGCGTACGAACTCGTCATGGTGCCCGACGGGGAGGCGGCCAAGTCGCTGACCGTCGTCGAGCGCGTGGCCGAGAGCCTCGCCCGAATGGAGCTCTCGCGACGTGACGTGGTCGTGAGCGTCGGCGGAGGGGCGACGACCGACCTCGGAGGGTTCGTGGCCGCCGTCTACGCGCGCGGGGTCGCGGTCATTCACGTCCCCACGAGCCTCGTCGCCCAGGTCGACGCGGCGATCGGGGGGAAGACCGGGGTCGACCTGGCGGCCGGCAAGAACCTCGTGGGGGCCTTTCATCAGCCCTCGACCGTGCTCTGCGACACCGAGACCCTCTCGACGCTCCCGCTTCGGGAGTGGCGTAGCGGGTGGGGCGAGGTGGCGAAGTGCTGGCTCCTCCAGGGGGGGCGCGCCGACGCGCTGGGCGGGGCGACGATCGAGGAGCGAACCCTGAGCGCCGTGCGGCTGAAGGCGGACCTCGTCGCGCGTGACGAGCGCGAGGGTGGACCGCGGGCGCTCCTCAACTACGGCCACACCCTCGGCCACGCTCTGGAGGCGGCGGCCCTGGCGCGTGATCCCGACGAATTGCGCCACGGCGAAGCCGTCGCGATCGGGCTCGGCTTCGCGGCGCGGCTGGCCCGGACCGTGGGGCGTGTCGGCGACGACGTCGTCGACGAGACCGTGGCCGTGCTGAGGGAGTTGGACCTGCCGACGGCCGTTCCGGCGGGGATGGCGGTGGACGAGCTCCTCGCCTTCATGGCACGGGACAAGAAGGCGACCCACGACCTCACGTTCGTGCTCCCGGGGGCGAGCGGCTTCGAGGTCGTGCACGACGTTCCCGCGGAGGCGGTGACCGTCACCCTCAACGAGATGATGGTTGGACGGTAGCGTGAGATTGGAGGAGGACCGATGAACCCCGATCAGATCCTGATCCTGTCGGGCCCTAATCTCGACCAGCTCGGTGTGCGGGACGTCGCCGTGTACGGAGCGACGACGCTCGACGAGCACGTGGAGCGGCTCGTGGCGCGAGCGGCGGAGCTGGGTGTCGTGGTGGTCCACCGCCAGTCGAACTTCGAGGGTGACCTCATCGAAGCAGTCCACGACGCCCGCGGGCGCTACGCGGGGCTCATCATCAACGCCGGAGCGCTGACGCATACGTCCTGGGCCCTCAGCGACGCCCTGGACGTGTTCCCCGGACCCAAGGTCGAGGTCCACCTGTCCAACCCGGCGGGTCGGGAGCCCTTCCGCCACGTGAGCACCCTCGCCCGCGTCGTGGACGGCTCGGTGGCGGGCTTTGGCGGTCTCAGTTACGATCTGGCGCTCGACGCAGTCGTCCGGCTGCTGCGGTCGTCACGGCTCCCCCCGGGCGCTGCGTAGACTGTTCGCCGCACTCGCGATGAAAGGCCCGGCCCATGGCGGCAATCTCTAGCAACGATCTGAAGAACGGCATCACCCTGCAGGTGGAGGACGGACTCTTCACCGTCATCGACTTCCAGCACGTGAAGCCGGGCAAGGGCGGTGCTTTCGTGCGGACGAAGTTGCGCAACGCGCGCACGGGTGCCGTCATCGAGCGCACGTACCGGGCCGACGAGCGACTCGAGCAGGCGATCATCGACAAGCGCGACACGCAGTTCCTCTACCGCGACGGGGAGGACTACGTCTTCATGGACCAGACGACCTTCGACCAGGTGCCGGTTCCCGCCGCCCGACTGGGTGACACGGCGCACTTCTTGAAGGAGACCGGCAAGGCGATGCTCATTTTTCACGGTGACGAGATCATCGGCGTCGAGCTGCCCGCGTCGGTCGAACTGATCATCGCCGAGACCGAGCCGGGGATCCAGGGAGACCGGGTCTCGGGCGCGCGCAAGCCGGCGACTCTCGAGACCGGGTTCGTGGTCCAGGTCCCCCTCTTCATCGGTCCGGGCGAGGTCGTCAAGGTCGACACCCGTACCGGCGAATACATCACGCGCGCCTAGTGCTCGACGGCGGCTCCCGACATCGCGCCCGGGAGCGGGCGCTCGAGCTCCTCTACGAGGCGTTCATCAAGGACCGACCCGTGGGCGTGATCATCGCGTCCCTTCCCGTGGCGCCCGACGCGTACGCGTCGGCGATCGCTCGGGCCGCCGAGGATCGTCGTGACGTCTCCGACGAGCGAATATCGCGACATCTGCGAGAGTGGAGCCTTGACCGGCTGGCCGTGGTCGACCGACTCATCATGGAGTTGGCGCTCGGTGAGTTGTCGATGGACGGCTCACCGCCGCGGGCCGTGGTCCTCGACGAGGCGGTCGAGCTGGCTCACGAGTTCTCGACGGAGGGGTCTGCGCGATTCGTGAACGGCGTGCTCTCCGCCTGCCTGGAGGAGGCGCCGTCACCCGAATAGCCTGACGGAGTCCGATCGGAGGTGTCCCCGCGTGCCGGGAATGAATCTGAAGAGCCTCAACTTGACGAATCCGTTCGTCGTCGATCTCTTCCGTCACGCGACGTTCGTGACCCTCCTCGTCTGGTTGGGCGCGATCGGAGCGGTGATCCTGCTCGTCGGTCTGGTGACGGGCCGGGTGTTTCGGTTCAACTCGACCTCCACCGGTGAGGCGCCCGCTCGTCGATTCCTCCGGTGGTCCTTCGGGACGCTGTGGCTGCTCGACGGTTTGCTCCAGTTCCAGAGCGCGATGCCGCTCGGGCTCGGCAATGACGTCGTGGGGCCGCTCCGGTCAGGGACGCCGGGTTGGCTCCACCACCTAATGTCGAGCGCGATCGCCGTGTGGAACGCCCATCCGGTGACCCTGGCCGCGGGCGTGTCGTGGCTCCAAGTGGGTCTCGGTGTTCTCCTGCTGACGTCGAGCGGGCCAACGAGTCGTGTCGTGGGGCTGCTGAGCGCGCTCTGGGCCGCCCTCATCTGGACGGTGGGGAATGGTTTCGGTGGCGTCTTCGCGCCGGGGGCCAGCCTGCTCTTCGGGTGGCCCGGAGCGACGATCTTTTACGCCTACGTCGGGGTCTGGCTGGCCGTCGACGGGGAGCGGCTCCGCTCGAGGTTCCCCGCCGTGTCGCGCTACGTGCTGGGAGGCCTGCTGGCGGTGGGGGCGATCTTGCAGGTGCCGCCCGGGACGGGCTTCTGGCGCACGGGGGCGGCGAACGCCTGGTCGTCGATGGCGTCGACGATGTCGGCCGTCGCCCAGCCCTCGTGGCTGGCGTCGGTCGTGAGGGGTGCGGGACACGTCGCTCGCGTCGGCGGGCCGGTCGTGAACCTGGTGGTCATCTCGTGGATGCTGGTGACCGCGGTGGGCCTCGTGTGGCGACGCGTCGCGGGTCGGCGATGGCCGTACCTATCCCTGGCTATCGGGGCCGCCGTGTTGTGGGTCCTCGCGCAAGACGCCGCCGTCTTCGGGGGGCTCGCCACGGATGTGAACTCCCTGGTGCCCCTGGGACTCGTCGCCGTCGCCGCGATGCCGCGCCTCTCAGGGGAGCGCCTCTCGACGGGGCGCCGTCACCGGATCCCCCGCGAGGCCTGGTCGAGTGCGAGTGCCGTCGCGGCGTCCTTCGCGGCCGCGGCCGTCATCGTCGCGGCGTCGGCGATGGCGTGGGCACCTTTTGCGGGGGCGGAGACGACCATGTTCCTCGCTCAGAACGGACCGGCGACCTCCACCAACGTCCCGGCTCGGCCGTTCACCCTCATCGATCAGAACGGTGCCTCCTACACCCTGGGTCAGCGGCCGGACCGGGTGACGGTCCTGACCTTCCTCGATCCCATGTGCTGGACGGACTGCCCGCTGCTCGCCGAGCAGCTGAAGATCCTGCGCAGTGAACTCCCCGCTCGCGCCCCCCTCGACATCGTGGCGGTGGCTGCGGACCCCTACCACGAGACTCTGGCCAACGTACGTCACTTCATGAGCCTTCATCGGCTATTCGGTGTGAAGGACTTCTACTTCGTCACCGGAAAACTACCGGCCGTGCGAGCCGTGTGGCGGGCCTACGGCATCGAGGTCACGATGAAGCCCACCGACCGAATGAGCATCCACTCGGACTTCATGTTCATCATCCGCGGCGGACGGATTCGGTGGATCATCGGTGACGACCCGCTCTCCGCCACGTCACTCACGTCGTCGTCGGTCGCTGAACTGCGACACCTGCTCGCGTCGGAGGGCATCGCCTAGCGAGGTCCGTCCGGGTCGTTGCGGTGCACGGACTCCAGGTACTCGTTGTAGGCGACGAGACGCTCGTCGTCGAGGGCGCGCGGCGTCGGAGTGGGACTCGACGGGGACGCTCCCGCCTCGTCCCTGAGAAGCCTCTTCCACATGTAGACGGCGTAGCCAGCGAAGAGGGGCCACTCGAAGACGTAGGCCCAGGAAAGGGAATTTCCGCCAACTGCACGTCGTAACTCAACGTAGAACGCTGAAATACAGATTGCTTCGGCCAGGACAAGTCCGAGGTGGATTACAAGAGTTCTCTTATGTTCGCCTCGCACTAATCACAAAGTTAGTCCCGATAATCGTTACTCTCTCCTGCGTCTTGATTTCGTGACTCGTACTCGAAGGAGTGGTCCATGTCGAAGCAGGGGAGATTCGCCACCGTCATCGTGTTGTTCCTGGTTGCGGTCGGACTCGTCGTCTGGGCCGTGGCTGCCTTCCTCACTCCGGGCACCCCGGGCGGGGAGATGGACTTCACGACGACCGCGAGCGCGGGGCAACCGGTCAACATCACGGTGCAGACGGTCGGCGCGATCGGCTTCGGAGCTCACCCCACGTGGGTCTCGTACCTGGTGAAGGACCCGACGACGGGTGCCTGGGTCCAGGACACGTCCTGGAAGTTGCCGGCCAACACGGTGGTGCACATGACCGTGTACCAGTACGACTCCGGCGGTCCGCTGCGCAATCAGGAGTGGGGTCAGGTTCAGGGAACGATCGGTGGTACCGCCACGGTGAATGGCCAGACCGTCAGCGTCGTGGACTCGAACTCCGGTGGTGGGGTGGGCCACACGTTCGCGGTGCCGGCCCTCGGACTCGCCGTCCCGCTGCCCGGGGTGAGCAACCCCAACATCTGCGGTGCGGGACCGTGTCACCAGAGCTCGCCGCACAACACGGTCTCCTTTGAGTTCAAGACCCCGGGGCCCGGGACGTATTCCTGGCAGTGCTTCGTCCCGTGCGGACTCGGGTACCTATTCGGTAACGGCGGGCCGATGGGGACGCAGAACTACATGGGCGGCGTCCTGGACGTGGTCCGCTAGGCACGATCGAGAACGGAGAGAAGAGCAGACATGAACGAGACGCACCACCTCCGCCGGATGACCACCATCTGGGTCATCCTCTCCATAGCGGCTGACCTCCTGGGTTGGTTCGTGCTGGGGCCGCACATGCCGCCGGGGCGGATGACGGAGACGGCCTACCACGATCAACTCGACTTCAATATCCTGCTCATGGCGGCCCTGCCCGTCTTGATCGGCGTCTGGGTCTACATGGGATACGCGATCACGGTGTGGAGCGCGAAGCGCGCGCCGGAGCCCGTAGGTGGCGACGCGGCTCGTGGGAACAGGCGAGCGCAGGCACTGTGGATCTCAATCACCACGGTCGCGACGCTCGGGGCGGCAGCCTTCGGGACCTGGGCGCTGGTCGTGGACCACGGCTCGGGCGGAGGTGAGGGGCCGAACCCGATCTGGGCGCCGGGGGGTGCCGCCCAGGCGGAGACCGCCGCTTTCTCACCGAACTCCGGGTGGACCCCCGGTCAGGCACTGCCGGTGCAGGTGATCGGTCAGCAGTGGAAGTTCACCTACCGCTACCCGACCTTCGGCGGTTTCGAGACGTCACAACTGATCCTGCCGGACAATGCGACGATCGTGTTCAACGTGACGTCGCTCGACGTCATCCACAGCTTCTGGGCCTACCAGCTTGGCGTCAAGGCGGACGCGAACCCCCAGGTGAACGATGTCGCCTACACCGAGACGAAGCAGTTGGGGTCGTTCATGGTCCGCTGCAGCGAGCTCTGTGGCATCTGGCACGGGGCGATGTACAACTCGGGTCAGGTCGTCACTCCCTCGGCGTTCCAGTCGTGGGCCCAGCAGACGGAGGCCGCCAACGCGGCCAACACGAAGCTCCTGCCGCCGTTCGCCTGGACCTACGTGCCGGACGCCAACGGGGCGAACGGTGGGTACTACCCGAACGGCAAGGCCACGCCCTACAGCTCGGTCGAGGTCTACGGCTCGAAGAACCCGGCGTCGTGATGGGGGATGCAATGACGAATTCTCGTGAGATGAAGAAGGGGAGCGGACGATGACGATCAGTGCCGAGCGTCCGGTGGCGACCAGCGGGGGCGCCACCACGACGACCGAGCGGGTCTCGTGGACCCAGCGACCGGGGATCTGGAGCCAGCACCTGGGCACGGCAATAGTCGGGGCCATCGTGGGCTACCTCCTCGGCCACTGGCTGGGCAACGCGATCGCCAGTAGTTACCCGTACGTCCAGAACAGCGGTCAGAACGTCATCGCGGTGACGCTCGGCGAGATCTTCGGCGTCGCGGGCTGGTTGCTCGGCATCGGAGCGCTCAACTATCCGCTCGCGAAGTTGACGGGCCGCCAGCCCGCCAAGGAGGTCGACGTCCAGGGATGGAGCAAGTACTTCCGGTACTCGACCAATCACAAGACGGTGGGCCTCCAGTACGTCGTGGGCGTGCTCCTCTTCTTGTTCACCGGTGGCCTTCTCGCCATGGCGATCCGCACCGAGCTCCTCAATCCGACGACGCACTACTTCAGCGCCGACACGTACATCAAGATCGTCTCCGAACACGGAACGGTGATGATGATGATGGCGACGTCGATCGTCGTGGGACCGCTCGGTAACTACCTGGTCCCTCTGATGATCGGGTCGCGGCGGATGGCGTTCCCGCGTATCGAGGCCTTCAGCTTCTGGGTCTTCACCGCGGGTTACATGGTCATCTTCTCGGCCCTTCCGCTGGGCGGCTTTCCGACCGGCTGGACGGGTTATGCGCCCCTACAGACCCAGGCGGGTCCGGGGATGATCGGATACCTCTTCGGCTTCGCCGTCATCGGCATGGGCATGATGGCGGCGGGCTTCAACATGGCCGTGACCATCATCAACTACCGCGCGCCGGGTATGACCTGGAGCCGAGTCCCGATCCTCGTGTGGTCGCTCCTCGCGACGTCGGCCCTACTCACCCTGGCGACGCCGACCCTGTTCGCGGCGGGCGTCTTCGGACTCCTCGACAAGACGGCCCAGACGGCCTTCTACGTGAACGAGCACGGTGGCAGCGCCTACCTGTGGCAGAACCTCTTCTGGTTCTTCGGCCACCCGGAGGTGTACATCATGGCGTTGCCGGGCTTCGGTATCGTCGGTGAGATCCTGCCGGTGTTCACACGAAAGCCGCTCTTCGCCTACAAGGTGGGCGCCGCGGGAATGATCGGGGTCGCCCTGCTGTCGTTCTTCGTGTGGCAGCACCACCTGTACCAGAGTGGCATCAACCCGGACATGCGACCTCTGTTCATGCTGACGACGGAGCTGATCTCGATCCCGACGGGATTCATCTATCTGGTCGGGATGGGAACGCTCTATAAGGCGAAGATCAGATTCGAGATACCCATGCTCTTCGCCCTCGCGCTGTACTTCAACTTCCTCATCGGTGGGGTGACGGGCGTGTTCCTCTCGGACGTGCCGGTGAACGTGACGGTCCACGGAGGCTTCTTCGTGCTGTCGCACTTCCACTACACGATCATGGGTGGACTGCTCTTCGCCTTCATGGGGGGCCTCTACTACTGGCTGCCGAAGATGACCGGACGGATGTTGAACAAGAAGATCGGGCTCTGGCACTTCTGGACGATGTTCGTCTTCTTCAACCTGACCTTCTTCCCGATGTTCATCATCGGCTTGCTGGGTCAGCCGCGACGGGTGTTCACGTACGCGAAGAACCTGCAGGGTCTCAACGACTTCTCATCGGTGAGCGCCTTCCTGCTGGGCTTCTCGTTCCTGATCTTCGCCTTCAACATGGTGTACTCGCTGTGGATCAATCCCCAGAAGGCTCCGGCCAACCCGTGGGACTCCCGCGGACTGGAGTGGCAGACCGCCAACCCGGTGCCGTCGTACAACTTCGAGCGCATTCCGGTCGTTTTGAGCGACCCGTACCGATACAGCGAGCCGGGGGCCCCTGCGGTCGCCGACCTGGGCGACGCGGGTCTCGTTCACGCGGCACCGCAGGACTGAGAGGAGAGGGACATGGCGAAAGTCGAACAGGGCTACATCTCCACCCCTGAAGAGGAGGAGTTCGAACTCCGGGCCCACATCGGCTCGGTGTGGTCGGGCGGGCGCCTCTTCATCGGGATGTACACCTTCCTGCTGGCGTCGTTGGCGTACACGTACTTCTACCTACGCTCGTCGAACAGTGGGAACCTCTGGCGTCCGAATCACATGACCGCACCGATGTCCTTCGGCTGGGGGATCGTGCTCGCCACGGCCCTGGCCGCGGTGCTCGCGGTCTACGGACAGTGGCGCTTTCGGCGAGGTGGCGTGGCTGACTGGCAGGTGGCCGGGTGGACGGCTCTGGCGCTGCTGTTGGGCGCGCTGATGCTGCAGATCTGGGAACTGACGAAGCTCCCGTTCTACCCCGGAGCCAGTGGGTACGCGTCGAGCTTCATCGGGTGGGGCGTGTTCAACATCGCGACGTTGATCGTGTCGGCGTACTGGGTGGAGACCACACTGGCGCGCGGCATGCGGCTGCGCACGGAGATCGGCGGGGACCGTCCGACGCTGTCGACGCACCCCAGCGCGCAGTCGTTTAGAGCCAACGTAGCGTCGATGACCTATTTCATGGGCTTCGTGGGCGTCGGCGCGGCCTTCTTCTTTGCGCTGTTCTATCTGATCTAGGAGGAACGATGGGCATCGACAGCTATATCTGGGCCGAGGCCGAGACGACGTTCGTCCTCTTGGGCGTGCTGATCGCGGTCATCATCTGGGGCTTCTTCCAGCGCCATCCGTCCGAGTAGACCGACTACGGTCCATAGCGTGATGGAGGAGCGGCACCATTCACTTCGCCGAGCCAGCGCGATCGTCGGGATCGTGCTGTGGGTGGGGTGGATGGTGCCGCCTCTGTCGTCGGGCGCTCGGCACTACGAGTTCGCTCAGGCGCTGCAGTACGCGGTCTTCACCTTCGTAGCCCCGGTGCTCATCGCCGTGGGCGCGCCGTGGCGAGCCGTGCGGTGGGCCTCCGCGGCGCTCGACGGCACCCGCCGCGGTGACGCGAGGATCGAGCGCCACAATCGCTCGTCGGGCCAGCGGCGACTGATCGCGCGCAGCGCCGTTCTCGTGCTGATCGCCATCCTGTGGCGGGTGGCCCCGGTGGTGGACGCCCTCGTTCGGCACCCGCTCATGGTCGTCCTCGAGGCGCTGACCTTGACGGGGGCGGCCCTCGGCGTCTTCATCGACCTGGTCGATTCACCACCACTGCGAGCCCGCACGGCGCGACCGATGCGGATCGGGGTCTCGGCCGTCGTCATGTGGGCGGTGTGGATCGTCGCTTACTTGAACGGAATGTCGGCGACCTCCTGGTACACGGTGTTCGCTCACCACCCGGGGGGCCTGTCCCTCCCGGCGGACCAGCAGTTGAGCGCCGGGTCGATCTGGCTCTTCTCGGCTGCGTCGTTCGTCCCGATCGTCTTCTGGAACCTGATGCACTGGTTGCAGTCGGAAGAGGATCCGAGTGACGAGCTCTACCGGCTCGTTCGTGACGAGAAGGCCCGGGGGTTCTTCGGGACTCGCGACTGAATCAGGTCAGTCCGCGCAGGGGCGCCATCACCGGCAACTTCAGATTCGTGAGCGTCTGACCGAGGATGTTCCCGGCGTTCGCCAGGTACTGCAGCGCGACTGTGCGGTCCGACGCGAGGAGTCGGGCCTGGCGCGCGAGGTCGTTGAATCGGGTGGTGTCACCGGGGTGTGCGAACGAGTACTGGATGTCCTCGATCGCGTGCAGGGCGTCCCCCGTCACCCACGTGAGAACCGTCTGGTACATCAGGCCGATCTGCTTGCCGGCCGGAGTGTTGACGGGAACGACGCTGTTGCTCATGTCGTAGATCGGTCCGCTCGCGAGGGAGCAGTTGGTCTGGTCGTCGGTGAGCAGCTTGGGGATCTGGGCGAGATCGCCGGAGGTCAATCGTCCGGCGCGCCACTCGTTGAAGAAGGAGAAGGACTCGGTCAGGGCGTACGAACAGGGAGCGATCCCTTGATTGACCTGCTTGATCAGGGCATTCTGGTCCGCGGCATCCTGGGCCGCAGTGATGGGACTCGTGACGTCGGCGAGGACCGAGACCACGACGCCCACCGCGACGAGGAGAGTGAGGAGGAACCACGGACGTCGGTACCAGATGGCCTTGGTCGTGGCGAGGCTCGACGCGGGCATCGAGGCCGGGTTGTAGGCCGAGGCGCGCTCGTCGGGGGTGGGGCTCGTCATCCGGCCAGACTACCGGCCGCCCCCGCGATCGCTCGGGCCGCGAGCGCCTCGGTCGCCGCGTCCAGGTGGTAAGCGCCGCGGGACGTCTCGTTGGCGCTCGGCAAGGCGCGGAAACGCAGGTCGCCCCGGGGGTCGATGATGTAGAGGACGTCGTTGTGAACGCTCCGCCCGGTCGCGGGGTCGAGACGGACCTGCACGCCGTAGTCACTCCAGACCCGCGAGAGCTGCGCGAGCGATCCCGAGAGGAACGTCACGTTGGCAAAGAGGTCCAGTCCGGTCCGCCCCAGGGCCGCGGGGGCGCCGGTGACGTGTGGGTGGAGGGGGTCGGTGTTGACGAGGGCCACGTCGACCCGGGCCCGCTGGGGGCCGAGGTCGACGAGGGCTTGCCGGATCTCGGCGCCGAGCACGGGACAGATGTCGGTGCACGTCGCGTTGACGAACCCGACGATCAGGACGTGGCCGCGGGCGCGTGACACGGTCCACGGACGTCCGGTGGCGTCGTCGAGGGCGATAGGCGGTGCGGGGGACGCGGCAACGTGAGTGAGGGCGATGACCGAGCGAGCCCCGGTGACCGGCAGGGTCGTCGTGGGGTGCGGGGTGGTACCGCCCGTCGTCGCGACGCCGCGGGGATTGCCGAAGACGTGTTCCAAGGCGACGCCACCGAGGCCGAGGACGACGAGGACGGCGACGGCGACGATGATGAATCGCGGCGGCACCGGGGCGCGTCCGGCCCGGAAGGCGGCTTCGCGCTCGGCAGCCGACAGCGGTCCGGGAGACGGGGGAGGTGCGGGGTCAACCACGAGTCGCCACTCTACCGACGGGGGGTCGACGGCGTCCCGGTACCGCTACCATGACCCCATGGGGGAGACGGAGCCGGTCCCGCCGTCCGGCGCGTGGCGCACGCACGTGGCGCTGGTGTTAGGGCTCGCGCTCTGCGGCGCGGCCTTCTGGTTCGAGCTCGGGCGAGCGGAGCGGGGCAACGCCCTCAGTTGGGCGTACGTGTTCGAGTGGCCCCTCCTCGCCGTCTTCGCCGTCTACATGTGGTGGAAGTTCCTGCACGGTGATCGGGCGCCGAAGCCGTCGCGGCGACCGGAGCCCGGTCTCGCCCCCGAATACGCGTCGATGCTCAAGGCCTGGCAGGACGTCCAGAGCCGTCACGACGACACGGACGACAACGACGAGACCGGAACGCGGGCGTGAGCATCCTCTGGCGACACTGGAGTTTCGACCCGATCATCGTCGTCCTCGCGGCGACGGCGATCTGGCACGAGGTCGGGCTGCGGCGGCTGCTGGAGCGCACGGCCGACCCCTCGCGCCGTCATCGACGTCGTGTCCGTTCTCTCGTCTTCTACGGCGGTCTGGCGCTGACCGCGGTCGCGATCGTGTCACCGCTCGACTACTGGTCGTCGAGCTACTTCTACGTCCACATGATCGATCACGTCGTCGCCGCGTTCTTCGTGCCGATGCTCATCGTGGGCGGGGCTCCCTGGACGCCCCTGCTCTTCGGACTGCCGGTCGGGGCTCGTCGCAAGGTGGGACGTTTCTTCTTCCTCTCGAGGCGGGCGGCCGTCTGGCGCGGCATCGGACGGGTGATCCGAGACCCCTGGGTCGCCGTCATCGGGTTCTCGGGGATCATGGTGCTCTGGCACATCCCGGTGATGTTCGACCTCGCCGAGAACAACAACCTCGTGCACGTCTGGCTGATGCACGGCAGCTTCCTGGTCTTCGGAACGCTCTTCTGGCTCCAGATCATCCCCTCGAGCCCGACTCGTCCCGCTCGCGGGGGCATCTGGCAGATCGGGGCCATCATCTTCGTCAACCTGGTGATGACGATCCTCGCGATGTCGATGAGCATTCTCACCACCACGAGCTGGTACTCCGTCTACGCTCACGTCCCCGGGGTGAGCCTCGCCCCGTTCCCCGATCAGCAGATCGGGGCCGCGATCCTCTGGGTCTGTGGCGACTTCTGGGCCCTGCCCACTCTGTCCGTCGTCATTCGACGCACGGTGGAGAGGGAGGGCTCCTTCTCCAATCTGGTGGACCGAGTGATGAGCCGCCGCAGCGCGAACTGGATCACCCGGGGCGTCACCACGGAGGGATGAGGTTCCGGGCGCGGGGCCACTGATACCATGTCCGCGCACCGTCAAACGGGTCCCGTGAGGTCCGTACGGTGGGAGGACGAGTGACGACTTCGAGTGGCCCCGAGCCCTCGCCACGGGATGTGGCGGTCCGCGCGCAATTGCTGACGACGGACGACGTCCGCCGCGCCCTTCGCCGAATGGCCCACGAGATCATCGAGCGCAACGCCGACGGCCCCGAGATCGTCGTCCTCGGAATTCAGCGTGGCGGAACCGCACTGGCGCGAGAGTTGTCTGGTCTGGTGCGTCAGTTCGGCGGTTTGCAAGTCCACGACGGCACCCTGGACGTGGCCTTCTTCCGTGACGACCTCGCCGAACACCCGGTGCGGGCGGTGAGCGGCACCGACATCCCGGTCGACCTGACCGATCGAACGGTCGTGCTGGTCGACGACGTGCTCTACACGGGTCGCACCATTCGCGCCGCCCTCAACGCTCTGGCCGAGTGGGGCCGTCCCCGGGCCATCCAGCTCGCGGTCCTCGTTGACCGGGGGCACCGGGAGTTACCCATTCGCGCGGACTTCGTGGGAAAGAACGTCCCCACTCGTCAGGGTGAGGCGATCCTCGCGTCGCTCACCGGGGTGTGGATCGGCGACGAGGCGGGGGAGTGATGGACACCATCCGGGGCGGGAATCTGATCGACCTGGGAGCGCTCTCTCGCGAGGCGATCGTCGAGGTCCTCGATACGGCTGAGGGCTTCGTGGAGGTGGCCTCGCGCACCGTGAAGAAGGTGCCGGCCCTCTCGGGTCGCGTCGTCGCGTCACTCTTCTACGAGGAGTCGACCCGCACGCGCCTGAGCTTCGAGACGGCCGCGAAGCGCCTGAGCGCCGACGTCCTGTCGCTGGCCGTGGCGTCGAGCAGTGTGAAGAAGGGCGAGTCGCTCCGCGACACGATCGCCACGATCGAGGCCCTCGGCATCGACGCCGTCATCCTGCGCCACCGCTCCAGCGGGGCGGCGGAACAGGTGAGCCGCTACGTGCCCCACGTCCGGGTGATCAACGCCGGGGACGGTCTTCACCAACACCCGACCCAGGGACTGCTCGACGCCTTCACGGTGCGCCGGGCGCTCGCGGGCCGGCGTGGCGTCGAGGCGCTCGGTACGGGCGCGAGCCTGTTCGAGGGGCTCCGCGTCCTGATCGTGGGCGACATCCGCCACTCTCGCGTCGCCCGAAGCGACATCGACGCGTACGCCGCACTCGGGGCACGGGTGAGCGTCGCGGGGCCCGCGACGCTGCTGCCCGACGACCTCGACGAGTGGCCCGTCGAGGTGGCGACGAATCTCGACACGGCACTCGAGCGGGCGGACGTGGTGAGCCTCCTGCGACTCCAGACGGAGCGGGGCACGGGAGCGTTCGTGCCGAGCCTGCGCGAGTTCACGTCGACCTTCGGACTCACCGAAGAGCGGGCCGCGCGTCTTCGGCCCGAGGCGGTCGTGATGCACCCAGGGCCCATCAATCGCGGTGTCGAGCTCGACTCCGCGGTGGCCGACCTCCCCGCGTCGCTCATCGCCCAGCAGGTAGCGAGTGGCGTCCCAGTTCGCATGGCTGTGCTGTATCTGACGATCGCCGGCCGGGCCAAGGAGGAACGATGACGGAACTCCTCATTCGGGGTGGCTGGGTCGTCGGAGAGGCCGCCAGCGTGCGTGCCGACGTCCACGTACGGGACGGGGTCATCGTGGCCGTGGGCGAGGACCTTGAGGTCCCCGACGGAGCCCGCGTGATCGAGGCCGAGGGGTCGTGGGTGGGTCCCGGCTTCGTGGACTTGCACACCCACCTGCGCGAGCCGGGGGGGGAGGCGGCCGAGACCGTGGCGAGCGGGGCGCGAGCCGCCGCGGTGGGTGGCTTCACTGCGATCGTGGCCATGCCGAACACCGAGCCCGCGATCGACTCAGTCGACACCGCCGCCTACGTGCTCAGTCGGGGTCGTCACGCCGTCGTCGACGTGGCCGTCGCGGGAGCGATCACCGTGGGGCGCCGGGGTGAGCACCTGGCCCCCATGGCCGAGCTGGCCGCCCTCGGGGTGCGGCTCTTCACCGATGACGGAGCGGTCGTCCAGGACGCCGCCGTCATGCGGCGAGCCCTCGTCTACGCTCGTCCCCTCGGAGTTCGCCTCGCCCAGCACGCCGAGGACGCGTCCCTTGCGGACCCCGGTCAGATGAATGAGGGTCCCGTGTCGAGTCGGCTGGGGCTCATCGGCCGTCCCACGCTCGCCGAAGACGTCATCGTGGCACGCGACATCGAGCTCGTGAGGGCGACGGGTGCGCCCCTGCACTTCCTTCACCTGTCGAGTGCTCGCGCCCTGGCGTTGGTCGAGGCGGCCCGGGCCGAGGGCCTCCCGATCACGGCGGAGGTCACTCCGCACCACCTCTCGTTGGACGAGTCGGCCTGTGTGGCCTACGACGCCACCTACAAGGTGAATCCGCCCCTGCGAGGGAACCGGGACGTGGCGGCCGTGCGCGACGCGCTGCGTCGCGGCGTCGTGGACGCCGTGGCGACGGACCACGCCCCTCACGCGCCCGAGACGAAGGATCGCCCCTTCGACGAGGCCCCGAGTGGCGTTCTCGGTCTGGAGCACGCCGCCGCGCTCGTCAACGAGGTGATCGGTGACGACCCGGTGCGACTCTTCGCGGTGCTGAGCCGCGAGCCGGCCCGGATCGCCCAGTTGCGTGGCGCGGACGCTCGCGTGGGGCTGTCCGCGCACGGAGGGGCGATCGTGCCGGGCGAGGACGCGAACCTCGTGGTGTTCGATCCGGAGGCGACGTGGGTCGCGAACCGAGAGATCCTTCAGAGTCGTGCGCGTAACACCCCGTACCATGGTCGCCAACTGCGGGGCCGAGTGCGCACCACGGTGGTGAGGGGCGAGGTCGTGGTCCACGAGGGGGAAGTCCAGTGACGCGGCCCCCCGCGACGCTCGCCCTGTCCGACGGGACCGTGTTTCGGGGCGAGGCGGCCGGATTCCTACCCGAGTCAGGGATCACGACGGGGGAGTTCGTGTTCAACACGGCCCTCAGCGGCTATCAGGAGGTCATCACCGATCCCAGTTACGCCGGTCAGGTCATCACCTTCACCTACCCCCACATCGGCAACTACGGGGTGACGCGCGCCGACGACGAGTCGCCGCACCCGTGGTGCGACGGCGTCATCGTGCGGGAGCTCACCGCGCGCGCGTCGAGCTGGCGGGCCGACGGGGATCTGGAGGACTTCCTGATCGCCCGGGGTGTGCCGGCGATGGTCGGCGTGGACACGCGCCGGCTCACGCGCCACCTCCGGGTTCACGGCGCCCTAGCGGGAGCCTTCGGGCACGCCGACCCGGACGTGGTTGCCGCCGCCGCCGCCAGCGCTCGCGGTACCGACGGCTGCGACCTGGTGTCGCGGGTCTCCGTCCACCAGCCCTACGAGCTCGGCGCGGGCCGCTACCACGTGGTGGCTATCGACTACGGGATCAAGGGCGCCATGGTCCGTCAGTTGGCCGAGCGCTTCCGACTCACCGTGGTACCGGCCTCGACGAGCGCGCTCGAGATCCTGGCGAGGCGACCCGACGGCGTGTTCCTCTCGAACGGCCCCGGGGATCCCGCAGCCCTGCCGGAGCTCGTCGCCGAGATCGGACAGCTCGTGGGCCGGGTTCCGATCTTCGGCATCTGCCTCGGACACCAGCTGCTCGCGACCTCCCTCGGCGGGACCACCTACAAGCTGCCGTTCGGACACCACGGCAGCAACCACCCCGTCTCCGACCTATCGACGGGCCGAGTCGAGGTGACGGCCCAGAATCACAACTACGCCGTCGACGTCGCCGGGGTCGCCGGGGTACGCGTGACGCACGTCAACCTCAACGACGACGTCGTCGAGGGGATCGCCAGCGACGAGCGGCGGTGCTTCTCGGTCCAGTACCACCCGGAGGCGGCACCCGGTCCCCACGACGCTCGGTACCTGTTCGATCGATTCGAGACGTTGATCGCCGACACGGCGGGAGAGGGGCGCTGATGGGCCGGCGTGAGGACCTGCGCACGATCATGGTCATCGGGTCGGGGCCGATCGTGATCGGGCAGGCGTGCGAGTTCGACTACTCGGGCACCCAGGCGTGTCAGGTCCTGCGCGAGGAGGGCTACCGGGTGGTCCTCGTGAACTCCAACCCGGCGACGATCATGACGGACCCATCGATGGCCGACGTCACCTACCTCGAACCGCTCGACGTCGACGTCCTCGCCGAGATCATGGAACGAGAGCGACCCGACGCGCTGCTGCCGACCCTCGGAGGACAGACGGCGCTCAACCTCACGATGGAGCTCGTGCGTGCGGGTGTCACCGATCGGCTCGGCGTGGAGGTGATCGGTGCTCGCCCCCAGGCGATCGAGACCGCCGAGAACCGAGAGCTGTTCAAGGCCGCCATGTCCGACATCGGCCTGCGGGTCCCCGAGTCCGGCTTCGCCCACACGGTCGAGGACGCTCTCATCATCGCCGAGGGGATCGGCTATCCGATCATCGTGCGCCCCTCCTACATCCTGGGCGGGGCGGGGACGGGCATCGCGGACGGCGCCGAGGCGTTGCGCCGCCTCGCCGCGGAGGGTCTGGCGGCGTCACCGATCGGCGAGATCCTGGTGGAGCGCTCCATCGCGGGCTGGAAGGAGTTCGAGCTCGAGGTGATGCGGGATCGCGCCGACAACTGCGTGGTGATCTGCTCAATCGAGAACGTGGACCCCATGGGTGTCCACACCGGCGACTCGATCACTGTCGCGCCCGCTCAGACGCTCTCCGACGTCGAGTACCAGGCCATGCGCGACGACGCGTTCGCCGTCCTGCGGCGGGTCGGCGTCGAGACGGGTGGATCGAACGTCCAGTTCGCGGTCGACCCCGAGACCGGTGAGCGACTGGTGATCGAGATGAACCCTCGCGTGAGCCGCTCGAGTGCTCTCGCATCGAAGGCCACCGGTTTCCCCATCGCGAAGATCGCGGCCCGGCTCGCCGTCGGCTACACGCTCGACGAGATCGTGAACGACATCACGCGCGCCACGCCCGCCAGCTTCGAGCCGGTCATCGACTACGTGGTGACGAAGATCCCTCGCTGGGCGTTCGAGAAACTGCCCGGGGCCGCTCCCGTCCTCGGCACGCGCATGCAGTCGGTGGGCGAGGTCATGGCGATCGGGCGTACGTTCGCGGAGTCCCTGCAGAAGGCCGTGCGATCCCTCGAGCAGGGGCGACTGGGCTTCGCCGCCGGGCCGAATCGAGAGTTCGCGGGGGTCGACGAGGACGAGCTCTGGCATCGCTGCGAGGTTGCGACGCCCGAACGGCTCTACGCGCTGCACGAGATCTTGTGGCGCGGCGTCGATCCCGACGAGGTGGCGCGTCGCACGAGGATCGACCCGTGGTTCGTTCGTGAGATGTCGACCATCGTCGAGGTCGAACGCGACCTGCACGACGACGTCGACCTGGAGAGTGTCGACCCCTCCTCGTGGCGTCGCGTGCGTCAGAAGGGATTCTCGGACACCCAGATCGCTGCGATCACCGGGGCGCCTCTCGAGGCGGTCCGCTCCCTCCGGCGGCGCCACGCTCCGGTGACCTTCAAGACGGTCGACACCTGCGCGGCGGAGTTCGCCGCGAGCACCCCCTACCACTACAGCACCACGGAGGACGAGTCCGAGGTACTGGCTTCGGCGCGCGACCGGGTCGTGATCCTCGGCTCGGGACCGAACCGAATCGGTCAGGGGATCGAGTTCGACTACTGCTGCGTCCAGGCCTCACAGGTCCTGCGCGAGCTGGGCTACGAGTCCGTGATGGTGAACTGCAACCCCGAGACGGTCTCGACCGACTACTCGATCTCCGATCGCCTCTACTTCGAGCCCCTGACCCCCGACGACGTCGACGAGGTGCTGCGCGCCGAGGCGGCCTCCTGCGTCGACGGCGCCCGCGTCGTCGGGGTGATCGTGTCCCTCGGCGGCCAGACGCCCCTGAAGCTGGCCCACAGCCTGGATCCGCAGCTCGTCCTCGGGACGCCGACGCGGTCTATCGACGCGGCCGAAGATCGTCAGCGCTGGGCGGAGATCTGTCGCGGCCTCGGACTGAGCCAGCCGCCCGGTGGCGTCGCCACGACCCTCGCGGGCGCGCGAGCGGTGGCGGCCGAGGTGGGCTTCCCACTCCTCGTTCGCCCGAGCTACGTGCTCGGGGGGCGGGCCATGGAGATCGTCTACGACGACGCCGCCCTGGCGCGAGCGATGGGCAACCTCACGGGAGCGCACGGCGCCCTGGCGCGCGAGGGCGGGGTGAGCGCCGAACGCCCTATCCTGCTCGACCGATTCCTCGAAGACGCCATCGAGGTGGACGTCGACGCGGTGCGCGACCACGCGGGCGAGATCTATCTCGCCGGCGTCATGGAGCACGTCGAGGAGGCCGGTGTCCACTCCGGAGACTCGGCGTGTGCCCTACCGCCCCAGACGCTCAGCCCCGCGGTCATCGAGGCGATCGACGTCGCCACGACGCGCATCGCCGACGTGCTCGACGTCGTGGGGCTCATCAACGTCCAGTTCGCCGTGAAGGAGGGTGAGGTCTACGTGCTCGAGGCCAATCCTCGCGCGAGTCGCACGGTGCCGTTCGTCTCGAAGGCGACGGGGGTCCCCCTCGCCAAGCTCGCCGTGCGACTCATGCTGGGGGCGACGATCGCCGAGCTGCGCGATCAGGGTCTCGTACCTGACGCGACACCACGTCCGAGCCACGTCAGCGTGAAGGAGGCGGTCCTACCCTTCAACCGCTTCCCGGACGTCGACACGGTGCTCGGCCCCGAGATGCGATCGACCGGCGAGGTGATGGGCATCGGCGAGACGTTCGGGATCGCATTCGCGAAGTCCCAGCTGGCGGCGGGTACGCGACTCCCGGACTCGGGGACGGTCTTTCTCTCCCTCGCCAATCGCGACAAGCCGGGCGGGGTGGCGCTGGCGCGCCAGTTGACCGACCTCGGCTTCTCGCTCGTGGCGACGGCCGGGACCGCCGCCCACCTCGAGGCGGAGGGGGTTGTCGTGACCGAGCGCGTCGCCAAGCTCAGCGAGGGTGGACCAGACGCGACGGGACTCATCGCGAGTGGTGCGGTGCAATTGGTGATCAACACGCCCTCCGGTCGTGACGCCGCCGCCGACGGAGCACGGATCCGTCACTCCGCCACCGTGAACGCCGTTCCGTGCCTGACGACGCTCGCCGCGGGACTGGCGGCGGCTCGGGGCATCGCCGAGACGCGTACGCACGGCTGGCGGGTCGCGTCACTCCAGGAGCTCACCGGGTGAGCCGTCTGTCGACGACCGTCGGCGACGTGGCCCTGCCGTCGGCCATCCTCACCGCCGCGGGGACGGCGGGCTTCGGCGACGAGCTGGCGGCCTACGGAGACCTCGCCGACCTCGGGGCCGTCGTCACGAAGTCCGTGGCGGCCTTCCCCTGGCTGGGCAATCGCCCGCCGCGAGTCGCCAGTCAGGGCGTCGCCATGCTCAACTCGGTAGGACTGGCGGGGCCGGGCGTCGAGGCCTGGCGGCGGGAGGACCTTCCGGCGCTGCGACGCCGCGGCGCCCGAGTGGTCGCCTCGATCTGGGGACGTACGGCCGAGGAGTTCGCCGCCGCCGCTCGCGGCCTGGCCGGGGCCGAGATCGTCGCGGTCGAGGTGAACGCGAGCTGTCCCAACATCGAGGATCGCCAGTCGATGTTCGCCCACTCGGCGTCGGCGACCGCCGCCGCCGTCGAGGCGGCCGCCCCGGCGGGCGTACCCCGCTGGGTCAAGCTGAGTCCTAACACGCCGGACCTGGTGCCGATCGCGCGAGCCGCGCGAGAGGCCGGCGCCGACGCGCTCGTGCTCGTAAACACGGTCCTCGGAATGGCGATCGACGTCGAGGGGCGCCGCCCCGTGCTGGGCAACGGCGGTGGGGGAGTGAGCGGTGCCGCGATCCTCCCCATCGCCCTGCGTGCGGTGTACGAGTGCCGCGACGCCATGCCCGACGTACCCATCGTGGGCGTCGGTGGCGTGCGGTCCGGACGCGACGCCGTCGCCATGCTCATGGCCGGCGCCGACGCGGTGGAGGTGGGGACGGCGACCTTCGCCGATCCTCGGGCTCCGTGGCGCGTCGCGCGCGAACTCGACCGCTGGCTCGCCCGTCACGGCGAGTCGGTCACCACCGTGAAGGGGGCGGCCCATGAGTGAGAGTTTCGCGGAGCGGCTCACGAGGGCCGTCGAGGCCCTCGGTCCGCTTTGCGTCGGCATCGACCCGAGCCCGGCGCTGTTGCACGCCTGGGGACTCGACGACGACGCCGGCGGCGTCGAGTACGTCGCGCGACGGGTGATCGAGAGCATGATCGGCGTCATCGCGGTCGTGAAGCCCCAGGTGGCGTTCTTCGAGCGCTTCGGATCCGCGGGGTATCTCGCGCTCGAGCGGGCTCTCGACGACGCGCGCAGCGGTGGGCTGCTCACGATCGGTGACGCGAAGCGCGGCGACATCTCGACGAGCGCCGCCGCCTACGCCGACGCCTGGCTCGATGCGGGCTCGCCTCTTCGCGTCGACGCCCTGACCGTCTCGCCCTACCTTGGAGTTGGGGCCCTGGGTCCGGTAGTGGAGCGCGCCCGGCACTCGGGTCGGGGCGTTTTCGTCGTCGCGGGCTCGTCCAACGAGGAGGGAGTGGCGCTCCAGTCGGCGCGTACCGGCGATGGAGTGTCCGTCGAGGCCCTCGTCGTCGACGAGGTCCGCGCCCTCGGCACCGGTGCCGCTCGGGGTGCGGTCGGGGTGGTCATCGGGGCGACGCGCGAGCATCGCGGGGTCGACCTACGTGATCTGCCCGGAGCGATCCTGGTCCCGGGCGTGGGAGCTCAGGGAGCCAGCGTCGAGGACGCGGCCCGGGCGACGCGCGGGGCACGCCGAGCATCGGTCCTGATCAGCGTGAGTCGTGCCGTGCTCGCGGTCGGTCCCGAGCGGCGAGTCCTCGCCCGCGAGGCCGCGCGGTGGCGCGACGAGGCCGCCGGGATCCTCCTCTGACATACGGGCGCGCCGGGCGGCTGAAGGATATTCTGAGGCCGTGACACCCGTACCGCCCACCCTCTCCCAGGACCAGCGGGTCGCCGCGTCACGCCTCGCTGTCGCCAATCGACGTCGCCGTGCCGAAGTGAAGCGTCTGATCAAGACGGGTGAACTTTCTTTGGCGGACCTCTTCGAGTTGGCGGACCACGAGGAGTGCGTGGCCCAGATGCGGGCGTACGACTTGATCAGCGCGCTACCGGCCATCGGCGAGGTGAAGGCGGAGCGGATCATGTCGCGGGCCCAGATCGCCAAGACACGGCGGGTGCGGGGCCTCGGGCCCAAGCAGCGCGCCGAACTCTTCCGCGCCCTTGTGCGCTGAGTCGCTGGTCGCCGTCCTGATCGGCCCCGGTGGGGTCGGCAAGGGAACGCTCGCGCGACGATTGGTGGACCGTGACCCACGGCTCTGGTTGAGTCGGAGTTGGACGACGCGTCCACCGCGTTCGGGGGAGCGAGGCGACGAGTACGTCTTCGTCGAGCGTGAGACCTTCGAACGGGCCATCGACGAGGGTCGCTTCCTCGAGTGGGCTCAGTTCCAGGGCAATCTGTACGGGACTCCGGTTCCGTCGGGGGAGGCCGAGGTTGACGTCCTCCTCGAGATCGAGACCCAGGGAGCAATCCAGGTTCGAGCTCAGCAACCCGACGCGGTCATCTTCCTGATCGAGCCGCCTTCGCCGGAGCACCTGGAGAGCCGTCTACGCGGACGTGGTGACTCGGACGACCACGTCAGGCGTCGCCTGGCGAGCGCTCCCGTCGAACTGAGCGCCGGGCGAGACCTCGCCGACTTCGTGATCGTCAACGACGACGTGGAGCGGGCCGCGGGGGAGATCATCTCTATACTGGAAGGGCTCCGACGGCATCGTCGAGCCGGGAAAGAGGACGGACACCATGGCTGAGCGCCCGACGCTGGTCGACCCCCCCATCGAGACGCTGCTCGAGGACGTGGACGGGTCGCGGTTCACCCTGGTCGCCGTGGCCTCGATTCGCGCCCGGGAGATCAACGACTACTACAACGGCCTGGGCGCCGGACGGGGATCGGTCATCCCACCCCAGGTGACCTCGCTGTCGAACAAGTCGCTGTCGCTCGCCATGGAGGAGCTCTACGAGAGCAAGTTGAAGTTCCACCGACCGACGGCCGAGGAGCTCGAGGCCGAGCGCGTCGCGCGCGAGGAGGCGCAGGCGTCCGCGGACCCCGGCGCTAACCTCGAGAGCTTCATCGATGCCCTCCGAGACGCCTGAGGAGTCGTCCCCTCGAGTCGTCCTCGGAGTCGCCGGGGGGATCGCGGCCTACAAGGCCGTCGAGGTACTGCGACGGCTGCGTGAGAGCGGCTTCTCGGTCACGCCGGTCCTGACGCGCGACGCCACCCGTTTCGTGGCGCCCCTGACGTTCACGGCACTCGCCGGTGAACGAGCGAGGGTCAGTCTCTACGACGATCCCTCGACGCCCATCCCGCACACGCGTCTCGGGCAGTCGGCCGACGTGGTCGTCGTCGTCCCGACGACGGCGCACTTGATCGCGCGACTCGCCGCCGGACTGGCCGACGACCTCCTCACCGCGACAATTCTCGCGACCCGGGCGCCGGTCCTGTTGTGCCCCGCGATGCACACGGAGATGTGGGAGCAACCGTCGGTCCAGGAGAACCTGTCGACGCTGCGGCGCCGGGGCGTCATGGTCCTCGAGCCCGCGGACGGGCCACTCGCCGGTGGCGACAGCGGCCCCGGCCGACTGGCGGATCCCGCGGAGATCGCCGAGCTCACGACGCGGATCGTGCGCGGCTACCGCGGCCCCCTGAGCGGCGTGCGCGTCCTGGTGAGCGCCGGGGGGACGCGAGAGTCGATCGACCCCGTGCGGGTGATCACGAATCGATCGTCGGGTCGCCAGGGCCACGCGCTGGCGACCGTGGCGGCCCGCTTGGGCGCCGAGGTGACGCTCGTGACGGCGAGCGACCTCGACGTCGCCCTGGACGTCGCCCGTTCCGTCCGGGTCGTGCGGGTGGTGAGCGCCTCCGAGATGCGCGAGGCCGTGCTCGACCGGCTGGACTCGTGCGACGTCGTCATCATGGCGGCGGCCATCGCCGACTTCACCGTTCCGCGGTCCGAGCACAAGTTGAAGAAGGCCGACGGCGTCCCCCACCTCGAGCTGAGCCCCACCCCGGACGTCCTCTCGGAGATCCGCGAGCGCCGCCGTCCCGATCAGATCGTGGTGGGGTTCGCGGCCGAGTCCCGTGACGTCCTCGCCAACGCGACGGCGAAGCTCGAGCGCAAGGGCGTCGATCTCCTCGTCGTCAACGACGTCACGGTGCCCGGAGCGGGGTTCGAGGCCGTGACCAACGAGGTGACCCTCCTGAGTCCCACGGAGTCCCCGACCAGCATCGCTCGCCAGTCGAAGGAGGGGGTCGCCCTGGAGGTCTTGACTAGGGTGGCCGTGATGCGCGAGCGAGGAGATCGATGAGCGATCGGACGCTATTCACCTCGGAGTCGGTGACCGAGGGCCACCCGGACAAGATGGCGGACCAGATCTCTGACGCGGTCCTCGACGCGATCCTGGTTCACGATCCCGAGGCCCGAGTGGCCTGCGAGACGCTCCTCACGACGGGGCTGTGTGTCGTCGCCGGGGAGATCACGACGACGGCGGGGGTGGACATCAGCGCCGTCGCCCGCAAGACCATCCTCGACATCGGCTACGACGACGCGCGCAAGGGACTCGACGGCAACAGTTGCGCCGTCCTGGTGTCGCTCGGGCGTCAGAGCCCGGACATCGCCGGTGGCGTCGACGCCGCCCTCGAGCTGCGCAGCGGCCAGGGCGGAGAGGACATCCTGAACTCCCTCGGCGCCGGTGACCAGGGGATGATGTTCGGCTACGCCTGTGACGACAACGCCGACTACATGCCGGTTCCCGTCTGGCTCGCCCACCGCCTCTCGATGCGCCTCAGTCAGGCGCGTCGCTCGGGGCTCGTGCCGTACCTGGGACCCGACGGCAAGACCCAGGTGACGATCGTCTACGAGGGTGGACGCCCGGTAGCCGTGGACACCGTCCTCGTCTCCACCCAGCACGACGAGGGCTACGCCCACGAGACGATCTACGCGGACGTCGTCGAGCACGTGATCACCCCGATGCTGCCGGCGGATCTCGATACCTCGTCCACCCGATTCATCGTCAATCCGTCGGGCAAGTTCGTCATCGGCGGACCCCACGCGGACGCGGGGCTCACCGGTCGCAAGATCATCGTCGACACCTACGGCGGCATGGCCCGTCACGGCGGCGGGGCCTTCTCGGGCAAGGACCCGTCCAAGGTCGACCGGTCGGCCGCCTACGCGGCGCGGTGGGTGGCCAAGCACGTCGTGGCGTCGGGGGCGGCCCGGCGCTGCGAGATCCAGGTGGCCTACGCCATCGGCGTCGCACGACCGGTATCGCTGCTCGTGGAGACCTTCGGGACCGAACGGGTCGACCGGGCCCGCATCGTTCGCGCCATCGACGAGGTCTTCGACCTCCGTCCGGCGGCGATCATCCGCGACCTCGACCTCCAGCGGCCGATCTACCAGCGCACCGCTGCCTACGGCCACTTCGGGCGGGGAGACCAGGGCTTCACGTGGGAGCAGACGCCCCGGGTCGCGGATCTGCAGCGGGAGCTCGGGCTCGAGGGGTGAACCCGCCGCGCGCCGTGCGCGTGGTCACGGACGTGACCACGCTCGACCGAGAGTTCGACTACCTCGTGCCCGAGGCGATGGGGACCCTCGAGGTCGGTGCCCTCGTGCGCGTCGATCTTCATAACCGACGCGTCAGGGCGTGGGTGGTTGCGGAAGCGGAGCCGAACGCCGACCTGAAGCCCATTCTCGCCGGGCGAGGGCTGGGACCACCCCCCGATCTCGTCGAGTTGAGCGACTGGGCCGCGCAGCGCTGGGTGAGCACGCGCGTACGCTTCCTGCGCGCCGCATCGCCGCCGCGGATCGTTCGCGATCTCCCGACTCCGCCGAACGGTCCCGACGTGGGGGGCTCCCTCACGCTCGTCCCCCCCGCGGGAGTCGTCGAGGTGGCGCCGACGACCGATCCCCTGGACCTGGTTCTCGCCGTCTACCGGGCGACCCGACGAGCGGGAGCGAGCCTGCTGGTGCTCGTCCCGACCGACGGGCGCTCGCGCCGGCTCCGCGGGCGGCTCGAGCGACGGGGCATCCCTACGGCGTCCGGCGAGGAGTGGGAGCGGGCTCGCGCTGGCTGGCCGGTGGTGGTGGGGACGCGGGGCGCGGCCTTTGCACCGATCGAGCATCTCGCGGGCGCCGTCGTGGTCGACGCCGATGACGACGGCTACGTGTCGACCGCGGCACCGACCTGGAACGCCCTCGAGGTGGTGCGCGAGCGGGCGCGTCGTGGTGGGGTGCCGTGGTGGGCGACGGCGAGCGTCCTCGACCCCGTCCTGGGGGCGGCGACGACCTCACGCGTCGACCGTCTGGCGCAGGGGTGGCCGGAGATCGAGGTCGTCGACCGACGACGCGCGGACCCCCACGACGGGGTTCTCTCGCGCGCCGCCCTCGACGCGGCGCACCGAGCCCTCGCCGGGAACGAGCCGATCGCCGTCACGGTGCTGCACCCCCGGCTCGGACGGGGGCGCCTGCTCGCGTGCGCGACCTGCGGCGAGCTACAGCGCTGCGCCGTTTGCGGTCTCGCCGAGCGGGAGGTGGGCGCGTCGCTCCAGTGCGACGATGCTCACGAGCCACGCGAGAGGTTCTGCCGATCCTGCGGCGCGACGCGCGTCCGAGCGGTGCGCTCGGGGGTCACGACCCTCGCGCGCGACGTGGCCGCGCAACTCGGACAGCCGGTGAGCGAGGTGACGTCCCAGACGGCACCGGATGGCCCACTCGAGCGTGTGGTGGTGGGAACGGAGTCCCTGTGGGGTCGCGTGCGACGCACGGCGCTCGTGGTCGTCGCGGACTTCGACGAGTACCTACTGGCCCCGCGAGCGACGGCCCGGCGCGACGCCCTGCGGGCCCTCGCCCGGGCGGGGCGACTCGTCGGTGGCCGGGCAGAGGGCCGGGGGCGGATCATCGTGCAGACCCGACGGGGCGACGATCCCGTGGTGGTGGCGGCGCAGCGGGGCGACCTGCGCGCGGTGCGCGAGGAGGACACCCTGGTCGCCCGCGACCTCGGTCTCGCCCCGTACGGCGCGACGGCGCGACTTCACGGCGACGGGGTCGCCGAGTTCGTGGGCGTTCTCGACGCCTCGCGTGTGCGGGTGCGGTTCGACGGCGACCGAGCCGAGGTGCACGCACCGGACGTGGCCACGCTCGTAGCGACGTTGCGGGCCCATCCCCGTCCCCCCGGACTGCGCGTCGCCGTCGAGTGAGCCGGTAGCGTGGACGAGTGACCACCCTGCCGATCCGCGTCTACGGCGACCCCGTACTGAATCAGGTGGCCCAGCCGGTCGAGGACATCGACGGTCGCGTCGCCGCGCTCGCCGAGACGATGATCGAGACCATGTACGAGGCCCCCGGCGTCGGGCTCGCGGCGAATCAGGTCGGGGTGCAGCGACGTCTCTTCGTCTACGACAAGGGTGACGGGCCGGTCGTCGTCGTCAATCCGGTCATCGTCGAGACGGCGGGGGAGTGGACCTACGAGGAGGGGTGCCTCTCGGTTCCCGGACTCAGCTGGGAGATCACCCGGCCGAACGCGGTTCACCTGCGCGGCTACGACCTCGATGGTCGCGAGATCGACATCGACACCGACGAGTTCGAGGGCCGCATCTTCCAGCACGAGATGGACCACCTCGACGGCGTTCTGCTCGTCGAGCGCCTGGACGACGAGCAGCGGCGCGCGGCGCGCAAACTCCTACGCCAGCAGCGCATGCGCCTCGCCCCCGGCGATCCCGACGGGCTCGCTCGCCTGCTGGGAGAGTAGGTGAAGCTCGTCTTCCTGGGGACGCCCGAGGCGGCGGTCCCCACGTTGCGCGCGCTCGTCGCGGCCGGTCACGACGTGCTCGCGGTGGTGACCCGCCCGGACCGTCGTCGCGGACGGGGTGGGGCGCTCTCGCCGAGCCCCGTCGCGATCGCGGCCCGAGAGCTCGGGGTACCCGTCCACCACCGCGTGAGTGAGGTGGTGGACCTCGGCGCCGAGTGGGGCGTCGTGGTCGCGTACGGGGCCATCGTCCCGGCCGCGGTGCTCGAGCGACTTCCCATGCTCAACGTCCACTTCTCGCTGTTGCCTCGTTGGCGAGGCGCCGCACCCGTCGAGCGGGCCATCCTCGCCGGGGACGAGGAGACCGGGGTGTCGATCATGTCGCTCGAGCCGACCCTTGACACCGGACCCGTCCACGCCAGGGCCCGGACGCCGGTGGCCGGAAAGACCACGGGCGAGCTGACCGCGGAGCTCGCCACGCGAGGGGCCGAGCTGATCGTCGAGGTCCTCGCGGACCCGCGACGACTGAGTGAGCCGGTCGCCCAAGTGGGTGAGGCTACCTACGCCGAGAAGGTGCAACCCGACGAGCTGCGCGTGCGCGTCGAGGACGGGGTGGCCCGGGCCGGTCGGCGCGTCTTGTTGGAGCGAGCCTTCATCACCCTCGGCGGGACTCGACTGAGGGTCGTGCGCGCGGCGGCCAGCCCCGCGTCGGTCCCCGCGGGGCGCCTCGAGGCACCCGACGGCCACCCGACCCTCGGATTCCCCGACGGCGCCCTGCGTCTCGAGGAGGTCCGACCCGACGGTGGGCGCACGATGTCGGGCGACGCCTGGTGGCGGGGCTGGCGCGCCGGGAGCTGCGCCTGGGGGAGTGTCGACCTCTCTAATCTGGAGCCGTGAGCATCGACGCCGGACCGCCGGGGCAGTTGCGCATCGCCCCGTCGATCCTCTCGGCGGACTTCGGCAATCTGGCGGCGGCGGTGCGAGGTGTCGACGCCGAGACGGACTGGCTCCACGTCGACGTGATGGACGGACACTTCGTGCCGAACGTGACGATCGGACCACCGGTGGTGGCCTCGCTGCGGCGATACAGCCAACGATTCTTCGACTGCCACCTGATGATGGACAACCCCGGGCGCTACTTCGAGTCGTTCGCACGCTCCGGGGCCGACGGCTGCACGATCCACGTCGAGATCGGCGACACCGTCGCCCTGATCCGCGAGGCCCGAGCCCAGGGGTTGCGGGTCGGCGTCGCGGCCAACCCCGACACGCCACTCGACGCGGTGGCCCCGTTCCTCGGAGAGATCGACCTCCTGTTGCTCATGACCGTGTTCCCCGGCTTCGGTGGGCAGTCCTTCATGGCGGACGTCCTCGAGAAGGTGCGGGCGGCCCGGGCGATCGTGGACGCCGAGGGGCTGGAGTGCGACATCGAGGTTGACGGCGGCATCGATCCGACCACCGCGCCACTGGCGGTGCAGGCCGGCGCCAACGTGTTGGTCGCCGGCTCGGCCATCTTCGCCCGCCCGGACGCCCTCGCGGCCGCGCGAGCGCTGCGCGCGGCGGCGAGCGTCGCCCCATGACGGAGTGGGCGGGGGCTATGCGCCTCGCTCTCGACGCTGCCCAACACGCGCGGCGCGACGCCCCGCCGAACCCGTGGGTCGGGGCTGTCGTGTTCGACGCCGCCGGGGATGTCGCGGGCGTGGGGGCGACTCGTCCGCCCGGTGGCGATCACGCGGAGGTCGTCGCCCTCGCCGCGGCGGGCGAGCGGGCTCGGGGAGGGACGATCGTGGTCACCCTCGAGCCGTGCGACCACGTCGGGCGTACCGGACCGTGCACCGAAGCGATCGTGGCGGCGGGACTCCGTCGCGTGGTCGTCGGGTTGGAGGACCCCGATCCGCGGGTCGCGGGGCGCGGCCTCGCTCGACTCCGGTCCGCCGGTCTCGACGTGATCGAGGGCGTCGAGGCCGACGCCGTCGCCGATCAGCTCGCGCCCTACCTCGTGCACCGCCGAACGGGCCGTCCCTACGTTGTGGCGAAGGTTGCGGCCACCCTCGACGGGGTGGTGGCGATGGCCGACGGGACCAGCCAGTGGATCACCGGCGCGGCGGCGCGAGCCGACGCGCACGAGCTGCGGGCCGACTCCCAGGCCATTCTCGTGGGCGCCGGCACCGTGCGGGCCGACGATCCGGCCCTCACCGCGCGACTCCCCGGTGGGGTTCGCGAGCCGCTACGGGTCGTCCTGGGCCGCGCTCCGGCCGAGGCGCGGGTGCGCCCGTGCCTCGAGATGTCGGGTCCGCTCGAGCCGATCCTGGAGGAGCTCGGGCGTCGTGGGATCGTCCAACTGCTCGTGGAGGGGGGTCCGCGCACCGTGAGCCAGTTCGTGGCGGCCGGACTGGTCGATCGGTTCGTGTGGTACGTCGCGCCGGCGTGGGCCGGCGGGGCGGGGACGCGGCCGGCCCTCGACGGGCTGTCGACCCCGACGATCGGTGACCTCCCCCGGGGTCGGATCGTGGGGGTGCGCTCCGTCGGCGAAGATATACGCATCGACGTGGAGGTCTGATGGCGCTGTCAACTATTGAGGAGGCGGTCGCCGCCCTGCGAGCGGGCGGCATGGTCGTCGTCGTGGACGACGAGGATCGCGAGAACGAGGGCGACCTCGTGATGGCCGCCGAGGACGCCACGCCCGAAGCTATGGCCTTCTACCTGGAGTACACCTCGGGCGTGATCTGCGTCCCCCTGGAGCCGGCGCGGGCCGACGAGCTCGACCTGCCGCTCATGGTGGTGGCCAATACCGAGGCCCAGCGAACCGCCTTCACGGTGAGCGTCGACTACCGCCACGGGACGACCACCGGGATCTCGGCCGGGGATCGCGCGGCGACCATTCGATCGCTGATCGATCCGGCGACGCGGGCGACCGACCTCAATCGTCCGGGCCACATCTTCCCCCTGCGCTACCGACCCGGCGGCGTCCTCAAGCGAGCCGGGCACACCGAGGCGACGGTGGACCTCTGTCGCCTGGCGGGCAAGGCCCCCTCGGGCGTCCTGTGCGAGATCGTGAGCGCGGACAAGGCCGAGATGGCCCGGTTGCCCGAGCTCGAGCGGTTCGCGGCGGATCACGGTCTGCCGATCATCACCATCGCGGACCTCATCCGTTACCGGCGCCAGCACGAGAAGCTCGTCCGGCGCGTCGCCGAGGCGACCCTGCCAACGGAGTTCGGGACCTTCCAGGCCATCGTCTTCGAGTCGATGCTCGACGGCGAGCAGCACCTCGCGCTCGTCTGCGGCGACGTCGCCGGAGCCCGCGACATCCTCGTGCGCGTGCACTCGGAGTGCTTGACCGGCGACGTCCTCGGATCGCTGCGCTGCGACTGCGGGCCCCAGCTCCAGACGGCGATGGCGGCGATCGCCGCCGAAGGAGTGGGAGTGATCGTCTACCTGCGGGGCCACGAGGGACGGGGAATCGGACTCGGCCACAAGATCCGGGCCTACGCGCTGCAGGAGGCCGGCCGCGACACGGTCGACGCCAACCTGGAGCTGGGGTTGCCGGTCGACTCTCGCGAGTACGGGATCGGTGCCCAGATCCTGGTCGACTTGGGAGTGACGTCGATGCGACTGATGACGAACAACCCGACGAAGTACGGCGGACTCGAGGGTTTCGGGCTCGACATCACGGGTCGGGTGCCCATCGAGAGCCGTCCGACGCCGTACAACGTCGACTACCTGCGCACCAAGCGTGAACGCATGGGACACCTGCTAGGAGGACTCGATGACCTCGACTGACGAGACCCGGCTCGACCCCACCGACCTCGTCCGCCTCGGGGGCCGAGCGGGACGTCACTTGCCGGGTCGGACGGAGGGGCGGGGTCGACGGATTGCGATCGTGGCCGCCCGGTTCAACGGCGGCATCACGGCGCGGTTGCTCGATGGGGTGTTCGACGCCCTGGAGGAGTCGGGCGTCGCCCGGGCCGACGTCACGCTCGCCTGGGTCCCGGGGGCGTTCGAGATCCCCCTGGCCGCCCAGGTGTTCGCCGGCGCCGGCGCCGACGCCGTGGTCGCGCTCGGGGCGGTGATCCGCGGGGAGACCGGGCACTACGACTTCGTGGCGGGGGAGTGCGCGCGCGGAATCCAGGACGTCCAGCTCCGCACCGGGGTGCCGGTGGTCTTCGGCGTCCTCACCACCGACACCGTGGAGCAGGCGCTCGAGCGATCCCTCCCGGACGAGTCGAACAAGGGTCGGGAGGCGGCGCTGACGGCGCTCGAGATGGTCGGGCTGATCCGCGAGGTTCGCTGAGACTCAGTCAGTCGGATGGCTGACGTGGACGAAGACGCGTTGGGCCTCGGCGAGAGCCTGTCGATAGAGGGCGAGGTGCTCTCCTAGGCGATCGTCGCCAGCGGCGATGACCGCGCCGGCGGCGTCGATGGCGAGGCGGGCCGACGATAGATCGGGCGGCTCGGTCGCCAGGTGGGCCGCCGCCACGCGCAAGAGTTGGAGGATGTCGGCAGCGAGGAGTTCCGCGACGGGGGTCTCCCGCAGGGCAGTCCACTCCTCGTCGGGGTGCGGGGCGGAGTCCACGGCCTCACGCTAGCCACCGCGGGCGACGTCGTCTGCTAGGCTGTCATGACATTCCAGCAAGCGGGGCTGCGACGTCGGCTCCCACCTGTCGATGTGAAGTCGCCGGGTCCCGAGTCCACCTCGCTTGCGGGGCGGCGCGAGCGCGCCGCGGAGAGCAAGGAGTTGGGTTATCGCCACAGTGCCTGGAGACCACCGCGTTAACGAGCGCATCCGAGTGGACACCGTTCGCCTCATCGACAATGAGGGCGCCCAGCGTGGCGTGGTGTCGACTCGCGAGGCGCTCGCCCTGGCGCGGAGCATGGACCTCGACCTCGTCGAGATCGCCCCGACGGCTGCTCCGCCCGTGTGCCGGATCATGGACTACGGGAAGTTCAAGTTCGACGAGGCGCAGAAGGCGAAGGAGTCGCGCCGCAAGGCGACGAACGTGGGGATCAAGGAGATGAAGTACCGGCCCAAGATCGGCGCCGGTGACTTTGACACCAAGACCCGCATGGTCGAGAAGTTCCTGAGCGACGGTCACAAGGTGAAGATCACCATCATGTTCCGCGGACGCGAGTCGGCTCACCCCGAGTTGGGGCGCAAGATTCTGGACCGGATCGTCGAGAAGCTCGGTGATCTGGCCCGGGTTGAGACGGCGGCCAAGCTCGACGGGCGCAACATGACGATGGTTCTCGGCCCCGAGCGCAAGGCCCGGGCGAAGAGCGAGACGACGACGGTGACGGACGAGACGACGACCCCCGAGACGACCGCCCCCGAGGCGGCCACCCCCGAGACGACGACACAGGAGAGCTGAGATGCCGAAGATGAAGACCGACAGCGGTGCGAAGAAGCGCGTGAAGATCACGGGCACCGGGCGGCTGCGCCGTCGTAAGGCCTTTCGCGGCCACTTGATGGAGGCGAAGACGTCCGAGCGGGCCCGTCGCCTCGGGCGCGAGGCGGACTTCGCCCCGGGCGTGGAGAAGCGCGTCAAGCGGATGCTGGGACTCTAGGGATCGGGTGAGGAGAACGACATGGCACGAGTGAAGCGTGGCGTCAACGCCAAGAAGCACCACAAGGCAATCCTGGAGGCCGCCAAGGGCTACTACGGCGACCGCAGCCGTACCTTCCGCGCGGCGAATCAGGCGGTCCAGCACTCCGGCGTGTACGCGTTCCGCGACCGCCGCGCACGCAAGGGCGAGTTCCGCAAGCTCTGGATCCAGCGCATCAACGCGGCGACCCGAGTCCACGGAGTGAGCTACAGCAGGTTCATCGCGGGCCTCAACGCCGCCGGCATCGAGGTCGATCGTCGAGTGCTGGCCGAACTGGCCGTCAGCGACCCCGCCGCGTTCGGCGCCCTGGTGGCCCAGGCGTCCGCCGCGCTGGCCAAGTAGGCACCCTGATCGAGCCGCTCGGCGCCTCCCATCAACGGGTCCGGCGACTGCGCCGGCTGGTCGCGAAGCGGACGCTGCGCTGGAGTGAGGGCGTGTGCGTCGCCGAAGGGCCGGACCTCGTGTCGTCGGCCCTCGACGCGGGGCGCGAGATCGAGGCGGTCTTCGTGGATCGCGACGCGGCGACCTCGTTCGAGGTCGCCGATCTCCTGCGGCGCGCCGAGGCTTCCGGCGTGCGGGTCTTCGGGCTGGACGCGGCGACCCTCACCCGGGTCGCCGACGCCCAGACCCCGCAACCGGTCCTCGCCGCGGTGCGCTTCGCGCCGCCGCGACTCTCGGACGTCGACTGGACGGGACTCGTCCTCGTCCTGCACGACGTGCGCGATCCGGGGAACGCCGGGACGGTCATCCGCTCCGCCGAGGCGGCCGGCGCGCGAGCGGTGGTGGTCACGGGCCAGAGCGTCGACCCCTACAACCCCAAGTCGCTGCGCGCCTCGGCCGGCGCCACGTTCCGTCTGCCCGTCGCGGTGGGAGGCATCGGAGAGACCCTGGCGGCGGCTCGCGCCGCGGGGTCACGCTCCTGGGCGACCGTCGTGCGGGGCGGCCACGATCCCCTCGCGACGGATCTGCGCGGCCCCCACGTGATCGTCATCGGCAACGAGGCGGCGGGTCTCGACGCGGCGACGGTGGAACGCTGCGACGGGAGCCTCACCTTGCCGATGGCCCCGGCGACGGAGTCGCTCAACGCGGGAGTGGCGGCGTCACTCGTCGCCTTCGTCGCGTTCTGGCAGGCCACCGGGCGAATTGCGGTGCCCGGCTCGCGTAGCCTGGAGACACCATGACGGGACCCCTCGAGAACCTCGACGCCGTGGTGAACGGGCTGCTCGGTGAGGTCGACACGATCGCCTCGATTGAGGAGCTCGACGCTCGCGAGCCCGCGCTCGCGGGCCGACGCTCACCGCTCGCCGCCCTGCAGAAGTCTCTCGGGGGACTCGACCCCGACGCCCGACGAGATGCGGGCGCACGTCTTCAGGCGGCCCGGGCGCGCGTGGAGGCGGCGATCGGGGATTGCCGTCGCCGCCTCGCCGCCGCGGAGCGGGACCGTCTCCTCGAGGCCGATCGTCTCGATCTCGGGGACGTAGTGACGTCGACGGTGCCCGACACGCTGCGCGCCGGACATCCGGGCCTCGTGGCCCGAACCCAGGCCGAGCTGGAGGACGTCTTCGTCGCCATGGGATTTCGGGTCGCCGAGGGGCCGGAGGTCGAGTCGGACTGGTACAACTTCGAGGCCCTCAACATCCCCCCGGCTCACCCGGCGCGGGGCATGTGGGACACCTTCTACGTCGACCTCGGTGAGCCGGAGACCGTCGTGCTGCGCACCCACACCTCTCCGACCCAGGTCCACCTCATGGAGACGGCCGTTCGCGACGGGAGCCTGCCGATCCACTCGGTGATGCCCGGCCGCTGCTACCGCCGTGACACGCCCGACGCCCGACACCTCGCCGCCTTCCACCAGGTCGAGGGCCTCGTCGTCGATCGGGGGATCACGTTCGCGGACCTCGCGGGCGTGATCGAGACCTTCACCCGCGCCTACTTCGGGACCGACGTGGAGACGCGTCTGCGTCCGTCGTACTTCCCCTTCACGGAGCCGTCCGCCGAGTTCGAGATCACGTGTCAGATCTGCCACGGGACGGGATGTCGGACCTGCTCCCACACTGGCTGGATCGAGCTCGGCGGGTGCGGGATGCTGGATCCCGCGGTGCTCGAGGCGGTGGGGATCGATCCCGACGAGTGGAGCGGCTTCGCCTTCGGGTTCGGAATCGACCGCTGCGCTCAGATGCGCCACGAGATCGCCGACATGCGCGCCCTCACGGAGAACGACGCCCGCTTCCTGGAGCAGTTCTCGTGAGGGCCCCGCTTAGCTGGTTGCGCGAGTTCGTGGACCTCCCCGACGACGTCGGCGTCGTGCGCGACGCTCTCGACGACCTCGGGCTGGTGGTCGAGGGGATCGAGCAGGTGGGCGAGGGACTCGATCACGTCGTCGTCGCCGAGGTTCGCGAGATCCATCCCATCGCGGGAGCCGACAAGATCCGCCGTGTCGTCGTAGACGCGGGGGACCCGGAACCCGTCGAGGTTGTCTGCGGAGCCTGGAACTTCGACGTGGGCGACCGAGTGCCGCTCGCCCGGGTGGGAGCGGTCCTGCCCGGAGGATTCGAGATCGCTCGTCGGTCGATGCGCGGTGTCGTGAGTAACGGGATGCTGTGCTCGTCGCGAGAGCTCGGGCTGAGCGGTGACCACCGAGGCCTGATGGTGCTCGACGCCGAGTTGGTCACCACCCCCGGGGAGGACCTACGCGACGCCCTGGGACTCGCGGCGGACACCGTCTTCGACCTCTCGGTGGGCGCGAACCGCCCCGACGCGTGGTCGATTCGGGGTGTCGCCCGCGACCTCGCAATCCGTTTCGACCGGCCGATGTGCGACGTGGCTCGGCGAGCCCCGTCCTCCGGCTCGCCCACGAGCGAGTTCGCGGGGGCGGTACTCGAGGCCCCGGACCTCTGTGGGCGCCTGACCGTCTCGGTACTGCGGGGGGTGCGCGTCGGGCCGTCGCCGGCCTGGATCGCGCGCCGACTCGAGCTCGCCGGCATGCGGCCGATCTCTAACGTGGTGGACGCGTCGAACATCGTGATGCTCGAGCTCGGTCAGCCGACTCACCCCTACGACCTCGATCGAGTCGCGGGTGCCACGCTGCGCGTACGCCGGGCCCGGCCCGGTGAGACGCTCGAGACCCTCGACGGTGTCGTCCGAGCACTGGCCCAGCCGGGCCGGGGACTCGGCGATACGGGCGAGGACGTGGTGATCGCCGACGGCGAGGACCGGGTGATCGGGCTCGCGGGGATCATGGGCGGCGCCGCGACCGAGATCAGCGACGCGACGACCACGGTGCTGCTGGAGGCGGCGCACTTCGACCCCATGACGATCGCGCGCTCGGTGAAGCGCCACGGTCTGCGCAGCGAGGCGTCGACGCGCTTCGAGCGGGGCGTCGACCCCGAGTTGGCGCTGGAGGCGGTCGGGCGATTCGTCGCGATCCTCGCGCTGAGCTGCCCGGAGCTCGAGTGGGTCGCCGCGCCCCTCGACGTGCGCGGCGAGGTGGCCCCGCCCTCGCGAGTCGTTCTGCGAGCGGGGGAGGTCACCCGGCAGCTGGGAACGGAGATCGACGACGACGTGGCCCGTCGGCTCCTCGAGGGACTTGGATTCGTGACCGAGGTCGTGGAGGACGGGATCGCCGTCACGGCCCCGACGTCGCGACCGGACGTGCGCACGGGCGCCGCCGGACGGGCCGACGTCGTCGAAGAGGTGGCCCGTCTTTACAGCTATCGGAAGTTGGCGCGTCGCACCCCGACGTGGCCGTCGCCGGGTGGGATGACGGATCGCCAGTTGCTGCGTCGGCGGCTGCGCGACGCGCTGGTCGGTCGGGGCGTCCTCGAGGCCTGGACGGCGACCCTCGTCAGCGAGGCTCAGGTCCGGCGCACGCATCCTGACGCGCGACTGGTCCGCGTGACGAACCCGCTCGCCGAGGACGAGGCGGTGCTGCGCACGTCGCTCATCCCCGGCCTGCTCGACGCCTGGGCCCGGAACGTGGCTCGCGGGACGGGCGACGTCCGCCTGGCGGAACTGGGCGTCGTCTTTGCGCACCCCGACGACGCCCCGGGACGCTTCACGCGCGGCGGGGAGGGCGGCCACACCACGCTGGCCCTCCCGCGAGAGACCGAACTCCTGACGGTCGTGCTCGGCCAACCGGGAGATGACGCGCGCACGGCGGTCGCCCTCTGGCGCGTGCTCGCGGAGCGACTGCGACTCGAGGACGTGGTCGTGCGCGCGGCGCCGGCCCCTCGCGAGTGGCATCCGACGCGCAGTGCGGAGCTCGTCGATCGGGCGAGTGGCGTCCTCGTAGGGCGGGTCGGCGAGGCCGACCCCGACGTGGTCGCACCGCTTATCGGTCCCGTGGCCCCGCGACGCGCGGGCCTCCTCGAGATCGACCTCGACGTGCTGAGCGATCCGGCGAGCGCGCGGCGACGCCCGGACGGGGCGATCGTGCCGAGCCGATTCCCGAGCGCCTCGATCGACCTGGCCTTCGTGACCCCTGCCGGGGTACCCGCGGCCGACCTCGCGAACGCGTTGCGCGGAGCGAGCGACCTGGTGGAGCGGGTCGAACTCTTCGACGTGTACCGGGGTGGCGCGATCGGCGAGGGTGCGCGGAGCCTCGCCTACGCCGTCCGGATGAGCGCCGCGGATCGCACTCTGAGCGAAGGCGAGGTGGCCCAGGCGCGCGACGTCCTGATCGCCGCGGGGGAGCGGCTCGGAGCACGGCTGAGGTGAGCGTGGACGTCGAGTTCGTCGCCCCACCCACCGATGACTCGCGGCAGTTCGACCTGACCCGCCCCGTGCGACTCGCGGACACGGGTCCGGATGGTCGAATGCGTCCGGATGCCGTCGCGCGACTCCTGCAGGACGTGGCGACCGATGACTGGGCCGCGACGGGCGTCGTGGCGGAGGAGACGTGGTTGGTCCGACGCACGATGTTGCGCCTCTCGCAGCGCGGCCGCTGGCCCGAACTGGGTGAGCGCGTGACGGCGACGACGTGGTGCGGTGGGTCCGGGCCGGCGTGGGCCGAGAGACGGACCGACCTCGCGCTCGGGGGCGTCACGGTGATCGAGACGGTGGCGCTGTGGGTCCCGGTCGGACGCTCCGGGCTGCCGGTGCGGATCGGCCAGGACTTCCTCGCGGCGTACGGCCCGTCGGCGCGCCGACGGGTAAGCGGGCGGGCTCCCACGGACCCCGTCGACCCGCACGCCACGCGATCGCCGTGGCGCGTGCGTCGTAGCGACCTTGACGTGGTGGGACACGCCAATAACGCGGCGCTGTGGGCGCCCCTCGCCGAGGTCGTCGAAGGCAGCCTCCGGTTTGCGCAAGTCACCTACGTCGGTAGCGTCGAGGTTGGCGACGACCTCGAGCTCGCGGTCGGCGCCGACCGGTGGTGGCTAGTCGCTCCCGACGGGGTCCGCGTCGCCGGCCGCTACGAGCTGGAGACGGGATCGGGGGCCGCTCGTCGCGAGGACGCTTCCCGCGAGCACGAGGGGGAATCCCAGCAGGATCCCCACCGTTAGCGGCTCGCGGAGGAAGGCGATGCCGAGTACCACGGCGATGGCCGTGTTGACGTAGGTCACCACGACCGAGCGGGTCGATCCCACCTCCTTCACGAGAGCGAAGAAGGTGAGGAAGGCTCCCGCGGTGCAGACGAGCGAGAGGACGGCCATCGAGGACCAGGTCTCGGCGCTCACGTGACGGGGCCAGTGAGTCACGCTCCAGGGAACCCAGGCGAGGGCCATGGTCCCGGTGGCGGCGGCGACGACCGCGACGCCCGGGACGTGGGTGAGGCGCGTCGCCAGGATGATCGGCCCGAGGGTGTAGCCGACGCAGACGGCGAGCATCAGGGCGATCCAGGCGAGGGCCCCACCACCGATGGCGACGCCCACCAGGAGGGCGACGCCCAGGGCCCCCACGCCGAGGCCGATCAGGCGCCGGCCACCGACCACTTCCCCCGAGCGTCGGAGCCGCTGGGCCACGACGCTGAAGAGCGGGACCGAGGCGATGAGCAGGCTGGTCAGGGAACTCGTGATGTGCCGCTCGCTCTGGGACATCAGATACCAGGGAACGCCGAACTCGACGACGGCGAACACGATGATCCATCCGATGTTGCGGCGGATCTCGCTCCAGTAGCCGCGCGCGAGCGCGAGAGGTAGGAGCAGCGCCGCAGCGGGCGCCGTGCGGCCGAAGACGAGGACGCCCGGGTCCAACTGACGAACGGCGATCCTGATCAGGAGGTAGGGAATGCCCCACACGACGGACATCGCGAGGAAGAGGGTCCAGCCGCGTCGCGACATTCCTCTAGCGTAGCGGCCGCCCGTACTTGCGATTTTGTGAGGTCGTATGCATAAAATGGCGCATGCGGGTCGGAGTCGTCGGAGCCAGTGGGTACGCGGGGAGCGAGGTGCTGCGCCTCGCCCTCGGACATCCCCGGGCTGAGGTCGTGATCGCGACGGGGGAGTCGAGCGCGGGGCGGCGCGTGGGCGATCACGTCCCGGCCCTCGCCGCCGTTGCCGGGGGGATGACGTTCGCGCCGACCGTCGACGCCCTCGACGCCGATCTCGAGATCGCCTTCGTGGCCCTTCCGCACGGGCAGAGCCAGCGGATCGTCCCGGACCTGCTCGAGCGGGGCGTTCGGGTCCTAGATCTCGGTGCCGACTTTCGCCTGCGCGATCCGGAGATCTACGAGCACTGGTACGGCCATCCCCACGAGCGGCCCGACCTGGTGGGGTCGGCCGTCTACGGCCTGGTCGAGCGGCACCGCGAGGAGTTGCCCGGCGCGCGCCTCGTTGCGGTGCCCGGATGCTATCCGACGGCCACCTCCCTCGCCCTCGGCCCCTTCCTCGACGCCGGAGCCGTGGAGCGGACCGGCATCGTGGTGAACGCCCTGAGCGGGGCCTCGGGGGCCGGACGGTCGCCGAGCGATCGGCTGCACTTCCCTCGTCTCGCGGCGAACGCCGAGTCCTACGGGCTGCTCACGCACCGGCACACCCCGGAGATGGAGCAGGAGATCGGGGGGTCGCTCCTCTTCACCCCGCACCTCGTACCGGTGAGCCGCGGGATGCTCGTGAGCGCCTACGCGCGGGCCCGCGAGGGGATGACGACGGACGTGGCGCTCGGCATCCTGCGCGACCGCTACGCGGACGAGCCGTTCGTCGTGGTACTCGAGGAGCCCCCGACCATGAAGGACCCGGTGGGCAGCAACCTCTGCTTCGTGAGTGCTCGGGTGGACCCTCGCACGGGATGGCTCCTCGCCATGAGCTCGATCGACAACCTGCTGAAGGGTGCAGCCGGTCAGGCGATTCAGGCGTGGAACGTGGCCGAGGGCTGGGGAGAGACCGAGGGACTGCCCCGTACGGGGGTGACGCCGTGAGCCTCGTCGTGAAGTTGGGCGGACACGCCATCGACGACGTGGGGCCATCGTCTCCGGTGCTGAGCGACCTCGCGAGTGACCTGGGCGACGTCGACGGTCCGGTCGCGGTCGTTCACGGTGGAGGTCCCCAGATCGCGGGGCTGCTGCACCGGCTCGGACTCGAGAGCCGTTTCGTCGACGGTCTTCGCGTCACCGATCCGGCGACGATGGACGTCGTGGCGATGGCCCTCGGGTGGGTCAACGTGGGCATCGTCGCGGCCCTGCAGCACCGGGGGCTCGACGCCGTCGGTCTCGCGGGTCCCGACGGCGGCATCGTGCGTGGTGGGGTGGCGGGGGGCGAGTTGGGTCGGGTGGCGCTCGCCCCGCAGGTCGACGGCGACCTCATTCGAGAGCTCTGGGGAGCGGGTCGCGTGCCGGTCGTCAGTTCGGTGGGCCTCGCCCCCGACGGGGGACTCGTCAACTGCAACGCCGACACCGTGGCCGGCGCGCTGGCGGCGGCTCTCGGGGCCGATGAGTTGATCCTCCTGAGTGACGTGGACCAGATCCGTCAGCAGCCCGACGATCCAACGACGGCGATCGAGCGGGTGAGCGCCGCGGAGCTCGAGGCGATGCTCGAGAGCGGAGCCGTGCGCGATGGCATGCGACCCAAGGCGCGGGCCGCACTGGACGCTCTCGCCGGAGGAGCGCGTCGGGTGGTCGTGGCGAGCGGCACGCGCCGCTACGCGCTGAGCGGCGTCGTGGCCCGGACGGTCCCGGTGACGGAGGTGGTGGCGTGACGCGTCACGTGACGACGATCGAGGAACTGGGTCGCGCGGGTCTGCTCGAGGTCTGTCGGCTGGCGCGCGACGCGGGTGGGGTGTCGCTCGCCGGCGACGGCGTCGCCCTCGTCTTCGAGCGCCCGAGCCTGCGTACGCGGGCCTCGTCGGCGGTCGCCGTCACGGACCTGGGAGGGCACCCCACCTTCTTCACGGGGGACGAGATCGGGATTGACTCGCGAGAGTCCGCCGAGGACGTGGCGCGCACGATCGCGGCGTACTTCTCCATCGCCGCGCTGCGGGTGCGTGATCACGGGGTGTTCGCCCGGATGCGGGAGGCGACGAAAGATCGACTGTCCGTGATCAACCTCCTCTCGAACGAGGCCCACCCCACGCAGGCGATCGCCGACCTGCTCACGCTGGCGGATCACTTCAGTGCCGGCGACGTGGCGGGACTCGCGGGCCTCGAGGTCGCCTATGTGGGTGACGCGACCAACGTCGCCCGCTCGCTCAGTGTCGCGTTGCGTCTCGTCGGGGCCTGCGTTCGGGTCGCCAGCCCCGCCCGCTACCGATTGGCGCGCGGACGTGCCGAGGATCCGGATCGCGTGTCCACGGGAAGTCTCGTCGAGGGCGACGACGTCGTCGAGGGCGTTCGGGGAGCGGACGTCGTGTACACGGACGCGTGGGTCTCCATGGGGGCCGAGGCCGAGACCGAGCGACGCCGGCGCGACCTGCAGGGCTATCGCGTCACGCCGGACGTGCTCGACGTGGCGGGACCGGAGGCGGTGTTCCTGCATTGCCTGCCGGCGCACCGTGGCGACGAGGTAGTCGACGCGGTCCTCGACGGTCCGCGGTCGTTGATCTGGCAGCAAGCCGCGCACCGGCGTAGTGCGATGCGCGGTGCACTGGCCTGGGTGAGAGGGGGAGCATGACCAAGACGCAACGTCAGCACCGCATCGGTGAGCTCATCGATCGTGAAGTGATCTCGACGGCGGCACAGATCGTGACCCGTCTCCAGGCGGAGGGCATCAGCGCGACCCAGGCCACGGTGACTCGGGACCTCCACGAGCTGGGTGCCATCAAGGTGCGTGACGAGCACGGGTCTCGTCGCATCGTGACCCCCCTGACGCCGAAGGTGAGCTCACCGCCGCGCGACCACCTGCGCCGCATGATGGGGGAGTGGGTCGTCTCGGTGGAGAGCTCGGGCAACCTCGTCGTCCTGCGGACGCCGCCAGGGTGCGCGCACGTGGTGGCGTCCGCCCTCGACCGGAGCAATCTCGAGGGGGTTCTGGGTAGCGTCGCTGGTGACGACACGCTGTTGGTCATCGCTCGCGACGGACACGGTGGCGGGCCGCTGGCCGAGGAGTTCCGGTCACTGGCCGGTCTGGACTGAGAGAAGGAGTTGGAGATGGCGCAACGGGTGGTGCTGGCCTACAGCGGAGGACTCGACACGTCGGTGGCGATTCGCTGGATGATGGAGGAGTGGGGCGTCGACGTGGCCTGCGTACTCGTCGACGTTGGTCAGGATCCGGACAGTTCGGAGAGCCTGGACGACATCCGAGCCCGGGCGCTCGCCGCGGGAGCCAGCGAGTGCGTGATTGTCGATGCGCGCGACGAGATGGCGGAGGAGTTCTGCGCGAGAGCGATCATGGCGAACGCCCGCTACGAGGGCAAGTACCCCCTGGTCTCCGCCCTCTCTCGTCCGGTCATCGTGCGACACCTCGTCGACCAGGCGCGACGTCTCGGAGCCACCGCGGTGGCGCACGGGTGCACGGGCAAGGGTAACGACCAGGTGCGCTTCGAGGTCGGCACGCACGCCCTCGCGCCGGATCTCGAGGTCCTGGCGCCCGCCCGCAACTGGGGGATGACCCGGGCGGACTCGGTTGACTACGCACACAAGTGGGACATCCCGATTCGGGCCTCCAAGGAGAAGATTTACTCGATCGACGAGAACCTGTGGGGCCGGGCGATCGAGTGCGGCGACATCGAGGACCCGTGGGCCGCACCGCCGGAGGAGCCCTACACGCTCACGCGCGTCACGACGACCGAGTCGGTGGAGCTGACTCTCTCGTTCCACGAGGGTCGTCCCGTCGCTCTCGACGGCGAGTCGATGTCGCTCGCGGACCTGATCCGCACCCTCAATCACCGTGCGGGGGCGACGGGATTCGGGCGGATCGACATGGTGGAGAACCGCCGCGTGGGCATCAAGAGTCGCGAGGTATACGAGGCCCCCGCGGCACTCGCGCTGATCGCGGCCCACGCCGACCTCGAGGACCTCAACCTCGAGCGCGACGTCCACCACGAGAAGGCTCGCCTCGAGGGACGATGGGCCGAGCTCGTCTACGACGGCATGTGGTTCTCCCCCCTCAAGGAGGCCCTCGACGCCTTCGTCGCGGAGACCCAGCGTTTCATCACGGGTGACGTGCGGCTGCGCTTCGACCCTCCCGGCCTGATGCGCGTGGTCGGTCGGCGCAGTCCCGTAGCGCTCTACGACCACGGCCTCGCCACCTACGACGCGGCCGACACGTTCCGCCACGCCGATTCGGAGGGGTACGTGCGCATCTACGGGCTGGGCGTTCGGACGTGGGCGGCGCGCCAGGGGGCCCGTCACGCCCACCCCGGGTCGTGACGCTCTGGCACGGTCGCTTCAGCGAGTCCATGTCGGAGTCGTTGTGGCGGCTCTCGGAGAGCTACTCGTTCGACCACCTGCTCTACCGTTACGACATCGCAGGATCCCGGGCCCACGTGCGCGGGCTGGTCGTGGCTGGACTGGTGAGCGCCGACGAGGAAGAGCAGATCCGTCACGCCCTCGACGAGGTCGAGGAGGAGTTTGATCGAGGTCTCTTCGCGCGTCAGCCCACCGACGAGGACGTTCATATGGCGATCGAGCGACGGGTCACCGAGATCGCTGGCGCCGTCGGGGCGAAGTTGCACACCGGACGAAGCCGTAACGATCAGGTGGCGACGACCGTGCGGCTCTTCGTACGCGACGCGCTCACGGATCTCGCGGACCGCACGCTCGATCTCGCGACCACTCTCGTGGCGACCGCCGAACGCTTCCCCGGTGCCTACCTCCCGGGCTACACGCATCTCCAGCGAGCTCAGCCCGTTCTGCTCTCGCACCATCTCGGAGCCCACGCGTGGTCGTTGGCGCGCGACGTCGACCGCCTCCTCGCGACTCGGGAACGGGCGTCGGTTTCGCCCCTCGGCGCCGGAGCCATCGCCGGGAGCTCGCTCCCGCTCGATCCCGCGCTGACCGCGAAGGAGTTAGGGTTCGCGCGCGCCTTCGAGAACTCGATGGACGCGGTAAGCGATCGTGACTTCATCGCGGAGACACTCTTCGACATTGCTCTGCTGGGCACTCACCTGTCGCGAATGGGCGAGGAACTCGTCCTGTGGACGACGACGGAGTTCGGCTTCGCGATCCTCGGGGACGCCTACACCACGGGGTCATCGATGCTGCCGCAGAAGAAAAACAGCGACGTGGCCGAGTTGGCGCGCGGCAAGGCGGGGCGCTTCATCGGCAATCTCACGACCTTGCTGGTCGTGCTGAAGGGGCTTCCCCTCACGTATAACCGCGACCTGCAAGAGGACAAGGAACCGCTCTTCGACTCGGTTGAGCAGGCGATGACCGTGCTCGACGCCGTGCGGGGCGCGTACCGATCGCTCGAGTTCCGCGTCGACGTCGCGCGTGAGGCGGCGGACGATCCGTACCTCGCCGCGATTGACGTGGCGGAGGAGCTCGTCCAGAGGGGAGTCCCATTTCGTCGCGCCCACGAGATGGTGGGGGAGGCCGTGGGCGAGGCGATTCGCTCGGGTCGCCCGTTCGTGGACGTCCTTCGGGGGCGCGAAGACCTCGCCGACCTCGCCGAGGTCGTGCGCGCCGGCAGCGCCTTGGAACGTCGTCGATCGCCCGGAGCGAGCGGTCCGGCGGCACAATCGGCGCAGGCCGTTGCGTGGGAGTCTCGCGTTTCCGAGTTGCGGGCGCGGCTCACCATGGGAACGGATGGCGCGTGAACATCACCCACCCGGATCCGCTGCACCCGAATGGTGCACGCGTTCGAGATGCGCTGCGCTCGGCGGGCAGTTCAGCGGACATCGTCGAGACGGTGGAGGCGTCGCCAACGGCCGCCGCCGCCGCCGCGCAACTGGACGTGGAGGTCGCGCAGATCGCGAACTCGTTGATCTTCGACGCGGACGGCCAACCCGTCCTGATCCTGACCTCGGGTGCGCACCGTGTCGACACGGATCACGTCGCGCGCGTCATCGGCGCGCACTCGCTGCAGCGCGCGAGTGCGACCTTCGTTCGCGAGGCGACGGGCCAGCCGATCGGAGGCGTCGCTCCGCTCGGACACCCCCACCCGGTACGGACGTATATCGATGTCGCACTGGGTCAGTGGCCGGTGATCTGGGCGGCGGGAGGGCATCCCCACTACGTGTTCGCAACGTCATTCGACGAGCTACGTCGCCTGACGGGTGCCCTCGAGATCTCCGTCGTCGTGAGCGACGGACAGTGATCCGCGAGTGACGCGCACCCTCGTGAGTGGTGCTATAGTGTTCTTCCCGCCGCAGAACGGCTCGAAGCGTGACTTGCACGTGACGAGGTTGTGCTGCTAGGGTGAAAGTCCCTGCTCAGGGTGACCCGAGCAGGCCGGCTTCGGCCGGAAACAGGTGTGTCGCACCTCCGACTTCGGTCGTGTGCGATGTCGCTCCTTGAAAACGGAAGAACGAGAGCCAAAAGCCAGTACGGGCGACGTGGTCGGGCCTAACCGAACACGTCGGTCGATACAAGAAGTATGCAACGAAACCTCACCCCGTGAGGACGTTGTAGTCGAATGGAAGTAGAGCAGACCATTCGGCTCTCTGATTTGTCGGGGTAACCCGAGAAGTCTTGATGGAGAGTTTGATTCTGGCTCAGAATGAACGCTGGCGGCGTGCTTAATACATGCAAGTCGAACGGAATCTAAGGAGCTTGCTCCGAAAGATTTAGTGGCGAACGGGTGAGTAACACGTGAGCAACCTGCCCCGAAGACTGGGATAACACCGGGAAACCGGTGCTAATACCGGATACCTTCCTCCAACCGCATGGCTGGAGGAAGAAAGTCTTTTCGCTTCGGGAGGGGCTCGCGGTCCATCAGCTTGTTGGTGGGGTAACGGCCTACCAAGGCAACGACGGATAGCTGGTCTGAGAGGACGATCAGCCACACTGGAACTGAGACACGGTCCAGACTCCTACGGGAGGCAGCAGTAGGGAATCTTGCGCAATGGGCGAAAGCCTGACGCAGCAACGCCGCGTGAGGGACGAAGGCTTTCTGAGTTGTAAACCTCTTTCGACAGGAACGATTGTGACGGTACCTGTAGAAGAAGCACCGGCCAACTATGTGCCAGCAGCCGCGGTGATACATAGGGTGCAAGCGTTATTCGGATTTATTGGGCGTAAAGAGCTCGTAGGCGGTTCGATAAGTCGGGTGTGAAACCCCCAGGCTCAACCTGGGGCAGCCACCCGAAACTATCGTGACTAGAGTTTGGTAGGGGATCACGGAATTCCTGGTGTAGCGGTGGAATGCGCAGATATCAGGAGGAACACCGGTGGCGAAGGCGGTGATCTGGGCCAATACTGACGCTGAGGAGCGAAAGCGTGGGGAGCGAACAGGATTAGATACCCTGGTAGTCCACGCCGTAAACGGTGGGCACTAGGTGTGGGGACTTTTCAACGGTTTCCGCGCCGCAGCTAACGCATTAAGTGCCCCGCCTGGGGAGTACGGCCGCAAGGTTAAAACTCAAAGAAATTGACGGGGGCCCGCACAAGCGGCGGAGCATGTGGCTTAATTCGATGCAACGCGAAAAACCTTACCTAGATTTGACATGTTGGGAAAAGCCGTAGAGATACGGTGTCCTTCGGGGCCCAACACAGGTGGTGCATGGCTGTCGTCAGCTCGTGTCGTGAGATGTTGGGTTAAGTCCCGCAACGAGC
>JAJZUS010000003.1:120000-220552 GCA_021848365.1 Actinomycetes bacterium
ACTGGAGGAGGACGCACCGACCGTCCCAGGAACGAGGACACGGAGCGCCGTCCGCGGCGCGCACCCGAGGGCTACGCGCCTCGGGGAGAGCGTCCCACCCCGCGAGGGCGCACGGGTGGCTCGCGCTACGGCGACGACGCCGAGCGCCGTCCGCGCCGCTCGTTCGAGGAGTCCGAGGGCCGGGGTGATCGCCCCGCGCCGCGCGGTCGCTCAGGGGCGCGACCCTCGTCCGGGGGCGCGCGGTCGACGCGGGGCGGCTCATCCGGACGTGCGCCGCGACGTGGCGTTCCCGTAGATCCCACGGCGGGTCGGGGTTGGGGATCGCTCGCGCGCCGCGCCGCGACGGGGCTTAGTGAGGAGCCGCCCTCGACGGCTCGCTCGAAGGGACCGAGCAGCCCGCCGCCCGCTCCGTCCGAGTGGATCGAGGAGGAGCGTTCCGAACGGCGCAGCCCCGTGGAGACGACCGAGGTTCGCCCCGCGTACACCCTGCCGGCTGACGTCGCCGCGGCCATCCGTAACGCCGTGGTGGGCACCGTCGCACAGCGCGAGCGCGCGGTGCGGATGATGACCAAGGCGGCGGAAGCCTACGATCGCCACCGTTTCGAGGAGGCGGTACGCCACATCCGTCCGGTGACGGATCTCGCACCGACGGTCGCCGAGGTGCGAGAGACCGCGGGCCTAGCCGCCTACCGGGCGGAGCAGTGGAACCTCGCCAAGGCGAACCTGCTGGCCCACCACGAATTGACCCAGGACCCGTCACACCTTCCGCTCGTGATGGACTGCGACCGAGCCCATCGCCGATACCGGGCGGTCGAGAAGACCTTCGAGATGCTCGAGGAGGAGGGTGCCGACGCGGACACGCTGGCCGAGGGCCGGATTGTCATGGCGAGCTCGTTCGCCGATCGTCGCGAGTACACGAAGGCCATCGAGATCCTGACGCGTGCGGGTGCCCTCAAGTCGCTGCGCAACCCCGGCTATCGGCACATTCGACTGTGGTACACGCTGGCCGACGTCTTCGATCGGGCCGGGGATGCCAGTTCCGCGCGCGAAATGTTCGCGCGCGTCGTCGCCGCCGAACCCGACGCTTACGATGCCGCGGCGCGTCTGGCCGACCTCGGCATTGTCGACCGTCGCAAGACACGACCCCAGCGAACCCGCCCCGTCTCGAAGAAGCGCGACGTGTGAGGGGGCCCGAGGGCCCCACTCACGTCCGTCGCGACACGAACGAATGGGTCGTTACGCGATGTAGAAGGTCTTCGCGTTGGTGAACTCGCGGATGCCGAGCGTCGAGAGCTCGCGACCGTAGCCGGACTTCTTGATGCCGCCGAAGGGGAGTTCGGGAGTTGACGCCACGATGGCGTTGGCGAAGACCATTCCCGCCTCGATGCCGGCGATGGCTCGATCGATCTCTCGGCGATCGGTGGCCCAGATGGACGAACCGAGGCCCCACGGCGTCGAGTTGGCGACGCGGATCGCCTCGTCCAGGTCGTCGACGACTTCGATGACGGCCACGGGCCCGAAGAGCTCCTCGCAGCCCGCCCGGGAGGTGTGGGGGACCTTCGACAGTACCGTCGGGGCGTAGTAGTAGCCCGGACCGTCGATCATGCGGGCACCGGTGTGGACGATCGCTCCCTTAGCCACGGCGTCCTGGACCTGCGCGTGCAGCTCCTCGCGCTGGGTGCTGCTGACGAGGGGCCCCATCCCGTGCACCGGATCCATCGGGTCTCCGACAGCCACCTCGCTCATGGCGGCAGTGAAGCCCGCGATGAACTCGTCGGCCCGCTCCTTCACGACGATGAAGCGCTTCGACGCGATGCAGCTCTGCCCGTTGTTCTGGATGCGCGCGGTCACCGCGGCGGGGATGGCGGCCGAGAGGTCGGCCGACGCGGCGACGATGAAGGCGTCGGATCCGCCGAGCTCGAGCACGCACTTCTTCAGGGCCGCACCCGCCTGCGCGGCGACGATCTTTCCGGCGGTCTCCGATCCGGTGAGGGTCACCGCGGCGACCCGGTCGTCGGCGATCAAGTCGGCCAGCGCCTGGTGCCCCATGAAGAGGTTCACGAAGACCCCCTCGGGAAAGCCGGCGCGCCGGAAGAGCTCCTCAAGGAACTGGGCCGAGCGGGGCACGTTGTGGGCGTGCTTCAAGATCCCGACGTTGCCCGCCATGATGGCGGGCGCGGCGAAGCGGATGGCTTGCCAGAGGGCGAAGTTCCAGGGCATTACCGCGAGGACGGGACCGAGCGGCTCGTAGCGCACGCCACTGTGGCTGGCGGGCGACGCGATGATCTCGTCGGCGAGCATCTTCTCGGCGTGATCGGCGTAGTAGTGCATCGTCTTCGCGCACTTGAGGGTCTCACCCTTGGCCTGGGCGTGGGTCTTGCCCATCTCACTGGTGAGCATCGCGCCGATCTGGTCGACCTCGTCCTCCAGGATCTGGGCCGCTCGGTGCATCAGCTCGGCGCGATCCTTGTAGGGGGTGTCGCGCCAGGAGCGGAAGGTGCGCGCCGACAGGGCGACCGCATCCTCGATCTGCTCGGGGGTGTGGGCGTCAAATTCGGCGACGACCTCCCCGGTGGCCGGGTTGATGGACGTGAACGACATGACTGCTTCTTTCTCCTTCGCTCGATCGTGACCGAGCACCTACCCCCCCATCTCTACTCCTCCGAGGAGCAGTGGTCCGAATCGGTTCCCGGGCCGGAGGTCCCTAGGACGCGAAGGAGCCGGGTAGGTCCAGGCAGATCGCCTCGGCGTCGACCGTGGCCACGCCGTTGACGAGGCCGCGGGAGGCGACGGTGACCTTGCGGCCCCGTACCTCCGTCACGACGCCGCGAATCTCGAGCTCCGGGCCCAGGGGAGTGGGGTGGGCGAAGCGAACGGTGAGGGTCCCCGTGACGCAGCGGTGCGGGGCGGCGGCGGGATCGTCCATGGCGCGGCCGTCCGCTCGGTAGAGGGCGGCGGCGGCCGTCCCCGTCGAATGACAGTCGACGAGGGAGGCGAGGAGCCCCCCGTAGACGAGTCCGGGAACGGCGGTGTGGAAGGGAGCCGGTGTGAAGCGGGTCACGCTCTCCTCGCCGTCCCAGTGCGTGCGGATGTGGTACCCGTGCTCGTTCAGGCGTCCGCAGCCGTAGCAGTGGGCGAGGTGCTCGGGGTAGAGATCCTGGAAGGCGGGGGATTCGTCGTCGGCCACGCGCCGATGGTACGTCGCGTCCGCGGGGGACGACGTGAGTGCGCCGGAGCCCACGCGGGGGCGATCGCGTCGGAACCACCCGTAGGGGTTGCGCACCCGTCGTCGATGAGGGCCTCGGGCACGACGGAGAGGGCGAGCGGGGGGCCGCCCTCGATCGTGGCGCGATTCACCTGCTCGGCGTCGAACGGGCCATCCGGGCAAGGAGGGCGGCGGTGACACCTGGGGTAGTTTGGAGGTATGGACATCGCCGCACTACTCGGAAACGACGCCGACACCCTCCTCGGCCACACGGCTACCGCCTTCCCGAAGGAGCGGTTGACGCTGCCCGGACCCGACTTCCTCGATCGGGCGTTCCTCGCGAGTGACCGGTCGCCGACCGTCTTGCGCAACCTCGGGTCCCTGTACAACCACGGCCGCCTCGGCGGGACCGGTTACGTCTCGATTCTCCCCGTCGACCAGGGGATCGAGCATTCGGCGGCGGCGAGCTTCGCCCCGAATCCCGACTACTTCGACCCGGCTCGCATCTGCGACCTGGCGATCGCGGCGGACTGCAACGCGGTGGCGACGACGCTGGGGACCCTGGGCGTCGTCTCCCGGCGTTACGTGCACCGGATCCCCTTCATCGTGAAGCTGAACCACAACGACCTCCTCCACTACCCGAACACCTACGACCAGATCCCCTTCGCCTCGGTGCGTCAGGCGGCCGATCTCGGAGCGGTAGGCGTGGGGGCCACGATCTACTTCGGCTCTCCGGAGTCGGACCGTCAGCTCCGTGAGATCTCGGCGGCCTTCGCCGAGGCGCACCAGTTGGGACTCTTCACGGTCCTGTGGACGTACCTGCGCAACCCGGCCTTCAAGACGCCCGAAGCGGACTACCACTTGTCGGCGGACCTCACCGGCCAGGCGAATCACCTCGGTGTCACCATCGAGGCCGACATCATCAAGCAGAAGCAGCCCGAGAACAACGGGGGCTACAACGCCCTCAAGTTCGGCAAGACGAACGCCAAGGTCTACAGTGAGCTGACGACCGACAACCCGATCGACCTCACCCGCTGGCAGGTGGTCAACTGCTACGCGGGGCGCATCGGCCTGATCAACTCGGGTGGTGAGGCGAAGGGCGCCGACGACGTGGCCTCGGCCGTGCGAACCGCCGTGATCAACAAGCGGGCGGGCGGCCAGGGTCTGATCCTGGGCCGGAAGGCCTTCCAGCGGCCGATCGACGAGGGAGCCGCCCTCGTCCACGCCGTCCAGGACGTCTTCCTCGACCCGTCGATCACGATCGCCTAGACCCGTGGAGCCGACCCGCAGCGAGCGGGGGTGGCTGACGGTGCCCAACGCCGTCACGGTGGTGCGCCTCGCCCTCCTGCCGGTCTTCTGGTGGCTGCTCTTTCGGACGGGGCACCGCGCCGAGGCGGCGTGGCTACTCGGCGTCCTCGGAGCGACCGACTGGGTCGACGGCTACCTCGCCCGGCGACTCGGCCAGGTCTCGACGGTCGGCAAGGTGCTCGATCCGACGGCGGACCGGATCCTCGTCGTCGGCGGGCTCCTCAGCGTGGCGGCCGCGCACGGCGTTCCGTGGTGGTTTGCGGGCGCAACCCTCGCGCGCGAGGTGATCGTCTCGGTGGTCACCGTCGCACTGGCGATGGGGGGCGCCGCGCGCATCGACGTCCTCTGGTGGGGCAAGGTCTCGACGTTCGCGCTCATGACGACCTTCCCCCTCTTCCTGCTCACGTCGAACGACGGGGGCCGGGCGCTCGCGACCTGGCAAGTGGTGGGTCGCGACATCTGCTGGGTCATCGGACTGGGGGGACTGGTGCTCGCCTGGGTGGTCCTCGGCGGCTACGTCCGGCCGGCGCGCGCGGCGTGGCGGACCGGGCGCGCGGGTCGCGGGTCGCAGTAGATTGCGTGCCATGAAGACACCCGATGAACTGCGCTACACGTCCGATCACGAGTGGGTCCGTGCGGCGGACGGCGGCGTCACGGTGGGCATCACCGACTACGCCCAGGACGCTCTCGGGGACGTGGTCTTCGTCGATCTGCCCGCGGTAGGGCGCGTCGTGGCGAAGGGTGACGTGATCGGTGAGGTCGAGTCGACGAAGTCGGTGTCGGAGATCTACGCGCCGGTTGGTGGGACCATCGCGTCGGTGAACGAGGCCCTGCGCGGGGCGCCGGAGACCCTCAACACGGACCCGTACGGTGCCGGCTGGATGTGCACGCTCGAGGGTGCCGACGAGGGCGAGATCGGCGCGCTGCTCGACGCTCCGGCCTACCGCGACCTCACGTCCCACTGACGATCGCTCGCGAGAGAACTGTCGTGAACTGCCGTCGGTGCGGGGAGATCCTGAACGCCAACGCGAACTTCTGCTGGTCGTGCGGAGCGCCCCAGCACGACGCCACCTCTCCGGAGACCGTGGCGGTGCCGGTCGTCGCGGTGGCCGAGGTGCTCCACCCCGGTGCGGCGTCCGGGCCGGTGGGGGAGCACGGTGACGTCCTCGTCGTCGCGTCGGGACCGGCGGCGGGGGCGCGCTTCGAGTTGATGAAGGCCTTCACGACCGTGGGACGACACGAGAACAGCGACCTGCTGCTCGACGACGTCTCGGTGTCGCGCCACCACGCGATCTTCACTCGCACGGCGAGCGGACGCATCACCGTGCGCGACCTCAACTCGCTCAACGGAACGTACGTAAACGGGGCTCGCGTAGAGGAGACGACCCTTCACGGAGCCGACGAGGTTCAGATCGGCAAGTACAAGCTCGTGTTCTGGGAGGCCACGCGATGAACTCGCCGGGAACGATGCGTATCGGCGAGGTCCACGCCTTGCTGCGCCAGGACTATCCCGATATCGAGCTCTCGAAGATCCGCTACTACGAGGACAAGGGCCTGGTGCGCCCCTCGCGGAGCCGTAAGGGCTACCGCCTCTACTCGGAACGCGACGTCGCGTGCTTGCGCGAGGCGATCCGTCTGGCGCACGAAGAGTTCGTGCCGCTGAAGGTGGTGCGCGTCCGGCTCATTGAGCAGGGACTGCTCGATGACGATGGGCCGTCGCGATCGAGTCGCCCCGCGGCACGCGATGCCAATTCGGCGTCGGTGCGCGCGACGGTGCCGGCGCGACCGGCCGTGGTGCCACTACGACCCGTGCCGAGCACCGAGCCCTCGCACCCGAGCAACGGCGCGAGCGCGCCGTTCGGGCTGGCGGCCTTCGCCGTGGCGACGGGGCTCGACGCCGATACGCTGAACCTTCTCGTGACCCAGGGGATCGTCGGCCGTACCGGGTCGTCGGGGGAGCAGATCTTCGACGACCTCGACGTGGCGACGGCCCAGGCCGCGAAGGCGCTCCTCGAACGGGGGGTGGACTCGCGCTACGTCGGGTCGATTCGCCGTCTGGTGGAACGTGAAGTGGCGATCGTGGAGGAGATGACCGCTGGGCTCCGGGGACCGGGCTCGTCGGTCGACGAGTCGACCGCGACGCGGGTGACGGCCGAGGTCTTCGACGAGGTCGCTCGCCTGCGTACCCTCGTGAGCGAGCGTGAGCGGAGCGACTTCCTGGGACGGTGACGACCGGCGAACGTCGCGAGACGGGGTCTAGGCTGGCGCCGTGGTTGAGGTCGTCCTGAAGGCGGTTCGAGTCGACGTGGGCTCCTCGACGCCCCTGCTCCTCCTCGAAGAGGTCGGTGGGGAACGTGTGTTGCCGATCTACATCGGGGCACCCGAGGCGACGGCCATCGCCTACGCGCTCCAGCACATCGAGACGCCTCGGCCCATGTCCCACGACCTGCTCGGTCACGTCATCGGAGCACTGGGCGGACGAGTCTTCGCGGTCGAGATCACGGACCTGATCGACAACACGTTCTACTCGAACCTGCGCCTCGTGAGGGAGGGGCGCGAGGTCGCCGTGTCGGCGCGCCCGAGCGACGCCGTCGCGCTGGCGCTCCGCGTAGGCGCCCCCATACTGGTGCGCGACGAGCTCATGGCCGCCGAGGGCAAGATCCTCCAGTTGGAGGAAGAGGGCGAAGTCGTGGAGATCGGTGAGGAGGTCGACGAGAACGAGCTCGTCGACGAGTTGCGGGCCTTCCTCGACCGCGTTCGGCCAGAAGACTTCGACCAGTGAGACGAGCGATCATCTCGCTCGTGCTGTTCTTCGCGTTCGTCGTGATCGTGACGGCGAGTCGGCACTCGACGAGCACGACCACGACGACCACGACGACGACCCTGGCGCCGCCCGCGTCGACCACGACGACGACGACGACCACGGCCACCGGCTCGACTTGCACGGGTGGCGACTTCCGCGCGACCTTCGGCCTGAGTCAAGGCGCCGCCGGGACGGTGTACTCGAGCGTGCGGTTGACGAAGACCTCTCCGGGGAGTTGCACGCTCGACGGATGGCCACTCCTCACGCTGCAGAACACCCAGGGTGCCGTCGTCCCGAGCCGGACCATCGACCTGCCCACCGTGAATAGCCCCGTCGTCTTCCCGGACGCGGCGGCGAACGCGGCGCCGACGGCGATTACCCTCGCGACGGGTTCATCGGCGACCTTCGACCTCGCCTTCGGCGACGTGCCGACGGGGAACGAGACGACGTGCCCGAGCGTGTCGAGCGTGGCCGTCGCGATCGCCGCGGGACAGGCCGTGGCGGTGGCGACGCCGAGCTACCCGCTGCAGCCCTGCGGGGGCGGCACGGTCTGGGTGAGCCCCTTCTTCTGACCTCGCCCGTGACGACGTCGGGGTGGACGTCCGAAAACCTATCGGTAAGGGCGAGAGGTCCCCAGCGCGCCCTAAGTGGTCCAGTAGGTTGCGGGGACTGACGCGTTTCGACGCGGGGCGCAACGGTGCGCACTGAGGGAAGGAAACGGATTCATGACGGAAGGATTCTCGTCTGAGTCGCTGGGGGCGAAGGTTCCCGTCGTCTCGGGGGAACACGAGCGACTGCATCGGGGAGCCCTCGGGCTGCTCGACATCGCCGCGGCGACGATGGCGAACATCGGGCCGGCGATGAGCTTCTTCTTCGGCTTCGGCTTTCTCGCCTATACAGCGGGACTGGCCTCGCCGCTGACCATCATCGCGGCGGGTATCGCGATCGCCTTCCTCGCGAACACCCTGTCGGAGTTCACGAAGTACATGCCCTCCACGGGGGGGTTCATCTCCTTCGTGGGCAAGTCCTTCGGACCCCGCACGGGCGTGACGACGGCGCTACTCACGGGAACCGGCTACATCGCGGCCATGGCGTCGGTCGTCGCGATCGTGGGCGGGTTCTTCCAACTGCTCCTGCAGAACTACAACGTCTCGGGCCTCGAGAGCGTGCCGTGGATCGTCTGGACGCTGCTCTTCCTCGCCTTCGCCGCCTTCATGATGATGCGCGGAATCTCGGTCTCCACGAAGATCGCAGGCTTCTTCTTCGCCTTCGAGATGCTGGTGCTCGTGGTCGTGAGCATCGCGGCCCTCATCAAGTTCCACGGCCACATCAGCTTCGCGCCCTTCAACCCGAAGAACATCACCCACGGCTTCAGCGGCCTCGCCGCGGGCTTTCCGCTCGCCGTCTACCTCTTCATCGGGTGGGAGAACTCGGCGGCGCTCGCCGAGGAGACGAACGACCCGCGCCGCAACGTCCCGAAGGCCGTCTTCACCTCGGTGATCGTGATGGTGGTCAGCTACGTCCTCTTCGCCTTCTCGACGGTGGTCGGGTTCAAGCAGAACGTGGGGAACCTCTCGAGTGCGGCGATCCCGTTCGTCTCGGTGGCGAAGAACGTCGTCGGCGCCGCCGCCTTCTTCGCCTACCTGGCGGGCATGACCTCGACGCTCGGGGCGCTCATCGCGGGCACGAACTCCCAGGCGCGACTGATCTTCAACGCGGGTCGCGAGGGACTCCTGCCCAAGGCGATCGGCAAGGTGCACGCTACGCGGCGCACGCCGGTGAACGCGCTGCTGTTCTTCCTGAGTGGGACCCTCGTCATCATCGCCATCTGGGGCCTCGGGCACCTGCTCGGCTCGCACGGTGCCTCGGCCGGGATGAACGCGGTGAACTTCTTCGCCGAGTCCTCGACGTTCGGGACCATTCTGGTACTCCTCGTCTACGGGATGAGCAACCTGGCGTTGCCCTTCTACATGCGCAAGCACCACCCCGCGCGGTTCAACGGCTTCCGCCACGCGGTGCTCCCGGGACTCGGGATCATCACGATCCTCGTTCCCCTCTACTACCTGGCCAAGCCGGGACAGTCGACTCCGTACGACTGGTTCCCCTACGCGGCCCTCGCCGTCGTGATACTGGCGATCGTCTACGCCGCGGTGCTGGTCAAGCGGGACCCCTCGATCGGGGATCGGGTCGGGTCGATCGTCGCCGACGAGTAGGTCAGGCGCGAGCGCGCGCGGTCGGGTCCACCAGGATCCGGCCGCGCGTGGCTCCGCGGCGCACGGTCTCGAGGGCCGCGGGGATCCCCTCGAGCGGGATCACCGAGTCGACCAGAGGATCGAGGTCGATCGTCGGGACGAGGGCGGCGAGCGCCGTCCAGACGCGCTGGCGGGTGGCCGGCGGCGACTCAACGACGTCGATGCCGAGTAGAGCGACGTTGCGGGTGATGAACGGGTAGACGGTCGTCACGAGGTCGGCCCCGGCGACGAGGCCCGTCGCCGAGACGGCGGCGCCGTAGCGAAGGGTGCGCAGGACGTTGCCCAGCATCTCGCCGCCGATGCAGTCGACGGCCCCGGCCCAGAGCTCACTGCCGAGGACCCGGCCCGGACGGTCGCTGACCTCCTCGCGGGCGATGACGCGGGACGCTCCGCGCTCGCGCAGCCAGTCGGCCTGGTCGGGGGAGCCGGTCGAGGCGACGACGCGGTAGCCGCGCGCGGCGAGGAGGGTCACGGCCATCGAGCCGACGCCCCCCGTCGCACCGGTGACGAGGATCTCGCCGTCGGGGTCGACGCCGTGATCCTCGAGGGCGAGGACGCTCGCCATGGCGGAAACCCCCGCGGTGCCGATGATCATCGCCGACCGTGGGCTCAGGGCCCCGGCGAGGGGGGAGAGGTATCGCGCCGGCGCGTACACGTACTCCGCGAAGCCGCCGTCACGAGCGACGCCGAGGTCGCCTCCGTGAACGGCGACCGGGGTACCCGGCTCGAGGCCCGGGACTCGGGACTCGGTGATCACGCCGGCGGCGTCGACCCCGCCGACCAGGTCGCTCACGCGACGAACGCGGCTCGCGGGCTCGGCCACCATCGCGTCCTTGAAGTTGACACCGCTGAAGTAGACCTCGACGAGCACGTCGTCGGCGTCGATGGGGTGAGGGTCGACCTCGCTCACCCCGAGGTCGAGTGCCTCTTCGTGGGCACGGATCGTGAATGCCCGCACGAGTCCAGAATAGACCCTGATCACCTACGATGGGCCTCGTGCGCGTGGATCTGAACGGACATCCCACCTGGGCGAAGCTCCGTGAGGGACACGGCGAGGACCTGGTGGTGCTGCACGGGGGCCTGAGCTCGAGTGCCAGTCTGCGCGACGCCGTCGGCGGCCGATTACGCCGCCACTTCCGGGTCTCGTACTTCGACCGTCGGGGCCACGGCCGGACGGCGGACACGGCGGAGCCCTTCCACTACGACGCCATGGTCGACGAGACGATCGCCTTCCTCGAGCGCCTCGGGCATCGGGCTCACCTGCTCGGTCACAGCGACGGAGGGATCGTGGCGTTGCTGACGGCACTGCGCCGGCCCGACCTCGTGCGACGGATCGTCGCCGTCGGGGCCAATACCCACCCGTCGGGACTCGTGGCGACTCCCGCGTTCCCCCTGGAGGGACCCGACTTCGAGGCGTGGGCGCTGGCCTTCGGCGCGCGGAGCCCCGACGGCGTCGGCCACGCCCGCATCGTCGCGGAGAAATCGGTCCACCTCTTCGCGACGGAGCCGACCCTCGACCCCGGCGTCCTCGCGGCACTCGCCGCGCCGACGCTGATCATGGTGGGCGACGACGACTCCACGCGACTCGACCACGCGGTGGAGATGTACGAGGCCCTGCCCGCGGGACAGCTCTGCGTGCTCCCGGGGGCCTCGCACGGGCTCTTGAAGGAGTATCCCGGCCTCGCGGTCCGGATCATCACGCGGTTCCTCGTCGGTCCGGTGCCGCCACCCACGCGCCAGCCCATCCGTCGCCGTCCCCCGGAGCCGATCGGCTGAGCGGGGGTCCGCCGGTAGACTCCGGAGGATGCTGGCGCGTCTCGAGACCGTGCGCCGCGGCGTCGCCAGCCGTTTCACTCGGATGGGGCCGCTCGCCTCGGACGGAGTGCTCTACGGGAGCTCGGCGATCTTCGCCGCCCTGCTCGCGCTGACGTCGACGCAGGCGGCGCAGTGGCACTGGGGCTACCTCGCGGCCGGACCGTACGCCGCGGTGGGCGTCGTCGCCCTGGTGATCTCCCGCCGGGCCCGACGCTTCTCGGAGGCGGGGCAGCGTCGCCTGCGCCTCGTGCTCCTGGGACTGGTCGTCCTGGGCGCGGTGGCCATTCCTCTCGGGCTCGAGGCCCGCTGGCGCCACCTCGACCACGGGGCCGGTTTCGCTCAGCCCGAGGTCTCGGTGATCGAGCGCTCGGCCACCTACGTCAGCCATGGGCTCGACCCCTACCGCAGCTACATCCACAACGGGCGGTTGGTGAACGCCGTCCCGGGCGTTCCCGCCTACCAGTCGTTCTTTCCCTACCTACCCCTGATGAGCGTGTTCGGCCTGCCGTCGGCCGCCACCCACCGGGCCGAGCTGACCGACGCCCGCATCATCATGTCGCTGATGACGCTGCTCGTCGCGGCGATGGCGCTCGCGATGCTGCGGGCTACGCACGAGCGAAAGATCCGGGTGGCCCAGGTCTTGCTCGCCCTCCCGACGGGGGCCCTCTTCCTCGCGACGGGCGGTGACGACATGCCGATCCTCGCGCTACTCCTACTCGGAGTGGTCGCCCTGCAGCGTCATCGGACGTGGCTCGCCGGGGCCAGTCTCGGCGTCGCTGCCGCGATGAAGTTCACGGCGTGGCCGGTGGCGGTCGGTGCTCTGCTCGTCGCCGTCGACGCGTCGGGACGGCGACGCTGGATGCGCGTCGCCGTCGTGGTCGTGGCCCTGGTGGCGCTGACGTCAGTTCCCTTCGCCGTGCGAGCGCCCGCGGCCTTCATCGCGAACGTGGTGGCCTTCCCCCTAGGGATCGCTGGCGTCCACTCACCGGCGGCGTCACCGCTGCCCGGCCACATCCTCACGACGCTCTGGTCGCCCCTCGGGCACCTGGTCGAGCCGATCACCATGGTGGTGCTCGGGTACCTCGGTGTTGCGTACCTACGCCGTCACTGGCCGATCGACCTGCCGACGCTCCTGCGCGTGAGCTCGGTCGGGGCGACGGTCGTGATCCTCGCGGCGTCCGCGACCCGCATCGGCTACGTCATCTACCCGCTCAACTTCGCCCTGTGGTCGTGGGTCGTGACCCCCGCCGAGGTTCGCGAGCCTCTCCTTGTCGGCTAGATCGCCGACGAGTTCTGGTAGATGCGGAAGGTCCAGGTCGAGACGCCGTGGGGCGTGCCCGTGACGGTGATCCCGACGACCCAGTAGAAGGTGTCGGAGCCCGCCTTCTGGAAGAGCAGCTGGGGCTCGCCCGACGCGGATCCTCGCGAGAAGAGGCTCCAGCCCTGGGTCTGGAGGTGCGCGCTGTAGAAGCCGAGGAGGTCGGAGCTGCGGGCCGTCGTGACGAGCGACCGGAGGCAGTCGTAGTCACCCGCCCCGCTGTTCGGGTGGAGCACCGGACCCGTCGCCGTCGTCCCGACGGGTACGAGGAGAGCACCCCGGATGTTCGCCGGAGGAGTGCCCGGCTGCGCGCACCCGGCGAGGACCGCGCTGCTCGGGGCGGGGGCCAGTCCTCCCACGACCACGGGGAGCGTCGTCGTGGGGGCGACCGACGGGTTGGCGATGACGTCGATCGCGAGGAAGACGGCCAGCATGACGACAGCGATCCCGATCACCATGGCGGCCGGCCAGAGGCTGGTCGTCGTCGTGAGGGGCGGGCGGCGGTCGCTCACGGACGGTCCGTCGGATGAGGGCAGGACGTCAATCCGCGCGTCTCGGGTCGCGAGGGGAGTGGCACCGACTCACCCTAACGGAGCCGCACGACGAGATTCGACGAGAAACTACACCTGTGTAGTCCACGTGGAGTACCATGGAAGAACCTCGGTCGGGAGGGACTATGGCTACGACCTCGACAACGGGCTTCTCGGGGCCCACGGTGTGTCGATTGACGGGTGTCACGTACCGTCAGTTGGACTACTGGGCCCGCACGGGTCTCGTCACGCCCTCGATCGCCCCCGCTCGTGGCAGCGGATCAAAGCGGGCCTACTCGTACGGCGACGTCCTCGAAGTGAAGGTCATCAAGTCCCTGCTCGACGCGGGGCTGTCGCTCGCACGCGCCCGCCAGGCGGTCGACTGCCTACGGGGTGACCTCGGCGCCGATCTCGCGGCTTCCAGCCTCGTCCTCAGCGAGCGCGGCTCAGTCCTGGCGCGTTCGGACGGTGAACTGGTCGACCTGCTGCGCGGGGGACAGGGCGTCTTCAACATCATTCCTCTCGGGGGCGTCGTCGCCGAACTCACGACGCGCCTCCACGAGTCGGAGGCGACGTCGGAGAGGGAGATCGTCACGGCGTGAGCCCCCACCGTGCCGACGAGACGCGTCGGCGGCACCCGAGTTCTCACCCGGTGCTCGCGGAGCACTTCGCGCACCCGAGCGAGCGGGACGTGGCCGCCCTGCTCAGCCTGTACGGGATCGCCTGGATGTACGAGCCCGTCGAGTTCCCGCTCGCCGTCGACGAGTCCGGTCAGGTCACGCGGGCCTTCCGTCCCGACTTCTACCTGCCGGACCTCCACGCCTTCGTCGAGGTCACGGTCCTCGAGCAACGACTGGTGACGCGCAAGAACCGCAAGGTTCGCGAGTTCCGCGAGCGCTACCCCGGGGTCGCCATCGAGGTTCTCTACCGACGACAGATCGTCGCGCTGCTCGAGCGACACGGGCTCGCGGTCCACACCGCCGGGGAGTCGAGTGCAGCGTAAGGTGACCACGTGAGCGAGCGCCGTCCCCATCTCTACGACCAGCACGTGGCCCTCGGGGCCAAGACGACGAACTTCGGGGGCTGGGAGATGCCCCTCGCGTATCCGTCGGGGACCGTCGCGGAGCACCTCGCGTGCCGGCGCGACGCCGTCGTCTTCGACGTGAGCCACCTCGGGACCGTGCGCGTCGAGGGTGCCGGCAGCTTCGACGCGCTACAGCGCACGCTGACGAACGACTTGAGGAAGATCGCCCCGGGCCGGGCGCAGTACACGCACCTCCTGACGGACCAGGGATTCGTCGTCGACGACATCATCGTCTGGTGGGTGGACGAGGAGAGCTTCGACGTCATGCCGAACGCGTCGAACACGCAAGGAGTGACGGCTGCCCTACCCGGTGCCGACGTCACCGCGTCGCGCTGCGTCCTCGCCGTCCAGGGGCCCGAGGCCCGCGAACGGGTCGCGACCATCGACCCCCGCTTCGGCGAGGTCGGCCGCAATCGCGTCGCCGTCATCGAGTGGGGTGGTGTGCCGGTGCGGATCGCCGGCACGGGTTACACGGGTGAGGCGGGTGTGGAGTTCAGCGTCCCGAACGACGCGGCCCCGGCACTCTTCGACGCGATCCTCGCGGCCGGAGTGACCCCGGCGGGTCTCGGCGCCCGCGACACGTTGCGCCTCGAAGCCGCCCTCCCGCTCTACGGTCACGAGCTCAGCCTCCAGTCGACGACCCTCGAGGCCGGGCTGGGATGGGTCCTCGGCTGGGAGAAGGAGACGTTCCGCGGGCGCGCGGCCGTCGCCGCGGAGCGGGATCGCGGCGTCGCGCGCCACCTCGCCGGGGTCGTCGCCGAGACGCGTCAGCCGCTGCGCGACGGAGCACTCGTGCGCCTCGAGGGACGCGAGCTCGGCACGCTCAGTTCCGGCAACTACTCGCCCGTCCTCGAGCGTGGGATCGGACTCGGGTTGCTGAGCGAGGCGCCCGAGCCGGGCGCGCCCGTCGAGGTCGAGGTGCGAGGACGAGTCGTGGCCGCGCGAGTGAGCGCGCTGCCCTTCGTGAGAAAGGCGTCGTGAGATGGCTGACTACCTGCCCCATACCCCTGATGAGGTGGGCGAGATGCTCTCCTTCATCGGCATGGGCTCACTCGACGACCTCTTCGCCCACATCCCCGAGGCGCTGCGACTCGCCGGAGGGCTGGACATCCCCGCGGGGCGCGCCGAACCCGACGTTGCCGTCGAGGTGGCGCGGTGGGGTGACGCGAATCGGGCGGCCGGGCTGACCTGCTTCGCCGGGGGTGGGGCCTACGACCACGAGATCCCCTCGGTGGTGCGGGCCCTCGCGTCGCGGAGCGAGTTCGTCACCGCCTATACGCCGTACCAGCCCGAGGTGGCCCAGGGGGTGCTGCAGGCCCTCTTCGAGTACCAGTCGCTGGTCTCGCGACTCAGCGGGCTACCGATCGCCAACGCCTCGCTCTACGACGGGGCGACGGCCTTGGTCGAGGCGCTCAACCTGGCCCACGGGGCGACCGGACGGAGCCGGATGCTGGTCTCGGCGGGGGTCCATCCGCACTGGCGTCGGGTGGCGGCGACCTTCGCCTCCGGCACGGGCCACGAGATCGAGATCGTGCCGCTGCGCGACGGGGTGACCGACTGGTCGTCGGCCCACGCCGGTGACGACGTCGCCGCCGTGGTCGCCGCCTACCCGAACTACCTGGGCGCCCTCGAGCCCCTCGACGCGGCGCGGACCGTCGCCAACGAGCGCGGCGGACTGCTGGTCGTCGCCGGTGACCCCGTGAGCGCCGCCCTCGTGCGCTCGGCGGGGGAGTGGGGCGCTGACGTCTATGTGGGGGAGGGGCAGGCCTTCGGGACGCCGCTCTCCTTCGGTGGTCCCTACCTCGGTCTCTTCGCGGTGCGCGAGGACCAGGTCCGCCGCCTGCCCGGACGAATCGTCGGCGAGACGGTCGACGCGGAGGGGCGGCGCGCCTTCGTGACGACGCTGCGGGCCCGCGAGCAGGACATCCGTCGCGAGAAGGCGACGAGCAACGTCTGCACGAACCAGACGCTCATCGCCGTCACGGCGGCGATCCAGCTCGGCTGGCTCGGCACCAGAGGCCTCGCCGAGGTCGCGAGGGCCTGCGCGGTGGGAGCCCACGCCCTCTTCGACGAGGTGACGAGCCTGCCCGGTGTCGCACCGGCGCACGGTTCTCCCTTCGTGCGGGAGTTCGCGATTCGGCTGGCCCGTCCCGCGAGCGAGGTGGTTGAGGCGATGGCGGGGGAGGGGATCCTTGCGGGGCTGAGCGTCGGCGCCCTCACCGGGGGAGCCGACCCGTCCATCGAGGATCCCGACCACGTCTTGCTCGTGAGCGTGACCGAACGACGAACGCGCGCGGAGCTCGATCACTACGTGTCAACCCTGGGAAAGGTGGTTCGGTGATGGCGGCCATGCCCGGCGCCCGCGCGGCCTCGGCGCCCCTCATGGGGCGCGAGGTCGAGCCCACGATGTTCGAGCTGTCCGTGACGGGTCGGAGCGCCGCTCAGCTGCGCACAACGGGTATCGCCCCGCGCGACCTCGGAGAGATCATCCCGTCCGAGCACCTGCGGGACGCGCCCCTCGAGACGGTCGCCCTCTCCGAGCGCGACCTCGTCGGCCACGTCACGCGCCTCACGCACCGACAGTTCTCGGTCGACCTCGGAATGTATCCGCTCGGGTCGTGCACCATGAAGTACAACCCGAAGTTCTGCGACACCGTGGCGGGGGACCCTCGGCTGGCGAGCGTCCACCCCGGGGCACCCGCTGCGCTCACGCAGGGTTGGCTGGAGCTGCTGGTCACGCTCGAGGAGCGGCTCTGCGCGATCACGGGCATGGCGGGCGTCACCCTGCAGCCGGCCGCCGGTGCGGCGGGGGAGTTGACTGGCCTTCTCCTCATGCGCGCCTACCACGCCTCTCGGGGTGACGTGCGCCGTCGGGTGATCATCCCGGACTCGGCCCACGGCACGAACCCGGCGTCGGTGACGCTCGGGGGCTACGAGGTGACGACCATCCCGTCGAACGACCGGGGCCTCGTCGACCTCGGCGCTCTGCGCGCGGCCCTCGGCCCCGACGTCGCAGGCATCATGCTCACCAACCCCAACACCGTCGGGCTCTTCGAGGAGGAGATCGCCGAGATCGCCGAGGCCGTGCACGAGGTGGGAGGACTCCTCTACTACGACGGGGCCAACCTGAACGCCATCGTCGGTGTGGTGCGACCGGGTGACATGGGCTTCGACATCGTGCACATGAACCTGCACAAGACGTTCGCGACTCCGCACGGCGGTGGCGGTCCCGGTGCCGGACCGGTGGCCGTGGCGCCACACCTGGTGGACTTCCTGCCGGGTCCACGCCCGACGCGCCTCGCGGAGGGTTACGGATGGGGTGAGCCCGCTCACTCGATCGGTCGCGTCCACGGCTGGCACGGCAACGCCCTCGTCCTGGCGCGGGCGCTCGCCTACATCGAGGTCCACGGCTCCGACGGCCTCGCGCGCGTCGCCCAGCACGCCGTGCTCAACGCGAACTGGCTGCGACGGCGTCTCGCGGAGACCCTGCCCGCCGCCTACGACCGCCCCTGCATGCACGAGGCCGTCCTCACGGCGTCGCCGATCAAGTCGGCGACGGGGGTGAAGGCCCTCGACGTCGCGAAGGCCCTCCTCGACGAGGGCTTCCACGCGCCGACCGTCTACTTCCCCCTGATCGTCGACGAAGCCCTCATGTTCGAGCCGACCGAGACCGAGAGCGTCCAGACGCTCGAGGCCCTCGCCCAGGCCATCGAGTCGATCGCGCAGCGCGCCGGGAGTGACCCGGAGGCACTGCGCGCGGCCCCTCGTCACACCCCGGTGGGCCGGGTCGACGAGGCGCTCGCGGCCCGCGTGCTCAAGTCGACCGAGGACGCGGCGCGGCCGCGCTGACCTCTACGATGGTCGCCATGGCGCGACCGCTGATCGGACTGACGGGGCGCCGCTGGCCGGCGCGACGACTGGGCACGTCGGTGCCCGCGGCGATGGTCGAGCTCGAGGTCGACGTCCACTTCACCGACTACGGGGCGTCGGTCTCCCAAGCGGGCGGGCTGCCGGTCGAGCTCACGCGTGACGCCGACGTCGACGAGATCGTCGAGCACCTGGATGGCCTGGTCCTCTCGGGAGGCGCCGACCTCGACCCGGCCCTCTACGGCGAGGCTCCCGACCCGGACCTCGGCGAGGTCGAGCCCTCCCGCGACGCGTGGGAGATGGCCCTCTACGCCGCCGCCCGGGCGAAGGGCATCCCGGTGCTCGGGATCTGCCGCGGCTTCCAGCTCGTCAACGTGGCCGAGGGGGGCAGCCTGCGCCAGCACGTGGATCTCGACGAGGGGGCCGGACACCCGCAGTGGGACGTGAACGGTCGCCAGCGCACGCACGACGTTCGCGTGAACGGTGGGACCATTCTCGCGGGCCTCGTGCCCGAGGAGCTCGCCGTCAACTCCCTGCACCACCAGGTGGTCGAGCGGGTGGGCGAGGGCCTTCGGGTGTCGGCGGTCGCGAGTGACGGCGTCGTCGAGGGCGTCGAGAGTGCCGACGGGAACCTGCTCGCGGTGCAGTGGCACCCCGAGCTGCTCACCCGCCCGGATCCGACCTTTCGCTGGCTGGTCGAGGCGGCGAGTCGGGCCTAGAGGGCGGCGCCGAGGGCGAACGCCCCGACGCAGAGGAACGGTGTCGCGACGATCAGGGCCACCGAGTAGCGCCAGTGGTGCTCGCGCTGCAGGATGGCCGGGATCGCGAAGGCCGAGGAGAACGTGGTGAGGCCGCCGCAGAAGCCGGTGAGGGCGATCGCGTGGAGATGGGCGTCGCCGGGGGCCGTGAGTCGGTAGGTGATCCAGCCCGCCGCGAGGGCGCCGAGGGCGTTCGCGCCGACGGTGGCCCAGGGGCGCGCTACGGGGTGGCGACGACGCACCGCGTACTCGAAGAGGAACCGCACGACGCTCCCGACGCCCCCGAAGATCGAGACGAGGACGAGGGTCACCGGTGGCGTCTCCGCAGCGCGAGCTCGGCGGCGACGACACCCGAGATGATCGAGAGCACGGCGACCACGATCCCGGCCGCCACGTTGCGCTGGGTCACGTCGTTCCACGCGACGACGAGGCTCGAGTACGAGGTGAAGCCTCCGAGTAGCCCGGTCACCGCGAACAGTCGACGCGGGTCGTTGGGGTCCCGGCCGTGCAGGGGTCCGCGGAGCCACCGCACCGCGACGTAGACGCCGATGGCGTTGATCACGAGGAGTGACCACGGCACCTGCGCGAGCCAGCCCGAGCCGTGGGCGACCGGTCCATAGGTGAGGATCACGTAGCGCACCAGGGTGCCGAGAGCCCCGCCGACCAGGACCGTCCCGATCGCGTAGGCGAACTCCCGGGGGCGGAGCGACAGGTGGGGTGGCATGTAGCGGCCAGGATACTCAACGTGGATCGCGGAGCCTCGGGACCCGGCGTCTCTCGTTGACACTTTACATAACGAACATTATCGGCGATAGGGCTGAACAATGTTGTTATAGTCGATGACGTGCGTCGGCTCCTCGTGTCCCTGCTCCTCGTGGGCTCGGTGATCGGGACGAGTGCACTCCCGGCCCTCGCGGATACCAGCTCCTCGAACGGTCCGACGATGGCCTACGACCTCAGTGATAACGACGCGCCGCCGGCGGTGTCCAACGGCGCGTTCAACGTCATCGTCAACGTGCTGCCCGAAGGAACGGGCGGCTTCGTGCGGGTCGTCGCGCTGCCGCCCGCGAACTCGTCGGTCACCCGACTCCTGTGCAAGTACCAGGCGGTGGATACGACCAAGAGCCGTGTCGAGTGTGCGTTCAAGTTCACGACGCCGGGCACGTGGGCCATTCGCGCGCAGTACTCGACGGACCCCTCGGTCCCGGTGAGCGCGATCGCCAACACCAACCTCCGCGTCGGCTTCTAGTCGCGGGTGCGCCCCTCGGCGTACACTTCGCCCATGAGTAGGCTCTTTGACGTCTCTGGTCGCATCGTCCTCGTCACGGGAGGCGGCCGCGGAATCGGCGAGATGATCGCGCGGGGATTCGCCGAAGGAGGCGCGACCGTCTACGTCGCCTCGCGCAAGCTCGAGGCCTGCGCCGCCGTCGCGGCGGATCTGCGATCCGCGGGCCACGACGTGACGGCCCTCGAGGCGAACCTCGCGACCGAGGCCGGGTGTCGCGAGCTCGCCGAGGAGATGGAGCGACGCGAGGAGCGCCTCGACGTCCTGGTGAACAATGCCGGCGCGACCTGGGGAGCTCCCCTGGCCGACTACGACGACGCGGCCTTCGACCGCGTGCTCGACCTCAACGTGAAGGGGGTCTTCCACCTGACCCGCTTCCTGCGGGGCCGCCTCGAGGCAGCCGGGACGCCCGACGCCCCGGCGCGCGTCATCAACATCGGATCGATCGACGGACTGCGAGTCCCCGCGATGTCCACCTTCGCCTACAGCGCCTCGAAGGCCGCGGTCCACCACCTGACGCGGCACCTGGCCAGCGAGCTCGCCCCGATGATCACGGTGAACGCCATCGCGCCGGGGCCCTTCGAGTCGAAGATGATGCGCGCCACGCTCGACGCCTTCGGCGACGAGATCGCGGCGGCCGCGCCGATGCGTCGGATCGGTCGTCCGGACGACATGGCGGGCGCGGCCATCTTCCTCGCCTCCCCGGCGGCGAGCTACGTCACCGGCGCGGTGCTGCCGGTCGACGGGGGCATCGCGACGCTCGCCTGATCAGCCCTTCGGGGCCGTGCCGAGCACGACCGTGAGGTGCAGGGTCCGAGTCCCCCGCACGACGCCCACCGACACCGAGTCTCCGGGGTGCAGCTCGGACAGGATGCTCGTGAGGTCGGCCGTGCCGTTCACGCTCTGACCATTCAGCGAGATGATGATGTCGCCCTGGCGCAGGCCCGCGCGGGCCGCCCCGGTGTTCGCGATGACGCTCATCACCACGGCACCCGTCGAGCGGGTGAATCCGTACTCGGACTGCAGCGTCGGGGACATCGAGGTCACCTCGACGCCCATGAAGGCTCCGTGATTCACCACGCTCTCGCCCGCGAGGAGCGACGTGAGCAGCGACTCGATGGTCGAGACGGGAATGGCGAAGCCGATGTTCTGCGCGTTGGTTCCGTCGGCCAGCGTGCCGGCGACGGCCGTGTTCATCCCGACGACGTCACCCTGAGCGTCGAGCAGCGGCCCGCCGGAGTTACCGGGGTTGATGGCGGCGTCGGTCTGGATCATGTTGCTCAGGGTCTCGGTGCTCGACCCCGTCCCGGCCGTCACCGTCCGACCGAGGGCCGACACGATGCCCTGGGTGACCGTGGGCGTCCCCGCCGCGAGGCCGAGGGCGTTGCCGATGGCGACGACCGAGTCCCCGACCACCAGTCGGTTGGAGTTCCCGAAGGTCACACTCGGCAGCCCGCGGACGTGGTCGATGCGCACCAGGGCCACGTCGTCGATGGGGTTCGTGCCGACGAGGGTCGCGGGGAGGCTGGTCGTCGATCCCGCGCGGGTGACGGTGATCGAGCCGCCACCGACGGCGGCGGCGATGACGTGGTTGTTGGTCACGACCAGACCGTCGGAGCTGATGATCATGCCCGTTCCCTGGTCCTCCGTCCCCTGACCCCGCACGTCGATCGACACGATCGAGGGCAGGACGTTCTTCACGAGGGTCGGGATCGTGAGCCCGCTCGGCAGCGCCGCGGCGCCCGGGGCGCCGTTCACCGCGTTGATGGTCACTCCCCCGCCCGCGTTCGTCGAGGCGAAGTGGCCCGCCAGGCCACCGACGAGAGCGGCGACGAGGAGGAGCGAGAGTCGCGACGTCCAGGGCGAACGTGGCGAGGTGCGCATCGGGATCGGCTCGACGTCGGCGACGAGAGGCGTCCCGAGGGGCGCGGACGCGTCGAGTGCGTCGCTCAGTGTCGCGTCGGGCTCATCGGGCTCCGACCCGGTCGTGACCTCGGGCGCGGACTCGCGGGTCGAGTCGACGGCGTCGGTCACGTCGTGCACCGTCGCGGGCGGGTCAATGCGATCGAAGGCCGGGGTCGGAACGGGATCGTCGGCGGGTCCGAACGCGTGCGGCTCGGGCTCGCTAGCGGCTCCCTCGGGGGCGTCACTCACGCGACCATGCTAGAGACCCGTCGACGCTTCCCCTCCCCCGTCAGTGCCTCCCGGCCACAACGGCTAGATTGGTGCCCTATGCCACGGCGCATCGAGATCGAGATCACCAGCCTGCAGGGAGACGTCGCCACGTGGCGCGCCGCCGGGGCGAAGCTGCCCAAGGGCACTCTCTCGGCCGGTCTCGTGCCGGGCGGCCCCGTAGTGGGGACGACCTACCGAGCCGACGTGGAGCAGTTCATGGAGGGCCTCGAGGTGATCTCGGTCCTGCCCGCGAAGACGGCCTCCCCGGAGGACCCCCGTAACGAGCGCCTCACGATCATCCCCCGGGCCAGCGACGGGCCGGACGTCGTGGTGACCTACGCGCCCAAGGGCCGGGGGCGCCGCGACCGCGACGACCGCGACGGCCGAGAGGGCCGCCGCGGGGGTCGTGACGACCGCCGAGAGGGCCGCCGCTCTCGTCCGACGTCAGGTGAGCGCCCGGCCGGAGGGACGGAGGGCGAGGCCCCGAAGGGACCTCGCGGACCGCGCACCGCCCGTACCGACGCCCGCACTGACGCCCGCGGGCGCACGCCGCGCCCGGCCGGACCGCCGACCTCGACGGTGCACCGCAACGCGTTCCTCGCGACCCTGTCGCCCGAGCAGTTGCCGGTCGCCGAGCAACTCCTGCGCGGCGGCATGCCGGCGGTCCGGGCGGCCGTCGAGGAGCAGAATCGCAACGCCACGGTCCAGGGACGACCGACGATCGACCCGGTGACCATCGAGCGCATCGCCGAGGATCTGCTCGGCAAGACCAATCTCGCCGCGTGGAAGGACCGGGCCGCTGGAGCGGTGGCCGCGGGACGCGAGCTGCGGCTACGCGAGCTGCGAGCCGTCGTCACGGCCGCGAAGACGCTGTCGCTGGACGACGACGCCCGAGCGCAGCTGAAGGAGCTCCAGGCCGCCCTCACGACCCGTATCGAGGCCCTGCGCACGCAGTGGACCGAGCGGCTCGAGAAGGCCGTCAGCGACGCACGAGTGGTCGACGCCCTGCAGCTGGTGGCGAGCCCACCGGACTTCTCGACGCGGGTCTCGGCCGAAATGGCGACGCGAGTGGTCGCGCTCGTCTCGGAGTCCCTCACGGTCGACCAGGACCCCGCGACGTGGCGCGAGATCGTGACCCTCGCCGCCGACACCTCGGTGCGGCGCAACATCAAGCCCGCCGGTATCCCCGACGACGAAGAGTCACGCGAGCTGGCCGTGAAGAACGCCGGCGCCATCCCCGAACTGGCGAAGCTGTTGGGGATCAAGGTCCCGCCGCCGCCGCCGCCGATGCGCTCGCCGCGCCGGGCCCCTACTCGGCGCTCATCGTAAGCAGGCGGGCTCGCCAGCCCGCCGACTCGAAGAGGGACTTCGTCGCCCGGTCCCCGGGCAGCGCGAGGCCGTCACGGGCGCCCGAACGGCCCCTGGTGGCCGCGTCGAGCAACTGACGACCGAGACCCTCTCGACGAGCCTCCGGGGCGACGTAGAGGGCGATCAGGCGCCTCTCACGGATCAGGGCGAAGCCGATCGTCGGACGTCCCAGGACCCACCACACCCCACCCTCGCCCTCCGCGGCGTCGAGGTCCGCCAGGTAGCGGCGCCCTCCGCGGCGTAGCGCGACCTCCGCGCGGGCGCGGGCGATCAGGGCGTCCAGGTCGGCCCCGGGCCGGCGAACCCGGCGAGGGCGCGGAGCCTCAGACGCAGTCACGACAGAGCAGGCGCTCCGGGTCGGCGAGCTGGCTGGTCTTCTTCAGGAGCCGGCACGAGGCGCAGCGGAACTCGTCGTCCTGCTTGGGCAGGATCGTCTCGACTCCCTCGCCCACGAGGTCGGTGTCGGGGGCGCCGTCCTCGTCGTCGTCGGGGACGCTGGTGCGCAGGATGGTCTCGGCGAGGACCTCGTCGAGCGCGAGCTCGACGTCGGAGTCGTCGACCAGGTCGTCATCCTCATCGACCGGCACGACGACCACTTCTGGCGTCTCGCCGTCGGCGACGTCATCGTCGTCGCCGAGGTCCTCCTCGTCCTCGCCGGCGATGTCGCCGGACTCGTCGCCGGACTCGTCATCGTTCGCGTCGTCGCCGGCCAGCTCCTCGTCCTCGAGGTCCTCCTCGAGGTCGGCGTCGCTCTCTTCGTCGAACCCCTCGTCGAGTTCCTCTTCGTCGAAGCTCTCGTCCATCTCGTCGCGCGCCATACTCACCCTTCTCAGTAGCGGTGGCAGTGTAGAGCCTCCGGCACGGGCGTGCAGCGATACGCGATTAGGACGGTACGGAGCGTGATCGGACCGCGTGGGCCCGACGTTCCGCCTCTAGGCGCTCCAGGTCGATGTCCCCGTAGTCGACGTAGGACATGGCGTCGGCGACGCGGCGGTGCCCGACGGCGCGAATCTGGCGGATCATCTCGTGGGCCACCCGACGGTAGCTGGGGTGGCCCTGGGGGCTGGAGCGCAGCTCGATGAGGTGGAGGGCCTCGCGGGCGTTCATCTCGATCGTGTAGCGGATGCGAAAGGCCAGGGCCACGGCGTAGGGGGCGGCGTCAGGGAGCTCGGACGCGAGCGCGCGGGCCAGGTCGCCGGAGCGTTCGAGGGAGGCGCGGTAGTCGCCGCCGAAGCCGGCCTCGTCGACCAGGTCGGGGACCTCGTAGCCGAGGTCGGGCCCCAGGGGCTGCCAGACGATCGTGGCCATCCGGTGGCGCTGGAGGTCGCGGAAGGCGCCGTAGTCGGTCACCAGTTCGAAGCGGTAGGTCGTGTGCTCGAAGGCTCGACCCGGCCGGTGGCGCCGGTTCGAGCGGGACCCGACGTAGGCGCGCCAGAGCTCGTCTCGCTCCCCCTCGCTGAGGGTGTCGACGTAGCCCGCCGCGGCCGCGCTCGAGACGCCGGCGTGCTCGAAGACGATGGCCTCGAGGATGCGCCGTTCGCCGTCGGGGTCGTGGTCGACGAGGCGCACGCGCTCGGGCGCCTCGTCGACCTCGGGCACGTCGGATAGCCGTCGCTTCACCTCCGCGTTGCGAGCGCGCAGGTAGTCGACCCAGACGCCGCCCCTCTCGGGCACGTCGAGGCGACGCAGGAACGACGGGATCACCTTGTCGAGCTCGGCGCGCATGAGTTCGGCGTATTCGCGAACCTCGTCGAGGGGGTGGGCGCGCATCCGCAGGAGCAACTGCTCGTAGGACTGGCCCGACCCGTAGATGCCGAGGTTCGAGAGCGCTGCGGCCGGCAGGAGGCCGCGTACCGCGTCGAGCGCCTTCGCCCGCAGGGCCTGGCGGTAGACGATGTCGTCGTCGGCCGGGGTCTTCGGGAAGCGCCCCCCGAGCCAGGAGGTGAGGGCCGGCAGGAGGCGCGCGTAGGTGTCGAACATGCGATCGATCTCCCCCACGTACCGCGCCCCCCATCGCGACTCGAGGATCGCCGGGTCGCGGTAGTAGCGGTAGTGGCCGGTCGAGAGGCGTCGGTCGTAGGCGAGGTAGCGCGTCGACTGTTCCAGGTAGCTCATGAGTCGTCCGTGTTCGAGGACCTTGGTGAGGACGTTGCTCGACTGCTCGCAGGCCAGGTGGACGCCGCCCAATTGAGCGACCGAGTCGTCCCCGTACTCCACGAAGACGCGCTGATAGAGCTCGTCGGCCCGGGACCCGCTGGTCGGGGCGCCGGGCCGACCCGGGGTCGGATCGAGGTCCTCCGCGAACTCGTCGAGGAGGAGCCGACGCAGGCTCTTCGAAGAACGCGAGTAGCGCGCGAAGAGCGCCCCCTTCACCACCTCCGGCAGGTTGACCAGGGCGAACACGGGGCCGTCGAGGTTCGTGACGTAGTGGCGCAGGACCTCGCGCTCGTCGTCGGAAAAGGACTCGGCGACGTAGGGGTACATGGCCACTCGACCTTAGAGCGGGCCGTCCGTTCGGGGGTGGACCGTCGAGGAGTTGGCGACCACACTGCGGAGCACGCCCTCGCGGGCGGCGGTGGCCGCCCCGGCGAGGTCGGTGCCGCCGAGCCGAGCCAGCTGCTCGAGCAGGTCGACCACCTGTTTCGCGTGGCGCACGAAGTCCCCCGGTGAGGTGGGGCCGATCTCGGCGTCGGCGATATCGAGGACCGTTCCGAGGGCCGCTCCCCTCGCCCAGGCCGTGATCGCCGGGGAGAAGGACCCGTCGGGTTCGCGCGCGTGGGGCACCCGGTGGAGCTCCTCCACCTCTCGCAGGGCCGCCGCGATGGTCCGCAGGTCGCGGACCCGCTCGGCGAGGAGGTTGCGCCGCTCGCTCCCGACCCGGTCGGCCACGGGGCGACGGGGTCGGCGCGGCACCGGGCGGCCCCCGCTCGGGGTCGGGCGCTGGCGGCGGGCTTCGTAGACGAAGGTCGACAGGAGCCCGGCGAGGGAGGCCGGCTCGAGGTCGTCGAAAATCCCCGCCCGGATCGCCTCGGCGAGGAGGAGGTCGCTCTCGTGGTACAGGGAGCGCAGTAGGTCGCCGGCGGCGGTGAGGTTCCACTCCGCCGCGTAGCCCAGCTCCTCGAGGACCCGGTAACGGGCGCGCAAGAGCTCGCTGAGGGGCCGACGAGAGCCGGCGGGACGTTGGCGGGCCTCGAACTGGGCGTAGGAGCGCTCGACGAGTTCGACGGCGGTCGCCTCGTCGTAGCGGGCGATCAGGTTCGCGGTGAAGTTGTACGTCGGGCGAAAGGAGCTGTGGAGGTCGGAGGGCGGCGAGAGGGCCACGCGGGCGACGTCGGCGAAGGCGACGTCGGTCGCGAAGCTCACGACGGCGTGTCCCTCGTCGTCGAGACCGCGACGGCCGGCTCGACCGGTCATCTGGGCGAACTCCCCGCTGGTGAGCGGCGCTCGACCCGCGTCGCTGTACTTCGTGAATCGCTCGAGGACGACCGTGCGCGCCGGCATGTTGATCCCGAGGGCCAGGGTCTCGGTGGCGAAGACGACGCCGAGCAGACCACGCTCGAAGCAGGCCTCGACGATCTCGCGAAAGGCCGGGACCATGCCGGCGTGGTGGGCCGTGATGCCGTGACGAAGGCTGTCGAGGAAGTCCCCGTACTCGAGCGCGGTGAGGTCCTCGTCCGTGAAGTGAACCAGGCGCAGATGAGCGATCTCCTCGATCCGGGCTCGCTCCTCGGAGGTCGTGAAGCTCAGACCGTCGCGCCGGCATTGGCGTACGGCGTCGTCGCAGGCCGCCCGCGAGAAGATGAAGACGATCGCCGGCAGCAGGTCCTCGTTCTCGAGGGCCCGCAACATCTCGGAGCGTCGGGGGGCGCGGAACGGCGGTGGCGGAGCGGCGTGCGAGGGACCGCGCCACTTGGGGCCCGGGCGGAAGCGGCGTGACGCCTTGACCAGGTTGTCGATGCGCTTCGCCTCGTCTCCGAGGCGGTGGTCACTGAGGAGGTCGACGATCTCGGCCGTCGTCTGGCCCCGGCGTACGACGGCGGCGTGGTGGTGGAGGGTGATGGGGCGTTCGGTCTCGACCACGACCGTCGTGGGGCCGCGCACCTCCTCTAGCCACTCGCCGAGGAAGCCCGCGTTGCCGACGGTCGCCGAGAGGGCGACGAAGCGCACGGTCGGGGGCGTGAGGATCAGGACTTCTTCCCACACTCCCCCGCGGTAGGGGTCCTGCAGGAAGTGGACCTCGTCGAGCACCACGAGGCCGAGCCGACGCAGCTGGTCCGAGTCGTTGAGCAGCATGTTGCGCAGCACCTCGGTCGTCATGACGACGATGGGAGCTCCCCGGTTGACGCTGGTGTCGCCGGTGAGCAGTCCGACGTTCCCTGCCCCGTAGCGCAGCCCGAGTTCGTGGAACTTCTGGTTGGACAGGGCCTTCAGGGGCGTCGTGTAGAACGCTCGTTGCTGCAGGTCGAGGGCTCGCTCGATGGCGTAGGTCGCGACGAGGGTCTTGCCCGACCCCGTCGGGGCCGAGACGAGGACGTTCACGCCACGGTCGACGGCGTCGAGGGCGGCGCCCTGGAAGTCGTCGAGCCCGAAGCCGAGGGTGTCGACGAAGCGGGTACGGGCCTCGTTCACCGCTTGAAGATCTTCCCGACGGCGATGGCGAGGAAGTAGAAGGCGACGAGCGGGACCGCGAGGGCCAACATCGACAGCGGGTCGCCACTCGGCGTGAAGACGGCCGACGCGATCGTGATCGTGATGACGGCGTAGCGCCAACCGTGGAGCAGGGTGGCGGGGCGCACGACTCGAGCGAGCTCGAGGGCGACCAGCACGACCGGGAACTCGAAGGTCAGCCCGAAGATCAGCATCATCATGATGAAGAGCCCCAGGTACTGGTTCGGGTTGTAGAAGTACACGAGGGTGTGCCCACCGATGGACTGCAGGAAGCTGATGGCGTGACCGAAGCTCAGGTAGGCGATGGCGACGCCGACGGCGAAGAAGACGACCGACGCGACGACGAACGGGACGGCGTAGCGTCGCTCGGTCGCCTTGAGACCCGGGGTGACGAAGCGCCAGATCTCCCAGAAGACGATGGGGGACGCGAGGAGGAGTCCTCCGAAGAGGGCGATCTTGACGCGCAGCGTGAGCCCGTCGAGTGGGTTGGTGCCGAGGAACTGGCAGTGGCGCGGCGCGGCGTGGCAGTAGGGCTCCTGGAGGACGTGGAGGATTTGGGGGTAGATCAGGAAGCAGATCACTCCCGCGACGGTGATGGCACTGGCGGAGACGAGGGAGCGTCGGCGCACCTCGGCGAGGTGCTCGGCCAGGGTCATGCCCTCGGCGGCCTTGCGGAATCGGGCCACGCGACTAGTTGAGGGAAGGGTCGACGGGACCGTCGGTCGGCGCGTTCTCGGCGCTGACCCGGTCGGCCACGGGCGTGATGAGCGGGGTCGGGTTGGGGTCGTCGGAGGCCTCGGCGTCGGGGGCCACCTCGGGCGGGGCCGGCGCCTCATCGCTCGAACCCTCGGTGTCGGCCGCGGCCACGCGCTCTCGGGCCTCGGCGCGGTCGGCCAGCTCGTTGAGGAGGGTGACCGGGCTACGGGCGAGGCGTGCGAGGTCGCCGGTGCTCGGCAGATCGGGCAGGGCCTCTCGCACTTCGGTCTCGACCTTGTCCTGAAGACGCTTGATCGCCCGCCAGGTCGAACCCAATTTGTGGGCGACCTCGGGGAGCTTGTCGGGGCCGAGGAGGATCAACACCACCGCGACGACGACGAGCACCTTGATCGGGCTCAGGCTGAACACGCCCCCATTGTAGGAGGCGGTTCTAGAGGAATCCGAGGCGCGAGAGCGGCCAGATTCGCAGGAAGACCTTGCCGATCACGTACTGGCGCGGGAGGGTCCCCCACATCCGGCTGTCGCACGAGTTCGGGTGGTTGTCGCCCATCATGAAGTACGAGTTAGCCGGCACGGTCACGTTCCCGATCGGCGTGCCGAGCGGCTCGACGTGGGTCCACGTCTCCTTCAGGGGGTGCCCGTTCACGTAGATCGTGTTGCCCCGAGAGGTCAGGTGGTCGCCGGGCAACCCGATCACGCGCTTCACCAGGTCGGCCACGGGCTCCCCGCAGTGCTCGCTCGGCGGGGCCCGGAAGACCAGGATGTCGCCGCGGTGGATCGTCCCGAAGTCGACGCTCAGCTTCGAGACGACGATCCGGTCACCGATCTGGAGGGTGGGCTCCATCGAGCCGGATGGGATGAAGTACGTCTGGACGACGTAGGCGCGTAGGAAGAACGAGACGCCGGCGGCGATGAGGACGATGACGACCCACTCGAGGAAGCCGCGCTGACGCTTCGACAGTCCCCGACGAGCCGGGGCCTCGGGACTCGGGGTCGGATCGACGGTCTCCGAGGTCACGGAGACAGGCTAGTCGCGCCAGGGATGGGGTTCTCGTCGCTCCATCGAGTACAGGAGCTTGTTGAACCGTTCGTCGCTGGAGCGAAACGGGTCCTTCAGCAAGACGGTGCGCTGTAGCTCGTCGTTCAGCTTGAGGTGGACCCAGTCGACCGTGTAGTCCCGGCGCCACTCCTTGGCCGTGCGGATGAAGGTCCCCCGGAGGTGGGCTCGGGTGGTGGCCGGTGGCGTCGTCGCCGCCCGCGCGATCTCCTCGTCGCCGACCATCCGGCGGGCGTGCCCGCGTGCCTGGCGACGGTAGTGGAGGCCCCGCTCCATCGAGGTGTCGTGGTACAGCAAGTCGATGAGGGCGATCCGGGGGTCGCCGAGCGCGAGGCCCTCACGCTCCCGCGCGCGTTCGATTAGCTGGAGCTTCGCGATCCAGTCGACGCGGTCGGCGAGGGACATGGGGTCGTGTCGGTAGGTGTCGATGACCTCGCGCCACAGCCGGACCGCCTCTCGCTGATCCGCGGGGACGTCACGGCTCTCGACGAAGCTCGTGGCTCGCTCGCACAGGTCGTCCTGGATCTCGAGGGCGGTCATGTCCCGACCGTTCTGCAGCTTGACCGGCTCCTTGCTCCAGAGGTCGTAGGAGATGTCGCGCAGGGCGTTGATCGGCGAGGCCAACGTGAAGTCGCGCAGGACCGTGGTGCGGTCCTCGATCATGGCGAGCAGCACCGCCGCCGTCCCCACCTTCAAGAAGGTGGCGAACTCGTTCATGTTCGAGTCCCCCACGATGACGTGGAGGCGGCGGTAGCGCTCGGGATCGGCGTGGGGCTCGTCGCGAGTGTTGATGATCGGTCGACTGCGCGTCGTCGCCGAGCTGATCGACTCCCAGATGTGCTCGGCTCGCTGGCTCATCGAGTAGACGGATCCGCGCGGCGAGGTGACGATCTTGCCGGCGCCGGCGAAGATCTGGCGCGAGACGAGGAAGGGGATGAAGACCTCCTCGAGGCGCGACAGGTCGTCGACCCGCTCGATGCAGTAGTTCTCGTGACACCCGTAGGAGTTCCCGGAGGAGTCGGTGTTGTTCTTGAACAAGAAGATGTCGCCGCGCACGCCCTCGTCGACGAGCTGCTGCTGGGCGTAGCCGACGAGCTCGCGCAGGATCGCCTCCCCGGCCTTGTCCTGGGCGACGAGGTCGCGCAGGTCGTCGCACTCGGCCGTCGCGTACTCGGGATGGCTCCCGACGTCGAGGTAGAGGCGGCTGCCGTTCTCGAGGAAGACGTTGCTCGAGCGTCCCCAGGCGACCACCCGCCGGAAGAGGAAGCGCGACACCTCGTCGGGGCTCAGCCGGCGCTGGCCCTTCAGTGAGAAGGTGATCCCGTACTCGGTCTCGATCCCGACGATGCGTCGCAGCATGTCACTCCGTCAGCAGCGTCGCGACCTCGGCGTCGCTCAGTCGAGCGAAGGTGCGCCGTCCCCCGCGGTCCTCGAGGATGCAGACTTCGAGGTCCTCGACGGGGATCGTGCGCTCGGGGCCGGCGAGGGCTGCGACGGCGTGGCGCAGCGTGGTCGCGAGCCCGTCGGGCTCGGCCTCCGAGGCCTCGAAGCGCGAGCGGATCGTCTCGGCGTCGCCACCCAGCACCGCGAAGTGGGGCTCGTCGGTCAGCGTGCCCTCGTAGGCGACGCGGTAGAGCTTCGTGGGCCGTAGCGTCCCACCCAACTGGGCCACGAGGATCTCGACCTCGAGGGGCTTCGGTCCCTCGGTGAACATGTCGCCGATGTGCTGGGCGTAGTAGTTCGCCAGGGCGCGCGCGTCCACGTCCTCGCGCGAGTAGGTGAAGCCGGTGCCGTCGGCCCAGCGGATCCCGGCCTCACGGAGGCGGTCGAACTCGTTGTAACGACCGACGCCGGCGAAGGCGATCCGGTCGTAGATCTCGGAGATCTTGTTGAGCGACGCCGAGGGGTTCTCCGCCACCATCACGACGCCGACGTCGTAGATGGCGGCGAGGATCGACCGGCCCCGGGCGATGCCCTTCTGGGCGAACTCGGCCCGGTCGTTGATCAGTTGCTGGGGTGAGACGTAGAAGTAGTTGCTCATCGCAGCGTGCCCCCCGCGACGCCGGAGGTCGCGGCCCGGCGCTCCTGGATGGCCCGGAAGCGGGCGGCGACGTCGTCGTTCGCGAGTTCGGTGAAGCCCCGCTCGTCGAGGACCACCATCATCGGATAGATGCCCCGGACGAAGTCGGGTCCGCCCGTTGCGGGGTCGTTGTCGCCCGCCTCGTAGAGGGCGAGGGCCCCGAGATCGAGGGCCTCCTCCAGCGACAGGTCGGCGCGGAACCCCAGGCGCAGGGCGCTCTCGGCGAAGGGCGAACCCGAACCGATGGTGGTGAAGTCCTGACGCTCGTAGCACCCACCGGCACCGTCGTACTCGAAGACCCGTCCCCGCCGGTGGCTGGGATCCCAGCCGGCGAGGAGGGGGATGACCACGAGGGGTGAGCCGAGGTTGTTGCGCTGGATGATCGGTGACAGGTAGTTCGCCTTCCCCTCGAGGCTGAGGGCGGTGTCGGTCATCTTCTCGTAGTGCTCGAAGCTCAGTTGGGCCATGCGGATGAACTCCATGCCCCGAGCGGCGCTACCCGAGATGGCGAGGGCCGTGAAGCGATCGGCGGCCTCGATCTTGCGCACGTCGCGGCTGGCGACGTAGTTGGCCGTCGCTTGGCGGTCGCCCACCATCACGACGCCCCCCGCGTAGCGCAGGGCGACGACGGTGGTCGCGTGGGGCGAGAGGGCCTCCGGTCCGGTGGCGAGGCTCACGAGGCCCTCCCGCTGCGCGTAGGCGAGGAAGGAGGGGCCAGGGTCGTCCTGGGCCCCGTAGAGCGGGAGTCCCACTACTCACCGCCCTTTTGCACGTAGTTGCGGACGAACTCCTCGGCGTTCTCCTCGAGCACGTCGTCAATCTCGTCGAGGAGCTCGTCGAGATCGGCCTTCAGGCGCTCGCCCTTGGTCGTGTCGACCGACACCTCCGCGGGCGCGGCGTCCGGGCGGGTCGATCGGTTCCGCTGGATTCGCTCTTGCTCACTCATGCCCTCTGTTCTACCCGTCCAGAGCCCGGAGGAGGTCCACGGCCGACGGACATCGATCGAAAAGATCTCGAGTGAGGGCCGCCGTGCCCCGGCGAGGATCGCTCATCGGTACGCGGCGTAGCGGCCCCTCGCCCAGGTCGAAGACGACCGAGTCCCAGTTGGCGGCGACGACCTCGGTGGGGAACTGCGCGACGCAGCGCCCCCGGAAGTACGCACGGGTCGAGTCCGGGGGCTCGTTGACGGCCCGCTCGACGGCGGCCGCGTCGACGAGGGGACGCAGGCCGACCCGATCCGAGAGGGAGCGCTCGGGGCGCAGGTCGTGGTACTGCAAGTCGATCGCCCGCAGACGCGCGTCGGTCACCGCGAGGCCGTAACGCTCGCGGTACCCCTCCACGAGGCGCCGTTTGGCGACCCAGTCCACGCGGTCGGCGACGCGATCGGGGTCGTCGCGGACCCCGTCGAGCATCTCGCGCCACTCCCGCAGCACGGCGGCGACCTCGTCCTCTTCGGCGACGGCCGCTCCCCCGCCCCGGGAGACGTAGCGGGCGGCCGCCGCGTAGAGCGCGTCCTGGAGGTCCCAGCCCGTCACGCGACGTCCGTCCTCGAGCTCGACGACGGCACGCAGCGTCGGGTCGGACGCGATGACGCGCACGGCCCGTACCGGCGAGCTCGGGGGGGGCGGAAAGGCGTCCGGTCCGTCGTCCTCGAGCAGGGCCAGCAGGAGGGCCGTCGCTCCGAGCTTCACGAAGGTCGCCGTAGCGCTGCGGTTCGCGTCGCCGATGATCACGTGGAGGCGGCGGAATCGCTCGGCGTCCCCGTGGGGCTCGTCGCGGGTATTGACGATGGGCCGACGCAGGGTCGTCTCGAGGCCCACGACCTCTTCGAAGAACTCCGCCCGCTGGCTGATCTGGAAGGCGGGGTCGAGGCGCTGTCCGGCCTCGGTCTCGGCCCCGACCTTGCCCGCCCCGAGGATCACCTGACGCGAGACGAAGTGCGGGACCATGGTTCGTACGAGGTCGGGGAAGGGCACCTCGCGCGCCACGAGGTAGTTCTCGTGGGTTCCGTAGGAGTTGCCCTTGCCGTCGGAGTTGTTCTTGTAGACGGTGATCGCACTCGCGCCGTCGAGTCCCTCATTGGCGACTCGTTGCGCGCGACGCAGGATCTCCTCGCCGGCGAGGTCGAAGAGGGTCGCCTCGAGCGGGGTGCGACACTCGGGCGAGGAGTACTCGGGATGGGCGTGATCCACGTAGAGCCGGGCCCCATTGCTCAGCACCGCGTTCGCGAGCTGGGTCTCGACGACCGGGGCCAGGCTGCCGCGCCGGCCGAGGCCCCGCGCGTCGATGTCCGGGGACTCGGCCTCGAAGTCCCAGTCGACCCGCTCGCCGCGGCGGGCGTAGGCCGAGACCACGAGGCTCGAGGCGGTGATGGGATCGCGATCCGGTCCCCCGACCACCCCGTACTCGGTCTCGATGCCGAGGACCTTCTCGAGGGCCATGCGCTAGAGGTACTGACCCGTGCCGACGTGCTGGATCGAGCGGCCGCCGGTGGGCTCGGCGGCGTCGCGGTTGATCAGCGTCCGGATGAAGACGATCCGCTCGCCCTTTTTGCCCGAGATGCGGGCCCAGTCGTCGGGGTTCGTCGTGTTGGGCAGATCCTCGTTCTCGCGGAACTCCTGACGCATCGACGAGAGCAGGTCCGCGGGCCGCAGTCCACGGTGACCGGTCGCGATCTCGCGCTTGACGGCTGTCTTCTTCGCGCGACGGACCACGTTCTCGATCATCGCGCCCGACGCGAAGTCCTTGAAGTACAGGACTTCCTTGTCGCCGCCCTGGTAGGTGACCTCGAGGAAGCGGTTGTCGTCGTCGATCCGGTAGAGGGCCGCCACGGCCTCCTCGATCAGGACGCGCACGGCCTTGTCGCGGTCCCCCCCGCCGCGCTCGACGACGAAGTCGGGGTCGAGCGGGAGGTCGGCGTGCAGGTACCGCTCGAAGATCTGGGCCGCGGCGGTCTCGTCGGGCCGCTCGATCTTGATCTTCACGTCGAGCCGGCCGGGGCGCAGGATGGCTGGGTCGATCAGGTCCTCACGGTTCGTGGCACCGATGATGATCACGTCGCGCAGCGATTCGACGCCGTCGATCTCGGCGAGGAGCTGGGGGACGATGGTCGACTCCATGTCCGAGCTGATCCCGGTACCGCGCGTGCGGAACAGGGAGTCCATCTCGTCGAAGAAGACGATTACCGGGACGCCCTCCTCGGCCTTCTCCCGGGCCCGCTGGAAGACGAGGCGGATCTGGCGCTCGGTCTCGCCCACGTACTTGTTGAGCAGCTCGGGTCCCTTGATGTTCAAGAAGTACGAGCGGGCGTGCGCGTCCCCGCGCAGTTGGGCGACCTTCTGGGACAAGGAGTGGGCCACGGCCTTCGCGATGAGGGTCTTGCCGCACCCCGGGGGGCCGTAGAGCAGGATGCCCTTGGGCGCGGGCAGCTCGTAGTCGGTGAAGAGCGATCGGTGCAGGTACGGCAGCTCCACGGCGTCGGTGATCAGCTCGATCTGGTCGTCGAGCCCCCCGACGTCCTCGTAGGAGACCTCGGGGACCTCCTCGAGGATGAGGGTCTCGGCCTCCTGACGCGGAAGTCGCTCGACGAGGAGGTTCGACCGGGCATCGAAGAGCAGGCTGTCACCGCTGCGCAGGCGCACGTCTCGCAGGGCGTCGGCCAGCTCGACGACGCGCTCCTCGTCGGCGCGCGCGTAGATGATCACGCGCCGCTCGTCGAGGACCTCCTTCACGGTCACCACCTCGCCCTGCCCGTCGGGCTGGCGAACGGCCACGACCGTGAAGGACTCGTTGAGGACGACCTCGTCGCCCCGGGCGACGCTCGTGACGTCCACGCTCGGGTTCACGGCCACGCGCATCTTGCGACCGGAGGCGTAGATGTCGACCGTGCTGTCGTCGTTGAAGTTGACGAAGGTCCCGTAGACGGCGGGCGGCTGGGTGAGCTTCTCGACCTCATCGCGCAGCGCGGCGATCTGGTCGCGCGTCTGCTGGATCGTGATCGTCAGCTTCTCGTTGTTCGAACGGGCCTGAGCGAGCAGGGACCGGGTCTCGCGCAGCTGCTCCTCGAGGGCGTCGAGGCGTCGTCGCTCGGTCGCGGCCTCGGCGGTCCACGCCGGGATGGGCTCGTGAGAGGGGTCGTCGCGGTGGTCACGGCGTTCCATGACGTCACCCTAGACCGGGCCTCTCCGACGTGAGGAGCGGCCGCGGGCGGTGGGGCCACTAGAGTGGCTGCCCAAGGGTGCCCAGGAGGACGTTGGCATGAAGGTGTGGATCGATCAGGACCTGTGCACCGGGGATGGTCTCTGCGAGGAGATCTGTCCACCGGTGTTCACGCTGCTGGACGACGGCCTGGCCTACGTGAAGCAGGGCGACCAGGTGTTGAGCAGCCCCGGTGGGGCCCAGGGCGTCGCGGTGGTGCCGGCCGAGCTCGAGGACGCGGTGACCGAGGCCTCCGAGGAGTGCCCCGGGGAGTGCATCTTCATCGAGCGGGACTGACCGCTCGCGTCACTCGTCGGCGACGCGCCGGGCGGAAGTGAGGAACCCGGTGTGCGCCACCATGCGGTGGTCCGGGCGTACCGAGCGGGCCTCGACGTGCCAGGTCCGCCGGAGGATCTCCACCGACTCGGCGAGTGCGAACGGGTGCTCGGCGAGGGCCAGTCGCAACTGCTGGACCTGATTGATCGTCGGCAGGTAGGCGAGGAAGACGCCACCGGGACGCAAGGCGCGGACCGCGTGAGGGACGACGAGCCACGGTTCGGGCATGTCGAGGACGATGCGGTCGAACGGACCGTGCTCGATGCCGGCGGTGACGTCACGGATGTGGATGTCGTAGGCGACGTCCTCGCCCAGCATCGACGTGACGTTGGTGCGCGCGGTCTGGGCGAACTCCTCGCGGATCTCGTAGGCGGTGACGCGCGCGCCGGCGCGCAGCAGGGTCATCGAGAGGGCTCCCGAGCCCACGCCCGCCTCGAGCACTTCGTGTCCCGGGGCGATGTCGGCCTGCAGGAGGATCGCCCCGAGGTCCTTCGGATAGATGACCTGGGCCCCTCGCGGCATCTTCAGGACGACGTCGGCCAGAGTCGGGCGCACGACCAGGAACCGGCGCTCCCCCGTACGGATGGTCGATCCCTCGGGACGCCCGATGATGTCGTCGTGCGGGAGGATCCCGGCGTGCGTGTGGAACGAGGCGCCCTCGCGCAGGGTCACCAGATACCGGCGATCCTTGGCGTCGATCAGCATGACTCGCTCGCCGACGCCGAGGAGTTCCCTCACGATCGCGCCCCGCGGCGCCGCGTGGCGGCGTCGAGGAGGCGCAGGGCGCCGACCACGCCGGCCACCAGGGCCCAGCGCGAGGAGCGCAGCACGATCGAGCGCCCACCGACCACGCCGAAGGCGGTTCGCAGCAGCCGCCGGACGATCATCGCTTGGCCGCGGCACGACGACGACGCCGTCCGCGCCAGAAACCCCAGACGAATCCGAGCAGGGTGCCGCCCGCGCCCGCCAGGGCGACGTTGACCGGGTCGTCGCGCAGCGTCGGTGGCTGAGCCGGAACGATCGCGCGCACGGCCTTCTCGAGGTCGTGGCGGGCCGACGAGGTCACGACGCGTCGTCCTTCAGTCGGCGCCGCACCGACGCGTCGGCCACGATGCGCCAGGCGGTGATCGCGAGCACGAGGATGGCGGCGATCGCGACCGCCAGGTACGGGATCCAGGAGAGCGACCCGTTGAGGACCGAGAAGGATTGGAGGAATCGGAGCAGCCCGATGAGCAGCATGAGCAGTCCGAAGCCGACGAGGATGCTGCCGAGGAATCCGAACGCCGCGAAGCGGGCGACGGCCGTGAGGGGCGCCACCGTCTCCTCACGGAGGTAGCGCAGGAGGGCGTCCTTCGCGTCCTGGGCGTCGCGACGAATGGTCGCCCCGCGAATCAGCCGGCGCCAGGTGGGCGTGTCCACAGTCCTCAGCCTACTCAGCGCGCTCGCGCGAGAGGTACGTCGAGCTCGCGGTCGCGAGGAGGCGCCCGGACTCGTCGGTGCAGCGCGCCTCGACCACGGTCACGTGGCGTCCCGCCCGAACGACTCGGGCCGTGCAGACGATCTCGTCGCCCGGGTGCACCGCTCGGAGGAACGAGATGCGCAGGTCGGTGTTGGCGACGAACACGCGACCCGAGGCCGCCGTGACGGCGGCGGCGCCCATCGCCGAGTCGGCGATCGCGGCGAGGAATCCGCCCTGGACGAGGCCGGCCGGATTGGCGAAGCGTTCGTCGACTCGCGCCCGCCAGACGCTCGTCCCCTCCTCCGCCGACTCGACCCGAGTGAGCCCGAGCGTGAGGTCGCAGTTCGGCGGCACCTGGATCACACCTCGAGGCTATCGGGGGGTCGGTCCGGGGGGACGGGTTCAGTACTGTCGTAGGCATGGCCGACGCACTTTTCCCCGGCGCCACTGACCTCGAAGGTCGGGCGATTCGACAGATTGCCGCACTGGCGATGGATGCTCCGGCCCACGCGAAGTCGGGCCACTCGGGCACGGCGATGGCACTCGCGCCCCTGGGGGTCATGCTCTTCTCTCGACTGCTGCGCCACGATCCGACCGATCCGCAGTGGATCGACCGCGACCGCTTCATCCTCAGTCTGGGGCACGCGTCGATCCTGCAGTACGGACTGGCGCACACCTTCGGCTACGACCTCTCCGCCGAGGACCTGCGGGCCTTCCGTCAGATGAACTCTCGTACTCCCGGCCACCCGGAGCGCGGGGTGGCACCGACGGTCGAGGTCACGACCGGACCACTCGGGCAGGGGCTCGCGAACGGCGTCGGCATGGCCATCGCTGAGCGAGTGCTACGGGCCGAGTACGGCGACGACCTCGTCGACCACCGCGTGTGGGTGATCGCCGGTGACGGCTGCCTCGAGGAGGGCATCAGCCACGAGTCCGCCTCGCTGGCCGGATCCCTCGGTCTCGGGCGGCTCATCGTCGTCTACGACGACAATCACATCACGATCGACGGACCGACGGAGTTGGCCTTGCGCGACGACGCCCCGGCGCGCTTCCGCGCCTACGGCTGGCGAGTGATCGAAGTCGGCGAGTACGCCCACGACCTCGACCGGCTGGAGGCGGCGGCGCGGGAGGCACGCGAGGACGTCGGCCGACCGACCCTCGTCGTCGTCCGCTCTCACATCGGATTCCCCTCCCCCACGATGATGGACCGCCGCGAAGCCCACGGGAGTCCGTTCAGCGCCGACGCGATCTCGGAGACGAAGGCCATCCTGGGCGTCGAGGACCGGCCCTTCGCCCTCGACCCCGACCTGCCGGCGCAGATGCTCTCGCTCCTCGGGTCGGGTCGCGACGCGCGGACGCGGTGGGAGGCGAACATGGTGGCGGCGGGCGAGCGTGGTGCGCGCCTGCGGCACCAGTTCGCGACGAACGGTGCGCTGACCCCCGGGGCCGCCGTGGAGCCGTTCGGAACTGGCCCGGTCGCGACGCGCAAGGCCCTGCAGCGGGCCATGGACCAGCTGGCGCCTCACGTGCCGGGCCTGACGGCCGGCTCGGCCGACTTGACCGACAACACTGGGGTCCTGCTGCGACAGGGCGGGACGCAGGGCCGGGACAACCCGGGCGGGCGACAGATCCACTACGGGATCCGCGAGTTCGCCATGGGCGCCATCCTCGTGGGACAGGCCCTGCACGGCGGGATCCGACCGGTCGGGTCCACCTTCCTCGTCTTCGCCGACTACGCACGTCCCGCCGTCCGCCTGGCGGCGCTCAGCGAGGCGCCCGTGCTGTTCGTCTTCACCCACGACTCGGTGGGCGTGGGTGAAGATGGTCCGACCCACCAGCCCGTCGAGCATCTGATGTCGTTGCGGGCGATCCCCGGCCTGCACGTGGTCCGTCCGAGTGACGCCAACGAGACCCTCGCCCTGGTGGAGGGCTTCTTCCGTGACCCCCACCCGGCTCCGACGGCCCTCGCCCTCTCGCGCCAGGACCTGCCCCTGCTCGAGGGGGCGGCGGCGGATGCGTCGCGCGAGGGAGCCGCTCGGGGCGGCTACGTGTTGCGCGAGCGTCCCGGGGCGAGCCTGAGCCTGCTCGCGACGGGCTCCGAGGTCGCCCTGAGCCTGGCGGCGGCGGAGCGACTCGAGGAGGAGGGGATCGCCGCTCGCGTGGTCGCCCTCCCCTGCTGGGAGTGCTTCGGCGAACAGCCCGCCGAGTACCGCGAGGAGGTCCTCGGCTCCGCTCCCCGCGTCGCGGTGGAGGCGGGGGTGACGCTCGGGTGGTCGCGCTACGCGGACCACGCGATCGGCATTGATAGCTTCGGCGTCTCCGCGCCGGGGCCGGAGGTCTTCGCGCACTTCGGATTCACGCCAGAGGGCGTGAGCGAGCGGGTGCGCGCTTGGTGGGAGGCACGGTGACCCGACTGCTCGAACTGTACGGCCGCTACGGCCAGAGTCCCTGGATCGACAACATCCGGCGCGACTGGCTGGAGAACGGGACGCTCGCCGGCCTGGTGCGCGACGGGGTGCGGGGCGTCACGTCCAATCCCTCGATCTTCGCGAAGGCCCTCGCCACGTCGGACGCGTACGACGAGCGAATCGCCCGGATCGGTCGCGTCGGGGACGCCGAAGCGGTCTTCGAAGCCCTCGCCGTCGATGACGTGCGCGACGCCTGTGACGTCCTCGCCCCGGTCCACCTCGCCTCGCACGACGAGCGCGAGTCGGGACGTCGCCGCTACCTCGACGGATTCGTCTCGCTCGAGGTGTCGCCGCGGCTCGCGCACGACGGCGTCGCGACGGTCGAGGCCGCGCGGCGGCTGGCGGCCGCCGTGGGGCGACCGAACCTGATGGTGAAGATCCCGGCGACGCGCGAGGGCCTGCCCGCCGTCTCGGCGGTGCTCGCCGAGGGCATCAACGTCAACGTGACGCTCATCTTCTCGGTGGAACGCTACGTCGCCGTGCTCGACGCGTGGATGGCCGGACTCGAGGAGGCCCGCGCCGCCGGTCACGACCTCGCCGAGATCGCGAGCGTGGCGTCCTTCTTCGTCTCCCGGGTCGACACCGCCGTGGACGCGGCCCTGTCGCCCGCGGACCCCCGCCGGGGGACGACCGCGATCCACCAGGCGGCCGCGGCCTACCGGGCCTATCGGGGGGTCGTTGCCTCCGAGCGAGCGGAGGGACTCCTGCGCGCGGGGGCCCAGGTTCAGCGACCGCTGTGGGCGTCGACGTCGGTGAAGAACCCCGACTACGACGAGCTGCTCTACGTCGACAGTCTCGTCGGCGACGAGACGGTCAACACCATGCCCGACGCCACCCTGAGCGCCGCCGGGGAGCGGGGGCGTTTCGAGAAGTCGCTCCTGCGCGACGCGCCGACCACGCTGCGCGCCGCCGACGCCTTCGATCGCCTGGGCGAGGAGGTGGACCTGGGCGCGATCACCGACCGACTCGAGGCCGAGGGGGTGAAGGCCTTCGTCGACTCCTACGAGGAGGTCCTCGCGACGGTGGCCGCCAAGGCGGTGTCGTGAGCTCGATCGCCGACGCCCTGCTCGCGGGAGATCCCTCACTCTTCGTGGGCGACACGGCCCGTCGCTCCCTCGGCTGGCTGGATCACGTCGACCGCTACCTCGGCGAGTGGCTCGATCGGTTGGCCGCGGAGCTCCCGCACCACTACGAGCGGGTGCTGTTGCTCGGCATGGGTGGCTCCTCGTCGCCCGCGCGCTTCTACGCCGAGGAGCGGCCCGGGGCCGCGATCGCGGTCCTCGACACGTCGAATCCCGACACCGTGGCGGCGACCGACTTCTCCTCGGCCATCGTGATCGCGTCCTCGAAGTCGGGGTCGACGGTCGAGACCCAGACCCTGCTCGCCCACGCGCTCGCCCACGGCGCCCGCGAGCGCGACGTCGTGGTGATCACCGACCCGGGAACCTCGCTCGACGAGTGGGGTCGCAGCGTCGGGGCGCACGTCGTCCACGGTGATCCCGCGACCGGTGGCCGCTACTCGGCCCTCTCCCCCTTCGGGCTGGTGCCGGCGCTCTACTGCGGGTGGACGCCCGACGAGCTGCGGACGGTGCACCGCCCGCTCGACCGCGCTCGAGTCGAGGAGCTCCTCGCGCGGGCCGAGAGTGACCGCTTCGCCACCGAGGACGGGACGGGGACGTTCGGACTCCACGGCGATCCGGCGACCTCGGGTGGCGCCCTCTGGCTTGAGCAGTTGGTCGCCGAGAGCACCGGGAAGGAGGGACGCGGATACGTCCCCCTCGTCGAGGGGGACGGCGAGCCCTATCGGGTGGCGGAGATGCTCGACGACCAGGTGCTCACGGCGCTACTCGCCCGTCGCCTCGGCGTCGACCCCTTCGACCAGCCGAACGTGGAGTCGGCGAAGAGGGCGGTCTTTCGCCTCCTCGCCGTCGGCGCGGACGATCCCCAGGACGGCGGGGACGATCCCCGGCGCGTCCTCGCGACCCCGGCTCGGCTGAGGACCCTGCAGGTGTACGGCCCACTGGAGATGGCGGAGGCGGTCGCTCCCCTGCGCGAGGCCGTCGAACGCGCCTACGGCCCCACCACGGCCAACCTCGGCCCGCGGTACCTGCACTCGACGGGACAACTGCACAAGGGCGGTCCGTCCTGTGCCGCGGTGCAGGTGATCGTGCGCCCGCGCAGCACCCCCCAGCGGATTCAGGGCCGTCACTACAGCTTCCACGACCTGCACCGAGCCCAGGCCCGGGCGGACCTCCTGGCCATGCGCGAGGCGGGACGCCCGGTGGCCGTGGTCGACGTCGACGATCTCGACGAGGCGCGCGTGCTGCTCGGCGCCGAGTGAGCGTCGGCGGGGCCGTTAGGATGCGGCCATGACGCTGATCGGGGACGTCAACACGTCCGACCTGGTCGCGGCGGGGGCGGCGGAGCTCGCGCCCGACGCGTACGCCGTTGCCCGCCGTCACCACGGGTACGTGGTGACCTACTCGCCGAAGGTCTTCATCCCCCTCACGCAGCTGTGTCGGGACCGCTGCGGCTACTGCACGTTCGCCCAGGCTCCGGCGCGGCTGACGTCGCCCTATCTTCCCCTCGACGAGGTCATGGAGATCGCACGCCGGGGCCAGGCGGCCGGCGTCACCGAGGCACTCTTCACCCTGGGTGAGCGGCCCGAGCTGCGCTACGACGACGCCGCCCGGTGGCTCGCGGCGCGGGGCTACCGGTCCACCGTCGACTACGTGGCGGCCGCCGCCCAGATGGTCCTCGAGGGGACCGGCCTGCTCCCCCACGCGAACGCCGGCGCGCTCTACCCCCACGAGCTCGCCCAGCTGCGACACGTGGCGGCCTCGCAGGGGATGATGCTCGAGACCCTCGCCGACGTGCCGGCCCATCGTCTCTCTCCGGACAAGACGGCGGATCGACGACTGGCCACCCTGGACACGGCCGGAGAGCTGGGCATCGCCTTCACGACGGGGCTCCTCGTCGGGATCGGCGAGAGCCGGGTCGACCGGATCGAGACGTTGCTCGCCATCGCTCGCTCGCACGAGCGTCACGGGCACGTCCAGGAGGTCATCGTCCAGAACTTCCTGCCGAAGGCGCGAACCGCGATGGCCCAGTCACCGGCCGCCGATCCGGAGGAGTTCCGCTGGACCATCGCGGCAGCTCGCCTGCTGCTCCCGCCGGATATCCACCTGCAGGCCCCCCCGAACCTGAGCGACGACCCGGCCGGACTGCTCGCCTTCGGCATCGACGACTTCGGCGGGATCTCCCCCGTGACCCGGGACTTCGTGAACCCCGAGCGAGCCTGGCCGGCGGTCGAGACGCTGCGCCTCGAGGTCGAGGCTCAGGGCCTGCACCTCGTGCCCCGACTCACGATCTACCCCGAGCACGCTCGTCGAGAGACGGAGTTCCTGGACGATGCGTTGCGCACGCCGGTGCGGGTCCTCTCGGACTCGACGGGACGGGGGCGCGAGGATGACTGGGTGGCGGGTGCCGACGCCGATCCGCCAGCCCGTCGGACGGGGACGACCACCCCCGACGTACGGCGGATCCTCACCGGCTACACCCCGGGGGACGCCCTCAGCCGCGAGGACTTGATCACCCTGTTCACGGCGCGCGGGGGCGACGTCGACGCCATCGCAGCCCTCGCCGACGAGGTGCGGCGCGATCGGGTGGGCGAGGACGTCACCTTCGTCGTCAACCGCAACATCAACTACACGAACGTCTGCACGTTCAAGTGTCGGTTCTGCGCCTTCTCCAAGGGACCACTCTCGCTCAACCTGCGGGGCGAGCCCTACCTGTTGACGTTGGACCAGATCGGCGAGCGGGTTCGGGAGGCGCGCGAGCGTGGCGCGACGGAGGTCTGCCTGCAGGGAGGGATCCACCCGAACTTCGACGGTGACTACTACCTCGAGGTCGTCCGCGCGGTCCACGAGGCGTCGCCGGAGATGCACATCCACGCCTTCAGCGCCCTTGAGGTGTTCGAGGGGGCCCGTCGCTCGGGGCAGGACCTCGAGACCTACCTCGCGCGGTTGCGCGACGCGGGACTCAAGACTCTGCCCGGTACGGCGGCCGAGATCCTGCGCGACGACGTGCGCCAGGTGCTGTGCCCCGACAAGATCACGACGGAGCAGTGGATCAGCGTTCACCGGGCGGCCCACCGGGTCGGACTGCGCTCCAACATCACGATCATGTTCGGCGCGGTCGAGGATCCCGGCGCCTGGGCCGACCACCTGCTCGTTACGCGCCGGCTGCAGGAGGAGACGGGGGGTTTCACGGAGTTTGTCCCCCTCCCCTTCGTGCACATGGCCACGCCGTTGTTCCTACGGGGTCGGTCCCGCAAGGGTGGCACGTTCCGCGAGGTGCTCCTCATGCACGCGGTCGCCCGCCTCCACTACGCGACGCTCATCGACAACATCCAGGTGAGCTGGGTCAAGCTCGGCGTCGACGGGGTGCGCCGCATCCTCGAGTCGGGAGCCAACGACCTCGGGGGGACGCTCATGGAGGAGAACATCTCCCGGGCGGCGGGTGCGACTCACGGCCAGGAGCTCGACGCGAGAGCGCTGGCCGAGGTCGTCGCACCGCTCGGGCGGCCCCTCGTGCAGCGCACCACCCTCTACGGCCGCCCGTGACGGATCCCTCGGTCGAGGAGTTCCTGCTCCGCAGCGGACTGGCCCGCGAACTCGACGAGGCACAGCTCGCCGAGCTGCGAACCCTGCTCTCCGACGTGACGAGCCTGGCGCGAGCCGGAGGGGGCGTGCGTGACTTGGCGGTCGCCTCGCGGTCGATGCGCGAACTGCTCGACGCGGCCCGCGTCTTCTCTCCGTGGCACGATCGCCCCAAGCTCACCGTGTTCGGGTCCGCCCGGGTCACCCCGGGCAGCCCCCTCTACGAGCAGGCCCGTCACCTGGCGGCCGAGATGGTCGCACGGGGCTGGATGGTGGTCACGGGCGCGGGACCCGGCATCATGGCCGCGGCGTCCGAGGGCGCGGGACGTGACGGAGCCCTCGGTGTCAACATCGCGCTGCCGTTCGAACAGTCCCCGAACCCCTACGTCGACGCCGACTCCCGCCTGGTCGAGATGAAGTACTTCTTCACCCGTAAGGTCGCCCTGACGAAGGAGTCGCGGGCCTTCGCCTTCTTCCCGGGCGGCATCGGCACGATGGACGAGGCCTTCGAGATCCTCACCCTCGTCCATACCGGCAAGACGACCCCCGCTCCGATGGTGATGATCGACGTGCCCGGCGGCGAGTACTGGACGCACTGGTGGGATTTCATGCGCGACGGGGTGATCCACGGCGGTTACCTCGAGGCCGACGCCGCTCGTCTGGTGACGTTCTGCCACGACGTCGACGGCGCCCGTGCCGCGATCGAGCACTTCTACCGCCACTTCCGTGATGTGCGACGCGCCGACGGTCGGGCCACCATCGACCTCGATCGACCCCTGCGCCCCGACGAGGTCGAGCGGCTGAGGGACGTGGTTCCGGCGTTCGCGAGTGGCGCCGGATTCGTGGCCGGTCCCGGAGCCACGGTGTCCTTCGACTTCGACGGTCGTCGCTTCGTCGAGCTGCGTCGACTGATCGACGCGATCAACGACCTGGACTAGTCGCCGAGATCGAGGATCGACGGGACGACCTCGTCGATGTCGCCCCGCACGACCAGGCGAGCGACGTCGTCCAGGCGGGTCGGCTCGGCGTTCACGATGACGAGGTCTCGTCCCGCGCGGGCGAGATCGTCGGCGAGCTGGGCCACGGGCCGCACGCTGAGCGTCGAGCCGACGGCGAGCAGCAGGTCGGCCCGGGCGAACCAGTCGACCGTGCGGCTCCAGTCGGTCGGATCGAGAGCGTCACCGAAGCGCACGATGTCGACGGAGAGGACGCCCTCGCAGAGCCGTCCGTCGAGCATCTCGTCGCAGCGCGGGTCCGGCTCTCCGTGCCGCACGCGCCGCACGGCACGGGCGGTGGGTCCGCGAGCCCCGCACCGGAGGCAGCGAGTCCGATCGAGGCGACCGTGGATCTCGATGAGTCGCTCCGGCGGCGTGCCGGCGGCCCGGTGCAGGCCGTCGACGTTCTGGGTCACGATCCCGGCGAGTCGTCCCGCGCGGGCGGCCTGGGCGAGGGCGAGGTGGGCTCGCGTCGGCGCCGGGAGCGTCCGGTTCGGATCGCTGAGACGTCGCCAGGCCGCGTGGCGGGTTGGGGGGTCGGAACGGTAGACGTCGGCGCGACTGGCTCGCTCGGCGGCGGGGTCTCGGGTCCAGAGTCCCTGCGGGCCCCGATAGTCGGGGATGCCGGCGGCCGTCGAGATCCCCGCACCGGTGAGGACGAGAACGTTCGAGGCGTCCGCGAGGGCCGTCGCCGCCCGGCGGATCGCCGAGTGCGAGTCGGTCACTCGACGAGGTCGGAGGAGTCGCGGACCAGGGCGGCAGCCTTCACCAGACTGCGCCGCGCGCGCGCCAGGCGGCGCTCCAGCTCGCGGGCGTCGTCGTCGCCGGGATCGCGCATCTGCGCCCGCACGACGGAGAAGATGGCCTCGTCCAGCCGCCGCCCCACGTCCTCGATGGCGTCGGCGATCTCCCCCAGATCGCTCACGCCAGGGTCTCGACGGCGAGCTCGCCGGCCCCGTACTGGGCGCGCAGGACCTTCTTGTCGAACTTGCCGACACTCGTCTTCGGGATGGACTCGACGAAGGTCCAGTGCTCGGGGACCCACCACTTGGCGACCCGAGCGGCGAGGAAGTCGCGCAGCTCGGTGGCGGTCGCGTGAGCGTCGGGTCGGAGCACGACGCAGCAGAGCGGGCGTTCCTGCCACTTGGGGTCGGGCACCGCCACGACCGCCGCCTCGAACACGGCGGGGTGCGCCATCACGACCCCCTCGAGCTCGACGGAGCTGATCCACTCGCCGCCGGACTTGATGACGTCCTTCGAGCGGTCGGTGATCACCATGTACCCCTCGGGATCGAGGGTACCGATGTCGCCCGTCTTGAGCCACCCGTCGTGGAACCGCTCGGGCGCGTCGACCCCGTAGTAGGCGCCGGCGATCCAGGGACCGCGAATCTCGAACTCCCCGATACTGCGCCCGTCGCGCGGAAGGACGGATCCGTCGTCGGCGACGACACGCATCTCGACCCCCGCGACGACGCGGCCGGCCTTCACCTCGTAGTCGATCTCGCGCTCGGGCAGGGTACCCGACGGCGGGATCGCGACGGCGGCGAGCGGGCTCGTCTCGGTCATGCCCCAGCCCTGGATCACCCGCACGCCGTAGCGATCGCGGAAGGCCTCGATCATTGCCCGCGGCACGGCCGAGCCACCCGCGAGGACCGCGCGCAGCGACGAGAAGTCCACGTCAGCGTCGGCCGCGGCCGCTCGGAGTACGTCGTTCCACACGGTCGGGACGCCCAGCGAGACCGTGGGACGCAGTTCACGGATCATGCGCAGCACGGGCTCGCCCTGGAGGAACATCTGGGGCATGACGAGCTCGGTGCCGGCGAAGAGGGCCGTGTAGACGGCGCCCCAGGCGTTCACGTGGAACATGGGGACGATGAGGAGGCAGCGGTCCGTCTCGCACAGGCCGATCGAGTTGGCCGTCATCGAGGCCATGGAGTGGAGCCACAGCGACCGGTGGGAGTAGACGACGCCCTTCGGGTCACCCGTGGTGCCGGACGTGTAGCACATGACCGCCGCGTCGCGCTCGTCGAGGTCGGGGAAGATGAACGGGGACGTCTCGGCGGCGAGCAGCGTCTCGTAGTCGAGCGTCGGCCCGAGCGCTCCGCTGTCGTCGGGCCCGCGCACGATGATGTGCCGGACGCTCGTCAACTGGTCGCGGACCTTGGCGAGTAGCGGGACGAGGGTGTGGTCGACGATGATGACCTTGTCCTGGGCGTGGTTGATCACGAAGGCCAGCTGGTCCGGAAAGAGGCGGATGTTGAGGGTGTGGAGGACGGACCCCATCGCCGGCACCGCGATGTAGGCCTCCATGTGCCACTGGTTGTTCCACATGAACGTGCCGACGCGATCGCCGGGGCCGACCCCGAGGTGCTCGAGGGCGCGAGCGAGCCGCTCGGCTCGCTCGATCACCTGCTCGAAGGTGGCCTCCTCGACCCCCGTCGGGGTCACGGTGAAGACGCGCTTGCTCCCGTAGAGCCATCGACCGTGCTCGACGATCCCGCGGATCGTCAGCGCCCCATCCTGCATGGTGCTCTTCATGGTCCCCCTCACTCTCGTGATAGCCCGATGCTACCGAGCGGGAATGCCCCCCCTCACCAGGAGAGGGCACCCGGGGCTACCGGGGCGGGCAGATCGGTGCGTCCGCGCAGGCTTCGGTCGACCGCCGCGGCCGCGCTGCGCCCCTCGGCGATCGCCCACACGACCAGGCTCTGTCCCCGAACGCCGTCCCCGCAGGCAAAGACCGGTGCGCCCGACCCGTCCGCGGGGACGCGCCAGTTGGAATCCACCGCGATCGTCCCACGCTCGGTACGAGTGCGCTCACTCGTCCCCTCCAGCACCCCGAGTTCGGGACCGAGGAACCCCGCCGCCACGATCACGAGGTCGGCCCGCAGGGTGCTCGCCTCACCGTTGTGGCGGTCTCGGAGCACGAGCCCACTCGTCCGTCCGTCGCCCTCGAAGCGCATCGTCTCGAGGGCGAAGAGCCGGTCGCCACCCTCCTCGTGGGCCGACGTCGTCTTGAACAGGCGCGCCATGGTGGGCCACGGCTGATCGGTCGGTCGCTCGTCGGGGGGTCGGTCCAGGATCTCGATTTGGGTGACCGACGCGGCGCCCTGACGGTGCGCGGTGCCGAGGCAGTCGGCCCCCGTGTCGCCGCCGCCCAGGATCACGACGTGCCGGGCGCGGGCGTCGATCGCCGACGCGGTGCTCGCGCTCGACGCGCGGTTGGCTGCCTCCAGGTACTCCATGGCGAGCACCACTCCGTCGCGGTCACTGCCGGGAACGTCGATGCGGCGGGCGCGGGTCGCACCGACCGCGAGTACCACGGCGTCGTAGGTGCGGCGCAGGTCGGCGAGGGGGGTCCCGCCCTCCCCCACCACGACGCCGGTGCGGAAGCGCACGCCGGCGTCGTGCAGGACGTCGAGTCGACGATCGAGGACGGCCTTGTCGAGTTTGAAGTTCGGGATCCCGTAGCGCAGGAGCCCACCGATGGCGTCCTGGCGTTCTAGGACGTCCACGGCGTGTCCCGCCACGCGCAGCTGGGCGGCCGCGGCGAGTCCCGCCGGACCCGAGCCGACCACGGCCACCCGAAATCCGGTCTCCTCGCCCGGGGGAGGCCCGACGGGCAACCCTCGCGAGAAGGCGTGCTCGGCCACCTCGTACTCCACGCGCTCGATGGTGACGGGCGCGTCCCCGATCCCGAGGACGCAGGCCGACTCGCAGGGCGCGGGGCAGAGGCGACCCGTGAACTCGGGGAAGTTGTTAGTGGCGAAGAGGAGTCGGGCGGCGTCCTGCCACTCCTCTCGCCAGACGGCGTCGTTGAAGCGGGGGATCCGGTTGCCGAGCGGGCAGCCCTGGGTGCAGAACGGGATGCCACAGTCCATGCAGCGAGCCGCCTGCGTAGCGACCTCGTCGTCGGCCTGGGGCTCGTAGACCTCGCGCCAGTCGCGCAGGCGCACCTCGACCGGGCGGGTGCGGGGGCCACGGCGCGGGAACTCGAGGAAACCAGTGGGCTTACCCATTGCGCTGACCATCCCGTGCTCGCTGGTACTCCGAGGTCTCGATTCGCAGGAAGTCCATCCGACTCCGCCGCCAGTCGTCGAGCAGTGCGCGGGCCGTGGGCGAGCCCGTCGCCTCGTGGTAGCGGGCCAGTAGGCCACGGAGTCGCTCGTCGTCCTCGTACTCGAGGGGATCGGTCTCGTAGACGCCGGCACTCAGAACGTCGTGGGCCCGCCCGTCCGGGTCGTGCAGGTAGAGCGTCCCCCCGGACATGCCGGCGGCGAGGTTGCGGCCCACGGGGCCCAGGATCACGAGAACCCCCCCGGTCATGTACTCGGCCGCGTGGTCCCCGGCGCCCTCGACGACGATCGTCGCACCCGAGTTGCGCACCCCGCAGCGCTCCCCCACGACACCGGCGAGGAAGATCTCGCCGCTCGTCGCGCCGTACCCGATGACGTTCCCGGCGATGATGTCGCGTCGCACGTCGAGGTGGGCCCCGGGGGTGGGCCGTACGATCAGTCGCCCGCCCGAGAGCCCCTTGCCGACGTAGTCGTTGGCGTCGCCGACGAGCTCGATCGTCATCCCCGCGGGCAGGAAGGCGCCGAGGCTCTGTCCCGCCGATCCCCGCAGTCGCAGCACCACGGTGTCGTCCTCGAGTCGTCGGACTCCGAGGGCGCGCGTGAGGGCGCTCCCGGTGAGGGTGCCGACGGCCCGGTGGACGTTCGTGACCGGTCCCGAGTAGTCGAACCGCTTCCCGGCGGCGACGGCGGCGAGCGCCTCGTCACGAAAGGCGTGGTCCAGGGCCCCGTCCAGCTCGTGGTCCTGGGCCGTGGTGCGCCGGCGCTGATCGGGTGGGGTCGTCTCCAGGAGTCGCCCGAGGTCCACCCCTCGTGCGTCGTCCACCGTCCGCGCGCGTAGGCGCGTCGCGTCGCCGATCACCTCGTCGAGCGAGCGCGCTCCGATCCGGCTGAGGATCTCGCGAACGTCCTCGGCGATGAACTGGAAGAAGTTCTCGACGAACTCGGGGCGACCGGTGAAGCGCTGCCGGAGTTCGGGGTTCTGGGTCGCGATGCCCACCGGGCAGGTGTCGAGGTGACAGACCCGCATCATCACGCAGCCCGACACGACGAGGGGCGCGGTGGCGAAGCCGAACTCCTCGGCGCCGAGCAGGGCCGCGATCACCACGTCGCGACCGGTCTTCAACTGGCCGTCGACCTGGAGGGTCACTCGGGAGCGCAGGCCGTTCGCGGCGAGGGTCTGGTGCGCCTCGGCGAGACCGATCTCCCACGGAGTCCCGGCGTGCTTGAGCGAGGTCAGCGGGGCCGCCCCGGTCCCGCCGTCGTGACCGGAGATCAGGATGACGTCGGCGTGGGCCTTCGCCACTCCGGCCGCGATGGTGCCCACTCCCTGCTCGCTCACCAACTTGACGTGGATGCGTGCCGCGTCGTTCGCGTTCTTCAGGTCGTAGATGAGCTGCTTGAGGTCCTCGATGGAGTAGATGTCGTGGTGGGGCGGGGGCGAGATCAGGCCGACGCCGGGCGTGGAGTGGCGGGTGGCGGCGATCCAGGGGTACACCTTCGTCCCGGGCAGTTGGCCGCCCTCCCCCGGCTTCGCGCCCTGGGCCATCTTGATCTGGAGGTCGTCAGCGTTCACCAGGTACCGCATGGTCACCCCGAAGCGCCCCGACGCCACCTGCTTAATCGCCGAGCGACGGTTCTCGCGCGGATCGCTCACGTCGAAACGGTCCTCGTCCTCGCCGCCCTCACCAGTGTTGGACTTGGCGCCCAGCCGATTCATGGCGACGGCGAGGGTGGTGTGCGCCTCCTCGCTGATGGAGCCGTAGGACATGGCACCCGTCGAGAACCGCGCGAGGATCGATGTGGCCGGCTCGACCTCGTCGAGGGGGACGGGATCGGTCGCGTCGACGAAGTCGAGGAGGGAGCGCAGCGTGACTCGCCCCCGGTCCTGGTCGTCGACGAGCTGGGTGTACTCGCGGAAGACGTCGTAGCGACCCGTGCGGGTCGCGTGCTGGAGCTTCTGAACCGTATGGGGATTGAAGAGGTGGATCTCGCCGTCGCGACGCCACTGGTACTCGCCCGCGTCGGTCAGGTCGGCGTCGGGGTGGTGGTAGGCCTCACGGTGCCAGCTGAGGACGTCCTGGGCCAGGCGGGTGAGGTCCGCTCCCCCGACGGGAGCTCGTAGGTCCGGGAAGTAGCGGCGCAGGACGTCGTCGCCGAGGCCCGTCGCCTCGAAGAGCTGGCTGCCCACGTAGCTCGCGACGGTGCTGACGCCCATCTTGGACATGACCTTGACGAGGCCCTTGGTGAGCGCCTTCGCGTACTGGTAGCGGCCCGTCCCGGCGGCGGCCGGGTCGATCTCGCCGCGCTCGACGAGCGCGTCGATCGTCTCGTAGGCGAGATAGGGGCAGACGGCCGACGCCCCGAAGCCCAGCAGGAGCGACACGTGGTGGATCTCGCGAACGTCGCCCGCCTCGACGACCAGCGCAGCTCGGGTCCGCAGGTGCTCCGCGACGAGTCGGTGGTGGACCGAGGCGACGAGCAGGAGGCTCGGGATCGCGGCTCGCTCGGCGGTGGCGTTGCGGTCGGAGAGGATGACGAGGTTGGCACCCCCACGTATCGCCGCGACGGCGCGCTCGCCGAGCTCGTCGATCGCCGAGGCGAGTCGTTCGCCGGCGGGCGCGTCGCCCCCGGCCGCAAAGAGCCCGTCGAGCGTCACGGGCGAGAAGCCCGTGACGCGATCGCTCTCGTCGATGTAGCGAAGCTTCGCGAGGTCCTCGTTCGTGAGCACCGGTGACGCCAGGACGATCTGGCGGCAGTGCGCGGGACTCTCGCTCAACAGGTTGTCCTCGCCGCCGATGGTCACGCGAGTCGCGGTGACGAGCTCCTCGCGGATCGCGTCGAGCGGGGGGTTCGTCACCTGGGCGAAGAGTTGGCTGAAGTAGTCGAAGACGCTGCGTGGCCGCGTCGAGAGGACGGCCGGCGGAGTGTCCGAGCCCATCGAGCCGATGGGCTCCTCACCGACGCGAGCCATGTGTCGCACGATGAGACGGATGTCCTCGTCGCTGTAGCCGAAGGCGAGCTGGCGCTGGCGGACGGAGGCGTAGCTGGGGAGCAGGATCGACGGCGTGGGCAGCTCGTCGAGCGAGTGCTGTTCGTGGTCGAGCCACTCGCCGTAGGGGGCGCGGGCCGCCAGGGCCGACTTCACCTCGTCGTCGTCGACGATGCGTCCCGCGTCGAGGTCGACGAGGAAGATGCGACCGGGTTGGAGCCGGCCCTTGCGCACGACCGACTCGGGCGCCACCGGGAGGACCCCGACCTCGCTCGCCAGAATGACCCGGTCGTCGTCGGTGACCCAGTAGCGCGCCGGTCGCAGGCCGTTGCGGTCGAGGACCGCCCCCACGATCGTCCCGTCGCAGAAGCTGATCGACGCGGGGCCGTCCCACGGCTCCATGAGGGCGGCGTGGTAGCGGTAGAAGTCCCGCCGGGCGGAGTCCATCGCTGTCGAGCGCTCCCAAGCCTCGGGGATCATCATGAGGACGCTGTGGGGCAGTGAGCGACCCGCGTGCACCAGGAGCTCCACGACCTCGTCGAAGCTCGCCGAGTCGCTCATCGACTCGGTGACGAGGGGGGCGATCTCGGCGAGATCCACGGGGATCTCGGGGGCGCTCAGGGTCGTCTCCCGAGCGGTTATCCAGTTGCGGTTCCCGCGGATGGTGTTGATCTCGCCGTTGTGTGCGATGAAGTGGAAAGGCTGGGCGAGTTCCCATCTCGGCAGGGTGTTGGTCGAGAAACGACTGTGGACGAGGGCGACGGCCGACTCGAGGCGAGGATCGGCGAGGTCGTGGAAGTAGCGCCGCAACTGGGGCGAGGTGAGCATCCCCTTGTAGATGAGGGTCCGCGACGAGCAGGAGATCCCGTAGACGTCCACGGTGCGCTCCACCAGGCGTCGTAGGGCGTAGAGGGCGCGCTCGAGGGCCGGTCGCGTCGTCGGGTGGCGCGGAACGAGGGCGTGCATGACGAACAGCGGCTCGCTCTCTCGCGAGGTCGGCCCGAGGATCGATCCGTCGGTCGGCGTCACTCGCCGGCCCGCTACGCCGAGGTCGAGCCGGCTCGCGGCGGCGGCGACGGCGGCGTCGAGGGCGGCGGGATCGGCACCGCGAGGGACCATCCAGTGCGCGAGTCCGTAGGAGCCTTCCTCCAGGACGTCGTCGAACCAGCTTCGCACGGCGGCGTGGGGAATCTGCAGCAGGATCCCGGCGCCGTCACCGGAATCGGGGTCGGCGCCCGACGCCCCTCGGTGCTCCAAGTTCTCGAGGATCGTCAGGGCGTCGTCGACGGTGCGGTGGGACGGGTGGGCCGCGAGGTCGGCGACGACGCCGACGCCGCACGCGTCACGAAAGTTGAGGGGGTCAAAGAGAGAAGTCATCATCATGCGTCACCGGTGGGGCGACGCTGACCCGGCCTCACTATAACCGAGGCCCTCGTCGGGCCCGGGACCTACAGTGGTCCGCGGAACACTGGGTCAGGAGAGGCGATGACGAAGGACGAACTACTCGACGCGCTCGACGAGCGCATCCTCGAGGCCCTCAAGGCTCGCGCGACGGGCGAGACGATCGCCTTCCTCTTCGAGGCTCGGGCGTGGCTCACTCATCCCGACCAGCCCCACGGTGCACATCATGGAGGCGCCTGAGCGCTCGCTATCATGGGTAGCCCACGGGCTGTGGCTTAGTTTGGTCTAGAGCGCTCGGCTGGGGGCCGAGAGATCGGGAGTTCGAATCTCCCCAGCCCGACCACTTCTGCGGTCGCGACCCTCAGGCGGTCGCGACGTTGCGGAGTGCTCCGAGGCCCGCGATGCGGGTCTCGAGGACGTCACCCGGAGCGAGGAAGACCGGCGGACGCTGCCCCTGGCCCACTCCCGGGGGGCTCCCGGTGAAGACGAGGTCGCCCGGTCGCAACTCCACCACGTGGGAGAGGTAGGCGACGATCTCGGCCACCGTGAAGACCATGTCCGACGTCGAGGAGTCCTGGCGGACGGCCCCGTTGAGGCGGCACTCGATGCGCAGGTCCTGAGGGTTGCCGGCGTCGTCCAGCGTCGTGACCCACGGGCCCACGGGCGCGAAGCCCTCGTGGGACTTGCCGAGGGAGAACTGAGCGGGCGAACCGGCCATCTGCAGTCCCCGGTCGCTCAAGTCCTGACCCACGCACAGGCCGGCGACGGCATCGAGGGCCGTGTCGACGCTCAGGCGACGAGCCCGCGCACCCAGGACGACGACGAGCTCGGCTTCCCAGTCCGTCGTCTCGGACGGGACCCGAAAGCTCGAGGCGGGGCCCGTGAGCGACGACGGGAACTTCGTGAAGATCATCGGCTGGCTCGGCGGGGTCAGGCCCATCTCGGCCGCGTGGGTGCGGTAGTTGAGCCCCACGGCGAAGATCTGCGAGGGGTCGGAAACGACCGGTCCGAGTCGTCCCGAACTCGCGAGCTCGTCCGGAGAGACCTGCTCGGTGTCCGCGGGCTCCGCCTCGGCGAGCCAGGCACGCACCGCGGGAAGGCTCGCGAGAACGGCGCGAGGGTCGGGGCCGATGCGCCCGCCGCTCGCCGTGGCCAGATCGACGTATCCGCTGTCGCGGACCAGGATGGCCCGATCGTTGAGGTTGGCGATGCGCACGGCGGACTCCCTTCGAGGTCGCCACAGCCTACCGAGGCGGCGTAACCGGCCGTGATCAGCCGGTACGCTGCCCTGCGACGGAAGGACGGACGTGTCGCAACTCTTCTCCCCCCTCACGCTGCGAGGAGTGACGTTTCCCAATCGCGCGTGGGTCAGCCCCATGTGCCAGTACTCGGCGGTCGACGGCGTCGTCGGCGAGTGCATCGGGTCCACCACGGCGCCTTCGCCACGGGAGGGGCGGGCCTCATCATCGCCGAGGCCACGGGCGTCCTCCCGGAAGGACGGATCTCGGTGGCCTGCCCGGGGCTCTGGCGCGACGATCAGGCAGAGGGGTGGCGTCCCATCGTCGAGTTCGCGCACCGCGAGGGATCTCGGATGGGCATTCAGATCTCGCACGCCGGACGCAAGGGATCCACGCTCGCGCCGTGGGCCGACCACGTGACGGCCACGATGGACGAGGGCGGTTGGGAGACGGTCGGACCGAGTGCGGTCCCCTTCGAGGGGTATCCCCACCCCCGGTCCCTCACCAGCAGTGAGGTCGCGGCCCTGCCCGCGGCCTTCGCGTCCGCGGCGCGACGGGCCACGGCGGTGGGTTTCGACGTCGTGGAGATCCACGCCGCCCACGGCTACCTGCTCCACCAGTTCCTGTCACCCCTCTCGAATCACCGGGAGGACGCCTACGGCGGGTCCTTCGAAAACCGCACGCGCCTGCTCCTCGAGGTGGTGCGGGCGGTGCGAGGCGCCATCGCCGACTCGACGCCGCTCTTCGTTCGCGTCTCGGCGACGGACTGGGTCGCGGGTGGATGGGACGTGGAGGACACGGTGGCTCTGGCGCCACTGTTGGCGCAGGCGGGAGCCGATCTCGTCGACGTGTCCTCGGGTGGAACCATCGCGACGGCCACCATCCCCGTGGGTCCGGGTTACCAGGTGGATTTCGCGCGACGCGTTCGCGCGACGGGAGTGCCGGCGAGTGCCGTAGGACTCATCACCGAGCCACTGCAGGCGGAGGCGATACTCGAGCGCGGCGACGCGGATGCCGTGATGCTGGCGCGCGCCGTCTTGCGCAACCCGCGGTGGCCGCTCGCCGCGGCCGAGTCCCTGGGAGAGGTCGTCCACTGGCCGGTCCAGTTCGAGCGGGCGCGAACCATCCGGCGGTGAACCCGCGGCGGTAGGATGGACGTAGAGGCTGGTGAAACTACTGGCGTTCGCTCGCATCGCGAGCGAAAGGGGAAGTCCAGAGAGGGTGAGTCCAACCAACGGTTGGAGACGTCATGGACAAGAGGAGTCCCTCGGTCCTGCGGCACCTGGCGGATGTTCAGCCGGAACTGTGGTGGCTTGATTCTGATCCGCTGGAGCCCGAACCGCACTCGGCGGTCGTGGGCGAGGTCGCGGCGGACCTGTGCATTGTCGGGGCGGGATATACGGGGCTGTGGTCGGCCCTGCTCGCGAAGGAGCGCGACCCCCAGCGCAACGTCGTCGTCGTCGAGCAGTACGAGACGGGGGCGGGCGCGTCGGGACGCAACGGAGGGTTCTGCTCGGCGTCGCTGACGCACGGCTTCTCGAATGGAATGCGTCGGTTCCGCGACGAGATGCCGCTCATCGAGCGACTCGGACGCGAGAACCTCGCCGAGATCGAGGCGACGATCGAGCGCTACGGCATCCAGTGCGACTGGGAGCGAACCGGCGAGCTCCGTGTGGCGCTCGCGCCGTGGCAGTACGCCCAGATGGAGGAGGAGGCGCGCCTGCGCAATGAGTTCGGCGACAACGTCGAGCTGCTCAGCCGCGAGGAGGTCCAGGCGCGGATTCACTCCCCCATCTACCACGGGGGGCTCTTCGACCCCGACGGCACCGCGCTGGTGGACCCGGCGCGGCTCGTCTGGGGCCTGGAGCGAGCCTGCCTCTCGCTCGGGGTGAGGATCTTCGAGAACAGTCACGTCGAGTGGATCGAGGACGTCGACGACGCCGTGCGAATCCACACGCCCTACGGGGCCGTGACGGCCGGACAAGTCATTCTCGCGACCAACGTGTTCCCGTCGGTCCTGCGTCACGTGCGCAAGTACGTGGTCCCGGTGTACGACTACGTCCTCGTCACCGAGCCCCTGACCGACGAGCAGCGAGAGCGCATCGGCTGGAGCGCTCGCGAGGGCGTGTCCGACGCCGGCAACCAGTTCCACTACTACCGGCTCACGAGTGACGGGTCGATCCTCTGGGGCGGCTACGACGCGATCTACAACTTCCGCGGGAAGGTTCGCCGAGAGTACGAGTTCAACGCCGACACCTATGCCACGCTCGCAGCTCACTTCCTCGAGACGTTCCCGCAGCTGCACGACGTGAAGTTCACCCACGCCTGGGGCGGGGCGATCGACACGTGCACGCGCTTCTCCCCGTTCTGGGGGACGGCCATGGACAACAAGGTCGCCTACGCGGCGGGCTTCACCGGCCTCGGCGTGGCGTCGACACGGTTCGCCGCGGCGACGATGCTCGACTTGCTCGAGGGCGAGCCCACCGAGCGGACCGGCCTCGCGATGGTGCGCAAGAAGCCCCTCCCCTTCCCCCCGGAGCCCTTCAAGTGGATCTTCATCCGGCTCACGCAAGCGGCGATCAAGCGGGCCGACACGCACGAGGGCAAGCGCAACGTGTGGCTGAGGCTTCTCGACGCGTTCGGCCTGGGGTTCGACTCGTAGCCGATCAGCCCCGGGGCCGCCCCCGGGGCTGATCGGCCCGGGCTCAGTCCTCGCCGCCCTCGCCCATGAGGCCGGCGATCATGTTGACGACGGTCGGGTCGGTGAGGGTCGTCACGTCGCCCAGGGTGCGGTTCTCGGCGACGTCACGCAGGAGGCGTCGCATGATCTTGCCCGACCGCGTCTTCGGGAGGTCCGGGGTCAGGATGATCTGACGGGGCTTCGCGATGGGACTGATCACCTTGGCGACGTGCTGACGCAGCTCCTCGATGAGGGGAGCCTGGTCCTGGTTCGCCTGCTCCGCCGACAGCTTCAGCGTGACGAAGGCCACGATGGCCTGTCCGGTCGTCTCGTCGGAGGCGCCGATCACCGCAGCCTCGGCGACCATCGGGTGTCCGACCAGGGCGTGCTCCACCTCGGTCGTCGAGAGACGGTGCCCCGAGATGTTCATCACGTCGTCGATGCGCCCGAGCAGCCACAGGTCGCCGTCGTCGTCCTTCTTCGCTCCGTCCCCGGCGAAGTACTTGCCGGGGAAGCGGGCCCAGTAGGTGTCGACGAAGCGCTGCGGGTCACCCCAGATGCCTCGGGTCATCGAGGGCCACGGTGCGGTGACGACGAGGTAACCTCCTTCGCCGTTGCCGACGGAGTTGCCGTCGTTGTCCACGACGTCGACGCTGATTCCGGGGAAGGCCTTCATGGCGGCGCCGGGCTTCGTGACCGTGATGCCCGGGAGCGGCGTGATCATGATCGCGCCGGTCTCGGTCTGCCACCAGGTGTCGACGATCGGGCAGTTGTCGCGCCCCACGTTCTTGCGGTACCAGATCCACGCCTCGGGATTGATCGGCTCGCCGACCGTCCCGAGGAGCCGCAGGCTACCGAGGTCGTGGCCCGCCGGTAGGTCCTCACCCCACTTCATCAGGGTGCGGATCGTCGTCGGGGCGGTGTAGAGGACGCTGACCTTGTACTGCTCCACGATGCGCCACCAGCGGTCCCGACCGCCCGAGTCGGGCAGTCCCTCGTACATCACCTGGGTCACCCCGTTGACGAGCGGTCCGTAGACGATGTAGCTGTGACCGGTGATCCAGCCGATGTCGGCCGCGGTCCACAGGACGTCGGTCTCCGGCTTCACGTCGAAGATGTAGTGGTAGGTGGCGGCGGTCTGCGTCAGGTAGCCGCCCGTCGTGTGGAAGATGCCCTTGGGCTTCGCCGTCGTACCGGAGGTGTACATGATGAGCAGCGTCTGCTCGGCGGGGAAGGACTCGGCGACGTGGACGTCGCTCTGGCGGTCGACCGTCTCGTGCCACCAGTGGTCCCGGCCCTCGACCCAGTTGACGTCGGCACCGGTACGACGCACCACCAGGACCGCCTTCACGTTCGGGCAGGACTGGAGGGCCTCGTCGACGGCCGGCTTGAGCGGACTGGGGGCGCCGCGACGAATCGCTCCGTCGGCGGTGATGACGTAGGCGCAGTCGGAGTCCTGGATGCGGCTCGCGAGAGCGTCGGCCGAGAAGCCCGCGAAGACGACCGAGTGGGCGGCGCCCAAACGCGCGCAGGCCAGCATGGCGACGACCGCCTCGGGGATCATCGGCATGTAGATGGCGACGCGGTCACCCGACTTCACGCCGAGCTCGATGAGGGCATTGGCGGCCTGGCTCACCATGGACAGGAGCTGACGGTAGGTGATCGTGCGACTCTCGCCGTCGACGTCGGCCACCCAGTGGAAGGCGACCTTGTCGCCCCGACCGGCCTCGACGTGACGGTCGACGCAGTTCACCGTGGCGTTCAGGGTCCCGTCGCTGAACCACTTCGCGTTGGGCAGGTCCCACTCGAGGGACTTCGTCGGCGGGGTGTCCCACGTCAGTCGGTCGGCCTGGGTGCGCCACCACGCGACCGGGTCGGCGCTCGCCTCGTCGTAGATCGACGGCTGCGCGTTGGCGTGCGCCGCGAGAGACGCCGGCGGGGCGAAGGAGCGTGTCTCCTCCAGCCAGGCTTCGAGCTTTGATTCTGTCATGGGTTCCCCCCTGGATCGTTCGGATTCGTAGTCGAGTGAGTGAGTAGGTGTTCGGCGTGATCACTGCGTGATCGCCATTAGCGCGACAGTACCGCCGGGGCCCCTAAGACGCCAACAGCGCCCGAACCGATGGTCCGGGCGCTGTTGGCGGTTGGGTCCGGTGGCGTGCCACCAGTGACCCCAACGTTAGCCGCGCGGACCCAGGGGAAGCACGACCCTCTTGAAGCTGTCGTTGATGACGCCGGCCGCCGAGGCGTACCACGCGAGGAGCGCGGTGAGCAGACCCGTCCAGCCGCCGATCTTCGTCATGCTGGCGTGACCCGCTCCCCAGGCACCAATGGTGAGGAAGATGAAGGTGATGAACAGCACCAGGAAGATCAGCATCAACACGGTGTTGGTCCGTGTCGAGGCGATGAGCATGTAGAAGGTGAAGATCGTCCAGGCGAGCAGGAAGACGCCGAGTGACGCCCCCGAACCCTTCTGGAAGTTCAAGAATGCGTAGACCGCCAGCCAGAAGCCGCCGTAGGAGCTGAACGCGAGAGCCCCGAAGGTGTTCCCGCGTGCGAACTCCCACATACCCGCGGCGAGCTGAACCAGTCCCCCGTAGAACAGCGCCAGGGAGACTGCCGCCGCCGCGCCCGCCCCGTGCCACAGGTTCGCGTTGGCGCTACTGAGACAGAAGGTCGTCGCCGCGAAACCCGCCAGACCGAGCGGGCCGGGATCGGCAACCTTGTGTTCGTCTGCCATGAAATACCCCCACTTTGGTTGTGCACTTCGAGCCGGCACGTACGCGGCTCATCACTGATATAACACGGCACTTGACGTTGAGCGCGGCTTCTAACGGCACGCGAATGTGAAGTTATTCACGAGAAAGACGAGATTGTCAGTCCTGGTCAAAGGACTTAAGTCCCATGGCCCCCGAAATATCAGGCTTCCGGGGCTCCCTCGTCAATCGTTCGGCGGAAGCGAGAAATCAACGTCTCCAATTCGGCGGGACTCTCCCCGTCGAGCACCCGCTGGACCAGGGCAGAGCCCACGATGACGCCGTCCGCGTCGCGGGTGGCGTGGCGGGCCTGGTCGGGGTCGGAGATGCCGATGCCGACGTAGACGGGCACGTCACCGTGCTCACGAATGCCGGCGACCACTCGAGCCGCCTCTCCGTCGCCGCTCGCCCGTCCGGTCACCGCCATGCGAGCGGCGGCGTAGACGAAGCCCTGGCTCGTCGCCACGATGCGCGCGACTCGGTCGGGCGGCGTGGAGGGGGCGACCATCAGTATCGTCGCTAGGTCCCGGGCTCCGGCGGCGCGGCGCCACGGCGCGGACTCCTCGAGGGAGAGGTCCGGGAGGATCACTCCGGCGACCCCGGCGCTCGCGAGCAGTCCCGCCGCTCGCTCGAGGCCGCGATAGTGCATCACGTTGAAGTAGGTCATTACCACCACGGGCACGCCCAGATCGGTTCGCGCGAGCTCGTCGAGGACCCCCTCGAGGGTCACGCCGCGTTCGAGGGCCCGAACTCCGGCGGCCTGGATGACCGGTCCGTCCATCATCGGATCGGAGAACGGGACCCCGACCTCGAGGACGTCGGCGCCACCCTGAACGGCCGCGTCGAGGTACTGGGTCCAGTTCGGCGTGAGTCCGGCCATGAAGTACGGCACCAGGGCACGACGCCGGTCGCGCAGATCGCGCAGCTCGCGGTCGAGACGCGTCACGCTCGCTCCTCGAGCAGGGTGCGAACCTGGGCGACGTCCTTGTCGCCACGTCCCGACAGGTTGAGCAGGACGGTCGACCCACGGGGGATCGACGCGGCCTCGCGGACGAGCCAGGCGATGGCGTGGGCGGTCTCCAGCGCGGGGATGATCCCCTCGAGTCGACTGAGCAGGCGGAGGGCGTCGAGGACCTCGTCGTCGGCCGCCCGCGTGTACCGAGCGCGCCCGATGCTCGCCAGGTAGGCGTGCTCGGGGCCGATCCCGGGGTAGTCGAGGCCCGCGGAGATCGACTCCGCCTCCTCCACCTGCCCGTGGTCGTCCTGGAGGATCATCGATCGCATGCCGTGCAGGACGCCCGGCACCCCGGAGCCGACCGCCGAGCCGCCCGCCGCCTCGACCCCGACGAGGTCGGCGCGGGAGTCGGCGAAGCCGGCGAAGATGCCCGCGGCGTTGGAGCCTCCGCCGACGCAGGCCACGACCAGGTCGGGCTCGTCGACGCCGAGGGCGCGAAGCTGCTCGGCGGCCTCGGCACCGATGATGCTCTGGAACTCGCGGACCATCCACGGGAACGGGTGGGGTCCCATGACCGAGCCGAGACAGTAGTGGGTGTCGTCGACACAGGTCACCCATTCGCGCATGGCCTCGTTGACGGCGTCCTTCAGGGTGCGACTTCCCGAGGTGACGGGAACGACCCGAGCGCCCAACAACTCCATTCGGAAGACGTTGAGGGCCTGACGCTGCGTGTCCAGCTCGCCCATGAAGACCGTGCAGTCGAGCCCGAGGCGCGCGGCGGCCGTCGCCGTGGCGACGCCGTGCTGTCCAGCGCCCGTCTCGGCGATGACCCGTCGCTTGCCCATCCGGCGGGTGAGCAGGGCCTGGCCGACGACGTTGTTGATCTTGTGGGAACCGGTGTGCGCGAGGTCCTCCCGCTTGGCGAAGACGCGCAGTCCGAGGTGTTCGGAGAGGCGCTCGAGCGGTGTGACGGGTGTCGGTCGACCGCCGAAGAGACGCAGTGTCTCGCGGAACTCGGTCACGAACTCGGGGTCCGACCACGCCTCCCGGAAGACCGCCTCCACTTCGAGGCAGGCCGGCATGAGCGCTTCGGGGACGTATCGTCCACCGAAGTCGCCGAAGTGCCCCCCGGTGTCCGGGCTCCCCATGACGTGACTCATTGACGCTCCTCGAATGCTCGTCGGGCGTTCGCCACGAAGGCCCGCACCATGGCCGGATCCTTCACCCCGGGCGAGGACTCGACGCCCGTGGCGACGTCGACTCCCCACACCCAGGGTGCGGCAATGACGGCCGCGACGTTCTGGGGTCGTAGGCCGCCGGCGGCGATCACCGGTCGGCGCCAGTCGCGCGAACCGACCTCGGTCCAGGCGTGCTCCTTGCCGCTGCCCGGCACCGGCCCGTCGACGAGGACGGCGTCGAGGTGGTCGTCCTCGTACGAGGCGAACGAGGACGTGCCCACGCTCACCGCTCCGATGATGGCGAGTTGCCGTTCGTGCAGTGTGGCCGCGAACTCGGGGGTGATGGTGTCGTGGATCTGGACGACGTCGAGATCGACGGAGTCGAGAACGCGCATGATGGCGTCGTCGTCCTGGCTGCGAAAGACCCCGACCCGGAGGGCGCGGTGACGCGCTTCCCGGGAGAGCGCGAGGGCGGCGGGGATCCCCACCTGACGCGAGGACGACGCGAAGATCATTCCGACGGCGTCGGCCCCGGCCTCGCAGACGACGTCGACGTCGGCGGGGCGCGTCACTCCGCAAACCTTGATCCAGCGTGTGCGGTCCGTCAGCACGGCTCCCCTCCCCTCTCGACCGCGGCGAAGGAGGCCACGGCACCACGACGATCATGCGCCACCACGAAGGCTTCACCCACGAGGACCGCGTCGAACCCGAGGTGGGCCGCCCGCCGCACGTCGGCGGCGTCACGCAGGCCCGACTCGGCCACGGTGAGGACGTCGTCGGGCAGGTGGCGTCGGAGCTCTCCCGCGTGGTCGGTGTCCACCGCGAAACTGCGCAGATCGCGTTGATTGATCCCGACGCACCGGGCGCCCGCGGCGAGCGCCCGGTGGATCTCGTCGAGGGTGTGGACCTCGACGAGGGCGTCGAGTCCGATCCGCCCCGCGAGGGTGACGAGTCCGGCCAGCTCCTCGTCGCTCAGGGCGGCCACGATCAGGAGCACCGCGTCGGCTCCGGCCACGCGGGCGTCGATCAGGTCGTTGGGTGAGAGGAGGAAGTCCTTGCGCAGCAGCGGCACTCCGACGGCGGCGCGTACGGCCGCCAGGTCGTCGAGCGACCCGCCGAAGAAGTCGCGGTCGGTCAGGACCGAGATGGCCCTCGCCCCGCCGCGCTCGTAGTCGCGCGCGACGGCCACGGCGTCGAGGGTCGGGGCGAGCTCGCCCTTCGAGGGCGAGCGACGCTTCACCTCGGCGATGACGGCGACGTGCGGACCGGCCACCAAGGCGGACGCGAAGCGAGGCTCGCGGGGCGTGAGCGCCGCGAGCCGCTCGGTCCACGCGCGCTCGTCCCGGGCGACTCGCTCGCGGTGGGTCGCGAGGATCCCGTCGAGGTAGGTGGCGCCCATCGGGCGCATCGTAGTGGTCCGGGGGCGGTGCCCCGGCCCGGGTATCGTGTCGCCATGTCCGACACCCCTGGCGCGATCGTCGACGGAGCGGACTTCGCTCGCGAGATCCTCGGCCCGCTGGTGCGCGGGACGAATCTCGACCGCGACCTCGCGCGGGTCGGCCTGGGGGCGATCCTGGCCGGTCGCATCGAAGGCGTGCTCATCGCGGGATTCGTGACGGCCCTGACCGTAAAGGGGGAGACGCCGGAGGAGATGACGGGCTTCATCGACGCGATGATGGAGGCTGCCACGACCTTCGACCTCGGCGTCGACGCCGTCGACATCGTGGGGACGGGCGGCGACCAGCACCACACCGTGAACGTCTCCACCATGGCGGCCCTCGCGGTCGCGGGATCGGGGGTGGCGGTCGCCAAGCACGGGAATCGTGCGGCATCGTCGTCGGTCGGCTCGGCCGACGTCCTCGAGGCCCTCGGGGTACGCCTCGACGTGCCCGCGGAGACCGTCCGTCACTGCGTGGCCGACGCGGGTATCGGGTTCTTGTTCGCTCCCTCGTACCACCACGCCCTGGGTTACCTCACCCCGATTCGACGGGCCCTCGGATTCCGGACGGTGTTCAACGTGCTCGGCCCTCTCGCCAATCCGGCGGGAGTCACTCGGGCCGTGATCGGCGTGGCGCGGGGCTACCTCCTCGACGCGATGGCGCAGGTGCTTCGCAACCGGGGGGTGACCCACGCGATCCTCGTGAACGCCGACGACGGACTCGACGAACTCTCGCTGGGCAGCCCCTCGACGCTCTACGTCGTGCGCCCCGATGACGTGCGCAGCGAACGGATCGACGCCGGAGAGTTGCTGGGTCGTCGCCACGGGGTCGCGGCGATTCGAGGCGGGGATGTCGAGCACAACGTGACGGTGGTCCGCCGATTCCTCGACGGACGAGAGGATCCCGTCTTCGACGTCGCCTGCGCCAACGCTGGTCTGGCCCTGGTCGCGGCGGACCGAGCGGCCACCCTGGCCGACGGCTTCGAGATGGCCGCGCAGTCGGTGCGCTCGGGACGGGCCGGAGAGTGCCTCGAGCGGCTCGTCGAGATCTCGAACGCCTAGGACTCGATGCGTCGCATCTCGCGACGGTAGCGACGGGCGTTGTCCACGTACTGGGCTGCCTTGGTGACGATCGACTCCACGTCGCTCGCGTCGGACCTCACCGCGGCGGGGACGCCGAGCGCCAGGGCACCCGCGGGCACCTCGGTGCGGTTGCGCACGACAGCTCCCGCGGCCACGGTCGCCCCCGTGGCGACGTGGGCCTGGTGCAGCACGATCGATCCGCTCCCCACGAGGGCACCGTCGTCGATGACGCATCCCTCGAGGTGGGCGAGGTGGCCCACGACGCAGTCCGACCCCACGACGGTCGGGAAGGCGGCGACGGCGTGGAGGACGGCACCATCCTGGATCGACGTGCGCTCCCCCACGATGACGGTTCCGTAGTCGCCCCGCAGGACGGCCTGCGGCCAGATGGAGCTGTCCGCACCGATGCGGACGTCGCCGATGACGGTGGCGTCGGGGTGGACGAAGGCGTCGGGGTGGATCTGGGGGACTCGGTCCCCCAAGGCGTAGACGCTCACGTTGAACCTCCTAGCGTCGAGTCAGCCACGAAACTAACTGATAGATGCGCCAGACCAGGTAGATCGCGGTCGCGACGATGAAGAACCGCCACCGCCAGGGCATCGGCTCGTGCGACGGCTCCTCGACGGGCTCCCCGCACACCTCGCACACCTCGCCCTCGACGGGGCGGTCACACGTGGTGCACCAGCGAGTGCTCACTCCGTCCTCACCCGTATGCGCAGCGGGGTTGAGCCGAGGTCGAAGCGCTCCCGCAAGGAGCGCTCCACGTAGCGCAGGTACGTGGCGGGCAGACGTCCGCTGGCGAACAGCGTGAACGTCGGCGGCTCGGTGGCTCCCTGGATCGCGTAGCGGATCTTCGCCCCCGGCGCGGGATGGTGGGCCTGGAGGTCCCGGATGGCCCGGTTGAGCACCCCGGTGGGAATGCGTTGGGCGTAGTCGCTGGCGGCGGCTCCGAGAGCGGGCAGTATGCGGTGGACACCCTTGCCCGACAGTGCGGAGATCTTGAGCACCGGCGCCTCGCCGAGGAAGGCCAGGCGGTCGGCGATGCCGCCGAGGACGGTCGGGCGCTGGTCCGTCGAGACGAGCTCCCACTTGTTGAGCACGACGACCGCCGGGCACCCGGCCGCCGCGATGCGCTCGGCGAGTCGCTGGTCTTGGCCGGTGGCCCCCACGGTGGCGTCGATCACGAGGATCGCGATGTCGGCCCGGTCCAGGGCGTCGAGGCTCCGTAGGACCGCGTAGGTCTCGAGACCCGCCTCGGTGCGAGCCCGGCGGCGCATCCCGGCGGTGTCGATGAAGCGAACCCGACCGATCTCGGTGTCAACGACCGTGTCGACGGCGTCGCGCGTCGTCCCGGGCATGTCGTGTACGACGGAGCGTTCTTCGCCGATCAGTCGGTTGAACAGCGTCGACTTGCCGACGTTGGGACGTCCCACGAGGGCGATGCGGAGCTCGTCGGTCGGGGTCTCCTCGATCGGCTCCGCCGGTGACGCGTCGGCCGGGTGGCCCATGGCGGACTCGCCGAGGTCGCGAACGATGCGGTCCAGGAGGTCGCCCGCCCCCCGGCCGTGCACCGCGGACACGGCGACCGGTTCTCCGAGGCCGAGCGAGAGGAACTCCCAGATCTCGGGCTCCCGGCGAGCCTCGTCGACCTTGTTCACGACGAGCACGACGGGCCGACCCGTGCGACGCAGCCACCGGGCGGCCTCGCGGTCCTCGTCGGCGACGCCGGTGGTGACGTCGGTCACGAGCAGGACGAGATCGGCGTCGTGGATGGCCCGGTCGGCCTGGGCCGAGACCTTCTGCTCCAGGTCGTCCCCGTGGGCCAGCCATCCGCCGGTGTCGACGACGTCGAAGGACGCCCCACCCCACTCCGCCGTCACGACGTGACGATCACGGGTGACGCCGCGCTCCTCCTCGACGACCGCGACGCGTCGTCCGCAGAGTCGGTTCACGAGAGAGCTCTTGCCGACGTTGGGTCGCCCGGCGATGACCACGGTCGGCCGGCTCACGCCGACACCTCGAGACGCGGCATCAGCCGCTCCAGGGTCAGGCGGAGGTCCTGGCCCGTCGTGGGGACGATCGTCACCTCGCGGCCGAGTTCGTCGAGGGGGGTGCCGTCGAGAAAGCGCCCCTCGGATAGGCAGACGTCGGGCAGCAGCACGGTGCGATCGGCCGGCACGTCGGCGAGCGCCCGGCGCAGGTCGTCGCCCGTGAGGAGTCCGGTCACCTTGATGTTCCCCCCGAAGTACTCGTTACGCACGGCCCGCACGCTCACGTCGGCGAAGCCGCCCTCGTCGAGCAGTTCGCGCAGCAGGGGCGCTGCGTACTCCCCCGTCAGGATCACGACGGGCCCGGCGCCCGACGGGGTCGAGGTGACGGCGCGCGCGGCTCGGTAGCCCCAGGCCGGAGCACCGTCGACGGACTGGAAGAACCCGGTGCCGAGGGCGGGCATCGCCCCCTCGCCCCGGAAGGCCCGACGGAAGGCGGTCGTCATTCCGATCCCGTTCTCCGCCTCGTCAAGGCTCTCGTAGTGATCCGCCGGCGGTAGTGGTCGCCCGGCGATGAGGTAGTACTCGTCGCTCGCGTAGAACAGGGGTCGTCCGAGGACCCGCGTCGCGAGGTCCCGATATCGCTCCAGCTGGTCGAGGACCCGAGCAGCCTCGTCGGGGCTCGGGGGACGCATCGTGCTCTCCTGGGAGTACCGGCTGACGCCCAGCGGTACGAGGGCGACCGTCGCGAGCTCGGGGTACGTCGTGAGGACGTCCTCCATCGTCGTGCTGAGCTCGTCGCCGTCGTTGACGCCCGGGCAGACGACCACCTGGGCGTGCACGGTGATGCCCGCGCGCAGGATCTCGGTCAGCCAGCGCAGGCTCGTCGCTCCGCGGGGGTTACGTAACAGGGCGGCCCGGCGCTCGGGAGTAGTGGTGTGCACCGAGACGTAGAGCGGTGAGAGGCGCTCGTCGACGACGCGTTCGAGGTCCATCTCGGTGAAGCGCGTGAGGGTCGTGTAGTTGCCGTAGAGGAAGGACAGGCGGTAGTCGTCGTCCTTGACGTAGAGCGATCGCCGTAGACCCTTCGGGAGCTGGTAGATGAAGCAGAACGTGCAGTGGTTGTCGCACGTGCGAATCCGGTCGAAGACGGCGGAGTCGATGTGGAGCCCGAGTGGTTCGCCCGCCGCCTTCTCGATGGTCACCTTGCGTGAGAGGGCGGCTCCCGCCGAGCGCACGACGAGAGTCACGCGCTCGCCGTCGATCAGTTGCTGGTACTCGATGATGTCGCTCGGGGTACGACCGTTGACGCTCACGAGCTCGTCACCGGGGCGCAGTCCGCGTCCGTCCGCGGGCGAGCCCGGGGAGATGGCGTCGATGCGGGCTCCGGACACTCGTCAAGCCTACCGGGGAGCCCCGAAATGGACGCCGGTCGGTAGATTGGTCCGGTGACGGTGCAGCGGGTGATCCTGGCCGAGCCGCGGGGATTCTGCGCCGGCGTCGAGAAGGCGATCAAGGCCCTCGACTGGATGACGCGCCTCTTCGACCCGCCGGTCTTCTGCTACCACGAGATCGTCCACAACCGCTACGTCGTCGAGCACTTCCGTCGGCTCGGGGTGGTCTTCGTGGACGACGTGGCCGAGGTGCCCGCGGGCGCGCCCCTGATGCTGAGCGCCCACGGTTCGGCCCCCGACGTCGTCGCCCGCGCCCGCCGGTCGGGAGGGGCGGTCGTCGACGCCGTGTGCCCCCTGGTCACCAAGGTCCACCACGAGTTGAAGGTGCGCTCCCGCAAGGGCTACACCGTCCTCTACGTGGGGCACGCGGGCCACGAAGAGGCCGTCGGCACCATGGCGGTCGCCCCGGAGGCGGTGCGCCTGGTCGAGACGCCCGACGACGTGGACGCCCTGCCCGCGGACCTCGGTCCCGTGGCGCTCCTCAGCCAGACGACCCTCGCCTTCGACGAGTGGAGCGACGTGCGCGCGAGGGTCGAGGCGAAGTACCCGGACATCTGGACCCCCGCCCGGAGCGATCTCTGCTTCGCGACGACGAATCGCCAGGCGGCGTTGCGCGAGATCGCCCCTCACGCCGACGTCGTGGTGGTGATCGGGTCGGGGAACTCCTCGAACACCCGCGCTCTCGCCAGTGTGGCCGAGAGTGCGGGCGCGGCGCGGGTGCTGCGCGTCAACAGCGCCGCCGAGATCCCCGAGGACTTGACGGGCGTCGTCGCGGTCACCGCGGGCGCGTCCGCGCCCGAGGCGCTCGTCGACGAGGTCCTCCAGCGGCTCGCCCCGATCGAGGGCGTCGTGACGCACGTCCAGACCGACGAGGACGAGTACTTCCCACCTCCTCCCGAGCTGCGCGAGATGTTGCGGGGCGTGGCGACACTGCTCAGCGTCGCCCTAGACGTCCCCGCCGGCGTCGACGAGGACGCCCTCGACCGGGACCTCCGGGCGGCCGACGTCCTCGAGATGCATCACTCCTGATCATGGGCTTCACGCGTCTCGAGGGGTAGAATCGACCGGTCGTGCGGCCGCGGGTCGCGCGAGATTCGATCAACAAGGAGTTCGTATGGCCACGCAGGATCTCGAGGCCCGACGACTGGCCACGCTGCGCGCGTACGCGATCGACCAGGCCATGGCCCGGTTCCGGGAGGACTACCCGGACTTCCGACCGGAGCCCATCGTGGCGTCGATCTGCGCGTACGAGGAGGAGGGCGCGATCGGCGGGGTACTCGACAAGATGCCGCCCGCGATCGACGGGCACGCCTACACGACCCTCGTCGTGGTCGACGGGGGTCGAGACCGCACCGCCGAGATCTGCCGCTCCTACCCCGGTGTCAAGGTGATCGAGTTCCCGGTGAACCTCGGTCACGGAGTGGCGTTGCAGGTCACCTACCGGTACTGCATCGACGAAGGGGTCCAGCACGTGATCACCCTCGACGCCGACGGTCAGAACGACCCGGCGGAGATGCCCCAACTCCTCGCGCCACTGCTCGAGGATCGAGCCGACTTCGTCGTCGCGTCGCGTCGACTCGGCGAGGATCGGACGTCGGATCGCTTCCGCAAGCTCGGGGTGCACTTCTTCTCCTTCGTGATGAACCGCATGACCGGGGCCAACTTGACCGACACCTCGACCGGTTACCGGGCGTTGCGCGTCGCGATGCTGGCCGACGTCGTCGATCGCCTGCGTCAGGAGCAGTACCAGACGGCGGAGCTGCTGATCACGTGTCTCAAGCGGGGCTGGCGTGCGACCGAGGTGCCGACGGTGTGGCATCCCCGTCAGGCGGGCTCCACGAAGAAGGGCAAGAACTGGCTCTTCGGCTTCCGCTACGCGAAGGTCGTGTTCGGTACCTGGTGGCGAGAGCGCTAGGAGCGCTCGAGGAGGGCTCGGCTGGCGTCGTAGACGCTCTGGAGTCGCTCGCGTAGTTCCTCGGTCTTCGACGCGATGAGCGAACGGGGCACCCGCCCCTCCGCTCGGGGTGGCTCGAGTGGTTCGCCGACGACGATCGAGACCCGGGCCGGTCGCGGGAGCTTCGCCCCACCGGGCATCGCCCGGTCGCTGCCCCCGATGCCCACGGGAACGACGGCGGCGCCGGTGCGACTCGCCACGAACATCGCGCCGTCGCGCAGGTCCTCGATGGTCTCACCCTCGCGGCGCGTGCCCTCGGGGAACATGATGAGGGCCTCTCCCCGGCGGAGCACCTCTTCGGCCAGGCGCAGGGCGTCGCGGTCCGCGCTCCCCCGGTCGACGGGGAAGGCCCCGAGTTGGCGGAGCAGGTTGCCGAAGACCGGCACGCCGAAGAGCTCCTGCTTGGCCATGAAGAAGACCTTGCGGGGCGAGAAGAAGAGCGTGAAGGCGAAGTCCACGTTGGAGCGGTGAACCGGTGCGACGAGGACCGGGCCGGTGAGAGGGATGCGCTCCTCCCCCACCACAATGGGCCGGAAGAGGAGGCGCGATATCCCGCGCAGCAGCCCGGCGACCGCCCGGTAGACGGGCGTCTTCCCCGTCGACAGGATCAACTCAGCGTCTTCGCCCACGTCACGATCTCCTCCACCACATCCTCTACCGTGCGATCGGTCGTGTCGACGACGCGCGCGTCGACGTCCTGGCGCAGCGGGGAGGCTGCCCGACTCCGATCGGCCGCGTCGCGACGCGCCACGCTGGTCGGGTCCTCGTCCCCTCGTCGGCGGGCCCGCTCCTCGTCACTCGCCGTGAGGTACACCTTGAGCCCCGCTCGCGGGAAGACGACGGTCGTGATGTCGCGCCCCTCGACCACGGTGCCCCGGGTCTGGTAGCGGGCGAAGGCCCGCTGACGCTCGACCATGGCAGTCCGCACGCCCGGATTGGCGGCGACGGCCGACACGGCGAGGTTGACGTCGTCGTCGCGGAGGCGCTCCGAGACGTCCCTTCCGTCGATGATGACGCGGTCGTCCACGTCGAGAACGCACGACGCGGCGACGCGGGCGACTGACTCGAGGTCGTCGGGAGCGAGACCGAGCGCCAGGACGCGGACGGTGACGGCCCGGTACATGGCTCCCGTGTCGAGGTACGACCACCCGAGGGCGTCCGCCACCCGGCGCGCCACGGTCGACTTGCCGGATCCCGCGGGGCCGTCGATCGCGATGACCCGGTCGTTCATCGAAGTGATGCTAGGTCGTCGAAGAAGCGCGGGTAGCTGGACGCGACGGTCTCGGCTCCGGCGATCGCGCAACCAGCCCCGGCCGCGCCCGCGATCGCGGCCGACATGACCATGCGGTGGTCGAGTTCGGCAGCGATCTCGAATCGGGCAAAGCGGGACGCGTCACCGCGGCCCTCGACGAAGAAGTCGTCGCCATCGGCCCATACTCGGCACCCGAGCCGCGTCGCGAGGTCCATGGCCCCCGCGAAGCGGTCGGACTCCTTCACTCGCAGTTCGGCCATGTCCCTGAAGGCGCTCACCCCCGCGGCCGCCGCGGCCGCGACGGTCAGCGCGGGAACCTCGTCGACCGAGGGGATCTCGATGGAGTGGATCTCGGTCGCGCGCAGCGTCGAGGAGCGGGCGACGATCTCGACTCCCGCGCCGCTCTTCGAGGGGTGGCGGACGATGTCCGCCCCCATGCGCTGGAGGACGTCGAGGAAACCCGTGCGTTCGGGGCTCGCGTCGACGGAGTCGACGGTGATCTCGCTACGGGGGTGGATAGCGCCCAGCACGACGAAGAAGGCCGCCTGGGAGGGGTCTCCGGGAACGACCCAGTCGACGGGCCGTGGCCGACCGGGTCGCAGGACGACGACCCGACCCGCGCCGTCGTCCTCGCTGCTCACCCGGATCCCGGCGATCCGGAGCATGTCCTCGGTCGTGGTGCGCGTGCGGACGGATTCGCGGATCACGGTGTCGCCCTCGGCCACGAGCCCGGCGAGGAGGACCGCCGACTTGACCTGGGCGCTGGGGATGGGGACGCGGAAGTCAATGGGCCTTAGGGGTCGTCGACCGATGACCCGCAGCGGAGCGGTCTCCCGCTCGCCACTCCCGGTGACGTCGGCGCCCATCTCGCGTAGCGGACGCGCCACGCGGTCCATGGGGCGGCGCATGAGGGAGGGATCGCCCACGAGCGTGTGGCGTCCGGGCACGCCGGCCACGACGCCGGCGAGCAGGCGCATCGTGGTGCCGGAGTTGCCGCAGTCGAGGGGGTCCGTCGTCGGCCGCAGGCCCTCGGATGGTCCCCGCACCACCCCGACGTCGCCATCGAGGACGGTCGCCCCGAGCCGGGAGACCAGGCGCGCCGTCCCCCGCACGTCCTCACCCGGCGAGAGGCCGTGCAGCCGGCTCTCACCGTCCGCGAGCGCCGAGAGGATGAGCGCTCGATGTGAGGCGCTCTTGTCGCCGGGAACGGCCACGTGGCCCCGAGCCGACGCCAGAGGGTCGATCGTGACGTGGCTCATCGCTCTCGACTCACGGTGAATCCCCGCTCCACGAGAGCCGCGGCGAGGACCTCGAGGCCCGTGGCGTCCACGGCGAGCAACAGGGTTCCGGCGAGTCCCTCGATGTCGTGAGCGATCTCGATGTCGAAGATGTTGACCGCGAGGTCGGACGCCACGGTCGTGACGGTCGCGAGCTGTCCGGGACGGTCGGCAAGTCCGACGCGCAGGTAGCCGAGCTCCTCGGTGCGCAGCGCCCGACCGGGCAGGGCTCGGCGGGCGCGAGCCGCCGAGGACAAGGCGTCGGTCAGGCGCGATCGGTCCGCGTCCCCGACGGCTGAACGCAACGCACCGAGCCGAGCGAGGACGCCGTCGAGGGCGCGGGTGATCGCCTCTCGATTCTCCACGAGGATGTCGGGCCAGATGGTCGGATCCCCGGCGGCCACGCGCGTCATGTCCCGGAATCCCCCGGCCGCCAGTTGGAGCAGCACGGCGTCCGTCTCCGCGGCGAGGGCCACCTCGTTCATCAGGGCTCCCGCGAGGAGGTGCGGCACGTGGCTCGCCATGGCGACCAGGCGGTCGTGGTCGTCGGCCGAGATCGCGAGGACCCGGGCACCCACGTCGCGCCAGACCCCGTGCAGCGTGGTGTAGAGCTCTGGCGGCGTGGTCGCCGTCGGCGTCAGGACCCAGGTGCACTCCCGGAAGAGGTCGCCCCTCGACGCGGCGACGCCGCGCTGCTCGGATCCCGCCATCGGGTGGCCCCCGAGGAAGCGCGGGTCGTGGATGCTCCCGACGATGTGGGACTTCACGCCCGCGACGTCCGTCACGATGACGTCGGGGCGTGGGAGTGCGGTGAGGACTCGCTCGACGATCGCCACGACCGACCCCGCCGGCGTGGCGACGACCACGAGGTCCACGTCGTCGTCGAGCCCACCGTCGTCGACGACCCCTCGTTCACGCGCCGTCGCGAGGGCGTCGGGGTCTCGATCCTCCCCGGTCACGCGCCATCCGGCGTCGCGTAGGGCCAGAGCCACCGACCCCCCGATCAGGCCCAGCCCGACGACGTGCGCTCGTCGACTACTCGGGGAGGTCATCGCGCAGGGCCCGGGCGTCCCGCAGGTAAATGTGGTGGATCTCGTCGCGGGCGCGCTCGGTGGAGCAGTGCAGCATGACCCGGATGCAGCGGGCCATGGCCCCCGGAACGGGGATCTCGCGGGCGCAGATGAGGGGAACGTCCCCGAAGCCGACCGACCGGGCTGCGGTCGCGGGGAACGCGGACACGAGGTCCGCCGTCGTCGTGAAGATGACCGAGATCACGTCGTCGTGGTGGAGCTCGTTGCGCGCCATGATGGCGGTCATCAACTCACGAGTCGCCTCGCCGATGGCCTCGGGCGTGTCGACGTCGCAGGTCACGGCCCCTCGAATGGCCCGTACGGCGGCGAATGTCATGCTGGCATCGTAGAGGGAGCCTCGGGCGCGAGACCAACTGAGGCCATGAGTTGACGCACTTCCGCGACGCTCAGGGTCCGCCAGGTTCCCGGGGCGAGGGTGGGGTCCTGGAGGGGCCCGATGCGGGTGCGCACCAGCCGCGTGACCTCGTGGCCGACGGCGGCGCACATGCGCCGGACCTGCCGATTACGCCCCTCGTAGATGACGATGCGGAGCAGTCCCTCGCTCACCCGACTGACCTGTGCCGGCGCGGTGGGCCCGTCGTCGAGCACGACTCCTTCCCGCAGCCGACGGATGTCACCGGGAGAGGGATCCCCCTCGACGCGGGCCAGGTACTCCTTGGCGACGTGGGTACTGGGGTGCGTGAGCAAGTGCGCCAGGCGTCCGTCGTTGGTGAGCAGCAGCAGGCCTTCGGTGTTGCGGTCGAGCCGGCCGACCGGGAAGATCCGCACCCGGGAGGGGACGAGGTCGAGGACGATCGTGCGGCCCTGGGGATCGGAGGCCGTCGTGACCACGCCCTCGGGCTTGTTGAGCAGGATGTAGACGGCGTCGGGTCGGGTGGGCGCGAGGTGACCGTCGACGCGGACCTCCTGGACCTCGGAGTCGACGCGGTCCCCGAGGGTGGCGACGACGCCATCGACGGTCACGCGCCCCTCCGCGATCAGGATCTCGCAGACGCGACGCGACCCGTATCCGGCCCGGGCGAGGACCTTCTGGAGACGCTCAGGCTCCACTGGCCACCTCGTCGCCGTCGCCGACGAGGGTCTCGTGAATCTCGATCGCGGTGGCGGCGGGGGCCATGAACTGCTCGATCGGCGGAAGATCGGCCAGCCGCGCGATGCCGAGTCGATCGAGGAAGAGGTCGGTGGTGCCGAAGAGGATGGACTGACCCGGTCCGGCTGAGCGTCCGACCTCGCTGATGTAGCCGCGTTGCTCGAGGAGGCGCGTCACTCCGTCCACGTTGACGCCCCGCAGGGCGGCGATCTGGGCCCGCGAGATCGGCTGGCGATAGGCGATGATGGCCAGAGTCTCGAGGGCCGCGGAACTGAGACGGTGGGATACGTCGCGGTTGGCGAACCGCACCACCCACTCACCCACCTCGGCGGCCGACTGCATGACCCAGCCGCTCGCGAGTTCGCTCAGTTGGAATCCGCGCCGCTGCTCGCGATACTCGTCGCGCAGCGAACGGAGCGTCGTCGTCACCTCCACTACGTCGACTTCCGCGACGTCGGCGAGCTCCTCGGCCGAGATGGGCTCGAGGGCGACCGTCAGCATCGCCTCGAGCCGCTGCGCCAGTGATCCCTCATCCCTCATAGACATCGACCCGTCCTATTTCCAGTGACCCGTCCCCACCGTGCCACTCCACCACCACGTCGCCGAAGGTCTCCCCCTGACCGAGGGAGACGTGCCCGAGCTTGCACAGCTCGAGCAGGGCGAGGAAGTGGACGATGATCTCGATACGCGTCTCGAGCGCCGCGGTGAGATCACGGAACGAGATCCGGCCCGCTCGTGGCAGGCGTTCCGCGAGCACGACGACCGTCTCGGCGACGGTCACCGCGTCGACGGTGACGTGGTGGAGGCGTACCACCGGGACCGGCTTCTCCTCGATGCCGCGGAGGTAGGCCAGGGCCAGGGCCGACGGGGTGACGCCCGCGAGAAGGTCGGGCGGAGTGATGACGACGCCGTCGTCGATGCCCGCGAGGCGCGGTAGGGCCCGCGCGGCCGATTCGAACAGGCGGGCAAGGGCGTCGGCCACGGCCGAGTACGTGCGCAGCTCGAGGAGTCGTGCCAGCAGGACGTCACGCTCCTCCCACCCGATGAACTCCTCGTCGGGCTCGGCCTCGTCGGCGGCGGGGAGGAGGCGGGCACTCTTCATCTCGAGCAGGATCGCGCCGATGAGGACGAACTCCGAGAGTTGGTCCACGCTGATCTGCGAGGACTCCGCGCGCAGCACGCGAACGAACTCTTCCACGATCGGTGCGAGCGGGACGTCCACCACGTCGACCTCGTGACGGCTGATCAGCTGGAGCAGAACGTCGAGGGGCCCGCTGAACGACGGCGTCGTCACGACGTAGGTCACCCGGACAGACTACTCATGAGGATCGCGACCGCTCCTCTACGATGGACCGATGCGCGTCCTTTCCGGCATCCAACCCTCCGGCGCCATGCACATCGGCAACTACCTCGGTGCCATTCGACAGTGGGTCGCGGCACAGGGTCCCGACGCCTACTACTGCGTCGTCGACCTTCACGCCCTGACCCTCGAGATCGAACCGGCGGCCCTACGTCGTCAGAGCGACGACCTCTTGGCGATCCTGATCGCCTGCGGCCTCGATCCCACGAGGACCACGCTGTTCGTCCAGAGCGACGTGCCCTACCACGCCCAGCTGTCGTGGCTGCTCGAGTGCGTCGCCTCCTACGGCGAGCTCACGCGGATGACCCAGTTCAAGGAGAAGTCCGGGCGCCAGCAGGGCTACCGGGTGGGTCTGCTCACCTATCCCGTCCTCATGGCGGCCGACATCCTGCTCTACCAGAGTCAGCAGGTGCCCGTGGGCGACGATCAGCGCCAGCACCTGGAGTTGACTCGCGACATCGCCGAGCGCTTCAACGCCCGCTACGGCGAGGTCTTCACGATTCCCGAGGGAGTTCAGCCGCCGGTCGCGGCGCGCGTCATGGACCTCCAAGAGCCCGAGCGGAAGATGTCGAAGTCGGTCGCCAGTCCGCTGGGCTGCCTCTTCCTGCTCGACGAGCCCACGACCATCGAGCGCAAGATCAAGCGGGCGGTGACCGACACCGACGGTGAGATGCGCTACGACCCGGCCGCGAAGCCGGGACTGGCGAACCTGCTGGAGATCTTCGCCGCCCTGACCGAGACGACTCCGACGCGGGTGGCGGAGGGCTACTCGCGCTACGGCGACTTGAAGTCCGATCTGGCCGAGGTGGTCGTCGAGGCGCTGCGGCCGATCGGCGCTCGCTACGAGGAGTTGCGCGCCGATCTCGGTGAGTTGCATCGGCTGCGTGAGGTGGGCGCCGAGAAGGCGGTCGAGGTCGCGGCCCGCACCTACGGAGCGGCCGCGGCGGCGATGGGACTGACGCCTCGTCCCTAGACGAGGAGGTGGAGCCACCAGTTCTGCAGGCTCGTCAGCGCCGAGGTGCCGACGTGGAAGACGGCGGCGTCCAGGATGACGAGGATCATCACGATCGGCAGGGCCGCGGCGCGAAACCGGTAGTAGTCGGCCAGTCGTCGACGCGGCACGAATCGCTCGATGATCGCCGAACCGTCGAGGGGCGGTATGGGCAGCAGGTTGAAGACGGCGAGGGTCAGATTGACGAGACCGATGTACGCCCCCAGTTGGAGCATCCAGAGCTGGTAGGTCACGTGCAGGGCGATCTCGCTGATCACGTAGCCGACGCCCGACAGCACGATGTTCACCATGGGGCCGACCAGGGCTACGTACAGCGACTGCCGCCGGGGGTCGCGAAGCCGGTTCACGTTGACCGGCACGGGCTTCGCGTAGCCGAAGGCCGGGAGCCCCGCGAAGAGCAGTAGGGCCGGGAGGAGCACCGTGCCGAACGGGTCCACGTGTCGGAGGGGGTTCAGGGTGAGTCGGCCGTTCTCCTTCGCCGTCGGATCACCGAAGAGGTAGGCGACGTAGCCGTGGCTCACCTCGTGCAGGACGATCGAGGGAATCACGGCGATGAAGAAGTACACGTAGTTGGACACGCTCACCCCTGGGCTCGAGGGTGAGCGTACTGGTAGGCGGCGTGCAGGGCGGTCGGACTGACGGCCGTGTACACCTGGGTCGTCGCGATGGACGCGTGCCCCAACAGCTCCTGGACGACCCGAACGTCGGCCCCGTGGGCCAGCATGTGCGTCGCGCAGGAGTGGCGGAGCACGTGGGCGCTGAGGTGGGCGACGTCGAGGCCCACGGCGCGACCACGTCGACGCAGGACGAGGTCCGCGCCCTGACGGGTGAGTCGTCCGCCCCGGTTGTTGAGGAAGAGGTACGAGGTGCGTGGCTCAGCCGCGAGAATTGAGCGGCCCTCGGGCGCGAGGTACTGCTCGAGGGCCATCCGAAGGGAGCGTCCCAGGGGAACGAGTCGTTGTCGGGATCCCTTCCCGGTCACGAGGGCGGTCTCCTCGATGAAGTCGAGGTCCTCGAGGCGTACTCCGATCGCCTCGCTCACGCGAGCGCCCGTTCCGTAGAGGAACTCGAGCAGGGCGCGGTCGCGCCGGTCGCGGGCCTCGCTCCCCCAGGGAGCGTCGAGGAGGCGCTCCACGACCTCCTCGCTCAACGGGTGCGGTAGCGAGCGAGGCACGCGGGGCGGGCGCACCGACGCGGTCGGGTCCGCCGCCACGTCGCCCTCCGCGAGCAGGAATCCGAACCAGCCCCGCAGTGCGGCGCGCGATCGCGCCACTGAGGTGGGTGCTCGACCCACCACGCGGAGGGTGGCGAGGTATCGGTCGAGGTCGTCGGCCCCGCACCGGAGAGGGTCGACTCCCTCGTCCCGGCACCACTGTAGGAACTGGACGAGGTCACGGCGGTAGGAGTCGATGGTGGCTCGAGCACGACCACGCTCGACGGCGAGCCACTCCAGGAAGTCGCGCAGGGGCTCAGGGGGCGCTGAAGAAGGAGCCATAGACCACGTGGAGCCCGACCATCATCGTCGAGTCAATGGCTGGCTCCATCCTCAGCCGCTCGCGGAGCTCGTCCGGGGCCCACCACTCGGTCGTCGCCGCCGTCTCCTCGGGCCCCTCGGGCGAGCGAGGCAGCTCGACGAGTCCTCGTGCCTCGAAGACGTGCATCACCTGAGTCGCCCATCCCGGGGAGACCATGAATCGTCCGAGCAGGCGCCACTCCGCGGCGGCGCGACCCATCTCCTCGGCGAGTTCTCGTTGAGCCGCTTCGAGGGGCGCCTCGCCGTCGACGTCGAGAGTGCCGGCGGGGATCTCCATCGTCACGCGGTCGAAGGGTGCCCGGTACTGGCGCACGACGCCCACTCGGCCATCGTCGTCGATGGCGACGATGGCCACCGCCCCGGGATGGGTGACGACGTCCCGGGTGAAGGTCTCGTCACCGTGGCGTACCGTACGACGCTCGACCCCGAAGACGTAGGAAGCGAGGAGGGGCGTCGTATCCTCGAGTTCGAAACCCGAGCTCACGACGCCGCCTCGACCGCGGCCGGGTCGAGGATGTGAGGCTCACGGCCTTCCGCTCGGGCGGCGGCAGCGGCGATGAGCCCCCGAAAGAGCGGATGGGGTCGGTCCGGACGGGACTTGAATTCGGGATGAGCCTGCGTGCCCACGAAGAACGGGTGTCCCGGCAACTCGACGAACTCCACCAGCCGACCGTCGGGCGACGTCCCGGAGCAGCGCATTCCGGCCGCCTCGAACTGCTCGCGATAGCGCGCGTTGAACTCGTAGCGGTGACGGTGCCTCTCGGAGACGACGGTCGTCCCGTAGAGCTCGGCGACCTGCGAACCCGACTCGAGCATCGCCGGATAGGCCCCGAGGCGCATCGTCCCTCCGAGGTCGGTGACCTCCATCTGCTCGGCCATCATGGCGATCACCGGAGCGGAGGTGGTCAGCGAGAACTCGGTCGAGTGGGCGTCGCTGAGCCCGAGGACGTGGCGGGCGAACTCAACGACCTGGATCTGCATGCCGAGGCAGATCCCGAGGTACGGGATGCCACTCTCCCGAGCGATGCGAGCGGCGGCGATCATGCCCTCGATACCGCGCTCCCCGAACCCTCCCGGGACGATCATCCCGTCCAGTTGGCCCAGACGTGCGGCGTCGATCTCCGAGGGCACGCGTTCGGCTTCGAGCCACTCGATGGTCGTCGCCGCCCCGATCCCGAAGCCGGCGTGTCGAATCGCCTCCGCGATGGAGAGGTAGGCGTCGGGCATCGTCACGTACTTGCCGACGACCCCGATGCGGAGGCGGCGCGTCGTCGAGTGGACCCGCCGCACCACGTCCTCCCACGAGGACAGGTCGATCGGGTGCTCGGTGAGGTCGATCCGGAGGGTGTCGCAGACGATGGTGTCTAGTCCCTCGGAGTGCATGGTCGCCGGGATGTCGTAGATGCTGGGGGCGTCGACGGCCGAGATCACCGCCTGCTGGGGCACGTCACAGAGGAGCGAGATCTTTCGCTTGAGGCCCTCCGAGACCGGCTGGTCACTCCGGCAGACGATGACGTCGGGCTGGATGCCCCGCGACCGTAACTCGGTGACCGAGTGCTGGGTGGGCTTGGTCTTCTGCTCCCCCGACGGGGCGAGGTAGGGCACGAGGGTGAGGTGCACGTAGCAGACGTTGTCGCGCCCGGCGTCGCGGCGGTACTGGCGGATGGCTTCGATGAACGGGACGATCTCGATGTCGCCCACGGTCCCGCCGATCTCGACGATCACCACGTCGGCACCACCGGCGCCGACGCGTCGGATCCGTTCCTTGATCTCGTCGGTGATGTGGGGAATGACCTGGACCGTCTTACCGAGGTAGTCCCCACGACGCTCACGAGCGATGACGCTGGAGTAGACGGATCCCGTCGTCGAGTTGGAGACGCGTGTGAGGGACTCGTCGATGAAGCGCTCGTAGTGTCCGAGATCGAGGTCGGTCTCGCCCCCGTCGTCGGTGACGAAGACCTCGCCGTGCTCTCCGGGGTTCATCGTTCCGGGGTCCACGTTGAGGTACGGGTCGAGCTTGCACATCGTGACCTTGAGGCCCCGCGACTTGAGCAACCGACCCAGGGAGGACGCCGTGAGGCCCTTACCCAGGGAGCTGGAGACACCTCCGGTAACGAACACGTACTTCGTCATCGGCACCCCGCATCATCCACGGGCCCCCATTGTAGCGGGCGGCTCGGCCCGGTCCGGGGCTAACGCGTCGCGTCGAGCAGACGTTGCGCGAGAGCACGGGCGTCTGGGGCATTCGGGTCCCCGACCAGCATCCGAGCGATCTCGCCGACGCGCTCGTCACCGTCGACCCGACGAACCCACGTCGACGTGCGCCCCCCGGACGTTCCCTTCTCGATGACGAAGTGACGTCGGGCGCGCGCCGCCACCGACGCGAGGTGCGTCACGGCCACCACCTGCTGACGCTCCCCGAGCTCGGCCAGGCAGTCCCCGATCTGCTGGGCGACCTGCCCCCCGACTCCGGCGTCGATCTCGTCGAAGATGGCGACGGTGTCGTCACGGGCCGTCTCCAGGGCGATCGCCAGTAGGAGGCGACTCAGCTCTCCCCCGCTGGCCAGACTCGCCACGCTGCCGGCCGGCAGCCCGGGGTTCGGGCGAAAGAGCAGGGCGACCTCGGATCCGTCGACACCGTCCACGCGCCACTTCACGTCAGCGAGCGGGAGGGCCACCCGGGGCAGCTGGAGGGTAACGGCCCGCGCGAGGCGATCAGCGGCGGCGATGCGGTCCGCCCTCAGGCGAGCCGACTCCGCTTCCTCATCCCTGGTCAACGCCTCGATCGCGTCGTCGAGTTCCGCGAGCCTCGTCGTGGCCCCCCGAAGGTGCTCGAGCCGAGCCCGACCCTGCTGCTCGGCCTCGAGGACGTCGGCTAGGGACGTCCCGTGCTTGCGCACGAGGTGCTGGAGCCGATCGACCCTGTCGCTGAGGCGTTCGAGCGCCCCCGGATCGTCTTCGTCGTGCTCCACGACGTCGCGGAAGGTTCGCGCCCCGTCACGCAGGGCGTCGACGGCGTCGCGAAGTCCCTCGCGCACACGCTCGATCTCGTCGAGGTCGGGCAGCCGAGCGACCACGCGCGCGAGACGGCTGGCGAGGTCGTCACCCTGGTCCCCGTCGAGTTCCTCGGCCGCGGCGCGCAGGGCGGTCGCGGCGTCCCGTCGGGCGCTGAGTCGGGTCAGCTCCTCGAGCGTCTCCTCGAGCTCGTGGGGACCGGTGATCGACGCACCGTCGATCTCGGCGATCTGGAACTCGAGGAGGTCCTGCTCTCGACGCCGACGGTCGAGGTCCCCACCGAGCTCGTGGCGTTCGCGTTCCAGTGAGCGGTGCTCACGTCGAAGTGCCTCGAGCGTTCCCGCGTCGATCCCGCCGTAACGATCCAGGAGGTCGAGGAGGGCCGCCCGGGTCCGCAGTCGAAGGGAGTCGTGCTGCCCGTGGACGGTCACGAGATCACCCCCGCGCTCTCGCAGCGCGGCGGAGCTGCACACGGTGCCGTCGATACTCCCCCGGAGTCGACCGGCCGCGGTCATCTCGCGCGCGAGTGACAGCTCGCCGAGCTCGCTCACGAAGAGTGCCGCCACGCGAAGGTCCTGCGCACTCGCGCTCCGCAGGTCTCCGGGGTCGTCACCGAGACACATCGCCAGGGCGTCGAGCAGGAGCGTCTTGCCCGCCCCCGTCTCTCCCGTGATGACGGTGAAGCCCTCGTCGAACTCGAGGCGGGCGTTCTCGATGGTGGCGAGTCCGTGAGCATCGAGCTCGACGAGTCGAACCTTAGGCATGTCCCTCGCGGAGACTCTCTCGAAGCCGGAAGCCCAGCTGCGAGCGGCGGGTCTCCACCACGAGCACCGGACGCTCGCTGCGCCGCACCGTCACCGTGTCCCCCACACGCAGCCCCGCGATGACGCGCCCGTCGGCGACTACTTCGGCACCGTGATTGAGCGCCTCGAGTCGCACCAGGCTGTCGCCCGCGACGACGATCGAGCGGTCGATCGTGAAGTGCGGAGCGACCGGTGTCAGCACCATCACGTCGAGCGAGACGTCGATGACGGGACCTCCGGCCGAGAAGTTGTAGCCGGTGCTGCCCGTTGGAGTCGCGACCATGACGCCATCGGCGGAGTAGGTGAGGAACTCCTCGTCGTCCACGAAGGACCGAATCCGCACGACGTGTCCCCCGTGGGGGCGCTCGACGACGACCTCGTTCAACGCGAAGGCCGGAGCCGGTTGCCCGGGCAGCGAGATCCCGAGGGCGAGTCGCTCCAAGACGTGCGGGCTGTCGAGGGCACTGCGCACGTCATCGAGCAGTTCACTCGCCGGCACGTTGAGCAGGAAGCCCACGCGACCGAGGTTGACCGCGAGGATCCGTAGGCCGTGTTCGTGGGCCAACCGAGCCGACTTGAGGAAGGTTCCGTCGCCGCCCAGGCTGACGACCAGGTTCGGTGCCCCGGGGGGCGCGGCGTTTACCTCGTCGAGTAGGTGGAGGGACGACTGGATGCCGTCGGCGCGGAGGCGGCTGCCGACGTCCTTCGCGAGCTCGACCGCGTCGGATCGGTTGCTGAACGCCGTGAAAAGTATCTGGGGCACGGTTCTCCTCGGAGCCATGGTACCGAGGCGGGGCCCGGGACCATGGTTGTCACCGTGTCGGGGCACAATGGACCTAGTCGAGGGGAGGTCGCGTGTTCGAAGGGCATCGGGAGAAGAAGGCGGAGCAGGCCGCCGCGGCTGAGCACGAGGCCGCCGCGGCCCATCTCGCGGAGTTGCGGTCTCTGATTGGGGCCGTTGACGGATCGCAGCCCCTCACGAGCGACGGGCTCATCCTGAAGTCGGGAGAGCTGGTCCTCGGTGAGGTCCGGGGAGCTGGGTTGATCGCCGAGCGCCGTGGACCCGGTCACTACTCGGGCGCCAGCCAGGGGATCTCCATTCCCGTGGGCCACGTGGGTGGGCGCTCGGTTCGCTACCGCGTGGGCGCCACCCGCGGCCACTACGTTCCCGGAGATCCCGTCCCCACGTGCGTCGACCACGGCATCGTGACGATCACGAGCCAACGTCTCGTCTTCCGTGGGGCGGCGAAGACGACGGAAATCGTCCTCGGACACCTGGTCGGCGTCAGTCACGATCGGGGTACCGTGACCCTCAACGTCTCGGGGCGCGAGAGCGCCATCATCTTCTCGCTCGGGGCGCACCTCGACGACTGGTTCGCCACCCGGATGTCGCTGGCCCTCGCCCTGCACGAGGGTGGCGGAACGAACGTGCTGGCGCAACTCCACCAGCAACTCGAGGAGATGGAGCACGCGAGCCCGTCGGGCTGACGACGGCCACGCAGCCTCTACACTGCCCCTCGTGGAGAGCCTGTCCGTTCCCCGAACTCGCCGACGCGTCGTGATCCTCGCCGTTGGGCTTCTCGTCGTGGGAGGGGTGCTCTTAGGCGTCGGCCTGTCGAGCGGTGGCGGCTCGAACCTCTCCGGGGGCCTCACCCTCACCAAGGCTCAGGCCTTCTCCTACGGCTGGGAGAACATCGGGGGATGCCGGGAGGCGCGCCTCGACCACGGGGTCGACCACGATCCGCAGGGTTTCGTCGACCAGGAGCACGACGAGTGCATTCCGGGACAGCCACTGCCCACGATCGGGTCGGGCGGGCCAACTCAGTGATTCGCCGCGGGACCACTCGGCCCCGCGAACGGTCGGTCGCGGGGCCACTCAGGACGTCGAGGGCTCGGTTCCTCGCGATCGGTTGCGCATCACGGTGAGGGCGCCCGCGGCCCACACGATGACGACGGTCAGCCAGTAGGCCGCGAGGACCCACGGATGAAGGACTCGCCGGGGCGGCGAGAACGCCGTGGAGGCGAGGGGTGCGTAACCCACCCACCCCGTGAAGGGCTGAGTGCCCCCCTCCCACCACGACAGCACGCCCTCGCCGACGACGGCGAGGGCGAGTCCCCAGGCGATGACGATCACGACCCGCTGGCCCGTGTTCAGTCGACCCATGATCGAGATCATGTCACCGATCACCCCGTGAGGGGCGGAGCCCCACGAACGTTGCCGAGGCCCCCTTCCCCAAGGGCGAGACTCGCCGGCGAGTTCAGGTGAGGGCCCGTCCTCTCTCGACGACGATTCGCCACTCCGCGCGCGAGATCGCGCGTCGAGCCGCGTCGACGGCGTCCGGATTGACCGAGATCGAGGTGATTCCGGCACGAACGAGGTGTTCGGCGAACTCCGGATGGTTGGACGGCGCCTGTCCACACAGGGACGACGTGATGCCCGCACGGCGGGCACCCTCGATGATTCGATCGATCGTTCCGAGTACGGCGGTGTCGGATTCGTCGAAGAGTTCGCTGCAGGTCTCGGAGTCGCGATCCACGCCGAGCACGAGTTGGGTGAGGTCGTTCGACCCTATGGAGACACCGGAGACGCCCATCGCGGCGTACTGCTCGACGCGATAGGCGACCGACGGGACCTCGGCCATGACCCAGATCGGGCACGAGGATCCGAGGGGGCTGTCGTGGACGATCTCGAGGCAGCGCTCGAGCTCGCTCGAGGTTCGCACGAAGGGGATCATCAGGACCAGGTTGTCCCAGTCCTCACGTACGCGTGCCAGGGCGTCGAGCTCGAGTCGGAACACCTCCGGTTCTCGCACGTAGCGGTAGCATCCTCGAAACCCGATCATCGGGTTGTCCTCGTGGGGCTCGAACCGGTCGCCGCCCTCGAGCCGCACGAACTCGTTCGTGCGGAAGTCCGTCGAGCGGTACACCACGGGTCGTCCCGCGAAGGCCTTGGCGATGCGCCCGATGGAACGAGCCATCGCCTCGACGAAGGTCGCCCCCTCCCCTCGCTCGATGAGGAGTCGGGGGTGAACGCCGCCGAGAGCCTCGGTGAGCAGGAACTCAGCCCGAAGCAGACCGACGCCGTCGACGTCGAGGGCCGCGATGTCGTCCGCCTTCTCCGCGAAGGCCAGGTTCACGTAGAGCCGCGTGGCGAGCGGGAGGACGTTCGACGCGCCGGCGAGTCCGGCGACCGGTGCCCCTCTCACGATCACCGCGTCGGGAGGCCGCGAGGGAACGGGGGGCGCGCCGGCGGTGACGACGCCTTTCTCTCCGTCCACCGTGACGACCTCGCCCGTGCGCAAGATCGTGGTGGCCTCACGGGCGCCGACGACGCAGGGAACCCCCAGCTCCCGGGAGACGATCGCCGCGTGACAGGTCACGCCGCCGCCGTCGGTCACGAGGGCGCTCGCGCGACGCATGACCGGGACCCAGTCCGGGCTAGTCATGTGCGCGACCAGGACCTCCCCGTCGATCAGCTCGTCGCCCTGAGCAGCGGTCTCGAGGATGCGCACCGCCCCTGTCGCCCGACCCGCCGAGGCCGCCAGGCCCTGGACGAGGACGCGTCCCGCCTCGGGAGCGGGCGACGGGACCCCGCCGGTCGCGGTGATGGGCCGGGACTGCACGAGGTAAGTCGTTCCACGGGCCATCGCCCACTCCATGTCCTGGGGCTCTCCGTAATGGGCCTCGACCGCGAGCCCGAGGCGAGCGAGCCCGAGGACCTCCTCGTCCGAAAGGACGCGCTGTCGCGCCTCGTCGGCGGTCAGTGGGATGCGGAGATCTTCGCCGTCGGGCCCCCGGACGATCTTCGACTCCTGCACGCCCACGCGCGCGCTGCGCACGTGGGGACCGTCCTTATCGACGACGTAGGTGTCCGGCTCCACTTCACCGCTCACGACGACCTCGCCTTGTCCGACGGCCGCTTCGATGACCATCGTCGTTCGATCGCCCGTCGCCGGATCGACGCTGAACATCACACCCGAGCGTTCGGAGGGGATCATCTCCTGGATCACCACTCCCATCTCCGGGACGTCGGTCAGTCCTCGGGTCGCGCGGTAGGAGAGCACTCTCTCGCCGTAGAGGGACGCCCAGCAGTCTCGGACTCGCGCGAGGACCGCGTCGTCGCCCGCGACGTTGGTGAACGTGACGTTCATACCAGCGAAGGACGTGTCGCTGGCGTCCTCGCCCGTGCCAGAGGATCGGATGGCGACCCGGATCTCGTCGCCCAGATGCCGGTAGGCGTCGAGGATCGACGCGGCGAGCTCCGTCGGAAGGGCGACGGCGCGAACGAGGCGCTGCGCCTCTCGAGCGGCGTCGGCTCGGGTCGAGGCGCTCGTGGCCGTGTTCGCCTGCGACGCGATCTGCGCGAGGCGCTGGGCGAGCCCCGCCCCCTCGATCGCGAATCGGTAGGCCCCGGACGTCACGACGAATCCTGGTGGGACGGGTAGGTGCGCGCTCGTCAGCTCGCCGAGGTTGGCCCCCTTTCCCCCCACCTCGGGTGCGTCGGAAACGCGAATGTCGTCGAACCAGCGAACGAAGTCCACGGGGAACCCCCTGCTCACCTGCTGTCGCCAGCATGCGTCGACTGGGTCGTTCGAGACCAATCACCGAGAACGAGCAGTCCGATAGACATCACCTATGGCGGTGTCGTGCTCAGCCCTCGTCGTAGCGACGGGCCAGCTGCGAGAACGCGACAGCGGTGCGTCAGCGCGGGAGAGAGGTGGTGCTCCGGGGTCTCACCGGTTGGTGGGGTCCCGCAACGAACCGAGAGTGGACTTCCGCCGTACCTCGGCTCGGCCACCGGCCGCCCGTCGGTGCCTCGGGGAGATTCGCCCGTTCGTGGCGACACGCGCGCCGATGGTTTTGGACGGGTGGGGCTGACGTGAGTACCTTGGCACTAGGAGGTCCGTTATGAGTGAATCCACTGGACTCATCGCCCTCGCCGTCACCCGAGACGAGGCCCGCATCTGGGATGCGGGCCTCGATGCGGGGACGAAGCCCACCACGGTGCGCGCCCCGAGCGACATGCAGCGCCATCACCACATCCGCGAGGCCCAGCACCACCACATGCACGACACCGATCACGCGGACGTCGCGTTCTTCGAGGGGCTCGCGGACGCCACCCGTGACGCCCGTGAGGTGATTCTGGTCGGCCACGGTCGGGGCAAGGCCAACGCGATGCTGCGCATGATCCAGTACTGGGAGCGCAAGCGTCCGGACGCGGCGGGGAAGGTCATCGGGGCGATCGACTCGAATCTGGACGCCCTCAGCGACGCCGAGATCCTGGCCCTCGTGCGGGAGTGGTGGGACGAGCACCGCGAGTTCGTCGCCTAGCGTCGCTCGGACTCGCGCGCGACTTTCCTCACGCGCTCGGTCCGTCACTCTCCGTCATCGGCGATGGTGCGTCGGCCCGCGCGCGACCTGAGCGACGAGCCCTCCCGTCGCCCCCTCTCTCGTCGCGACCCGCGAACAGAACCCCATACAGGACGGCGTTCACCATCTGGATGAGTGCGGCGAGCTCGAAGGGGGCGGCGAGGCTGACCTCGTCGAAGAGGTATCCGGCGAGCGCCTGCCCCCCCGCCATGGTGGCCTGAGCGGGGAGGTTCGAGAGGGCCGCGACGCTGGCGCGCTCGTCGGGATGGGCGAGGTCCTGCGTCAGTGACTGACGAAGGGGCAGTCCGACGCGCTGGACCAGCATGCGGAGCACGTAGAGCGACCCGGCGATCGCGTACGAGGGTGCCAGCACCATCGGGATGAGCAGAGCCCCACCGATGGCGCGCACCGCGGTGATGGCGCGCACCGTGCCGACCCGTCGGGCGATACCCGCCGCGGCGAGCGTCGGGACGAGCGAGACGAGATTGACGATGGCGAAGAGCAGCCCGATGGCGCCCGGCGACGCCCCGTAGCGTCGATACAACCAGTAGCTGACGAAGGGCCCAAAGAGCCCGATGGCCACACCGTTGGTGGCGTTCGTCACTCCGAACCGCCACAGCGCCGACCAGGAGCGGGTCGGCCATCTCGACGGGGGGCGTTCTCCGGCGTTCGAACGCGGTGACGGCCGGGACTCCCGGATCCCGAGGGCCAGGAGGCCGGCCATCGCCGAGAGGACCGCCACGAACACGAAGGCGGGTCGGTACGCGGCCATCACCTTCGCCGGTGACGATGGACCCGCGTGCCGGACGACGGCCGCCGCGAGACCCCCGACGAGGGCCCCGAGCGAAGAGGCGAATGCCACCCGGCCGAACGCCGTCGCCCGGTGAGCGGGGTCGACCGCCTCGGCAATCAGGGCTGACTCCGCCGGTTGGTACGGCCCGACGTTGCCGGCTCCGGCACCGCCCCCGCGCCCGAACGAACCCAGTGACGCGGCGAGGAAGAGAATGGGGCGTGCGCGCGTCTCGGCGAAGGCGACGCCGGCGACGGACGTGAGCAACGGGACGACGATCAGGAACGGCCGTCGACCCCACCGGTCGGGCAGCAGCCCGATGCCGGTGCTCAGCACCGCTGACACCATCGTCACCGCCACGAACAGCGCGCCGATCGCCGTCCCGGAGAATCCCAGATCGGCCAGGTAGAGGGCGGTGACCACGGCTGCGATGGCCCGGCCCGCACTCATCACGACCCTCGCCACCATGACGATGGCGACGTTGCGGCCCATGCCCGATGGACCCCGCGATCTATCGAGGGACGTCACTCCTTGCGAATGCTACCGATCAGCACCGGGGAGGACCGTCGCGAGTTCGTCCGAGCGAGCGGCGACGTCGAAATCGAGGATGAGGTAGCCACTGGGTGACGTCGTGCTCTCCCTCAGCGTGAGTCGCATTGGGGGAAGCCCTGCGAGTAGGAGATGGCCACCCCCCACCACCGTCGGGGCGACGACCAGATGGAGGTTCGTCACGACCCCCGCAGTGAGCAGTGACCGGGCGACCGAGAGGCTCGCGTGAATGCCGATGTCCCGCCCGGGCTCGATTCGCAGTCGCCGGACGACCTCCGCGGGTTCGCCGGACACCGGGGTCGCGTGGGACCAGGGTGGGTCGAGCGGACGCGACGTCACGACGTGTTTGTCGACACCGTTGATGAAGTCGGCGAAGGGCTGGACATCGCTCGTCGGCCAAAATCGAGCCCACTCCTCGTAGCTACGGCGCCCCAAGACGACGTCGTCCTGCGTCGCGATCATGCGATTGAGTTGCGCCTGCATCACGTCATCCCACTCCGTGATGAACTGGTCGGGGTTCTCGGCGACGCCGTCGAGGGAGATCAATTCGTAGACGACGACCTTGCGCATCGCCCCTCCTGGTCTCGCTGATTCAACGGTACCTATCCGAGCGTCTCGACGGGTGGTCGGAATGGATCGTTACCGAAGCGCCACGGCCACGGCGGCGAAGTGGAGGCCCGCCCCCACGAGGGTCAACGCGTGGAAGAGCTCGTGATAGCCGAAGACGCGTGGCCAGAGGCGTGGCCGCTTCGCCCCGTACGCGAGAGCTCCCAGGGAGTACGCGACGCCCCCCGCGACGATGAGGGAGAAGCACACCGCACCCCCTCCGCGGTAGATCTGAGGAAGGACGGCGACCGCTGCCCAGCCGACCACGAGGTACGGGAGGGTATTGACCCACTTGGGCGTGTCGAGAGCGACCTGTCGGATCGTGACCCCGACGACGGCGCTCGCTCCGATCACGATGAGAAACACCGCGCGAATAAGGCCGTGCATGGTCAGTCCCGCAATGGCTAGGTACGTTCCCGTGATCGCGAGAAAGATCGCCGAGTGGTCGGCCCGGCGCCAGGCCCGGCGTCGCGCCGGCGACCACGTCACCCGATGGAAGATCGCGCTCGTCACCATCATGGCGTCGACCCCCACCACGTAGAGCAGGGCCCAGGTCACCTGGGACCAGGTATGCGCCCTCGCGACGAGCAGAGGGGAGCACGCGACCAAGACCACTGCTCCGATCGCGTGGAACCAACCACGAAGGAGCGGCTTCACCGGTTCGCCCGATTCCCCGGTGCGCGTCTCGGGTACAGCGGCGTCGCGGTCCGTCTTCACGGGGTCAGTCTTACTCGCTCGTCACTGCGCCGGCGAGGCTCGCAGTGGGCGATCCGGCGACGGGGCGGGCGTGAGCCGCTTGGCGTAACGGATCAGGGCCGTCGGGTGACGGAGGTGTGCGGCGAGATCGGGCTCGATCTCGGAGAACGATCGTGACGCCACGGGAAGGTATCCCCGACGCTCGTACCACTCACGCAGTCGGGACTGATGCGCGGTCGGCGGATCGGGCATGAGGAGGTCTAGTTCCATCGCCGTCAGACCACGAGCGTCTCCCCGCGCCTCCACCTCGTCGAGGAGGTCTCGTGCCACTCCAACCGACCGGACGGAGGGCGCGACGGCGAGCATCCCGAAGAAGCCGCGTCGGTCCTCGAGGTCTCGGACGTGAACGAGGCCGACGACGTCCTCGCCGTGCTGGGCCACGAGCACTCCCCCGTCGGCGATGAGCGTCGACATCATCACCGCGCTCGTTCGGGGCGTCGCCCGAACGAAGATCTCGGTTTGCGCGAAGGTGTAGGCCCCGTTCACCAAGTCGGCCAGCACCCCGGCGAGAACTGTCTCGTCGGTCCGGAGGAGTCGAATCACGCGTGGGACGCGGGTCGTCATGAACCCGGCGCCACCACGAAGACGGAGAGGAGTGGGCCGAATCCGAGCTTCCGCGCACGCCCACCAACGGCCGCCGCGTCGTGGTCAAAGCGGTGAATCTCGGAGACGATGCTCGTCAGGGCGACCGCCAGTGATCCACCCATCGGGGCCGCGAGCACCCGCTCGCACGTGCGGTACGTCGTCGCGTTCTGGGTGAGGGCTCGACGGTAGAGACGCCGCAGGTCCGGATCGGATGGCTGAGGATGACTCAACACGCGCGTGACGTCGCGCAGCCCGATCCCGCAGTCGTACCTCAGGTGACTCACGGCGGACGCGGGAGGGAGTGCCACATCACTGACGAGAATCTGGTTGTCCTGATTCACGGCGGCGGCGTCGGACGCGCCGTAGGTCGAATACCAACGGTTCGACGCGTGGCGCGACATCGCCGCCACGCTGGCGACGATGACCGCCAGGAGGATGACGAGCACGACGATGACGGTCCTTCGGCGCACGCACTCTCTCCTTCGACGGCCGGACTGTGTCGCAACCTACTGGCTGAAGCCAGCAGTCGGGCTATGGAGGGCCTCCTCTGCGCCGAGCGTCGCACCCGCGCCCTCGCTGGGAGCCGTCCGGCGCGGAGTGGATCGCGAGAGAACCACGAGTGGTCGTCGTTCTCCGGGCGCTCGATGAGCCTCCTGGTTGCGAGTGAGGGGACCTCAGCTCGGAGAGAGGAGCCGGGCGAAACTGGCGGCCGTCACGGCGGGCCCGACGCCCTCGGCGGGGAACCGGACGTGAGGGACCTCGTCGATCGTGACGAGCAGAAGACGCGACGCGCTGTCGACCACCGTGAACCATTTACCGGTGGAACTCCACGCGGGAGCGGACAGCGTGTACTCCGGTGGCGACGCGACGGAGAGGAGGGTTCGAGAGTGCCCCCCGACGTCACGGTGAGTGACAACCGTCCGAGGAACCGGCGGGAGGCCACGACCTGACCCTGAGGACCTGCGGACTCGGGGGACGTCGTCGGCTGCGTCCAGGGTGCGTCGACGACGGCGCCCGTCGTGACGTCGACGATCTTGTGCCACCGATGCTCGTCACGACTCGTCGCCTCCAACCGACCGTCGGGAAGCCAGCGCAGGGCCGGCTCGACCACCCCGTGCGTGTCCCACGCGACACAGAACAGTTGAGTCGGAGTCCCTCCACTCGCCGGGATCGCCTCGACGCACGTCTCCTTACCCCGCGGAGTCGCCACGCCGAGCCCGCTGTACGCGATCGTGCCCACCACGGACCGGACGGGCTGGTCCCGGAGTGAGGGGAAGGTCGGCGTGGAACTCAATACCCCTCCGCGCCCCCCCACGACGAGCAAGGTCGTGACGCTGGCGACGGCGGCGAGACCCAGTGCGAAAAGGATCCACCACGGACGCCGCCGCCGTCGTTCTCGCACTCCGACCTGGGCATCCGGGGGCTGGTTCAACGACACTCCTCGCCGAAGGCAGCTACGTCCTCGCAACGTTCCTGACGGCATCACCGGATGATCGGACGCAACGCACTGACTTCCCGTTGAGCACCATCCGGACCGCACGCGGGTAGTCGTCCGACTGATCCCTCCCCAGCGGTCGTCGCTCGACAAAGCCGCCCGTGATCACGTGTTGTCAGTAGGATCTTGCCCTGTGACCTGTGGGGGCGGCCGAAGCGTCCGGGCACGACCCGACGTGGGATTCACCCTCATCGAACTGCTGATCGTCATCGTCGTACTCGGCGTGCTCGCCGCGATCGTCGTCTTCGATCTCGGTGGCGTGGCCGCGCGGGCCACCCAGAGCGCGTGCCAAGCGGACGTGAAGACGGTCGAGACCGCCATCAGCGCCTACAACGCTGAGACGGGTGGTCGGCCGACCGTCACTGAGACGAGCCTGACGCAGGGACCCAGCCCTTATTTGCAGAGTTGGCCCGCGAACTCCGGATACTCGTTGACGATCTCGGGAGGAGTGCTCTACGTTCAGACGACGAGCGATCCGACCCCCATCCTCGCCAGCGACGCCGGTGCCTGCACCACCGCCGGGGGCACGGCAACGGCGACGACGACACCCGTCGCGTTGCAGCCGGTCGGAACGGACACTTCCGCATCAGGGGGGAACTCCGGCACCCTCCAAGATGGTGCCACCGCGTCGCTGACAGGACCGCTCGGTGCGGGATCGCTGTCACTCCCGGGGACATCAGGGTACGTGGAGACGTCGAAGTACATCTCGTCGCCCTCCACGTTCAGCATCTCGGCGTGGTTCGACTCCACGACGTCGGGACCACTCATCGGCTTCACCAACGTTCGCGCCGCCGTCCCCACAGGGCAGTACGACCGGATGGTGTGGCTGGACCCTCACGGACACGTCGTCTTCGGGGTGTGGATGAACCAGGCCGCCGAGGTCACGTCACCCCTCAGCTACAACAACGGACAGTGGCACTCCGTGGTGGCGACGTGGAGCTCGACGAGTCCGAGCGAGCAACAACTGTACGTCGACGGAGCCCTCGTAGCGCAAGCGGCGGTGCGCTCCGCCTACGTCTATCAGGGTTACTGGCACTTGGGTTTCGCCTACAGCGTGAACTGGCCGAACCCGCCGACCTCCAACTTCTTCAACGGGGGCTTGGCCTACGTGGGCGTCTACCCGGCCGCACTCACGTCGGCCCAAGTTGCCAGTCTCGCCGGCGCTGGCTCCTTCTCCGCGGAGTCGCGAGCGGCCCTCGCGCTCGGACCGACCTACTTCTGGCCGCTCGACGGCGGGGCGGGATAGTCAGCGCTCCGTGTCGAATCGTGCCCTGCGACGCGCTTGCACGACGCACGCGACGACCCACCGACTCCGCGAGCGTCACTCAGCGCACCCCTCTCGTCCGAGAGGGACTGACCACTCGGCACACGAGACGTTGCCCGTCGACTCGGTCGGAATCTCGCAGATCGACGCTCACCGACGATCCCGGTACGACACTCGCTCCGGAGCGAGACCTAATCCGAGACACAGAACTCGTTGCCCTCAAGATCGGTGAGCGTCGTCCACGTGTGCGGGCCCTAAAGTCGAGCACAGTCGTGTGCGATATGTCACGGCCTCGTCAGGGGGTCGGAAGTGATGATCGATGCTCTTCCGAAGAGAACCCGACGGTGGGTCGCGTTAGGGGTGGTCGCCGCCGTGGTGACCCTGGGTGCGACGTACGCGCTCACGCACCCGACGCGCTGGCCGGCGGCGTTCTGTCGACCCGTTCTTCGCGTCTCCGGAGCCGATGTCGTGCCGCTCACCGAGCTGGCGTCTCCGTCACCCTCAGCTGTCGACTGCGTGAACGTCACGACCGCCACGGGGACTCGAGAGCGCTGCCACACCGTTCCGGCTCCGTCTCCAAGGGGCCCAACCATCTCGAGCCCGGTGGCGTCGACCTACCTCGCCCAGCTTCACCAGGATGCGCTCCTCGCCCTGCACTACGCGCCCACCACTCAGTGGCGGAACGAGCTGTCGCGTTACGCGGCCCGCACGGTGGGTAGCCCCAGGGCGTTCATGCGCGGGGTGGCGCTCAGCGACTTCGACGCGTTTGCGAGCACGCACCTGGGTGCCTGTGGCGTTCACCCCCTCAGACGGCCATAACCACCGCGTGGGCTCCGGTCCGCAGTGAGCGGGGGCCCGTCGGGTCGAGCACATCCGCCTGAACACCTGGCCGCCCGCGCGGGCAGCCAGGTGCTCGCGATCGGCAGCCACGCAGCCGTCGGGGTCGTCGGCGAGGGTGAGCCGTAGACACACGAACTCGAGCGATCCGGTCCGGGCGTTCTGCTGGGGGGCGCTCGTGGCACTCTGCTCGACGGGGAACGAGTCGTTCTGGACCATCGCAGTTCGTGGACACGATGTCGCCCTGACGCACGTCACTGTCGGAGGGCGCTGGACTCCAGGAGACGAGAGCCGTTGGTGTCGGAGGGGCGAAGCAGCACTTCTGCGCGAGGTCACTGGCGACTCGGGTGAGAATCGGATCTCGTTGGTGTCGGAGGCGGGACTCCGAGTCGGCCCAGTGGGAAAGTTCCCACCCTGACGTGTCGTCATGGTAGTTCTTTCCATTTGGAGATGGCGCAATCGTAGTGCACCAAGGGCACTCAGATCTCATGCGACAGCAAGACACGCGAGCCGCTTAACTACTTCGTTTCTGCAACGACGACGGACCCCCCCTTCGGTGGCACATGGGAGGCACCAGTCGGATCCGCCCTTAGTCGCCGTAGCGGCGTGGGGAGTTGACGAAAGTACTGGAGGTGCTTGTGCTGTACTTAGATCTGGTTAGGGGCCCTGAGTCCGTCCACATGGTTTGGGTGAAAGTGACCACATGTCGTTCGAGGAAGGTGGGCTCTGATCAGTCCTCGTCGAGATTCCCTGCCCACGCTTCGGCGCCTTCGTGTAGGGCGAGGGCGACGACGGCGAAGCCCGCAACGGGGTCGGCCCACCACCAGCCGGCGAACATGTAGGCGAGCAAGCCGGCCAATGTCGTGAGAGCAAGCAGGGCGCAGAGGCGCGATTCAGCCGCGTCTGCCAAAACGACCGCGCGGAGGCGGCTGTCGAGTCGACGGGCGACGCGCCCCTTGGCGAGGGCCAGTACAGGCATGACAATGAGTGCAGCGACACTGATCGCGACCCCCGTTGGACTCGTGTCCGGCCGGCTGCCGGTCATCAACTTGTCGAGCCCATCGACGGTCAAGTATGCGGCGAGTAAGAAGAACGTCGCGCCGACAGCTCGAAGTGCCCGTCGTTCTCGTCGTTCGTCCGTCCGGTCGTCGAGATCAGCCCGCAGTCGACCCAGGACTATGAAAGCTGAGACGACCTCGATGCCCGAGTCCAGTCCGAAGCCAGTGAGGGCGATGGAGTGCGCTGCAAGTCCACTGATCACGGCGACGCCAGCTTCGAAGCCGTTCCACCCAACCGTCAGGATCTCCAGCCGCCGCGCCGTCCGCAGCGCGGCGTGGGTGGTTGTAGTCACAGGTGCACCGGGGCCTCGTGGCCTTGATGGCTGGCCGGTTCGAGTTGGAAGGTGCAGTGCTCCACGTCAAAGTGTCCAGCGAGGCACTCTCCCAGGCGATCTAGTAGCCACGCACCGCCACCTTCGGTGAGGGATGCGTCACTGACGACAACGTGAGCGGACAGTACCGGGATACCGCTGGTTATTGTCCACGCGTGCAGGTCATGCACGCCGAGGACGCCGGGTGTCTCGCACATGTGGGACCTGACCTGGGCGAGGTCAACGTTACGGGGGGCCGATTCGAGGAGGACGTCAACAGCGTCGCGAAGCAACCTGGCGGTGCGCGGAAAGATGAGAACGCCGATGCCCAACGAGGCCCACGCATCCGCCTCTCGATAGCCGGTGGCGGCAATGATGGCCGCCGCGAGGAGGATTGCCGTGGCGCCGAGCAGATCCGAGAACACCTCGAGGAATGCTCCGCGAACGTTCAGACTCTTGCCGTGGCCCCGACGCAGGAGAAGCAGGCTTGAGGCATTGCCCGCCATGGCCACTACGCCGAAGATCACCATGATGCTCGGCGTGACGTTCTGCGGATGGAGCAAGCGCCTGGCCGCTTCGACCAGGATGTATACGCTGACTGCGAATAGAAAGACGGCGTTGACCACCGCGGCCAGGATCTCGGCACGCTGATAGCCGAACGTACGAGTGTCACTGGCGGGCCGAGCGGCGAAAGACACCGCCAGGAGGCTGAGGCCGATTCCTGCGGCGTCCGCCATCATGTGGCCGGCGTCGGCGATGAGCACTAGGGAGTGCGCGAGCACTCCGCCCACGACCTCGGCAGCCAAGATGCACAGTGTTATCCCGAGGACTAGGGTGAGTCGGCCGCGTTCCCTGAATGTCGCCGTGCTGTGCTCGTGACCGTGGCCCATCAGCGACTGACCCCGATGAAGTTCAGTCGGTCGTTCAGGCACGACTTGTCAAAGTCAATCGTGAGCACGAGATCCGCTAGATCCGAAAGGGCGTGAGTCAAGTTGGCGTCGCTGATCTCGTAGCGCACGTGGCGGCCCTCGGGCTCGGCCACGACAAGGCCGCAGCCGCGCAGGCACGCCAGATGATTGCTGGTGTTCGCTCGGCTGATCCCTAACCGAGCAGCCAAGGCTCCGGGGTACGAGGGGCCGTCGACTAAGGCCAGCAGCAGCTGACAACGTGTTTCGTCTGCCAGGGCCCGTCCTACCCGCGCTAGAGCGTCTAGGCGGACATTGGTAACGGAGGGCACTTGGGAATGATACAGCGTCCGCTGTACTATCGCGTCCAAGGTTCCGGGACGTGCAAGGGCGACCCCGTGTGAGTTGTGACAGGCGCGTGGCAGGAACTCGCGAAGGACCGCGCTAATTGGGGGCGCCTGTCGCGCGAGTCTCCTGGCGGACCGGTCGCATCTGTGTCCGATGTCGTTGCGAAGCTCAACAGCTACCAACCCAAGGCTCTAAGTCCTGTTCAGTGGGATCTAAAGAGGTTCGTGTAATACAGTGACATAGCGGTCCCGGTTGTGGGATACTGGTTCTATGACCACACGTTCGCGCGTTACCACCCGCACGAAGTCCCGAGCCGTCCCGCGCGACTTTGAGGCGATGGAGCGTCGACGGCGGCGTGCGGGGAAGATGTTCGACGCGGGCAAGTCCCAGGCCGACGTGGTGAGAGAGCTCGAGGTGTCACGCCAGAGCGCGAGCCGCTGGCACGCCGACTGGGCCCAGGGGGGCACGCCCGCGCTGCGCGGTGCCGGCCGGGCCGGGCGCCTGCCGCGATTGAACGAGCAGGACCTCGCGAGGGTCGAGCGCGAACTCTTGAAGGGGCCGCTCGCGAACGGGTATCCCACCGACCTGTGGACACTGGCCCGCGTGGGCGAGGTCATCGAGCGCGTGACCGGCGTCTCTTTCCACCCCGGTCACGTCTGGAGGATTCTTACGAGGCTGGGCTGGAGTCGCCAGCGTCCGGCTCGACGCGCGCTCGAACGCGACGACGCGGCGATTCTGCACTGGGCCACGGTCGAGTGGACCCGGGTAAAAAAAACGCCCGACGGCGAAAGGCGTGGATCGTCTTCCAAGACGAGAGCGGGTTCAGCCTCCTCCCCTCGGTGAGGGCGACCTGGGCGAGGCGCGGAGAGACTCCGGTGCTGCGCCACCACCTCTCGAACTGGAAGCGCCTCTCGATGTCGGCCGCCCTCGGCTACGACCCACGGGGCGAGGGGACGTGGCTGGTCTTTCAGATGATCCCCGGCACCTACAACGACGTCGCCTTGAGTGGTGACAAGGCGACCCTCATCTGGGACGGCCTGGCCGGTCACCGCTCCAACGCGATGCGGGCCTGGCTGAGGACCCAGCGACACTGGCTCGTCGTCGAACGCTTACCCGCCTACGGCCACGACCTCAATCCGGTCGAGCCGGTGTGGGGAAACCTCAAGTCCCGCGAGCTCGCCAAACTCTGTCCCGACACGATCGGCGAGGCCGCCCTCCACGCCGACATCGGCCTCGAGCGAATCGGCACTGATGCCGAACTGTGCCACTCGTTCCTGCGCCAGTGCGGCCTCTCTCTGTGACCTATCTGTCACTCTATTATACGAACCTCTTTAGCCCGCCGCCACCGTCACTCTGAGCCTCGCGGGACCCAACACGTCCCGCGAGGCTCTCGCGCGTCTCGCGCGACTCTCTGGGCGTCGCCGCGCGTTGCCGATCCTTTGTCGGGGCCGCTAGCTGAGGTGTCCAGAGTCCGAAACCGGCTCTCTTGTCGTCGCTTCGCGACTTTCGTCACCTTGTCGGTCCAGGTTTCGGCGTTCAGGGGCCTTTTAGGTTGATACCCGTGCCCGAGAGGGCTTTTCTCGCGATTTAGTGGGCGGCGAGGACCGCAGGCACCTGAGCAGGAGAAGGGTTCACCCGGCACTGAACTCGC
>JAJZUS010000002.1 GCA_021848365.1 Actinomycetes bacterium
GCGAGTTCAGTGCCGGGTGAACCCTTCTCCTGCTCAGGTGCCTGCGGTCCTCGCCGCCCACTAAATCGCGAGAAAAGCCCTCTCGGGCACGGGTATCAACCTAAAAGGCCCCTGAACGCCGAAACCTTGGTCGAGTCATTTTGGAGCGCCAGGCCGACGAGGGGTGGGGCACGAAGGTGATTGAGCGGCTCTCGTCGGACCTGCGCCGGGAGTTCCCGAACATGACCGGCCTCTCACCTAGGAACCTCCACTACATGAGAAAGTTCGCCTCTGAGATGCCGGAGGCAATTGTGCAACAGGCTGTTGCACAATTGCCGTGGGGGCATGTGACCGTGCTATTGGATTACGCGGATGAACCTGCTGTCAGGACGTTTTACGCCCAAAAGGCAGTCGAGGGTGGGTGGAGCAGAGCGGTGCTGCTCAACCAAATCAAGAGCAGCCTTCACCTGCGCGCCGGCGCCGCCTCGTCCAACTTCGAGCTCACCATACCCGCGGAGCAGTCGGAACTCGTCCAGCAGATGGTGAAGGACCCCTACAACTTCGAGTTCCTTACACTGGCTGCCGAAGCCGCTGAGCGCGACGTAGAGACCGGCCTGGTGGCCAACCTGGCCAAGACCCTGCAGGAGTTGGGGGTGGGACTTCCGCGAATTACGTGTGGCCAGGACTTCTAAGTCGGCAAGGGACGCGTAGCACCTTGACCGGTGGAACGTGAATGATTGGTGCTTGGAACGCTGTTTCGTGCAGTGATTGACATGCACGCCTGTGAGGTGTTGGTGGTTCTCCAGTTGCGTGCTCGAGATTGGGGTACTGGAACACTGCATGAGGAAGGAGGCGCCTATGAAATATCGAGTGCTCGCGGCGATATCGTTGGCGATAGCGATGGCCTCGTGGGTACCAGTACCGAGTGCAGGCGCGTTCACTTCCCGTAGATTGATTTCGCTCTGGTTCTCGACCCCTACCCAAGGTTACGGCTCGGTGATTCAAAGCGATTTCTCATCGAGCGGTGCTTCCGAGACGTGCACCGACTACATCGGACGCACGAGCGACGGAGGTCGTCGCTTCCAAGACTTCACGAAGATCCGCACTTGGAACTGCACGAACGCTGCAGACGCCACGGCTCTCATCTTCGACCACGCCGGGGACGGCTTCTTCTACGGCCCCAATCTCTACGAGAGCCATGACGCTGGCACCACGTGGTCACGCGAGCGAACGCGTGGCCGAGTGGTGGACGTCTCGACCATTGGACGTTCCGTGTGGATGATCGAGGCGCAGTGCACGGCACAAGAAGTCTCGCGGAACGCCAAATGCCCATTGAAGATGCTGCAATCCTCGGACGGAGGACGTACGTGGTCAGATCCCATTGCTCTACCTGGGAGTTCCTTCGAATACGCGGCTGCGGCCTCTGCGCCCGCCGTGGTGCAGACGTTCCTTACGCGATTAAGTGAACGCCGGGCCGTGTACTCGAACAGTCCCATAGTCTCCGGGGACGTGAGCAGCGGTCGCGTCCAAACGTGGGTGACGAGCGACTCCGGTCGGAGGTGGATGCGACGTGACATCATGTGCGCCATCCCAACCATCAGCGAGATGCTCGCTATTTCGCCGTCGGGTGTCTGGACGGCAATCTGTGCCGGCCAGCCGGCCGCCGGGAGTCAGGCGAAGGCGGTCATGCGCTCGACGAACCAGGGGCGAACATGGAGATTTGTGAGCGGGTGTTCCACATCGCAGCCGTCTTGTGATGGGCCGCTCACTGCCGGCTATCTCGGCGTCCTTAGCGCCCCGAGCCGCTCGCTCCTCATCGAGTCGGGTATGAGAAGCTCTCTCCACGTCAGCACAGACGGAGGACGCACGTGGAGGTCGATCAATGGTGCGGTGTCGGACGCGGGAGATGGTGTGGTGAGTCTTCAGTTCCTCAATGCTCACCAGGGGTGGGGGCTGACTTCGTCCTCGAATCTGATTATCCGCACCGTTGATGGTGGGGTGCGGTGGCAGACGTATAGAGCAGGAGTCGGGTGAGGCGTTCCCGTCGTGTCGACCAGCACGGTCGTATTAATGCTCATCGCTGCTGGCGCGTAGGCTAAAGGTCGATTTTCGCGCGGAACAATTCGCGGAACGTCGCGCGGAAGTCCCAGTTGGGGGTGGGGTTCTATTACGCCGGTCGCCAGCACCGCCTCGTGCTCAAGGACGACGATGGTACCGAGAACGAATTCTTCCTCGACCTTCTCTTCTACCACCACTTCCTGCGCCGTTTCGTCATCTTCGAGCTGAAGATCGATGAGTTCCGAGCCGAGTACGCGGGCAAGCTGAACCTGTACTGCAACGCTGTCGACGATCAGCTACGGCACGTTGACGGCCACGACGGTTCGACCATCGGGATCCTGTTGTGTGCGTCTCGATCGAGAGTGGTGGTCGATTACGCGCTGCGGGGTATTGGTTCGCCACTCGCCGTGGCGGAGTACACCTTCACGCAGCTTCCACCAGAGTTGCAGGATGCTCTCCCGTCCCCCGAGGACCTCGCCCCGTTTGCCCAAGAAGCGCTGAGGGAGTCCGAAATGCCCCCAGACGAAGAAGACGGCCCGGGGCCAACCACGGCATAACCAGTGGACTCCGACCGCGATTCTGCACAAATGGCGGGGGTGGGGGTGGCACCGACCACGAAATGTCTTGGTTACCATCATCGTCTACCGAGAATCCACGAATTCGTCGGAATGACTACTGGAGTTCCTCACCAATGACTTGCCAGCGCCCGCGTCCAAGACATTGAAGGGACGCTGAGCTGCCGCGCCCGCTCGCCAAACGCTGGACGGCCTTCTCCACCGCCCAACGCCGCCGCGGATCATTGTCCGGGTTCAGGCGGGCTACCAAGTCCCTCAACCTGAATTGGCCCCGTTCATCCACCAGTTCCGGCAGAACCGACAGGATCTCGTCGCGCACCGTCCGACGCTGCGGACCAGGGCGAACACCGATCTGGAAGGACTCGAGCCGAATCAGCCACGGTTTCGCCTGGGGTGACGGCACCTTCCACAAACCTGGCTTCTATCAGGTAGAATAGGCGGGAAGCCGGCTGTCTGCATCGTGGTTGCTGGCTCGTCACAACATCGGCGACCCTCTCCACCTGCGTGTCAGTGACTGTGACATCCGCACTGTCATATACTGAGACACAGGAGGTGCGGTCATGTCCGTTCAAATCGACGAGTCATACGCCGACGTGGTTCGGCGTCTCATGGCGACGGGTCACCTATCAGTGCGCGAAGTCGCAGGTTTCACCGGAGTCCAGCCTCGCGAAGTAAATCGTTGGCTGAAGCGAGAATCGACGCCAGGGCCCCGTAGTCGCACGCGGGTGCTCGATACAAGTTACGTGCTCGTTCAGCTCGCAGAGGTCTACCGTCCCGAAGGTGTCGAGATATGGCTTCACACACCAAACCGCGATCTGGACGGAGCACGCCCGGCCGATCTGCTTGAACGGGGCGCCACCACGCCCGTGCTTCGTGCCATTGCCCGACTCAAGGGAATGGGCGCCTGACGGCTGGTCCATCTAGGGCGACATTCGACCTCGTCACCGTACGAGGGACCTTCTTTCGACATGCGGTGCCGAGCGCCACGTCTTTGGTGGGTAGTAGTGCAGGCGGTCGTTGGAGTCGTGCAGGAACTGTTCCAACGCTCTACCTCGCCCGTCCGAAGGACTCAGCCATCATCGAGGCGTACCGCCACCTCGTCGACCCTAGTGAGGAAGGAGGAATGACGGGGAGCATGGTCGCCCTTCGCAAGCTCCTGCAGATAAGGGTTCACCTGGAAGGAGTCGTTGACTTGCGACCGGCCGCAGCTCAGCGCCGATTCGGCCTTTCCACCCAGGACCTGGCCAGTCCTGTCGGTGACTACGAAGCTTGCCAACGTGTCGGTGAACTGATTGCTGGACGCGGGGCCCGAGGACTCATCGCCCCCGCCGCCGAAGGTGGCGGTGAAACCCTGGCGATCTTTGGACGTACTCCTGCTGCAGGGCTGGACGTCATCTCGGTGGAGGACTGGGATGGCCTACCCCCAGATCCTCGTCGCTGATGTCCTTTCGCCGCATGCGGTAGGCGCCCGACCTCGAGGACGTTTTCACGGCCTCGACCTCCGAAGTGCGATTAGCCAATCGCACTAGCGCCTTCTCCACCGCCCACCGACGACGTAGGTCGTCGTCCGGATTCAGGCGGGCTACGAGGTCCCCCAACCGGAACTCTCCGCGCTCATTGATCAGCTCGGGCAGCACCGCCAGGATCTCGTCGCGCACGGTCCATCGCTCCGGACCAGGGCGAACACTGATCTGAAACGCTTCGAGGCGAACCAGCCACGGTTTCGCCTGGGGTGACTGCACCTCCACAGAATGCCTTTGACCAGGTTTTATACTGCCTTCGACTTTGCCACTGGGAATAATGGAGCTGGCGAAGTGCCCCGAAGAGCCACCACCGCACTGTCACTAGTATCGTATAAAACATAAGTGCGTGCGATTTGAGCGATAAGGGAGGCGCGTGATGCCAGAGACTGATCTGCGTGAAGAGACCTACTTGCCCCTGGAGGGCGGGACTGACCTGGCTGACCTGGCCGCCTTCCTTCGGTCGGCCGAGAGCCACCGCGCACTCTTGCGCGGCGGCCACCTCCTTCTCGGTGCCGACGGGGATCAGGTACCCCTGCCCGACGAGGTCTATCGCGTGCTGCGCCAGGTGGTCGACGCATTGAGCCACGGCCTCGCCGTTACCGTCGCACCCCAGACTCAGGTGGTGACGACCCAGCAAGCCGCCGAAATCCTTGGAATCAGTCGGCCCACCCTGATCCGCATTCTCGACGCCGGCCAGGTCCCCTACGAGCGCACCGGCAAGCACCGCCGCCTGCTGCTTCGCGACGTGCTCAGCTACCGGGAGCGCCGTCGTAGCGAACAGCGCGCCGTGCTCGATTCCCTCGCGGTTCCCCTCGACGAGGAAGACGACCTCGACCAGATGCTCGCGACGGTCCGCGAAGCCCGTCGCGAGGTGGCCGCCCGGAGACACCGGGGCGCCTGAGTGTTCGCAGCGCTGCTCGATACCTCGGTGCTCTGGCCGAGCACTCAGCGCGACTTTCTCCTCTCACTCGCTGTCGAGGGTCTATACCGGCCACTATGGAGCTCCGTCATCCTCGAGGAGCTCCAGGAAACCGAGAAGCGCAAATGGCTGAAGTGGGGTACCGAATCCGCCGACGCCGAGCGACGCGCCCTTCGCCTGGTTCAGGAGATGCGCCGGGCCTTCGATGATGCCGAGGTGCTGGGTTGGGAGCCTCTCGACGGCACCTTTGGGCTGCCGGACTCCAACGATGAGCACGTCGCCGCCGCGGCGCTGCTGGGTGGTGCCGGCGCCATCGTCACCGCGAACTTGAAAGATTTCCCTCGCCAGAAGGTTCCCGGGCACATCGAAGTGCTCTCTCCGGCAGAGTTCGCGGCTTCCACGGTCGCGATTGATCCGCTTGCCGGACGCCGTGCTCTCTTCGAAATGTCTATGCGCCGTGGCCGAATAGGGCCGCTGCAATCCCCTACGGAGATCCTCCAGTTGCTCGTCGACCGCTACGGCATGAGGGAAGTCGGCGAGATGCTCAGGCCGACGTAGCTGCGCGCCGCCGCCGTCATGAACCGCGCTCGAGGGCTGAGCAAACGTAAGGTTTTGTCATGAGCGCAGCCAGAGAGATGCCGTGGTGTAACGGCAGCGGACCAGGGAAGCCGTGCCAATGTCCAGACCCCCAATGGGAGTACTGCGACTGTTGCGGAGGTCGGGGGTGGCATGGTCCTAAGACGCACGAAAGGTGCAGCCCCTGTCATGAGTCCGGCTTCAGGTGCAAGACGTGCCACGGCGCACAGCAACGCGGGGATCGATAGCCGGAGGACTCACAGGTCCTTCGGGAGACGTTCCGTGCATCAGCCACTGTGTGAAGGGATCGAACTCCCGCCAAGCCCGCTCGTAGATGTCACGTCGCCCCTTCAGCCCGAGGTGTCGACCGATGACCCGGTGGGCCCCGCCTCCCGGGAAGCAGCCATGTGGCACCAGAGCCTGCGAGCCAGAGATGCCCAGTGGTGAGATGACGGGGTAGATCTCATCCTTGGGCTCTTCGCGGATCGCGTACCAGGCACGGATCAGCTCCCACACCGCACGCTCGAGGGCAATCGGATCGACACGCAGCGCCTCCGGTCGCCGCCGAAGCACCCCGCGCCGGTCCCGGATGATGTCATCGTCTCCAAGGTAGACCCACGGGTACCAGACTCCCCGCGGAAACGTGTCAGGATGTCCATCACACGATCCCCAGGTGGGGATGCCACGGGCGTTGAGGGCGGCGACCAGTGGCAGGACACGGGCATCCATGCCTGGGTTTCCCCGGTGCCACCGAATCCAGCGCTCCAGCGTGGCGCGACTCGGGACCTCGAGATGATTCTTCTGCAGGCGCGGCAGCCACGGTATCGACACCTGGGACACCGTGCCGCGCGGCGTACTGGCGCAGGTGTCTCACGATCGCAGCCGAACCACAGAGGCTGCAGTGGAACCGGCGCCCAGCGTTGACATCCGCCCAATCTTGGTCAGCCGCGCCGAAAACTGTAACGCCCGCGCCCCAAAGCTTCCAGCACCGGGTCGCTCACCCGCCTCCGGTGCGCCATCCGCCACAGCGCCCGTCCGATCGCCCACGTGCGCCGCTCGTCACCGGCGGGGTTGAGACGCGCCACGATGTCACGCTGAGACACGATCCCGTCGTCTCCAACGAGCTCATCCAGCACCGCCAGGATCTCCGTGCGGACACAACGTACCCCACGACCAGGGCGAACGCCCACCCGGAAGGCTTCGAGGCGCACCGTCAGCAGTTTCGCCTGGGGTGACTTCATCTCCACAAATAGTATTTGATCAGGTAGTATATCTAGCCATCGTGAGATTGGTCTCTGCCTGGCACATCGTCGATGTCTCCGCGAGTCCGAAGCCGTCGCAATACATGGCGCGCAGGGTTCTTACGCCCCGGACGTGCGGCTCCTATCACGATCCTGACGATTCGCTCCATCTCGAAATCCTCCATGGAAGCCAGTTCCGCGCGCTCGAGGAGAGTCCCTGGCTGAAGGTGACCTGACCGGAGAAGTGCACGCACGTACTGGATGTCCTTGTCACGTCCGGCGAGGAGTTTGGCCACCGCCACATCATGAGGCTCGACGCACCACCCGGTTACCCCATTCGTAGATGGAGTACAGATCCCGACGAGGCGCTCACGCCATCCACCGGGAAATCGACAAAGCGCCTCCTCCACACCCTCGGCGTAGTAGCCATACGCACTGTCGAAGCGGGACAGCTCTCCAATGGTCCCGTTGATCAGCAAGGCCTTCTGCCCATCGGGGTCGTCCATGGCCATGACGTCTGCCTCCATCGAGAGCGTGACGTCGTGCGGGAGATCGTCCGGCGCACTCCCAAGAATGGCCTGTGAGCCCACGAGAATCACTTCGTTCTCGCCCAGCACGTCACCGGCCGCTCGAATGATGTGTTCAAGCTGTGAACGGTTCAACCGAACTCCTCGCCGAACGGATCGCTTCGAGGCGCTCGTCATCACTGAGCACCCCAGCGAAGGGGCTGCTCTGGCGCAGATCGCGAGCCGTTTGATCTGTGGACGTCATGACCGATAAGAGAGTGTCAATAGGACCATCGAGTAGGTGCAACCACCTATCGAGGTACGAAGAGGCGTGATCACCCACATCAGCTGCGCGCATCACGTCAAGATTGCGACGCGCGAGTGACAGGACCGCCTCTGGACGTGCAGAGAGCTTCGCTGCGATCATCTCGTGAAGCCTCAGGGACCGCTTCTCGGGATCGGTCAACCGAGGTCGCAGCTCGACGACGAGGTCGCAACCAGAGGCCTCCGCGAGACGCTGCAAGGTCGAGAGACGCGGTTCGTGTCGACCCGCCTCGTAATCGACCAGGGCTGGCGCGGAAGTCTTGGCCCGCCGCGCCAACTCGCGCAAAGTCAGCCCGCTGTTGAGCCGCATTCGCCGAACGAGTTGAACCGCTTGAGTCACGTTGTTATTATAGTTCATAACAGTAAAGGTGCCGCACACTCACACGGATGCAGTCATATCAAGCGACATTTCTCGTGATCTGGGGGTAATTACGAGCGAATCAGTGAGTTCCGTCGAGCCCTGTACCGTCCCGCTCCCGTCCGCGTGACGCCACTCGTGGACGTCACTTCGGTGCAGAGTCGAACCAGGGCCTTCTCCACCGCCCAACGCCGGCGGGAGTCCTCGTACGGGTTGAGACGGTCCATGAGGTCGCGCATCCTGAACTCGTTGCGTCCATCGACGAGCTCCGGCAACACCGCCAGAATCTCGTCGCGCACCGTGGGGCGCTCTGGGCCAGGGCGAACGCCCACCCGAAAGGCCCCGAGGCGCACCAGTCGTGGTTTCGCCTGGGGTATCGGCACCTCCACACAGCCAGTTCAACTTGAGGGGTGAACCCCGGCGCACGGTCGGGGATTTTCCCGGGAGGCAAATCCAAGTCGGCCTCGGAGCAAATCGGTCGCTACTGAGCGGCGGAACCTCGTAGTTGTTGTTCGGAGCTCACTTCCACGGGTGTTCATGAGGTGGCACCCTTCTCCCGCCGTCACCACATCAACCGTGTCACACGCCCCTTCAATCGATTGCTCGGGACGAGAACCCGCTCTCTACTGATTCCTGACCAACGCGCCCTCGGTGCAGCCAGTGTCAATGAGGGGCGCGCCACCCGAGACGAACTCGCGCGCGGAATACTTCACCTACATGGCACGGACGACGGTCAACGGCATCGAGATCTACTACGAACAACACGGCAACGGCCCGTCCCTGCTGCTCATCCCGGGGCTCGGTACCGACACCCGCCTCTTCGGCGGAGTCGTGCCGTCGCTGGCGCGGTCACACCACGTCATCACCTTCGACCCCCGTGGCGCTGGAAGGAGCAGCGCGCCTCCCGGCCCCTACCTCATCGAGCAGATGGCCGATGACGCCGCTGCCCTGCTCGGCGCCCTCGGCGTCGAGCAGGCCGACGTCGTCGGGTACTCCATGGGAGGTCGCATCGCTCTCGGTCTCGCTCTCGATCACCCGGGACGCGTCCGTCACCTCGTTCTCGCGGCGACGAGCGCGCGTTCGCCAGTAACGCGTCCGTTCACACGCCGATGGCTGGCCATGGAGGTACTTAGCCGACTGCCCACTCCCGGAGATCGACAACCACGCGGGGCGTGGGAGTCCCAGAGGACGGCGTCCGTCGAGTACGACGCGTCCGCCCGCTTAGGAGAGATCACCGCACCAACCCTCATCCTCCACGGCCGCGGCGATCACATGACTCCCCTCGCACTCGCCGAGGAGATGCGAGCAGCGATCGCGGGATCGACGATGGTGACGGTTCCCGGGGGTCACCTGTCGCTCGTCACGAGACAGCGGCGCCGATTCGCCGCTGAGGTCGACGGCTTCACCACGGTGTAGGGGGAGCGTCGGCCGATCATCGAATGGTGAAACGCCCCGACGCCACACCCGCTCGACACGAGATGACGTACGTCGCGACGCCGGAACCCGTCGCGCTCGCGACGCGCCATCGCCATACGACATCGCCACCAGCGTCGGTTGACCGCGGCCCGAGACCCTTCGCGGTACTGACGCGCCCGCTGGGCAGGGTGACCGTCAGAGAGCACGTGTCGCGCACCCGTGAGCTGTGCGCACCGATCGACTCAACCTCCCCCGGGGCGAGGGTGACCGGCGTTCGGGTCAGTTGCACGGTCCCGCTCCCCGGCGGCGCCGTCGAGGCCGACGTCGTCGTTCTCGCCCCACCCGTGCTCGGCCAGTATCCGAGCACCGTATGGAACTCGTTGACCCAGTTGGTCGCGATCGCCCGTTGCGCTCCGATGAGTGCGACGCGGCCAGCGCACACGAGGGCATGGAGGCGATTCTCGAGGATGTCCTTGCTGTTGAGATAGCCGTGAGGATGATCGTTGAGCTCCGGCCAGAGGTTCGTGATGCTGTTGTCACCCCCCAGCTCCAGTGGGATCACGTGGTCGATCTCGTACTGGCCCGGAGTATGCGGAGCGATACCGTACTCGGCGTAGACGCGCCGCTTCTCGGACTCGGGGACATCGCGGACCGACGTCGCGTAGCCTGACTGGCAGATCCGCGACTCACCCACCGAGAACACGGCACCCGGTGAGACGTGAAGGTCGTTCAGGGGCTCACCGTGACTGATGCGAACGTGAGCCCCAACCGACGCACCGGCGACGTTGACGAAGGCGAGCGACACCCCAACGGTGATCGCCCACACGCCGACGTACCGGTGGAGCACGATGTCCTCCCTGCGATGAGTGCTGACGAGCGTACGTCAGGAGGGTGTCGCCGTCACGCCTCGGAATCGTCGTCTCCACGTGATGTCTCCGTGAGCGAGGTTGCGGACCGTCGTCGCTCGCTCGGGGCCACCGGCAACTGGATGTCGAATCGAATGCCGACCACGCGAGCGACGAAGCAGACCGCGAGACCGATCAGTGGGAAGACGACGCTGTGCGAACCGGCACTATGGGCGCCGACGACGACCGCCGCTCCGGCGAGGGCGGGCACGGCATAGAGGTCCTGGCGAAGCACCGTCGGAATCTGGCGCAGCAGCACGTCGCGTAGGACGCCCCCGCCGATGCCCGTGATCGCGCCAATGATGATCGCCGGGGCCGGACCCAGGTGATACTCCACCGCCTTCACGGCTCCGGCAACGCTGAAGAGCGCGAGTCCCGCCGCGTCGAGGACCTGAATGACGTTCCAGATCCGTTCGAGGATCGGGCGAGCCGCGAACGTGGTGACCCCCGCGAGTCCGGCGGCCGCGAGGAATCGCCAGTCGCGAAAGGTGGCCGGTGGCGTTCCGATCAGCACGTCGCGCACGACCCCTCCCGTCATCGACACGACCAGCGCGAGGACCAGGACGCCGAAGAGGTCCAGGCGGGCTCGCACGCCGGCGAGCCCGCCGCTGAGGCCGAAGACGAATGTTCCCGCCAGGTTGAGCCACAGGATGAGGGTGGGGTCGAAACCCGGAACCATGAGGGAAATCTACGCGCGCTTCCACGCTTCGGCCACGATCACCTCACCGACACCCGTCGTCCCGGCTGTCGACCGCGCCGTCGGCCCGGCGTCGGCACCGCCGCCCACGCCCCCGTGCAACAATCGAGATGGGGCCACGCGGTTCGACGCGGTCAGGAGGTGGAGGTGGTGTTCACCCGCGCTCCGTCACCGGCCATCGAGATCCGCTGCGCCGCGCAACCTCCGAGGATGTCGTGAGTATCGACGACCAATCTCGCGATCAGGGACGTGACGGCCTCTCGACGGCCGAGGTCGCGATGCGCCTCGCGGACGGGCGCAGCAACGCCGCCACGATCACAACGAGTCGGACCATGCGCGAGATCCTGCGATCGAACATCGTGACGCGATTCAATGCCATCCTCGGCACGTTGCTTCTCGTGATCGTGGTGATCGGTCGCTGGCAGGACGGACTCTTCGGTCTCGTGCTCGTGGCGAACGCTCTCATCGGCGTGGTCCAGGAGACTCGAGCGAAGCGACAGCTCGATCGCCTCGCCATTCTCCACGCGCCCCGCGCTCACGTTCGCCGGGAAGGGATCACCCGCGACGTCGCGATCGATGACGTCGTCCAGGACGATCTCGTCCTCATCGCCGCCGGCGACCAGGTCGTCGCCGACGGTGAGGTCGTCACCAGCACGTCGCTCCACGTCGACGAGTCCCTCCTCAGTGGCGAGTCGGAGCCGGTCGAGAAGGTGGTCGGAGATCGCGTCTTGTCGGGAAGCTACGTCGCTAGTGGAAGCGGCCTGTTCCGGGCGACCGACGTCGGAGAGCGCTCCTACGCCCGGCGGCTGACCAGCGAGTCGCGAGGCTTCGCCCTGGTGCACTCCGAGATCCTCGCCGGAGTCAACCGGCTCCTGCGTTACATCACGTGGGCCATCCCTCCGGTCGCCCTGCTGCTCCTGCGCCAGCGCTACCCCAGTTCCTCGTGGCGGGACGTCGCCACGGGCGTCGTTGCGGGACTCGTGGGCATGGTCCCCCAGGGCCTCGTCCTGCTCACCAGCATCGCCTTCGGGGCGGCGGCTCTCGCACTCTCACGGCGCCACGTCCTGCTACAGCAGATGCCCGCCGTCGAGGCCCTCGCGCGCGTCGACGTGGTCTGCTTCGACAAGACGGGCACGCTCACCGATGGAACCGTCGCGTTCGATCGGCTGGAGGTCGTTGACGGCGACATCGCGGACCTTCGCGGCGCACTGGCCGAGATGCTCGGAACCGACGCCGCAACCCCGACGATGGTGGCGCTTCGCGAGGGACTCCGCCTCGAGCCGCGGACCACGGCTCGCGTCATCGTCCCCTTCGCCTCGGAGCGCAAGTGGAGTGGCGTCACTGTCGACGGATCGGGCAGTTGGATCCTCGGGGCTCCCGAGATCGTGCTCGGCTCGGAATCCAACCTGGCCGCGAGGGAGCACGCCGCCCGGCTCGCCGGCTCCGGAGCACGCGTCATCGCGCTCGCGCGCTCTGCCGAACCTCTCGTCGCGACCGAGCTACCCAACGATGTGCGGGCCGCGGCACTCGTCGTCCTCACCGAGCGGGTGCGGCCGGACGCCCGCGCGACCATCGACTACTTCCTGCAAGAGGGGGTCCGGTGCTGGATCATTTCCGGCGACCACCCGGCGACGGTTGGAGAGATCGCTCGCCGGGCCGGCGTGCCGGGTGCCGAGGCCCCCCGAGACGCCCGCACCCTCGTGGATGACGACGCCGTGCGACTCGCCCTCGAGTCGACCACCGTCTTCGGCCGCGTCACGCCACACCAGAAGCGCGTGATGGTCGAGGCACTGCAGGATCGCGGCCACACGGTGGCGATGACCGGCGACGGGGTGAACGACGTCCCGGCCCTCAAGCGAGCCGACGTCGCCATCGCCCTCGGCAGCGCGACGCCGGCCACGCGCGCCGTCGCCGAGATCATCCTCCTCGATAACCGCTTCGCCTCGCTGCCGGTCGCAGTCGCTGAAGGCCGTCGCGTCGCGGCCAACATCGAGCGCGTGGCGAACACGTTCCTGACGAAGACCGTGTGGGCGACCGCTCTGGCCGTCATCGTCGGCGTCGCCGCGTGGCCGTTCCCTCTCCTGCCACGCCATCTGACCATCATCGACTCACTCACCATCGGGATCCCCTCGTTTTTCCTCGCGCTCGCCCCGAACGCCCGGCGCTACGCCCCCGGGTTCGTGGGACGCGTCCTGCGCTTCGCGGTGCCCGGCGGACTCGTCGTCGCCGCGGGCCTACTCGTCAGCTACGCGGTGACCCGGGGACGCGGCGCGCCCCGAACCGAGCAGAGTTCGGAAGCCCTCCTCGTCGCTCTCGGCCTCGGTCTGGTCATCCTCGCCCTCACCGCCTTTCCGCTCACGTGGCGACGATGGGTCCTGCTCGCCGCCGTGGCCGCGGGCGGCACACTGCCCTTCGCCTGGGCCGAGGGTCGTCGGTTCTTGGAGCTGTCGTCTCCCTCGTGGCGGGTCGCAATCGAGTCCTCCGTGATTGTGCTCGGTGGAGCCGTACTCCTCATCACTGTTTGGAACGGCGCCCGACACGCCTCTCAACGCGTTCGACCGTGAGATGTCGCCCGGCGCCATCATCGCGCGCGGACCGCTCGGGATCGAGGGGGGCCGCGGGGCGTGGCACTCTGGACGCCGTCGATCCGCGCGAGCGGGTCGGCGCGACGAGGATGGAGACGGACGATGGCTGAGCCCCGAATCGGAGCGATCGAGGCGGGCGGAACGAAGATGGTGGTCGCGGTCGGGCGCACGCCCGAGGAGATTCGCGACGCGGAGCGATTCATCACGCCGACGACCGACCCGACGGACACCATGCGTCGCGTGCTCGATTGGCTGCGCGAGCAGCACGACGACGATCCGCTCCAGGCGATCGGCGTCGCGTCGTTCGGCCCCGTGGACTTCGTGCGACGCGGGATCGCCCACTCGACGCCGAAGTTGCTGTGGCGCGGTGTCTCGTGGGCCGACGCCATCGGCGCGGCCTTCGGCGACATACCGCTGGGCTTCGACACCGACACCGGAGCGGCGGCCCTCGCGGAACAGCGCTGGGGGGCCGGACGCGACCAGGACGTCGTCGTCTACGTGACGATCGGAACGGGCATCGGTGGTGGCCTGGTGGTGGACGGCCGGATCGTCCACGGACTCCTCCACCCCGAGTTCGGCCACATGGTGGTGCGTCATCGCCCCGAGGACGACTTCCCCGGAACGTGTCCGTCACACGGCGACTGCCTCGAAGGCCTCGCTTCCGGGGAGTCGGTGAAGCGTCGCTGGCACCGGACGGGAGGACCTCAGCTGCCTCCCGATCACCCGGCGTGGGACCTCGAAAGTCACTACTTGGTCGACGCCGTCGTCAACATCGTGACCATCACCGCCGCCCACGTGGTCATTCTCGGTGGTGGCGTCATGAGCGTCCCGGGGCTCCTCGAGCGGGTCCGCTCGGGAGTCCGCGACCACCTGAACGGCTACCTCGATGTCCCCGCCCTCACCACGGACATCGATCACTACATCGTGAGTCCGCAGCTGGGGAGCGCCGCCGGAGCCGTGGGGGCCTTCGCCCTCGGACGTGACGCACTGGCCTAGTGTGGCGCTCGGTTCGTCGACGGGTGTGTAGTCTCAGCACGCCGAACAAGGAGAACCGTGTCGGAAGATCCCGGGCCCCGGATCGCAAAGAGTCGCGCGACCATGAACGACGTCGCGCGACACGCCGGCGTGTCGCTCAAGACGGTCTCGCGCGTCGTGAACGGCGAACCGGGGGTGGTGGCCGAGCTCTCGGCTCGTGTTCGTGACGCGATCGCCGCCCTTAACTACGAGCCGAATCTCAGCGCGCGCTCCCTGCGTCGCCTGGACCGGCGTTCGTCGACGATCGCCGTCCTCCTCGAAGACCTCTCGAACCCGTACTCGGCCCACGTCCTACGCGCCATCGAGGGTGCCGCCCGGCTACGAGGCGTCTCGCTCCTCGCCGCCAGCCTGGAGGAGAACCCGGATCGCGAGCGCCAGCTGGTGCGGGCCATGTCGCGTCACCGGGTCGACGGGGTGATCATTGCCCCGGCCAGCGACGACCAGGGCTACATCGTCGACGAGCAGAGTGCCGGCGTCCCATTCGTCTTCGTGGACCGGCCGCCACGCAACATCGACGCGGACGCGGTGATCGTGGACTCTCGCTCCGGCACACGGGTGGCCGTCGCGCACCTCATCGCCCACGGGCACCGACGCATCGGGTTCCTGGGAGACCTGACGCGCATCTCTACAGCGCGTGAACGGCTGTCGGGCTATCGAGCCGCGCTCGAGGACGCTGCCATCGCCTACGACCCCGGCCTCGTGATCACGGACCTTCGATCGGTCGAGGCCGCGCGCACTGCCGCTCTGCGCCTGCGACAGATAACCAACCCCCCCACGGCATTCTTCGCCGGTCAGAATCTCCTCACCATGGGCGTCGTCTACGCCCTGCGAGACCGTGCCGAGTCGCACGACGTCGCGGTCGTGGGATTCGACGACTTCGACCTCGCGGACATGCTCGACCCACCCGTCACAGTCGTCGCTCAAGACCTCGAGGCGATCGGACTACGGGCGGCCGACCTGCTCTTCGCCCGCATCGACGGCGCCGCGACGCCCGCCCGCCTCGAGACCCCCGTGACGACGCTCATCGCACGAGGATCCGGGGAAATCAGCGGGCCCGACGGTGTTCTCCGGCGAATTGACAACGATGTCAGGCCCCGCTAGGGTCCGACCCAGACCGCTGGTATCACACCGATATCAGCAGGCCTCGACCAAGGGGGTTTGGGAATCATGAAGTCACGTTCGTGGCGCGTCATCCAGGGGGCGGCGATCGCCTCCACTCTGGCTGCGTCGTCGATGGCGTTCGTCGGGGGCGCGGCCTCCGTCGCCGGCGCCGCCAGCTCGAAGTACACCATCGCGTTCGTCGTCGGGGCCGAGGCCGACCCATTCTTCCAGTCGATGTACGTCGGCGCGAAGGCCGAAGCGGCAAAGCTCCACGTGAACTTGATCTGGCAGGGTGATCCGGTCGACTACTCGCCCGCCACCCAGATCCCCGTCGTCCAGCAGGTGTTGGCGCTCAAGCCCAACGCCCTCGTAATCGCCCCGACGGACACCAAGGCCCTTAACCCGTACATCGCGTCGGCGGTGAAGTCGGGCATCAAGGTGCTGAACGTGGACTCGGGTTCCTCGTACCAGAAGAACATCACGTCGTGGGTCACCGGCAACAACGCCCAGGGTGGCAAGGCTGCGGCTGACGCTCTGGCACAGGCCATGGGCTACGCCAAGAACTGCACGTCGTCGAACAAGTGCAACGTCGCGATCGGCGTCTCCTCACTGACCACCTCGACCGACGCCGCCCGCGTGGCGGGGTTCAAGGCCGAAGTGAAGGCCAAGTACCCGAACATCACGATGCTGAACGACGTGGTGAGCCAGTCACAGCCCTCGGTCGCCCAGTCGGCCTTCGCTCAGGACATCTCCGCCCACAACCTCGCCGGCATCTTCGCGGTCGACGGGACGGACTCCGAGGGAGCGACCAACGCGGTGAAGGCAGCGGGCTCGGCCGGAGCCAAGATCAAGATCGTCGGCTACGACGCCTACGCGTCCAACATCTCCTCGATGACCGCCGGCGGCCTGGGCGCGATCTCCGCAATCATCTCGCAGCAGCCGACTCTCGAGGGCCAACTCATCATCCAATACGCCGTTCAGGCGCTCCAGCACAAGAAGGTCCCGCACCTGCGCACCCTGCCGAACATCACGCTGACGCCCACGACGTCAGCCGCGGTGCTCGCCAAGTACCAGTACGTCGCTAGCTGATCACTCTCCCCCGAGGACCGGGTCGGGCTCTCCCGCCCGGCCCGGTCCTCACCATTAGTAGATTCGATCGAGCCGACCAAGGAGTGTGGTGAGCACCTCGTCTGAGCGACCCGAGAGCGCCGTCGCCGGGGCCCCCGCACCGTCCCGGCTGCGTCGCGTGGTGACCAATCAGCAGTTCGTGCTGTTCCTAGTCCTGTTGGCGCTGATCGTCTTCTTCGGAATCCGAAACTCCCTCTTCTTCCGCACCGGCGAGTTCTCGAACCTGCTCACGGACTTCAGCGGCCTCGTCCTCATCGCCATCGCCGAGACCTTCGTGATCACCGCCGGTGGCATCGATCTCGCCGTCGGCTCCACGACCGCAGTGACCGGCGTCATCGTGGCCGGGTGGATCCAGCCCCTCGTCACTCACAACGTCAACCAGGCAGTGGTGCTCCTCGTGGGTACCGCGGCCGCCATCGTGATAGGGGGCCTCGCCGGCGGCTTCAGCGCCCTGCTCATCACGGTCTTCGACCTCGTCCCGTTCGTCGCGACCCTAGTCACCTACAGCGTCGGAGCCGGCCTCGCACTCGTCATCTCGCACGGTGCCCCCGTCGGCTACAACCCGAGCGCCATCTACTGGAGCGCCTCCGGTGTGGGCATGGTCACCTGGCTGGTGGCCATCGTGCTGCTCGTCGCCATCGTCCTCGGCGTGGTCCTGCACCTCACCGTCTACGGGCGCTACAACTTCGCCATCGGCTCCAACGAATTCGCCGCCCGAGCGGCCGGCATCAACGTACGCCGTCACCTCGTCTCCGTCTACGTCCTCGCGGGCATCCTCGCGGGCCTCACCGGCATGTTCTTCTACATCCGCTCGGGCTCGGGAGCGGCAACCACGGGGGTGACCAACTCGGCCAACCTCGTCGCGATCGCCGCGGTCGTCATCGGCGGCGCGTCGCTCGTCGGTGGGGTCGGCCGCTGGGCCGGGACGATGCTCGGTGCGGCGGTCCTCACGGTGGTGAGCGACGGTCTCATCTTCATCAACGTCCCCCCCACCTGGATCCAGGTCGTCGTCGGAGCGCTCATCGCGCTCGCCGCCCTGCTCCAGTCCTTCCGACGCCGATCTCGGAGGATGACATGACCACGACCGAGACCCGCCAGCCGGTCCTCGAACTGCGCCACGTGAACCTGCACTACGGATCCGTCGAAGCACTGCACGACGTCAGCTTCAGCGCCTACGCGGGCGAGGTGATCGGGCTCGTCGGTGACAACGGGGCCGGGAAGTCGTCCCTCATCAAGACCATTTCCGGCGTCAACGTCCCGGATTCGGGCGAGATCCTCGTCGACGGGACCCGCCGCCACTGGCGCAGCCCACACGACTCCATGGCGGCGGGCATCGAGACCCTGTACCAGGACTCGGGACTCGCCCCCGACCTCTCCATTGGCTCCAACGTCTTCCTCGGTCGCGAGAAGCGTCGCCGCGGGCTGCTCGGGCGACTCGGTTTCGTGGACCAGACGTCGATGGAACACGAGGCCCTCGAGCACCTGGCACGCGTCGGCATCACCATTCCCGAAACCAACCGCACGGTCTCCGAGCTCTCGGGCGGCCAGCGCCAAGCGGTCGCCATCGGTCGCGCCATCGCGTGGGCTCGCCACGTCATCATCCTCGATGAGCCGACCAACCACCTCGGCGCCCGTCAGTCCGCCGAGGTCTTGAAGGTGATCACCTCAGCCCGTGAGCACGGTCTGTGCGTCCTCTTCATCTCCCACACCCTCCCCCACGTCCTGGAGGTCACCGACCGCATCATCGTGCTGCGGCTCGGGCGCGTGGTGCGCGACGCGCCGACGAAGGAGTTCACCGTGGAGAGCCTGCTCGGCGCCATCACGGGCCTCAACGAGTAGCCCACCGCGACTCGCGGGGACGGCGGCGGGCTCCACGGATCGCACCATCCCCACGTCGCCGAGTGATCCCGCCCGCTCGCCGCGAACATTCTCGGCGAGAGCGGCATCGGTGCCCGCCATCGAGCCAACCCGCGGGGATAGCCTCGAACGGTGACCGGCGGCCTCGTCCTCAGTGGTCTGCGTCGCCGGTTCGGTGATCTCGTGGCGCTGCGGGATCTCACGTTCGACGTGGCGGGCGGCGTCGTCACCGGATTTCTCGGTCCCAACGGGGCGGGAAAGACAACCACGATGCGCGCCATCTTCGGCCTCACCGATCTCGACGGTGGGACGATCACGTGGGACGGTCGCCCCGTGGACGAGTCGATGCGTCGGCGCTTCGGCTACATGCCCGAGGAGCGCGGCCTCTACCCCACCATGCGCGTCGGCGACCAGGTCGAGTATCTCGGACGGCTCCACGGGCTCTCCGCCCTCGACGCTCGTCGGTCGGCGCAGCGGTGGCTCGAGCGACTCGGGATCGCCGATCGGGTCGCGGACCGGGTCGAGGACCTGTCGCACGGCAACCAGCAACGCGTACAGCTGGCCTCGGCGCTCGTCCACGAGCCCGAGCTGCTGGTCCTCGACGAGCCCCTCGCCGGGCTCGACCCCACCGGCATCGACGACATCGGGGCGGTGCTCGTCGAGCAAGCTCGTCACGGGCGCGGCGTCCTCTTCTCCAGCCACCAGTTGGATCAGGTGGAGGACCTGTGCGAGCAGGTCGTGATCATCGACCACGGCCAGCTAGTCGTGCGAGGGACGGTGGACGAACTCGCGAGCGCTGGACCCCCCCGGTTGCGGGTACGCGTCGAGGGGGACCGTGACGGGTCGTGGGCCGAGTCGTTGTCCGGGGTCACGGTGTCCGAGGTCCGCGGCGGCGAGGTGCGGCTCGTCCTCGATCCGGGCGTCGACTCGTCCGCCGTGCTGGCGGCGGCGGCGCACGTCGGCCGGGTGACGGAGTTCTCCCTCCAGCGTCGTCGCATGTCGGAGGTCTTCCGGGAGGCGGTGCGATGACGCGCGCCCTCGCGATACGGCTCGTCATCGCCGCCCTCGTCCTCGTGGCGGTGATTCGTCGTGCGTGGCGACGCCGGCAGCGAGCGGGTCAGCGGGTCTCGACGCGCGCCAACCAGCGAGTCTCGTCACGGGCCGATCGCAGCGTGGTCCTCCTCGTCGCCGCGCGCGAGATTCGCCAGCGCCTGCGTGGACGGGTACTCAAGGTGTCGACCCTCGTCATCATGCTCGCGGTCGTGGCCGTGATCGTGCTCCCGACGATCCACTCCCACACGTCCTCTCGCGTCCGCCTCGCCGTCGTGACCGGGGCCCCCGCGTCGGTCGACGCGCTGGCCGCGCGCACGGCGACCGCCCTCGGACTGCGCCTGCGCGTCTCGTCCGTCCCCTCGTCCTCAGCCGGACGGGCCGCCCTGACCGCGAACCGAGTCGACCTCGTCGTCACGGACCACTCGAACGTCGTCGTCGCTCGGGCCCCGTCGCCCACCGACACCTCGCCGTCCGCCCAGTTCGTCCGCGACCTGGCGAACGAGCTGGGAACCGCTCGAGCCGTCGCCGCCGCGGGACTCTCGCCCGCTCAGGCCGACGCGCTGGCCCACGCGGCCCCGGTCACGATCACCGCGCTGAGCGGCTCGAGCCGTCGACACCTGGTCGACCCCACGTCGATCATCGGCATCATCCTCACCTTCGTCCTCCTCTCCCAGTACGACCAGTGGATCCTCACGGGCGTGATGGAAGAGAAGTCGAGCCGCGTGATCGAGGTCCTCCTCGCCGCCGTGAAGCCTCTCCAGCTCATCGCCGGCAAGGTCCTCGGCATCGGAGCCGTCGCCCTGGCCCAGGGCACTCTGATCGTGACCACGGCCCTCGTCGCGGCGTCGGCGGTCGGTTCACCGATCCTCCACGGAACGGCCCCGTGGGTCCTCGCGTCGTCCCTGCTCTGGCTCGTCCTCGGCTACGTCTTCTACAGCTGGGTCTTCGCCGCCGCCGGGTCGATGGCCGAGCGGATGGACCAGGCCCAGTCCCTCGTCTTCCCGCTCACGGTCCCCCTCATCGCCGCCTACGTCTACGCGCTCTCGACCGCCAGTTCGGGCAGCGCCTCGCTCCTCTTCAAGATCCTCGCCTACTTCCCCCCGACGGCCCTCTTCGCCATGCCCACCCTCGTCGGACTCCACGCCGTCGGGGTCGGCGGCTTCGTCGCGTCGGTCGTGATCGACCTCGTCGGGACCTACCTGATCGCCCGAGTGGCGGCGGCCGTCTACCGACGCGCCATCCTCCGCACGGGGGGACGCGTGCGCTGGCGCGACCTCACGCGTCCGCGCTGAGGCCCTACGCGAGCCCCGACAGCGCGCGAATCGCGCGCGCCAGGGCGGCGTTGTCCTCGTCGCCGAAGCCCCGACCGATGAGACCATCCTCGAGGGCCGCCGCGAGGGCCGCCACGGGGAGGGTGGACCCCGACTGCGACGCGAGATCCAGGGCGATGCGAAGGTCCTTGCGGTGCAGGGACAGACGGAAGCCCAGCGGGTAGTCGTTCTCGATCATGCGCGTCGCTCGATTGGCGAGCACCCACGACCCGGCCGCCCCTCCCGCGAGCGCTCCCACCACGGCGTTGGCGTCGAGCCCGGCCGCCAGGGCGAGCGTCACGCCCTCAGCGACCGCGAGATAGGTCCCCGCGAGGATCACCTGGTTCACGGCCTTCGCCCACTGGCCCGATCCCACCGGACCGAGGTGGGTGATCGTGGACCCCACCGCGTCGAGAACCGGGGCCACCCGCGTGACGTCCGCGGTCTCGCCGCCCACGAGGACGCTCAACGTTCCCCGGCGAGCCCCCTCGGTCCCGCCCGTCACGGGGGCGTCGACGAACCCCACACCGCGGGCGCGCAGCCGTTCGGCCACCTCCCGCGCCGTCACCGGACTGATCGTCGAGAAGTCGACGACCACTGTCCCGGCCCCGAGGTGATCGGCGAGGCCCTCGTCGCCGAAGAGCACCTCAACCACGTCCGGCCCATCGGTGACGCACAGCGCGACGACGTCGGAGCCCGGGGCGACGGCCGAGCGGTCCGCGACCCGATCGACGCCCGACGCCCCCTCCCCGCGACCCGGCGTCCGGTTCCAGGCCCGCACCACGAGTCCCGTCGCCGCGATGTTGGCGGCCATCGGGGCACCCATCTCGCCCAGCCCGACGAAGCCCACTTGCCGTACGTCACCCGTGTTCATGACCGCTCCCTTCGCGCGTCGAGCGTACCGGGGCTCGCGGACGTCGTCTCGACCCGTCGTCGATCACGACTCCGTAGACGTCGCAGAGATTCCACCCCGTCGGCCCACCGGGGACGATCGTCCCGATCGAGGTGGCCAGATCGTGGGTGTCGTGACCGGCGAGGACCCTCGCCACGTCGACGCCGCGATGCACCGCCGCGGCGAGATCCTCCGGCGCGACCGCGAGTCCCCCCACGTCGACCTCGTGGTCCCGGCCGTCCGTCGCGACGGAGACGGCCACCGCCCGGGTCGTACCCGCCGCACCGAGCCGATGAGCCGCGCGGAGGGCGAACTCCTGGCTACGCCCACCTCGACCCGAGCCCTCGACGCGGACCGTGACCTCCCCGGCGCCGAGCACGGCCACGCGGCCACCCGTCCGTCGTGCGGCCTCGACGAACTCCTCGGCCACGTCGGCCACGTCGCCCACGACCCGGGCGCCCATCGAGAGAGTCACGTAGCCGCGCTCCCTCGCCTCTTCGAGCGCGAGGGCGAGGGCGTCGTCGGGAGTCGCGACCACGAACTGACGAACGGGCGGCGCCGGATGCCCTACCAGCCACGCGTCGCGAGTCCGACGAGCAGCGCGCCATCGCTCCCCGACGGGGTCGTCGCTCAGCCCGACGGACTCGAGGAGCTGCTCGAGCTCGGCCACGGACGGCGCGTAGCGGGTCGCTGGTCCGGACCCGACCCAGTCCGGACCGCTCACCACGTTGTCGACCATGGTGACGAGGATCACCTCGCTCGCGACCGACGCGGCGGCCAATGCTCCACCGCCCACCCACGACGCGGACGCGCGCAGTCGGTTGAGATCCCCGATGTCGGTGCCCTGACGCAGGGCGGCCCGCCAAAGTTCGAGGAGGTCCGCGGCGTCGAGGGGTTCGACGGGCACCGTCGCCAGAGCCGACGCCCCGCCCGAGAGAGCGATGACGAGCGGGACCTCCACCGACCCACCCTCCACGAACTCGATCACGGCCCGTCCGTTCGCGAGGCTGCGCTCGCCGACGATCGGGTGGTCTCCCGCTCGGTCACCGGGACGGGCCGCCTCGGGCGTCGTGACGACGAGGCGGCGTCGCACCCTCACCCCCGAGTCGGCGACGGCCTGCTCCATCGTCGACGCCGCCTTGCCGAGGGCCAGGACGTCGACGTCGCGTCCGCCGACGTCGACGAGGGCCGCCCGCATCCGGCCACTCACGTCGAGACGCCGCCAGGCCGTCGCCATCGCGAGGGCATCCGCACGCCACTCATGCACCCCCTCACGCTACGGCGGCGCGTCCCCTAGCGTGAAGGAGTGACCGATCCGATCATCGTCTTCGACCTGGACGGCACCCTGGTCGACTCCGCCCCCGGGATCCTCGCGTCCTTCCACCTCACTCTCGGGGAGTGGAGTCGCCCCGCGGACCCGGAGGTGCTCGCCACGCTCATCGGGCCGCCGCTCCACGACTCCTTCTCCCGGCTCGGCTTCGCGCCCGAGGAGATCGACACGGTCGTCGCGCGCTATCGCGAGCACTACGCGAGCGTGGGTCCCGCCGGCACCACGCCCTACGCCGGGACCCATGACCTGCTCGAGCGCAGCCACGAGGTCGCGACCCTCGCGGTCGCGACTGCCAAGCGGGAGGACTTCGCCCGTCGCATCCTCGAGGAGTGGGGACTCGAGGGGTACTTCCGCACCATCGTCGGCGCCCCCGTCGACGGGCGACGCGCCGACAAGACGAGCCTCGTGGCCGCCGCCCTGGGGCGAGAGGACGGGCGGCGGCCCGTCGGGTGGATGGTCGGCGATCGTCGATTCGACGTGGAGGCCGGGCGGGTGCACGGCCTTCGCACCCTCGGGGTCCTGTGGGGCTACGGATCCGTGGAGGAACTGACGAGTGCGGGGGCCGACGCCCTGGCTCGGGACGTGAACGACGCCGTGGCTCTCCTCACGGTCTCGCCCGCGGCGTAAGACCATACTGGGGAGATGCTCGCGCGCGACCGTAGCCTCAACCTCACCGCCGCCTCCGTCAGTGACTACCGCGAGCGTGCTCGGCGCCGTCTACCCCGCCAGCTCTTCGACTACCTCGACGGAGGGGCCTTCGCCGAGGTGACCCTCGAACGCAATCGAGTCGACCTCGAGGCCATCGCGTTTCGCCAGCGAGTGTTGCGCGACGTGTCCGATCGCCGGCTCGAGACCCGCGTCCTCGGCCAGGACCTCGCCATGCCGGTCATCCTCGCCCCCGTCGGGTTCGGCGGCATGTTCGCCCCCCGGGCCGAAGTGCTCGCGGCACGAGCGGCCGCCGCGGCCGGCGTCCCCTTCGTCGAGTCGACGCTCTCCGTGTGCAGCCTGGAGGAGGTGACGCGCGAAGTCCGCCCGCCCTGGTTCCAGCTCTACGTGATGAAGGATCGGCGCTACGCCGAGGACCTCATGGCGCGGGCTGAGGCGGCCCAGTGCCCGACTCTCGTCCTCACCGTGGACCTGCCCGTCGTCGGACAGCGCTACCGCGACGCCCGCAACGGGATCGGGGCCCCCATCGGCCGGACCGCCCAGATACGTCGCGGCTTCGACGTGGCACGCCACGCCCGCTGGGTGCGCGAGGTCGCTCGCGGTGGACGCCCGCTGACCTTCGGGAACCTCACCGCGGCCCTTCCCGACGCGCGAGTTCCGAACGACTTCCAGCACTGGGTCGCCGGACAGTTCGACCCCGCGGTCACCTGGGACGACCTGGCGTGGGTTCGACGGCACTGGAGTGGGCCGGTCGTCCTCAAGGGGATCCTCGACCCCGAGGACGCGCGACGGGCTCGCGACGCCGGGGTGGATGGCGTCATCGTCTCGAATCACGGTGGTCGCCAACTCGACGGCGTCCCGTCGACGATTCGCGCCCTCCCCGCCGTCGCGGCGGCCGTGGGGTCCGAGGTCGAGGTCCTGATGGATGGTGGCGTGCGCAGCGGACTCGACGTGGCGAAGGCCCTGGCCCTCGGTGCTCGTGCCTGCCTGGTCGGCCGGGCCTGGGCCTACGCGGTAGCGGCCGACGGCGAGCGTGGCGTGCGCCGGGTACTCGAGATCATGCGCGAGGAGATGCGGGTGACCCTGGGGCTCACGGGTGTGAACGACGTGGCGGATCTGACGCCCGACGCCCTGATCTCCTTCTAGGGCGTGACCTCCAGGCGCTCACCCAGGAAGGCGACGACGCGGTCCAGGGCACGCCGGGTCGGCGAGCCGAAGTCGTCGCGGTAGTCCTCGGTGAGTACCGAGTGAGCGTGGCGACCGTAGCCCCACGGGTCGTCGTCACCGCTCGGGATCTCGACGCCCTCGAATCGCTCGCCGAGCAGCTCACGCAGGGCCGCGAAGCGCTCCGCCGGTGACTTCGCGTCCTCGCTGAAGCGCAGGCCGAGAGCGCAGAGCCCGCTCATGGCTCGTCGCGCCAGGACCTCCCGGTCGAGCGGATCCACTCCGAGGTCGCGGCGCCGCCGAGCCGTCACGGGTAGGGGAAGCGCGGGCTGGCTGAGGACCGGGGCCACGACGACCGGATCGACCGCCATGGCCAGGGCGAGGCCACCGGTCACGCACATGCCGACGACCCCGACGCCCGGGCCCCCGCATCGGGCGTGCACCTGACGCGCCACCTCGCGCAAGGGTCCGACCACGCGACTCGTTCGCCCGGTGGCCCAGACCGTGAACTCCCGGCTGACGCACACCCTCGCGAATTGAGTGGCGCCGGTCAGCAGGGTCGGCTCCCGACCCGGCTCTCCGAAGAGCGACGGGAGGACGACGGTGTGACCCCGCGCCACCAGTCGCTCCGCGAATCCGAGAACGGCTGGCGTGATGCCGGGCACCTCGTGCAGGACGAGCACGGCCGGTCCCGAGCCACGCCGGAACGTCACCACCGGCCCCCCCGTCGTCGCGATGCTCTCCCGGAGCCACCCGTCGGCGTCGGCCGTCACGGCGCGCCCGCGGATGCACCGGGAGCCCGGACCAGCACTCCGGACTCGCGGTACGTCGCCCGCCAGCCTCGCCAGTGGAATCCCGGCACGGCGTCGAGACCCCAGAGCAGGATCGTCCGCGCCAGGGCACCCTTCACGGCCTTCGCTGCGTGGCCCGCGGCGCGACGACCATCGGCCGCGACGAAATCGACCGGGACGAGCGACGGGAGACCCTCGAGCGCGCCCAGGGCCCGTCGGTGTTCGCTCGGCAGGAGATCGACGATCGGGCGGCCCCCGCTCCACTCACGGATCAGGTCACCGAGGATCGGGCGCCAAAAGGCGTCCAGCCGACCCGGCCCGACCACCGTCGCATCGAACGTCAGCCGGTAGTCGACGAGTCGATCGCGCGCCGTCGTCACCCCGTAGAGGGCCGACGGGACGAGTACCCGCCCCCGCTGCTCGTCCGTGAGCGTCTCGGGCTCGAGGTGCTGCCACACCACTCCGTCATAGCGCCACCAAGCGGGAGCCGTCGGGCCATCGAGGTCGCCGTCGCGATACCGCTCGAGCGTCGCCCCGCGGGCCCCGAGGATCCGCGCGAAGCCCTCCGCGTCACGAGCCGCCTCCGCGACGGCCGTTCGGACCCTGGCCCGAGCCGGGCCGAGAACCGCCACGAACTCGTCACGCCCGCCCCGCCGCCCTCCGGGTCGCTTGCCCTGGGACGGCGGTAGCAGGATGACGGGGCCGCGCGACACGGCCCCTCAGGCTAGTGACTCACGCCGCCGAGACCCGCGCCGGTCCGAATCCCAGCGACCGCAGGAAGTTGCGCACCTTGATCACCTGCTCCTCGGTCAGGTCGCGCGTGCGCGTCGGCCCGAAGGAGACGGTCTCCCCCCCTACCGTGACGGCCCAGTTCCCTCGGTGCGTCTCGTGGACGTCGCCGATTCTCTCGAGCAGGGCGCAGACGTCACGCCACTGGATGTTGTGGTTGAGCGGGTGGGTGAAGAGCTTCTCCAGCGTCACCCGGTGGTGGTGATCCAACTTGCTCAGCATGCGGTACCCCCTTCGGAGGGCGCGCGAGCACCCTCAATGCGAACTATCGCCCCGTGGTCGGTCCGTGTCAAGCAACGCCACGAGCTCGATGTGCTCGGTCATGGGGAAGAGGTCGTGAACCTCCAAGTGCCGCAAGGAGAATCCGGTGTCTAAGAATTCTCTCAAATCTCGCGCGAACGTCGCGGCGTCGCACGACACGTACACCACGCGGGAGGGTCGTTCGTCCGCGAGGGCGGGCACCACTCCGCGAGCGAGGCCCGCTCGTGGCGGATCGAGGATGACGACGTCGCCCCGCTCCACGGCCCCGCGCACGGCGCGGGCCGAGACCGCCGCCGAGCGCACGCTGGCCCGCGGGGAGCCGCTGAGGTTCGCCCGAGCGTCGCGCACGGCGTCGGGTGAGGACTCGACGGCGATGACACGGCCGCGCGCGCCGACGACACGAGCGGCCGCCAACGCGAAGAGCCCGACCCCGCTGTAGAGGTCGACGACACGCTGACCCGGCTCCAGGGCGGCCAGGTCGAGGACCCGCTCGGTGAGCAGGGCGGGCGCGTCCACGTGCGACTGCCAGAACGACGTCGGCCCGACCTCGTAGTGGAGGTCGCCGACGGCGACCCGCGCCGTCGCCGGTCCCCGATAGGGATGACCGTCAATCGTACGAACCGTCGTCGAGCCGTCGTGTCGGCGAACGACCGCGACCGGCGCGTCACCCAGCGCCCGGAGCTCCACCTCGACCGCGTCGGGCCAGTACTCGGAGAAGGCGGGCGCGACTCGCGGATCGGCGAGCCAGCACATCGCCATCGTCTGCACGTCGTGCGAACGGAAGCGGCGCATTCCGAGCCGGCCGGCGTCGTCGACCGCCGCCCGAACTCGGGTACGTGACCCCCGCGCCGGGGAGGGGGGACGCCGGACGTCGATGGAGTGGTCCACGTGGGCGATGCGGCGAAGGTGGTCGCTTACGAGCGCCGACTTCCACGCCAACTGCGCCGCGTCGTCGGCGTGCTGCAAGTCGCACCCCCCACAGGCCCCCACGCCCCCGTGGGGACACGGGGGCGTCACCCGGTGGAGGCTCGGGCTCTCGACCTCGACGACCTCGGCTCGCACGAACGTGGAACTGCGCTCGCGCACCGTGACCCGGACCCGCTCTCCCACGAGAGCACCCCGAACGAAGGCCACCCGGCCATCGGCCATCCGGGCGACTCCCCCTCCGGCCGCCGGCCGGAGGATCTCGACGAGCTCGTCACTCACGCGTGGGTGGTGCCGAGGCCGGCCCGCTCCAGGACGACGTCCACCAAGTCCGCCGCGCGTCGTCGGGCCTCGACCTCGCGCTCTCTCGTCTGCGCGATCAGCGCGGCGACGTCCACGTCGGGGCGGCGCCCGGCCACGGCGTCGGCGGCGAACCAGTCGGCGAGCTGGGTCGCGTCGACCTCGGGGTGGAATTGCACCCCCACGTGACGACCAATCGCGAACGCCTGGATCGCGCGGGCGGTGCGGGCCCACACGCTCGCCTCGGCCGGCGGATGACAGACGTCGAAGTGGTACTCCAGCCACGGTCCCTCACCGACGGGACTGCCCGGCTCCGGCACCACCTCGAACCAGCCCACCTCGCCCTCGGCGGCCCGTTCGACGTGGCCACCGATCAGTCGGCACAGGGCCTGGGCCCCAAAGCAGATCCCGAAGATCGCCACCCCACGCCGGTCCGCGTCGCGCAGTAGGTCGAGCTCACGCCCGAACCAGGCCGCCTCGACCGCGGGGTCGTAGACGGCCTCGGACGAGCCGAGGACGACCACGAGGTCCACTCCTTCGAGGCGTGGTGTCGGCGACGCCGGCCCGACGAGCACGGTCTCCAGGGTCGCCCCCCTGGCGACGAGGGCCTCGCCCACGAGGCCGGGGTGGTCCTCGGGGTGATGACGCAGGACGAGTACGCGCACGACGAGACCCCTAGTGGACCGGGACGTCCCAGCCCATGGCCTGCGCCACGTCGCGGCAGGTCGGGCACAGTGGGTATCGCTGAGGGTCCCGGCCGGGGACCCAGACCTTGCCGCACAGGGCTCGGACGGGCGTCCCATTGACCATGCCACCCACGACCGAGTTCTCCAGGGAGACGAACTCGCCGCCCTCGGGCGTATAGCCCTCGAGGACGATATGGGTGAATCGCTCGTGATCTCCGTCGTCGACCACCGGGGCCGAGATCGTCGTCGTTTCCACCTGAGTCACCGGACCACCCTACCGAGGTCGTCGGTAGGGTGGTCCGGTGAAACGGCGACCGACACCGTCGCGGGGCCTGGGCTCGGCCGCTCCGCACGTTCGTCGCGACGGGCGCCCGAAGGCCGCCTACCGAACGGACGCCGAAGCCCGCCAGGCGGCCCAAGCGGCGTGGGCCATCGAGGGTGTGGCGCTCAACGCCTACCGGTGTCCCGTCTGCCACCAGTGGCACATCGGGAAGCGCTTCCGCGACGATTAGCGCCCGGGTCGCTCCACCGGGCACAATGGGGCAACCTCAATCGGAAGGGTGCACCATGGCGGTCCAGGCGTACATCTTGATTCAGACCGAGATCGGCTCGAGCGAGAGCGTCGTCGTGGCAACGCGCGCCGTTGCGGGCGTCATCGAGTCCTTCGAGGTGACGGGCCCCTACGACGTCATCGTGCGCTGCTCGGCCGACAGCGTCGACGACCTCGGCAAGTTCATCGTCGGAGCCATCCAGCGGGTCCCGGGCATCACCCGGACGCTGACCTGCCCCGTCGTCAACATCTAACCGAAGGCGCCACGGGCGCCGAAGGTCGCGATCTCGTCGTCGCTCAGTCCCCAGGCGGAGAGGCCCTCCCGCGTCCCGTACCCAGCCAGGTGGGGTGGCTCCCCGATGTCCGTCGGCGTCGCGGAGAACCGTGGAGCGGGGCGAGGCTCGATGACATCCTCGACGACCCGGAAGACCCCCCGCTCGACGTTGCGGGGGTGACGGGCAGCCTCGCGCGGGCTGAGGACGGGCGTGACGCAGGCGTCGGTGCCGGCGAAGACGCCCTCCCACTCGTCGCGCGTCCTCGAGCGAAAGGCCTCCCGGAGGTGCTCGCGCAGGGCCGGCCACTGGTCTCGATCCATCTGTGGCGGAAGGTCCGCCGGATCGAGATCGAGCCCGCGCAGCAGTTCGGCGTAGAACTGGGGCTCGATCGCGCCCACCGCCACGTAGCGACCGTCGGAGGTCTCGTAGACGTCGTAGAAGGGAGCACCCCCGTCGAGGATGTTCCGTCCCCGCTGTTCGGTCCAGTAGCCGAGGTTCATGAAGGCGTGCGTCATCAGCATGAGCGACGCCGCCCCGTCGACCATGGCCGCGTCCACCACCTGACCCTCGCCGCTCGCGCGGGCGTGCCAGAGGGCCGCGAGGACGCCGACGACGAGGAACAGGGCACCTCCACCGAAGTCGCCCACGAGGTTGAGCGGTGGAACGGGGCGTTCGCCGTCTCGGCCGATGGGCCAGAGGGCCCCCGCGAGCGCGATGTAGTTGATGTCGTGACCCGCCCGGAGACGCTCCGCGCCGGTCTGGCCCCACCCGGTCATACGGCCGTAGACGAGCCGTCGGTTGAACGGACGCAGGTCGTCGGGCCCGAGTTCGAGCCGTTCCGCGACGCCCGAACGGAAGCCTTCAATCAGGACGTCCGCCGACTCGACCATCCGCCGCACGAGGTCGCGTCCGGCGGGGCTCTTGAGGTCGACGGCGACCGACCGTCGCGATCGAGCCAGTAGGTCCCACGTGGTGGTGTCCTTCGCCTCGGGGTCGCCCCGTTCGAGCCGCAGGACGTCGGCGCCGAGCTCCGCGAGCATCGTGCCGGCGAAGGGCCCGGGGCCGATCCCCGCCAACTCGATGACCCGAACTCCCTCGAGGGGCCCGCTCATCGTAGGAGGATCAGTCCCACCAGAGGTCGTGGGTCAGGACGCCGCGAGCGATGAGCCCCAGCTGGACCTGACTCGTGCCCTCGACGATCGTGAGCTGGCGGGCGTCCCGGTAGTACATCTCGGTCGGGTGCTCCTCCATGTACCCGGCGGCGCCAAGCATCTGGACGGCCAGGCCCGAGGCCCGCACGGCGAGCTCGCTGGCGTAGTACTTCGACATCGAGAGGTACGGCACGTACTCCTTGGTGAACTTGCCCTGGTCGGCGAGCCAGGCCGCTCGGTAGGTCAGTAGGCGCGCCGCCTCGATCTCGGTGGCGCACTTCGCGATCTCCCACTGGATGCCCTGAAAGTCGGCGATCGTCTGGTTGAAGGCGGGCCGGGCCTTCGCGTACTCGGTCGCGTACATGAGGGCACCTTCGGCGAGCCCGATCCCCCGAGCCGCGACGACTGGTCGCATCGCGTTGAGCGACTGCATGATGAGTCGGAAGTCGCCCGGAATCACCTGGGCCGGGGCGACCTTCACGTTGTCGAAGACGATCTCCGCCGTGTCGATGCCCTTGACCCCCATCTTGTGGTCCACGCGGGGACGCGACACCCCGGGACTGTCACCGTCGACGATGAAGGCGCCGATGGTCGAGTGCTGCCGCGACGAGGGGTCGCCCATCTTCGCGAAGACGGTGAACCAGTCGGCCTGCACGCCACCCGAGATCCACACCTTGGTCCCGGAGAGGATGTAGCCCCCCTCGACGTCGGGGTCCGGGACGACGCGCGTCTGCATTCCCGCGACGTCCGAGCCCGCTCCGGGCTCGGACAAGCAGAACGACGCGCGACGCGACCCGTCAGCGATCCCGGGGAGGTAGCGCTGCTTCTGATCCTCCGTGCCGGCGATCATGATGGGGCCCGTCGGCAGCCGCGTCAGCAGGAGCATCAGCCCGAGCACGTTCGAGTACTTGGTGACCTCCTCGATCGCGATGGTCAGCCCGAGGATTCCCGCTCCGGAGCCGCCGAACTCCTCCGGGATGCAGAGCCCGAGCAGGTCCGCGCGACGCAACTCGTCGAAGATGTCCTGCGGATATTCGCCCGTGAGGTCGATCTCCCTCGCTCGCGGCTTGATCTTGTCCTGGGCCAGTTTGCGCACCGTGTCGCGCAGGGCGAGCAGTTCGTCGGAGAGTTCAAAGTCCATGGCCCCAAGGTAGTTCGTCGGCCGTGTGCCAACATTTCCCCATGGCTTCCTTCGACCGACGTGACACGCGCGCTGACGTGGCGGCCCGAGAGTACGACGTCGTCGTCATCGGGGCGGGCATGACCGGAACCGGGGTGGCCGTCGACGCGGCGACGCGCGGCTACCGAGTGGCCCTGCTCGACGCCGGCGACATCGCGGTCGGCACGAGCTCGAAGTCGTCGAAGATGGTCCACGGGGGCCTGCGCTACCTGCAGCAACGGGAGTTTCGCCTGGTCTTCGAGAACCTCCGGGAGCGCCAGCGCCTGCTCGACAACGCTCCCTACCTCGTACGCCCCCTGCCCTTCCTCATCCCCCTCTTCGGCCGCGACGGGGTCGTCTCACGGGCTCTGGTGCGGGGTTACTCGTCGGCTCTGCGCCTCTACGACCTCGGCGGCGGGTGGCGCATCGGCCATCGTCATCGACGCGTGACTCGCGAGGAGTCGCTGGCCTTCCTGCCCTCGTTGGACGCCTCGCGGCTGGTGGCGAGCTTCCTCTACTACGACGCCCGAGGCGACGACGCTCGCGTCGCCCTCACCCTGGCTCGCAGCGCGGCCGACGCCGGCGCCACCGTCCTCACCTACGCCCGGGTGACCGGCCTCGAGCGCTCCGCGGGGCGCGTCACCGGTGTGCACGTACGCGACGAGATCGACGGCTCCACGTTCACGGTCGCCACGCGGAGTGTGGTGAACGCCTCGGGCGTCTGGGCCGATCGGGTGGCGAGCGACCTGCATCCCGGCGCCCCCAGCAGCCTGATCCCCGCGAAGGGGGTTCACGTGACGGTACCCCGCCACCGACTGCCCGCCGACGTCGCGGCCGTCCTCGCCGTTCCCGGTGACCGCCGATCGGTCTTCGTGGTGCCCTTCGAGGACGCGCCGTTCACCTTCGTCGGCACCACCGACACGCCCTACGACGAGTCCCTCGACGACCCGCGGGCGACGGCCGAGGACGTCCTCTACCTGCTCGGCGCGGTCAACGCGTCGACCTCGTCCGACCTCACCCCCGAGGACGTGACCGGCGTGTGGGCGGGGCTCCGTCCGCTCCTGTCGTCCAGCGGGCGTCGACCCACCTCGGCGCGCACGGCCGACCTCTCTCGACGGCACCGAGTGAGCGACGACGGCGACGGCGTGATCCACGTCACGGGGGGCAAGTGGACGACCTACCGCCAGATGGCCGAAGACGCCGTGGACGCGCTCGGGGCCTACCTGGGCCGCCAGCCCACCCACACCGTGCGCCTCGCTCTCCACGGCGTCGGGTCCTGGCGCCCCGCCAACACCGACGAGGAACACCTCTATCGCCGCTACGGTGAGGACGCTCGGGTGATCCTGGACCTCATCGACGCCACGCCGGCGTGGGGTGAGCGACCGATCGCGGGGCTGCCCTACCGCGCCGCCGAATTCGTCTACGGGGTGCGCCACGAGATGGCCCAGAACCTCGTCGACCTCCTCACGCGACGAACCCGAGCCCACCTGCAGGACGCTCGGGCCACCGCCGCGGCGGCCCGGGACATCGCCCGACTCGTGGCTCCCGACCTCGGCTGGGACGACGCGGAGGCGCGGCGCCAGGCCGAGGCCTACCGGACCCTCGCCCGCGACGAGTTCACCACCGCCGGCCTCCCCTGGGACGACCCGGCGTGACGGAGCCGAGGATGCCGCGGCCCTACGGGGCGACGGCGCTCCCGGTCGCGCCGCCACCCCTCGACGAGTCGCTGGTCCGGTCCCTGCGCGCCGCGGGGCTGCGCGTCGAGCTCGATCCCGCTGAGCGGGCCGAGCACGGACGAGACTGGTGGCCGCTCTCGCTCCTCGAGGTGCGTGAGGGGCGCCCGCCGTCGTGGCCCGCAGCCGTCGTCTACGCCTCTTCGACCGACGACGTGGCCTCAGCCCTACGGCTCGCGAACGACGCGGCCGTCCCGGTGACCGCCCAGGGTGGCCGGTCGGGTGTGGAGGGGGGAGCCCAGGTGGCGGCGGGGGGAATCGCCCTCGACCTCACCGGACTGAATCGCGTCACGGGACACGACCCCGTCGCCGGCACGGTCGACGTCGAGGCCGGCGTCTTCGGACCCGACCTCGAGCGAGCGGTGGCGGCGTGGGGATTCACCGTGGGCCACTTCCCCCAGTCCTTCGACCTGTCGACCGTCGGCGGGTGGTTGGCCTGCCGCGGCGCGGGACAGCTCTCGAACCGCTACGGGACGGCGGCGGACCTCGTGCGCGGCGCCACGGTCGTCCTCGCCGCCGGCGAGGTGATCCGCCTAGGGGGTCGGGGGCCCCAGTCCGCCGTCGGTCCCGACCTGCTCCAGCTCTTCGTCGGCTCCGAGGGGACCCTCGGCGTGATCACGCAGGCGACACTGCTCATGCGCCCCCGGCCCGTCGCGCAGTGGCGGGCCGCGTTCGCCCTGGACGACGTCGACGAAGGACTGGACCGGTGCCGCCGCATCGTGCAACGCGGTGCCACCCCGGCCGTCCTTCGCCTCTACGACCCGACGGAGTCCGAGCGCCACTTCTCGGTCACGCGGTCCGTCCTCATCGTCCTCGACGAGGGCGATCCGTCGATCGTCGACGGGACCCGTCTCGTGGTCGAAGACGTTCTGGAGCGTGACACGCCCCTCGACCCGGAGCTCGTCACCCGATGGCTCGAGCACCGCAACGACGTGAGCGCCCTCGCCCCCCTCTGGGACGCCGGAATCATCGTGGACACCATCGAGGTCGACGGACCGTGGTCGGCGCTCCCGACCATCCGTCGCGACGTCACCTCCGCCGTGACGGGTCTCGAGGGCACGCTGCTCGTGTCGGCGCATCAGTCACACGCCTACCCCGACGGTGCGTGCCTCTACTTCACCTTCGCGGGCCGCCCGAGCGGCGACCCGGTCGCCTACTACCGACGGGCCTGGGACGCGGCGACGCGGGCCACGCTCGCCGCGGGCGGGGCGCTCACCCACCACCACGGGGTTGGGCGCAATCGCGCCCGCTTCGTCGCCGACGCGCTCGGTGCCTCCTACGACGTACTCTCGTCGATCAAGGCCGTACTCGACCCCCGGGGAATCCTCAACCCGGGCGTCCTCGGCCTCGGGGGGGAACCGTGGTAGACGCCTTGGCCATCGACGTCGGGACCTCGTCGGTGCGGACCGCCCTGGTCGATGAGCGGGGCACCGTCCGCGCGGTCCGCCAGGCACCGCTCACGATACGCACCCCCCAGGGGGGTGAGGTCGAGCTGGACGGCGACGAGATCGCTCGCCTCGTCGTCGACCTGTCCCGCGACACGCTGGCGACGACCCCCAATCCGGTGGCCGCGGTCGGTGTCTCGAACCAGCGGGCCAGCACCCTCATCTTCGACCCGACGACCGGACGACCGATCGGACCGGTCCTCGGCTGGCAGGACTTGCGCACCGTCCTCGACTGCCTCGTCCTCCAGGGGTCCGGCCTGCGCCTCGCCCCGAACCAGCCGGCCACCAAGGCCGCCTGGCTCCTGACGGCGTCGGGGCGCCGCGCCGAGGACGTGCGCATGGCGACGATCGAGACCTGGGTCGAGTACGTGCTGAGCGGGGGCGTCGCCCACGTCACCGACCACTCGAATGCCGCGATCACCGGCCTCGTGACGTCCGACGCGCGCGCGTGGGACCCCGACGTCCTCGACGTGGTGGGCCTCCACCCGGCGATGCTGGCCCAGATCGTCGACTCGGCCGGCGACCACGGCGTCGCCCGGGTGTTGCCGGGATCTCCCACGATCCGGGCACTGATCGGCGACCAGCCCGCGTCCATGCTCGGACAGTCGATCGTCGAGCACGGCACCAAGATCACGTTCGGGACCGGCGCCATGATCAACACGGTCACGGGCTCCTCCCCCCCACCGGCCATGACCCGCTTCGATTCCGGGTGCTTCCCGATCGTCGCCCGCTCCATGGGCGGCGAGATCGTCTGGGGTGCGGAGGGCATCGTCCTCTCGGCCGGCGGGGCGCTCGACTGGCTTCGCGACGAATGGTCACTCGTCGCCGCGACCCCCGACATCGAGGCCCTGGCCGCGTCGGTCCCCTCGAGCGACGGCGTCTGGTTCGTGCCCGCGCTGAACGGACTCGGGACCCCGTGGTGGGACTTCGGCGCGCGGGCGGCCTTCTTCGGACTGACGCGAGGATCGACCAGGGCCCACCTCGCCCGCGCCGCCCTCGAGGGCATCGCCCACCGGGGGGCCGACCTCGTCGCCGCCGTGGTCGCGCACTCCCCCGATCCGATCACGGAACTGCGCGTCGACGGTGGGATGAGCGACAACGACCTCTTCCTGCAGATGCTGGCTGACGTCACGGGCCTGCCGATCGCGGTCTCACCCGAACGCGAGGCGACCACGCGGGGGGCGGGTCTGCTCGCGCTAGTCGGCGCCGGCGAGATCGACCTGGAGCACGTGGCGACGATGTGGCGACCCCGACGGGTCGTCGCCCCCCGCCTCGACGATGACGCACGGGCTCGCAGTCGGGCGACCTGGAGCGAGATGATCGAACGAGCTCGCCGCACGATCCCCGAACTCTCCGCGGTCTCCTTCTGATCAGCCCGCCCAGGGCGCGGCGCGGAGGGCCTCGTCGAGCGGCGTCCCCACCTCCACGAGCGGGCGGGCGAGCATGAGGGCGCGGGGGTGCCGGCGCGCGACCGCGCCACTCACGCGACCACCGCGGTGGTACAGGGCGAGCCAGCGATCGTCGGTGGGCTGACCGAGTACGAGGTCGACCTCGTCGTCGGCGTGGGGGTGACCCAGCAGTTGGATCTTCGTGCCGTACTGATCCGACCAGAAGTAGGGGACGAGCGGGGCGGGGGCCCCGCGCCCCGTCCACCACGACGCGAGCGCCAGGGCGTGGTCGGCGGCCACCTGCCAGTGCTCGACGCGGATCCGCTCGAGACCGAGAGGCCCGGCCCAGGCGAATCGCGCGACGTCGCCCACCGCGGCGACACCCTCACTCGCCTCGAGCTGCTCGTCGACGACTACCCCGCGATCGATCTCGAGACCCGACCCGGCGAGCCACTCGACGTTGGGATCGGCGCCGATACCGGCGACGACGAGGTCGACGTCGAGATCACCCTCGGCCAGCTCGACTCGCCAGCCGGACGCTCGCGGCACCACGTCGCGCACGACTTGTCGACACCGCACCTCGATGTCGGCCCGCGACGGGAGGTCCATGAGCCACGCCGATACGCGAGGGCCGAGGGCGCCGATCAGGGGACGGGCCAGGGCTTCGACGACGATCGGGACGAGGCCCCGCGCGTGGAGGGCGGTCGCCACCTCGGCCCCGATGAAGCCCCCGCCGATGACGGCCACCCGGTCACCTGGTCCGAGACGCTCGAGAGCCCCGAGGAGGCGGTCCAGGTCGTCGCGCGTGCGCAAGGTGTGGACTCCCTCGGCCGCCGTCACCTCGAGTCGTCGGGCTCGCGCCCCCGTCGCGACCACCACGTGCGTCGCCGCGATCTCGCTCCCGTCGGACAACCAGACGCGACGGCGACCGGCGTCGAGGGCGGTCGCGGCGACGCCGAAGCGACGCACGACCTCAACGGGACGACGCTCGAGGGGCAGGATGTCGGGCCCGAGGCGCCCCGAGAGGACCTGCTTCGAGAGCGGGGGGCGATCGTAGGGGGGGTGGGGCTCCTCGCCCACCAGCGTGAGAGCCCCGTCGAAGCCAGCGTCGCGCAGGGCCTCCACGGTCCGCCACCCGGCGAGGCCCGCACCCACGACGACCACGTGGCTCGACGCGTCGAGGGGACTCACGAGTACCGCGCGAGCCACTCCTCGCGCTCGAGGGGCTGGAGGACCGGGTTCTCCTGGCGCAGCGTGGACAGCGGGGCGCTCGGGGCCGGATGGTAGCGGTGTCCGGGGAACACCCGCATCGCCCCGTCGAAGGTGGCCAGGCGAGACTGGAGCGTGCGATACATCTCCTCCGGATCGGAGCCCGGAAGGTCGGTGCGGCCGCATCCCTCCAAGAAGAGCGTGTCGCCGCTCACCAGACGATCCTCGACGACGAGGCACTGGCTGCCCGGGGTATGGCCCGGGGTGTGCACCAGGGTCACCTCGATCCCGCCGACGAGCAGACGGTCACGGTCGTCGTGCTCGACCAGGCTGGAGGCACTGAGTCCCGTCCCCCGCTCCACCCACGGTCGCTCGGTGCGCTGAACGTGGACGGGGACGTCACAGGTCTCGAGCAGCTGGACTACGCCGGCGATGGGACGCCCCATCAGCGATCCCCCGACGTGGTCGGCGTGGTAGTGAGTGGCCACCACCCCCACGACGTCGAGCCCGTCGTCTCGAACCGCCGCCACGATCTCTTCGGGGGCGTAGGCGGGGTCGATCACGACCGCCTCCCCCGTGGCCCGGTCACCGATCACGTAGACGTAGTTGGCCATCCCCGCCGCGAGGGGGTCGTCGTGGGCGACGTCGCGGCCGGCGAGCCACTGGCGGAAGTAGAGCTCACTCACCGTCGTCGTCGACTCGATTCAGTCGGGGCGCCAACTCCTCGACCCGGGCCGTGGTGGCGCGCAGCCGAGACTCCAACTCCTCGATGATCTCGGTGGCCCGCGCCAGTCGGGCGACGAGCTCGTCCACCGATACCTCCCCCTCGTCGAACGAGGCGACGATCGCGTCGAGCTCTCGGGCCGCCTCGTTCCAGCTGCCGACCTCACTCATGATTCCTCCTCCACCGACGTCACCGTCGTCTCGAGCGTGCCGTCGGCCAATCGAACGCCGAGCGGCGTGCCGACCCCGACCCCCGCGACGGAGCGGACGACCGCCCCGGTCGCGTCGGTGACGATCGCCCACCCCTGGGCCAGTCGACGAGCCGGGTCGTAGGCCGCGAGGAGCTGGCGAGAGGTGCGAGCCCACTGGTCGGCCTCCTCGACCGTGCGGCGGGCCCCTCGACCGAGCGCTCGGCGCTGCGTCTCCAGGTGGCGTCGTTCGGCTCGCAGGCGATCCCGTACCGCGAGGATCATCGTGCGCCGGCGCTCGGCGAGGTAGGCGGCACCCTCGTCCACGAGGGCGGTCGCCCCCTGGGACAGGCGCCGAGCCGGCTCGCGAACGTGACGTCGCTCCCACTCGCCCACCCGCCGCACGATCTCCTCGCCCAGGTGCGTCGGGGTCACGGCCCGCGTGTGGGCCACGAGGTCGGCGACGGACTCGTCACCGGTGTGTCCGATACCCGTCAGGACGGGGGTCGCGGCGGTGGCGATCGCCCGAGCGACGCGCTCGTCGTCGAAGCACACGAGATCGCCGCGCGACCCTCCGCCACGGACCACGCAGATCGCGTCGAGGCCCCGGACGTCCAGACGCCCGATGGCGGCCGCGATCTGCTCCGGGGCTCCGTCACCCTGGACGAGGGTGCGCACGAGCGTGACCTCGAAGGCGTATCCCGATCGTTCGAGTTGGCCCGTGAAGTCGCGATAGCCCTCCGTCGCCGGACTCGCCACGAGACCGAGTCGCAGAGGGACCTCGGCGAGGGGCCGCGCGCGATTCGCGTCGATCAGGCCCTCCGTACGTAGCCGCGCGATGAGTTCGGCGCGGCGCCGAGCCACGTCGCCGAGCAGGCCGGCCACGTCCACGTCGGTCATGGTGAAGCCGATCTTGCCTTGCGGCGCGTAGAGATCGACGTAGCCGAAGACGTTGATGACGGCGCCCGGCGCCAGGGTGACCCCCTCCGCGCTGAGCCGTCGCTTGAGCGTCGCCCACTGGGACGCCCAGCAGTGCACGTTGAGCACGGGGCGCTTCGTGTCGCTCGACGAGCTTCCCGAGTCCACGAGGTCGACGTAGAGGTGGGACTTCTCGTAGACCTTGGCGACCTCGCCGCGGATCCAGCGGGGGAAGCGACGACCGAAGGCCGACTCGAGGCGCGCGGTGATCTGCTCGTAGAGCACCCCGACGTCCAGGATCTCGCGCTGGTCCGCCTGGGAGTCCGCCACGCCGCGAGGCTAGTGGGGCCGACCCCGGGACCCGGCGCGTGGCGCTCACCGGGCGACCGTGCGAGAATGGGGGCGGATGGCGAGTCGACCGGGCGGCCGCACCGGAGACGGTGAGGAAAGTCGGGGCTCCGTAGGGCAGGGTGCTCGCGAGAGGTGAGTCGCGGCGACGCGCAGGACAGTGCCACAGAAAACAGACCGCCGGCGACGGGTGACCGACGCCGGTAAGGGTGAAACGGTGCGGTAAGAGCGCACCAGCGTCCCGGGTGACCGGGGCGGCTCGGTAAACCCCACCCGGAGCAAGATCAAAGTTGGGGGCCGCCCGGCGGTCTCGGTGACGAGACACCCCAAGGTAGATCGCTCAGATGGATGGCCGCCCCACCCCGTTCGGGGTGGACAGAACCCCGCTTACAGGTCGACTCGCCATCCGCCCTCACTCGAGAGGCTCGTAGGCTGCGGCCGTGGACCCCCTGCGCAGTGACGAGATCACCGCGTGCCCCCACCGCATCGCCCTCTCCCGCGGCGCACCCGTGTCGCTCAGTGAACGACCGCTCGACGCGGGGCTCGAACGCCGCCGACGGGAGGCCGAGCGGCATCGTCGCGACGTGTACACCCGGCTCCGCGCCGCCCACCCCGACGCGGTCGTGCCCCCCAGTACCGACGCGACCGTGGCGGCCCTGCGCGACGGGGCACCACTCGTCCTCTCCCCGCGCCTGCCCGACGATCCGGTCGGACTGCGCCGGGCCCGAGTGGCCCTGCTCGTGCGAGTGGGACGCTCACCGGACGGCTACGCCTACTCCCCCGTCGTCGTGAAGAACAACGAGATGGTGGAGCCCTCCACCACCCGGCGCACCCTCGCGGCCACGCTCGAGAGTCCCCACCCCGCCCACGCCACGTGGTTCGACGGGGTCGGGCTGCGGTCCACGCCGTCCGTGACCCGCGTCGGCCTCGGCTTGGCCCACGCGTGGCGGCTCCTCGAGAGCCACGGATTCGCCGACCCGTCGGCCCGCGTCGGGGCCGTCGACCGACGCGGTCGACTGTGGTGGTTCTCGGTCGACGACCACGCCTACGCCCGACTCGGCCTCGGAGCCTACGACCGGGCCTACGCCGAGCGACTGGCCGTCCTGCGCGGACACGAACGGTGGCGCGCCGAAGGTGGGGACTTCCCCACCGAGCCGTTCTGGCACCGCGAGTGCCTCGACTGCCCCTTCGGTGAGCACTGCGCGGCCGAGCTGGGCGAGCGTGACGACGTCTCCCTCGTGCGCTTCACCACCCGCGACCAACAGCGACGACTCCGCGACAGTGGCGTCGCGACCCGCGCGTCCCTCGCACGCCTCGATCCCGCGACGGCTCGCCTGCGCCTCGAGACCACTCTCGAGGGACGGCTCGCCACCGACGTCGATCGCCTCGACGACCTCGTCTATCGAGCCCGGGCGAGCCTCCGGGGCCCGCTGCGTAAAGTCGACCGCGACACCATGGGCTGCCCGCGCGCCGACGTCGAGGTCGACGTCGACATGGAGAGCTACAACGACGCGACGTACCTGTGGGGTGCGACCGTGACGCTACGACGCGACCTTCCGGGCGTCGAGCCCGGCTATCGCGCCTTCGTCGACTGGAGCCGCGACCCCGACGAGTCCGCGGTGTTCGCCGACTTCTGGGAGTGGCTGCGCGAGGTGGGCCGTCGCAGTGACGCCGCCGGTGCCTCGTGGCGGGCCTACTGCTTCTGGGCTCAGGCGGAGGACGGGGCGATGAACCGCGCCGTCGCCTCCCCGCAGCCGGGCGGACCGACCCACCGCGACCTCGAGGCGTTCCGTTGCGACGAGCGGCGCCTCTGGATCGACGTGCACGCGAGCGTGCGCGACCAGATACAGACCGACGGCCCCCTCGGCCTCAAGTCCCTGGCGACGCACGCCGGATTCTCGTGGCGGGACCCCGAACCGAGTGGCGAGGCGTCGATGCTCTGGTTCGAGGACGCCGTGGCCGACGGCCCCTCGGCCTCGGCCTCTCGCGACCGGATCCTCGCCTACAACGAGGACGACTGTCGCGCCACGCTCGCCCTGCGCGAGTGGCTCGACGGTTCGGCCCGGACGAGGCCGCACCGCGACGATCCGCTCGAGTAGGGCACCCTCGTTAGCATGACAGTGTGATCGCGCCCCCCGCGTTCGACGCCTTTCGCGCGTCCGCGCGCACGATCGGGATCGGCGTCGCGCTCATTCACCTCGCCGTGGCCGTCGCGTGGGCCGTCGGGCTCAACGACCTGTACCACGGCCGCTCGACCGTCGGCACCGTCCTCATCCTCGCCGGCCTGCTCGGGCGGCTCCTCGTCGGAGAGATCACGTCCGCGTGGGGCGCCCGCACGGCCGCCACGCTGCGCGGGCGGTGGCGGGCGGGACTCGCCGCCTACCTCGCCCGGCCCCGACCCGAGGGCGAGCGCGGACGTCACGACCTCGCACTGGCCATTGAGCGGGTCGCGACGGCCCCCGGACTCACCCTCGTCAGCACCGCGGCGCGAGTGAGCGCCCTCGGGCTGGTCGTCCTCTTCCTGGCCGCCGGATGGCTGGCCACCGGAGTCGTCGTCGCGCTGCTCGCCCTCTCCGCCCCGCTCTACCTGCGCGCGGGCCGACGCGGTGCCGAGCTCGGCGCGGAGTACCAGGCCCGACGGGCCGTCTTCGAACGCCGCCAACTCGAACTCATCTCCCGCGCGCCCGAGCTGCGCAGCCTCGGCGCCGTCGACTACGGCGCCCGCGAGATCGCCGCCATCAGCGAGTCCGAGCACTCGAGCGCGATGCGGGCCATCCGCGCCGCACTCCAGTCCTCCCTCGTCACGGAGTTCCTCGGCGGGGTCAGCGTGGGCCTCGTCGCGATGGTGGTGGGATTCGGGCTGCTGAACGGGCGGATCTCCCTGCTCCGCGCCATCCTCGCCGTCCTCGTCACCACCGAGGTCGTCGCGGCCGTGCGTCGCTACGGCGTCGAGTTCCACCGCCGTGAGGACGCCGAGGGGGCCCGCCGCGTCCTCGAGGGTCTCACGGACAGCCGCCCCGGCATCCCCGCCCCACCCGCCTCATCGCACCTCCTCGAGGCCCGTGCGCTCGTCACTCCGGCCGACCCGGTCGCCCGCGACCTCGTCGTGGGACCGGGTGATCGGCTCCGTCTTACGGGCCCGTCAGGATCCGGCAAGACCACCCTGCTCGAGACGCTCGTGGGCTGGCGCGACCCGCGAGCGGGCGAGGTCATCCGCCGGGCGGGGATCGTCGCCGTCGTCACTCCCGAGAGCCCCCTCCTCGGCGCCAGTCTGCGCGAGAACCTCCTGCTCGATACGGTCGGTCCGAGCGATGACGACCTCCACGGACTCCTGCGGGAGATCGGACTCGACGGTCCGCGCTTCTCCGACCTCGACCGCACCCTGCTCGCCGACGGGGAGGGCGTGAGCAGCGGCGAGCGCGCACGCCTGGCCCTCGCGCGCGGCGTCCTCGCCGGAGCCGAGCTGCTCCTCGTCGACGACGTGGCGGGCCACCTCGACGAGGCCAGCCGACGCCGGGTCGCCGACTTCCTCGATGGTCGTCCCGGCCTCGCCGTCGTCGAGGCCACGAGCGGGCCCAGCGTTCTGCCGGTCGCGCACGAGATCGGCGTCGGGTCGTGAGTCCCGAACTCGCGCGCGTCGTCCGCTGGCTCCGCCGGGCGCGGCCGCCGCGGCGCGACCTGCTCGTGGCCCTCGGCGCGGGCGTCGTGGCGACGCTGACCCAGGCCGGTCTGTTCGTGGGCGCCCTCGGACTCCTCGCGGCCTCCAGCGGTCGACCCGGGTTGGCCGCCGTCGGAGCCACGCTGGTGGCGATCGAGCTCGTGGCCTTCCTGCGCTCGCCGATCCGCTTCGCCGAGCGCCTCTCCTCGCACCGCCTGGGCTTCGCCGCGGTCGCGCGGTGGCGCGCTTGGCTCGTGCGTACCCTCGGGACGTGGTCCTGGCGACGCTGGCGATCCCACGGTCGCGGCGATCTGCTCGAGCGGGCCCTGCGCGACACCGACGAGTTGCAGGACCTCTGGCTGCGCGCCGCCATCCCCTCGGCCTCGGTCGCCGTCACGGCGGTCGCCCTCGACGTCGTCCTCGCGACCTGGGGCTCGGGTTGGTGGCGCGTCGCCGTGGTCGCCCTGCTCCTCCAGGCCGGCGGTGCCGGAGCGCTGGTCGTGACGCTGCCGGGCACCGTGCGCGCCGACGCCGACGTCCGCCGATGGCGCGGCGCCTTCCAGACCCTGCTCGTCGAGCTCGGAGCTGCCGGCCCCGCCCTCACCCTGCTCGGCGCCCGCCCGTACCTCGAACGTCGACTCGCGACGGCTCGCGACGACCTCACCCGAGCCGAATCGGTCGCCCAACGGCGTCAGCGTCGGAGCGCGACCGTCGGGGTGATCGCGAGCGTCGCGATCGTCGCCAGCCTCCTCCTCTCCCCCGCGGCGTCGGGGACGCGCCTCGTCGTCGCGGCGGCCATGCTGCTCAGCTCCAGCGAGCTCATCACCGCCCTGCGCGCGGCGCTCGACACGATCGTCGCCGTCAGCGCCGGAGCCGAGCGACTCGAGGGCCTCGTCGCCGACCTTCCCCCCACGGATCCCTCGTGGCCCGACTCGCGAGAGCTCCTCCTCACGAACCTCGTCCTGCGCGAGGAGGAGGACGAGATCCTTCGCGTTCCCCGGGCCCGCGCGGGATCGGGGGCCCGGATCGCCGTCGTGGGCCCCTCGGGGTCGGGGAAGTCGACCCTGCTCCGGGTGATCGCGGGCCTCGACGCCCCCGACGCCGGGGCGGTCACGGTGGGCGGCGTTCCCGTCCACGAGCTCGCCGAGGACGTCCTGCGCGCCCACGTCGCCTACGTGCCCACCGACCCGGGCCTGCTCGACGGCTACGCCCTCGACCTCGTGCGTCTCGGGCGCGTCCTCCGGCGTGACCCCCTATCGGACCTGCGCGTGCTCGGCCTCGACTTCGAGCCGACGACGCGCGTGGCGGCGCTCAGCCGCGGCGAGGCGGCCCGCGTCGCGCTCGCCCGGGCCCTGGCGACGGGTCCGACCATCGTCCTGCTCGACGAACCGACCGGCGGATTGGGCCGCGACGACGCCGAGGCCGTCCTCGCCCTGCTCGACGCGAGCGGCGCGACGGTGATCGCGGCGACCCACGACCCTCTGGTCATGGCCTGGTCGGACGAGGTCTGGGATCTCGAGGGCGGGGAGCTGCGCCGAACCAGCCGCTAGGACGGCGGCCCACATGTGAACTTGTGCACAACGCGGCGGTTTCGGGGAGTTCGGGACCGAACGTCGTTCGGGGGCCTTGCTATCTTGGCCTCATTGGCTGGGGGGGCCAAGCTACGAGAGCCCGCCCGTTCCGCGAGGGACGGGCGGGCTCCGTCGTCTCTGGGGTCGGGTCCTAGACGAGCGACGCGGTCACGTCGACCCCGTGGGGTACGACGTTGAAGCGCACCAGTGACGGTGAGCGCCGACGGGTCGCGATGACCGTGAGGGATCCGTTGTCGAGTCGGGTGCGCCAGGCGGTGGCCCCCGCGACGCCCAGGGCCCACACGACGGCCGACTTGATCGGGCTCACGTGGCTCACGATCGCGAGGTGGCGCGCGGGATCGTGCAGCAGGCTCGCGGGATCGGCCAGCTGGGCGTCGAGCTCGGCGTGGACGCGCGCGTCGACCGACGACAGCGACTCCCCTCCGCCGAACGCCACCTGGTGGTCGGTCTCGAAGGCCTCCCACTGCTCGGCGCTGATCACGTTGAGTGGTTGGCCGTCGAGATCGCCGTAGTCGACCTCGACGAACGACTCGCGAACCAGGGCCGACAGGTGCGGCACCGCGAGCGCGGCCGTGGATCGCGCGCGCTGGAGCGGCGACGTCCAGACCTCCTCGACCCCGTCGAGCAGCGGCCGTAGCGCTCGGGCCTGTCGTTGGCCGAGCTCGGTCAGAGGCGGGTCCGAGCGGCCGACCAGCAGATTCTGGGCGTTGGTCGTCGTCTGGCCGTGACGGATGAGCAGGATCACGCCAGGAGCATCCGTCCGCACGAGGGGCAGTCGATCCAGTCCGAGTCTCGGGAGGCGCGCCACCGATCGAGGTCGAGTGGCGCGAGCGCGATGCGACAGCCGTCGCAGCGCCCGTCCACCACGTGGGCCGCGCCACTCACCCCCGCCCGCGTCCGGCGCACCTCGTAGCGGGCGAGGAGATCCGGGGCGACGCCGACGACGCGCAGGTCGCGCTCGGTGCGCTGGGCCGTGATCTCGTCCTCCAGGCTGGCGCGCAGGGCGGCGACCGTCTCGACCAGCTCACCGCGACGCGTCAGCGCCGGCTGGGCGACGAGGCGCAACTCGGCCACGCGCGCGTCGCCGACCTCGAGCTCCTCGAGTAGCGCCAGCGCACGCTCGTCGGCTCCCTGACGGCGCTCGGCGACCTGCTCGGCCTCGCGGGCCACGGCTTCGATCTCGCGGGCCCCCGCCGTCGATCGGGCGAGCCGCTCCCGCAGATCTCGCTCGCGCGTCGCCAGTCGTTCGGCCTCCGTCAGCGCCTCCTCGTAGGCGACCCTCGTCGGGGCGACCTCCGCGCGAGCGACCTCGATCTCGCGGGCCCGCTCGCGCAGCTCGGACTCGAGCGCCGTCAACTCGGCCTGCTCTGGCAGGTGATCGCGCTGACCAGCGAGTCGATCGATCCACCGGTCGACCTCGACGAGGGCGGCCAGTGCCGCGGCGTCCTCACTCATCGCCGTAGTCTGCCACGCCCCACCCCACGACTCGACGCTCGAGGGCACGCAGCGCCGGCACCAGTGCGGGCTCGGCCCGCTCGACCGCGGCCCGGTAGTCAAACCACGCGACGAGGGGGCTCTCGCCGGGCGGTGGATCTGGGTCGACGGGCGGGGCGACGAGCAGGTAACGCAGGTCGTAGTGGGTGTGCCCGCGGGGTCCGGGGTGGACGTCGACGTGCACCAGCTCGATGGGGAGGTGCAGACGCGCCGGGAGTCCCGTTTCCTCCCGCGTCTCGCGCAGCGCTGCGGTGGGAGGGTCCTCTCCCGGGTCGACGTGCCCTCCGGGCTGCACCCAGATCCCGAGCCGTCGGTGACGGTGTAGGACGACCCCGCGGCGCGAGACCACGAAGGCCGACGCGGTGAGGTGGTGGGCGTGGGCGTGCTCGTCGTAGAGGTCGACCGGCCAGCCCAGGCGGCGGCGGATCAGGGCGATCGAGAGCGCCTCCCGCTCGTCGACGGGCTCGAGGGCGTCAAGACCGCGCAGCAGGTCGTCGCTCGTCACGTCGACCCACGACGACGACGCACCGACGCCGGCACGGGGAGTCCTCGCGCCATCGCCCCGTCCGTCGACGGGACGGGCTCGTCGTACACGAGGCGGGCCGGCAGGACCCCCGACCAGATCGGCCGAGCCTGATCCTCGGGACCGTCGTCGGTCGGGCCGGCCGAGACCTTGAGGGAGGCCTCGGCGATCCGCAGGGAGAGAACCATGGTGCGGCGGACCTCGGAGTCGGTCGCCGGGCGGATCTCCCCGGTGCGACCCGGGAGGATGGCCTCGGTCATCAGGTCGAGGATGCGGCGCCGCTCCTCGAGGGACCGGACCTCGCGGACCGGACCCACGACGACGACCGATCGGTACGCGATCGACGACTCGAAGGCGCTACGCGCGACGCGGATGCCGTCGTAGAGGGTCGCCGTCAGCCACCCCTCACCACTCTCGCGCACGGCCCTCATGACGCGATTCGACCGGCTCCCGTGGACGAAGAGGACGTCACCCTCCCGTGCCGCGAGGGTTGGCAGGGCGACCCCGAGACCATCGACGACGGCCGCGAGATGGCAGAAGGGCGCGTGGTCGAGCACGGCGTAGATGGACTCTCGGTCGTACCGGGCCTTCTCGGGCAGCCGTCGGACGCGCGTCCGGGGGCCGGGTCCGAGGTCGTCGCTCACGCGCGCAGGTCTCCCCCGAAGAAGGTGCGAGCCTGTCCCGCGACCTCCACGTGGGACTCGAAGAGTCGGGAGTGCATCACCCCGCCGCGCGCCGACGCCTGCCGCACCATCGCGGTCGGAGCGCCGGTACGAGCCGCCCACCAGGGTGCGACCGCACACATGGCCGATCCCGTCACCGGGTCCTCGGCGAGTCCGAGCCGCGGTGCGAAGACCCGAATCGTGACGTCGGCGTCGGGCCCACCGGCGCAGGCGGCGATGATCAGCGAGCCGGGCACGAGGAAGAGGCTCACGGGGTCCACCGCCAGCCCGCAGAGCTCGTCGTAGTCCTGCACGATGGCGAGAACGCCCTGCGCGCCCGCCTGGAATACCTCGCGGACCGGCCCGAGGGTCCCGTTGAGGACCGAGGGATCGAGGGGCTCCAGGTAGGCGCGGGGCAGGTCCATGCCGATCATCCCGTCGGGGAGACGACGTCCCGACAGGACGCCCGCACGAGTCTGGAACCGGAGTTCCCCGGCCGGGACGCCGAGCTCGCTGGCGAGCACGTGGACCGTCGCGAGCGTCGCGTGCCCGCAGAGGTCCACTTCCACCGTGGGGGTGAACCACCGCAGGCTCCATCCATCACCGACGCGACGGACGAACGCCGTCTCCGAAACGCCGAGCTCGAACGCGATCGTCTGGAGATCCGCGTCGCTCACCGCCCGCTCGAGGAGGACCACCACCGCCGGATTCCCCCGAGCCTGGTCACCGATGAACGCATCGACCCACCACAGGCGATGACCGAAGGTCACGTTGACCGAGTCCACCCGCCCAGCCTGCCACAGCCTCGGGGCCCGCCGTAGACTCGCGCGGTGCGCGTGGTGACCTGCAACCTCCACGGCGGCGTCGACGGGTGGGGACGCCCGACCGGGGCTCTCGCGCACGTCCTCGCCCTCAACGCCGACGTCCTCGTCTGCCCCGAGACGTGGCGGGGCGACGACGGGGAGGACCAGTTCACCCGCGTCCTCGCCGACCCGGACCTGCGCGGCCACTTCGTGCCCCTCGCCCGGGCCGAACGGGCCGTCACCGAGCGGGCCGGGCGGGGGTGGCAGCCCCTGACGGCCCACCTGACGGGTGAGCACGGCCTCTACTTCACCGAGCACCGCGACCTCTCGCGCTGGCAGCGGATGCGCCGGCGCACGACTCGGCTCGAACCCGGCGCGTGGGGACTGGCCCTCTACACGCGCCTCGAGGTCGAGGCGATGCGCGACGTCGCGCTACCGCGCCAGCCCCGCGAGCGCGTGCGACGCGGGCTGATCATCGCGGACCTGCGCGACGGGGACCGACCCCTGCGGGTCATCGCCGTCCACGGTCCCCACCTCAGTCACGGCTCCTTTCGCACCTACCGTGACGTCCGACGCATCGCCGAGCAGACCGAGCCCCCGCGACCGACCCTCCTCGTCGGGGACTTCAACTCGTGGCGTCCGCCCCTGCGCGTCTTCTTCCCCGGTTGGCGCAGCACGGCTCGCGCACGGACCTGGCCGGCCCGTCACCCCCACAGTCAGATCGATCACATCCTGGCCCGCGGCCCGTGGCGAGTCCGTGACGCGGGGGCGACGAACGGCGGGAGCGACCACCGCGCCCTGCGGGTCGATCTCGACTGGCCGCCCTCAGACGATCTCGACGCCGGCGCTCTCGGGTAGTCGGGCGAGCAGCAGGATTGCCGGCACGAGCGGTAGGAAGGTGATGAGCGCAGCCGGGCGCAGGGCTGCGGCCCCGTGGGCGCTGACGGCGTCCCCGATCCACCCGAAGACCACGAGCCCGAGGGTCGCCCCGACGACCCCGGCGACGGCCGTCCAGCCCAGCGTCGTCGCCCGGACCGAGCCGGGGAAGATCTCGGTGCTGAGGGCGCTCGCCGCCGGGGCGAGGAGACCCGCCGCTCCGACCGCCGCGAAGTAGCCGAGCTCGAAGAGCCGCGCCCCGCCCCAGTACGCGACCACCGAGCCGGCCGCCAGGGCGACCACCCCGAGCGCCACCGTCGGACGACGACCGATGGAGTGGGCCAGCCGACGGCTGAGGAGCAGTCCCCCGAAGCCGGCGACGCCGCTCACCGTGACGACGCCCGCGACGTGGGCCGGGGAAAGCCCGAGGACCCCCTCGCCGTAGACGAAGGCGAAACCGTTCGCCGGGCCGGTGATCGCGCCCACGGCGGCCGCCACGACCGCGACGGCGATGGTTCGCCCCCGCAGTCCCCGCGGAACCGAGCCCAGCCGGGGCCACTGCGCGGTCGGGTCGTGCTCGCGGGGCTCGGTGACGTGTCGCAGGGCGCGCGGGAGCAGCACGGCGGGGACCACCGCGAGGAGGAAGAGCCAGCGAAAGGCCTGGGGGCCCCGGATGACTCCGTGCAGGACGGCGGAGAGACCGGCCCCCACCCCGGCCCCCGCGGCGAGCAGCGCCAGTCGGTGGACGCGATTCGCGGTCGTCGAGATCTCGACGACCGCGACCTGCACCACGGTCGAGGCCGCCGAGAGTAGGGGCCGTGCGAGGGCGAAGGCGACGACGAAGTACCAGTACCCCGGGCTCAGCGCGGCCAGCGCCGTCACGGCCAGGCCCACCGTCAGCGTGCGCCGGACGACGTGCACGCGTCCGCGGCGGTCGGCCATCGCCGCCAGGGGCAGGGCCCCCAGTGATGCGACGCGCAACACGGCGAGGCCGAGACCGAGGAGTGAGCCCGAGAGTCCCACCGCCGAGCGCAGCGAGCCCGTCGCGGCGACGTGGCCGAAGTGACGGGCCACGTCGTTGAGGGACGACACCGAGCCGAACTGGGCGAACGACGACGCGAGGCCGGCCAGCACCAGCACCGCGACCGGCGTCGACGTGGACGACCGCTCAGTCAAGGGTGACGTCGGGATCGACGACGACGAGGGCCTTGCCGCGGTTCTCACCGCGGAAGAGGCCGGCGAGGACGCCCGGGGCCGCGTCGAGACCCGGGGTGAGGTCCTCGCGGTGGCGCAGGTCACCGGCGCGCACCAGGCCGGCGAGCTCGATCTGGGCCTCGGCGTAGCGGTCCGCGAAGTCGAAGACGATGAAGCCACGCAGGGTGAGTCGACGGAAGATCGCCAGGGTGAGGTTGCGCGGGCCCGGCACCGGCGACGTGGCGTTGTACTGGTCGATGGCCCCACAGAGGACGACCCGGCCGTGGCGTGCCATCGCGTCGAGCCCCGACTCCAGCATCGCGCCGCCCACGTTGTCGAAGAACAGGTCGACGCCATTCGGGGCGAACGATCCGAGCGCGCGGCGAACGTCGTCGCGGCGGTAGTCGATGCACGCGTCGTAGCCGAACTCCTCGATGGCGAGTGCGCACTTCTCGGGCCCGCCGGCGACGCCGATCACGCGACTCGCTCCGCCCGCACGCGCGAGCTGTCCGACGACCGACCCCGTCGCGCCCGCGGCGCCCGAGACCAGGACCACGTCGCCCGCCGTGAACCGACCGACGTCACGGAGCCCGAAGTACGCGGTGAGTCCGGTCGTCCCCAGGACGTTGAGGACCGTGGGCAGATCGAGGCCCAGGCCCGGAGGCACCACGGTGAAAGGATGTCGATCATCGGCGATCGCATACTCCTGCCAGCCCGTCACCCCGGTCACCACGTCGCCGACGCGATAGTCCGCGTGACGACTCTCCACCACGACCCCCGCCCCCATGCTCCGGACGACGCGACCGAGCCCGATGGGGGGTAGGTACCCCGGCGCGTCATCCATCCAGGTGCGGATGGTGGGGTCGATCGAGAGCAGACCCACTCGGACGAGTGCCTGTGACTCGCCGCACGTGGGGATCGGGCCCTCGACGACCTCCGTTGTCGAGGGCCCGATCACCCCCGTCGGGCGCTCGCGCAGGACGATCTGGCGTTGTCGTGGCGTCACGGTGCTCACGGCGCCACGTTAGGTGGTGCTCACAGCGCCAGGACGAGCACGGCGGACGCGACCGTCGTCGCCCCGACGACGACGCCCCACGTGACCGCCCGACCGAACCGGGGCTCGACCCCGACGGCGCGCGCCGACCGCCACCAGAGGAGCCAGGCGAGCGAGCCAGTGACGAAGAGGTTGGGTCCGAGGTTCAACCCCACGAGGAGGGCCACCGGGTGTGCGGGGGGATGGGCCGCCAGCACCGACGCCGCGGGAAGGTTGTTGACCAGCACGGTCGCGACGGCGGCGACGAGAGCGGTCACGATCGTCGTCTGATGGCCGAGCCACGCGTCGATCCCCTGCGAGGCTCGACCGAGCGTGCCCAGGGCCACCGCGACCCCGAGCAGGCCCGCCAGCGAGAGCGGCGCGAGAGTGCCCCCGAGCTCCCGTCCGTCGAGGCGATGCTGCCCCGCCCTCACGGCGACCGCGATCGCCGCCACCGCGACGACCGGGAGGGCCGGGGACCGCGACACCAAGATGAGCGCCAGCGCAGCCGCCGTCGCCACGGGACCGAGGCGGCCCCGGAGGGGGACGACGGGCTCCGGTGGCGTGAACGCCCCCAGATCCCGTCGCCCGAGGAGGCTGACCGTGAGGACGCCGACCACGCTCGCGACGAGGGCGACTCCCACCGTCCGCTGGACGAACTCCATCCCGGACATCCGCAGGTGGCCGAGCACGATGAGGTTGGTCAGGTTCGAACCGGGCAGCCAGAGCGACCCCGCGTTCGCCAGTACCACGGTCGCGTAGAGCCAGGGCTCGACCGGCTCGCGTCGGTGGCGGGCGGCGTGCACGAGGATCGGCGTCATGAAGGCGACGGCGGTGTCGAGGTTCAAGAGGGCCGTCACGACGACGACCGCGACCCCGGAGACGGCGTAGACGACGCGACCGTGACGTGAGACCGCGCCCATCCGGGCCCCCCACCACTCGAAGAGGCCGTCGTCCCGTGCGACCAGGCCGATCGCGAGCAGTCCCGCCACCAGTGCGAAGGGCGGCCAGTCCTGGGTCCACGCGGCCCGCGCGAGTCCCGGTCGCCACGCGAGGGCCACGAGGCCGGCCACCAGGCCGACGACGGGGCCGCCGCGCACCACAACTCGGGTCGGGCCGCGGGTCACGCCCGCCAGTCTGGCAGGCGGCTACCGGACGGCTAGGTGGGTGCGCCGAGCGGCGTCGGTCCGCACGCACGCCGGATCCTCCGCGAGGACCCGGCCGAAGTGGGCGAACGCGCGAGCCCGTGACCCACCGCACAGACGTCGATAGTCGCAGCGCCCACATTCGCCCTCGAGGGCACCGGTACGGATCGTGGTGAGCACCTCGTGACTGCCGTAGATCTCCGCGAGTGGCGTCACGCGCACGTTGCCCAGCCCCTGGGGCAGGAAGCCCGAGGCGTGCACCTCACCGTCGTAGCCGACGAAGACGATCCCGCGGCCGTCGCCGGTCGCGAGCGAGTGGCTCCGTGTCGGCGTGGCGCGCGGGGCGTCGACGCTCGACAACTCGTCGCGCAGCCGGTCGTAGAGGGGTCCCAGCAGGAAGTGGTCGCGGGGATCGCCCGGCGCCTCGCGGCGCTCGGCCTGCACCCGACGGAAGAAGGGGGCCTCCACGGTCCGAACGGTCTCGCCTCGTTCGGTCGCGTCGACGAGGAAGTGGCAGACGTCCTCAGCCTCCGCCGGCGTGACTTCGGCGAGCTCCACTCCACGGCCGACGCCGACGAGGAAGAAGACCTCCCAGATCCCGACCTGATGTTGCTCGAGGAGCCGCAGCACGCCCGCGAGCTCGGTCACGTTGCGATTCATCACGGTTGTGTTCACCTGCAGGCGAAAGCCCAGCTCGGCGAGCATGTCGAGCGCGTCCATCGTCCGCTCGAAGTGGCCGGGGATCCCCCGGATCCCGTCGTGGGTCTCCGGCGTCGACCCGTCGAGCGAGATGGAGACGCTCCGGACACCGAGGTCGTACAGCCGCTGCATCGCGTCGCGCGTGAGCAACGGCGTGACCGACGGCGCGACCCCGACCCGGACCTGTCGCTCGCGGGCGTAGGAGACCAGCTCCTCGAGATCCGGTCGCGTGAAGCAGTCCCCTCCCGTGAGGATCAGGATCGGCGGATGACCCGGCATCGCCGCGATCTGGTCGATGAGATCCCGACCCTCAGCCGTACTGAGCTCACCGGGCAGCGGCGTCGTCTGCGCCGAGGCCCGGCAGTGGCGACAGGCCAATCCGCACGCCTTGGTCATCTCCCAGAAGACCAGGTGGGGCGTTGACTCGTACCGCGTCAACGCGTGATTGAGGGCCTGCTCTCTCATCCCTGCTCCCGGAATCGATCGGTCGTTTCCGTGCTACCAGCCGTAGCCTCCACGGCCGTAGGGTCCAAGGTCCGAAAGGGGGTGACTCGTCAGCACCGTTCCCGCCAGTGCCGTAGATTCCCCGACGGCTCGCGGACCGTCGGGTCGTGGACGGACCCGTTCAGGAGCCGCCAGGGTCTGCCCGTTGACCGGGGCGGACAGTACCATGGGGGATCCCGCCCGGACGGCGACCGGGTGCGCGCCGCCGGACCACGCGTGCGCCACCCCCGCATCACCCCCACGCCGCCAGGAGAAGGAGCGCTGCGGCACCCCCCCCCCGCACGACACGCTCTGCTTGACGTGGTTCCGATCATTCGTCACCCCTGTGAGCCGACCCACACGTCGCGACTTCATGGGGATCGGTGCCGTCGCCGCGAGGGGGAGGTGTCCGCCACACGCCGAGAACAGGGGTACTCGACCATCCGCATCAGCGCGCGAACCGCCGGCGTCACCGGTCCGTTGCGAGCTGCTGATCAGGGCGACGTCAACTGCATAGATCCCCCCTGGCGAAACCGCGTGACGAGACTGGTAACCGAGCGAAATCCGACCTCGACGCGAAGACAAGTCACCGGTTGGCCGTTGGCTCGCAGCAGAGTCAACGACTGCTCGATCCGGCGCGCGGTCACGTAGGGGTGAGGAGTCTCGCCGTCGGCCCGCCGGAAGGGTCGCGAGAAGTGCCCGAGGAACATCGCGGCCGACGTTGCCAGGCTCACGAGGTCGTGGCGTCGGGCGAGATCGCCGAACTCGTCCTCGCGGGTGCGCACCGTCACCGCAACGTCATCCCACCCTTCGTGACGGCCCGAGTGGCGACGGTCCAGTTCAGTGCGACGACGCGGGCGCACCCCCCGCTCGCCACTCACGTCGCAGCAGCCCGAAGACCCACGAATCCGACACCTCGCCATTCACGATGCAGTCCTCGCGCAGCGTCCCCTCCCTCACGAAGCCGAGCTTCTCGAGCACGCGCGCCGACGCGACGTTTCGCGTGTCGGTCTCCGCCTGCACCCGATTCAGGCTCAACTCGTCGAAGGCCCACCCGACGAGCGCCGCCGCCGCCTCGGTCGCGTAGCCCTGACCCCAGGCCGCCCGAGCGAAGCAGTAGCCGAGTGACGCGCTGCGATAGTCGGGGTTCCAGCGACTCACGCTGCACCAACCGATGACGGTGCCGTCACCGTGGCGCTCCGCTACGACACGAGCACCCGTTCCCTCCACTTGCATCCGTTGGCTCCGCTCGACGAACGTGACCGCACGCTCGCGATCCGTCCACGGTGGCGAGTCCCAGTAGCGAAGGACCTCCTCGTCACGGTGCAGATCGAAGAGGACATCCCGGTCAGCATCGGACACCGGTCGCAGCCGCAGGCGCGACGTGAGGAGAATCGGGGTCGACACGAGCACCGCGTCAGTCTCTCGCCGTCCCGATCGACCGTCAATGGGCACGCCGCGGCGACCGCGTCCTCCCTATCGCGGTGACGTCCGCGTCGTACGCACTCCCTCGGTGGATGAGGACCTCGCCAACGTCGATGACGAGCGCCTCCGAGAGGCAGTGGGCCGCCTCCGCCCGCCTCCTTCGAACGCACTCAGCGTGAGGGGACGGGCTCGCGCGTCGCGTCGTCGTGGGCGCTGAGGGACTCGAACCCCCGGCCTGCTGAGTGTAAATCAGCTGCTCTAACCAACTGAGCTAAGCGCCCGGGAGCGCCAGCCTACCGGGACTCGCCGCGCCGGCGGAGTGGACGTTGGAGCCGCGCGTGGCTATGTTGCGATCAGGGGAGAAGAGCGACCGGAGGACCCATGGAACCCGGTGGAGACGTCGACCTGTTCATCCGCGATCAACTCGCCCATATCGCGTCACTGGCGCTACGGCACGACGGACCGGCTCGCCGCGGCGAGGCGGAGGGCTTTCACCAGTTGCGCGTCGCGTCGCGGCGACTGCGGGCCGTGCTCGACATCGCCCGCGACTGTCTGGATCCGGCGTGGCGGCGCGATAGCGGAGCCGACGCTCGGCGCCTCGCCCGACGCTTCGGCGCCCGACGTGACGCTGACGTCCTCGCGCTCACCCTGCACGACCAGAGGGTGAGGGATCCCAGCCTCGACGGCGGGCTCGCCGCCTACGCGGACCTCGTGCGTCGCCGGGCCGCCACCGAGGCGACTCGGGCCCTCGAGAGCGGCCTCTATCGCCGCACGCTCGTCTCGCTCACCGAGGCGGTCCTACGCCCGCCCGTCGTGCGCCACGATTCCCTGGACCCGCTCGTCGAGCGGACTCGGCGACGGCTCGTGCGGGCCACGACCGCACTCGATGATTCGCCCCGTGGCGACCTCGACCTGCACCGACTGCGGATCGCGGTGAAGAACGCGCGCTACGCCGCCGATGCCCTGGGCTCGAGCCGCGGGCCCAACTTCACCGAGATGGCCAACCGACTGGGCCAGGCACAGAACGCGCTGGGCGCCGATCACGACCTCGTGGTGGCGCTCGCGGCCGCCCACGAGTGGTACCACTCCCCCGCGGCCGCGGTGGGACCCGATCCCCGCGAGGCTCTCGCGGCGTGGACCGACGCGCTGTCGGGGGCGCGAACCACGAGTGCGGACGGCTGGCGCATCCCCCTCTACGAGGTGCGCGTCATGCTCGACGAGACCCACTGATCAGAGGGGTCCGTCCTCACGGAGTCGGCGCGCCACGGCGGACGTGGCCGCGAAGAGCGGGCGGCGCGCCACCGAGTCCGCGGCGACGAGCGGAGCGTCGTCCCACGAGGCCACGTGCCCTCCGGCCTCCCGCACGATCGCGAGTCCCCCCAGATAGTCCCACGGATGCAGGGTCGTGCGGCCGGCGACCGTGAAGGCGTCGAGCGACCCGTCCGCGACGAGGCAGATCTCGAGACTGGCGGCACCCATCGCCCGAAACTGGGCCCAGCCCGGATGCCGCTCGGGCAGCCCCGAGACGCCGACGATGGCCTCGTCCATCGAGGTCGTCGCACGGACGGCGAGTCGCACGCCGTCGCGCTCCGCACCGGCCCCCTTCTCCGCCGAGAAGACCTGACCGGTCGCGTGGTTGCGCACGAGCGCCGCGACGACCTCGTCCCCGCGCACGACGGCGATGCTCGTCGCGTAGAAGGGAATCCCCCGGTCGCAGTTCGTCGAGCCGTCGATCGGGTCGACGACGGCGACGAGATCACCGTCACCCGTCGCCCCCGACTCCTCGCTCATCACCCCCAGGCCGGCGCCGCCCAGGATCCGTACCGCCACCTCGTCGGCGACCAGGTCGAGGTGGTACTGGGTCGGACGCTGACCGGACAGCCCGCGACCCTGATGAGACCGGACAACCTCGCCGATCTCGAGGGCGCACGTGTACAGGGTCGCGAAGAGTTCGGTCGTCACCCGGCCACCGTACCGGTCACGGTCAATCGTGGCCGTAAACTCTGCCGGGGGTCCGGACAGGAGTCGAGCGTGCGTATGAGAGGCGGCCAACGTCGGGCCCGCTGGCGTCCGGCCGCCCTCGCGCTGGCCGTCGCCTCTCTCGTCGCCGGGAACGTCCTGGTCGCGGGGCCCGCCAACGCCGTAGGACCGATTCGGGTGCCCGCGCACTGCCCCTGGGTCGCTGAGTCGCTGAATCACCGCGCGACGCCCGAACGGCTGGCCAACGAAGTGATCGCGCACATGACCCTCGCCCAGAAGGCGAACTTCGTCGTGCTCGCCACGTACCCACCGCTCGAGAACGCGAACATCGGGGTACCGGCCCTCTGCATCCCGCCCCTCACCCTGACCGACGGGCCCAACGGCGTGGCCAACGGCCTGCAGTTCGTGACCCAGCTACCCGCCGCCATCGGCGTGGGCGCCACGTTCGATCCGACGATCGCGCGATCCGTCGCGACCGTGCTCGCCGACGAGGCCCGCGCCAAGGGCATCGACGGCGTACAGGGACCCGAGCTCAACCTCGCGCGGATCCCGGTGAGCGGTCGGATCTTCGAGACGTACGGGGAGGACCCGTACCTGTCGGGAATCCTTGGCGTGGCGGCCGTTCGGGGCATCCAGTCCCAGGGCGAGATCGCCGACGCCAAGCACTTCACCGCGTACACGCAGGAGACGGCCCGTCTGCGTATCGACCAGCGCGTCCCCCTGCGAGCGCTCGCGGAGCTCTACAACCTGCCGTTTCAGTACGTGGTGCAACAGGCGCACGTGGCATCACTGATGTGCTCCTACGGGTCGCTGAACGGCGTCAACACCTGTTCGGATCCCTACATCTACCGACAGCTCCGGTCGTGGGGGTTCACCGGCTTCGTTCGCTCCGACCTCCGGGCCGTCGTGAGCCCCATCGTTGCGCTGCGCAACGGCATCTCCCTGGTGAAGCCCGCGTCGAGCCTGGCGGTGCTCGACGCGGTGCGCCGCCACGCGCTCTCACTCTCGGATCTCGACCGTGCGGTGCGCTCCATCCTCGTGCCGATGTTCCAACTCGGTCTCATCGCCCACCCCCTACGACTCAACCTCTACGCGCACGTCTCGACGCCCACGAACGTGTCGGTCGCCCTGAACGCCGCGGAACAGAGCATCGTCTTGCTGAAGAACTCCGGGGCCATCCTGCCCCTCGCGTCGCCCCACTCGGTCGCCGTCATCGGCGCTTCCGGCGCGGTGCAGCCCGTCACCGCCGGCGGGGGCAGTGCGGCGGTGGTCGCCGGTTCCGTCGTCACGCCCCTCAAGGGCATCCGCGCCGCGTTCCCGCGGGCCAAGGTGACCTACGTCAGCGGCCAGCCGACCGTCGTCGACCTGGGGGCCCTGACGGACATCACGGTCGAGGCTGGCGTGCCCCTCAGGTACATCACCAAGATCAAGCCCAAGGGCGCGGCCGGCAAGTCCGACGTGGCCATCGTCAGTGGCGCCAACGTCACCCCCGCGACCGCGACGGCGACCCGTCCCGGCTCCGGGAAGGGCTGGACGTCCTGGAGCGTCACGTTCCGCGCCAAGCGCAGCGGCGACTACGAGATCGCCTTCGAGGAGTTCGGGGACACCTGGGTCACCCTGAACGGGCGCACGATCCTCGCCTCGCCCGGACTGCACGCACGCACCGTGATGTCCACGACGGTGCACCTCTCCCGCGGCGTGAGCTACACGTTGGGCGCCAAGTGGTTCACGGTTCACGCGCACCCGGCCCCCCAGTTCGACATCCTCGACGTCTCCCCGGACATTGCGCGGGCCGTCGCGGCCGCGCGACGCGCACGCGTCGCGATCGTGGTCGCGGGCGCACCCTCCCAGGAGGGTGCCGACCGAACGAGCCTGAGCCTGCCGGGTGACCTCAACGACTTGATCCAGGCGGTCGCGGCGGCGAACCCGCGCACCGTCGTCGTCCTGCAGACGGGGGGCGCCGTCACGATGCCCTGGCTCTCGTCGGTGGCGGGGGTCGTCGAAGCCTGGTTCCCGGGACAGGTCGACGGGACCGCAGTGGCGGCCGTCCTCTCGGGCAAGGTCGACCCGGCGGGACGACTGCCCATCACCTTCCCCGCCTCCTTCGGATCGTCTCCGGCGGCCCTCCCGTCGTCGTGGCCCGGGCACGACGCCCTCGTCAACTTCGGTAGCGGCCTCGACGTGGGGTATCGCTGGTACCAGGCGCATCAGGTGACCCCCCTCTTCCCCTTCGGGTTCGGGCTCACGTACACCAGCTTCAGCCTCTCCCAGGGATCCGTGACGCCCGGGACGAAGCAGGTGCGCGTGTCGGTGCGAGTGACCAACACGGGATCGCGAGCGGGCACCGAGGTCGTGCAGACCTACGTGGCGTATCCGACGTCGACGGGTGAGCCGCCCGAGCAACTACGCGCCTTCGCTCGCGTCACCTTGGCACCCGGCGCCTCGCGCACGGTGACCATGGTGATACCGCGACACGGGTTCGAGATCTACCGCAACGGGACCTTCACCGTGGTGCCCGGAACCTACGGGGTCAACGTCGGCGACTCGTCCGCCAACCTGCCGATCCAGATGAGCGTCAACTTCTAGAGCGAGCGAACGGCGTCCGCCATCGCGTGCAAGGCGCTCTCCAGGATCTCGCGCGAGGTCGCGAAGTTGAGGCGCACGTGGCCCTCGCCACCCGTCCCGAACGCCGCGCCGTCGTTGAGGGCGACCTTGGCCCGCCGCCAGAAGAACTCGGCCGGGCCCGACATGGTCAGCATGGCGCTGCCGGCCGCGTCGGCCTCGATCGGCATCTCGGGCAGGTCAAGGGCCCGACAGTCGAGCCACGCGAGATAGGTCGCCTCGGGTCGGTGGACCACGACCCCGGGCAGCAGATCGGTCACGAGCCGGACAAGACGCTCCCGCTGCGCGTCGAGCCCCCCGAGGACCTCGTCGAGCCACTCTCGCCCGTCCCGCAGCGCCGCCGCGTGCGCGATCACCCCGACGTGACTGGCTCCGTGGCTCGCCCCGGGCTCGCGCCGCCGCCAGTCCTCGCGGGCCTCGGACCCGGCCATCAGGAGGGCGGCCTTCAGTCCGGCCAGGTTCCACGCCTTCGACGCGGACCAGACCGCGAAACCGCGCTCGGCCCCCGGCACGGACAGGTAGGGAACGAACCGAGCGCCCCCGAGGACGAGCGGGGCGTGGATCTCGTCGGCGATCACTCTCACCCCGTGACGTTCGGCCAACTCCGCGACGGTCGCCAGCTCGTCGAGGCGATGCGCCGTTCCGGTCGGGTTGTGCGGGTTGCAGAGGAGGTAGGCGGCCGGCCGACCGCCGGACGTCGCCTGGCGCATCGCGTCCTCGAGCGCCCCCAGGTCGATCCGAGCGTGCTCGTCGAGGGGTGACTCGACCACCACGCGTCGGGCGTGCCGGATGATGTCGTAGAAGGGTGGGTAGACGGGGTTGTTGACGATCACGGCATCGCCGGGCGAGGTCACCAGGCCGATCACCTCGTCGACGCCGGAGAGGACGTCGGCGACCGGAGCACTGCGATCCACCGCGAGTCCCTCCCAACCCCACCGATCACTCGCGTAGGCCGCGAAGGCCTCCGCGTAGCCCGTGCCGAAGGCGTACCCGGTGTCCCCGCGGGCCATCGCGTCACACACGGCCTCGACGACGGCGGGGGCCGGGGAGACGTCCATCTCGGCCACCCACAGCGGCAGGACGTCGTCGCCGTAGCGTCGCCACTTGGTGCTCGTACGGTGCCGCAGGTCGGCCAGCTGCAGCGACTCCAGGGGGTTGGTGATGGGGGTCATGGCTCTCCTGATGCCACTGTACCCACGCCGACTCGAGGATCCCGGGGCTCGCCCACTAAGGTGGTGGCGATGGCCGCCATCGACGTCGCCGGCTTCGTCGCCGATCTCAAGGACCACGCGGTCAGCCACGGTTTCCACGTGCACGACGAGCGTCACTTCGTCGAGACGTACTCCCTGCGCCAGACCTGGGAGGTCGACCTGCATCCGGAGGACGGCTGCGGCGGCCCCGTCGACCTCCACATCGAGCTCGACGTCGACCCGCGCACGCTCCTCGCCTTCGAGGACGCCGTCCTCGGGCTCCCCGACGACGTGGATCCACCGGACGAGTTCCACTTCCCCCTGGTGTTGACCTGGACCCTGCCGCCCATGCCGCACAGTCCCGACCTGCTGCGCCTGGCCATCGACCTCGCTCCCGTCGGTGGCGTCGACCTCCCCCTCGAGGTGACGGCCACCGACACGTTCGCGTCGCCCACCGAGTCGAGTGAGCGACGGATCTCCATCGTGGCGCGCCGAGCGATCTCGCTCAGTCAGGTCAGCAAGGGAGAGGACCCGCTCTGCGAGATCTTCGAGCACGGCCGAGCGATCAGCGACTTCTTGCTGCAGGCCGCCGACTCGTGGCTCGCCTGAGACGACGCGTCCTCTCCGTCGGGGCCATTCTCGGGGCCTCGCTCGCGCTCAGCGCGTGCGGTACGTCGGGTGCGATCACGCAAGCTCGAACCGCGTGCACCTACGTGGATCAGGCGATCGCCGTCTACCGAACGAGCCAGTCACCCGCCACGCCCGCGGCCCAGCGCAGCGCCCTCGCCAACCGCGCGATGGCCCTGCTACTGCGCGCGACCCCCTACGCCGCGTCGGCGACCTCGACGGACGGAGGCTGGAACCCGCTCATGACGACGATCAACGAGGCCGAACGCGTCCCCCTGCGCTTCCTCATCCCGTCGCTGACGCACCTGTGCGCGATCGCACAGTCGTCGACGCCCTACCTCTGAGAGGTGGAGAGCCGTTCGTAGAGCCAGTCCAGGGATCCCGGGTGGTCGATGGCGTCCTCCCACCCCTCGAGCCGGTCCTCGACCGCGCCCAGCGTGGGAATCGTGCCGATCACGACGACCGTGAGGCCCTCGACGGGCTCCTCCTCGACGTAGAAGTCACCGAAGATGTCCTCGGACACGGTCGTGTCCGGCTCGATCATCAGGTAGAGCTCGCCCGTCGCCTCGACCCACGACAGGGTGTAGGAGTTCCCCGACGCGTCCGTCCACTCGTCACCGAACTCGTACTCCGTGCTCTCGCGACGGGCCTCGTTCTGCTCGTAGAAGGCCTCGATGTCCATGTGCGCAGCCTACGCGCCCGGTATGTGCGCGGGCGTGTGCGTTCGAGGGGGCACCGTGCTGGTCGTGCGGCGAGGAGCGGGTGGATGTGTCAGGGCGAGTCGACTCGCCCCCATGACCGACTACGACATCCTCACCCACCTTCGCGCCGACTGGCGCTTTCTCGGGCACCAGCCAGCATCGAGGGACTCCCTCGAGCAGGTGCGTCGGCTCGTCCCGGACGCACCCTGGCGCGACGTCACGGACCTCGGTGACGTCCTGCGAGCCCTCGACACCTCCGGCGGTCGCCCGCAGCTGGAGCGGCACGCCCTCATCACCGCCCTCCTGCGCGGCGCCGACGATCCCCTCGTCGCCCGGGCCCTCCTCCAGGCCCTCCTGCCCGGGATCGTGAGCGTGTGCCGTCGCTTGCGCTTCGGTGCCGGCGCCCTCGAGTCACCGTCGGAGACGGTCGGCGTCGCCGCGTCCCTCGCGACGGAACTGATCGCGGAGTGGGCGGGCCAGAGCCGCCCCTACGCGGCCCCGGACCTGCTCTCCGCCCTGCGTGGTCGTCTCCGGCGCTACATCCAGCGCGAGCGGCACTCCCGCGACGCGGCCCTCCCCCTCGCCCACCACGACGTCGCCCGCGACGACGTCGATCTGGCCTCCCGTCTCGCCGCCCTCGGCGGCGGTCCGCACGCGCGACTGGCCCGACTCACCTACGCCCGGGTCCTCGAGGGCCGCAGCTGGCGCGAGGTTGCGGCCGCCGATCACTCCCACCCGGCCACGCTGCGGGCCGAAGTTCGTTCATTCGTCCAGAGCCACGTGCTGTGACCCTCGATGACGACCCAATTGGCGCCCCCGTGGACGAGTCGGTACCGTGGCCTCATGGCGCGTCGCACGGCCCCCTCGCGGGCGACGCACGTGGTCCTCTGGTCGAGCCCCGTCCTGGCCCTCGTGCTCATCCTGTCGACGTGGGCCCCGACGCACCCGAGTCGCCGAGCGACGTCCTCGCCCGCCTCCGCCGCGACGACCGCGCCGATCGGGCGAACAGGCGGCGTACCCGTGCTGCCCGCGACCGTGGTCGGCTCCCTCACCCGGACCACGCCACGCGTCGAGCTCCCGCTGCGCGGGCCGGGTACGTGGACCATCACCGCGAGCGCGGTCGTGACGACGCGACTCCGGTGCTCGGGACCGGCGACGGCCGTGCCGGGTCGTCTGGCCCTGCCCGCGGGAACGTCGTGCCTCGTCGATCTCACCAACCCCACGTCGCACACCGCCCCGTGGCGCCTCCACCGGACGTCGTGAGCGACGCCCGTCGCCTCTCACCGACCGGGGTCGCCCTCGCCCTCTACTTCATCCTGGTTCCCGTCGTCGTGGCCAACCGCTGGACCGACGCCTCCCACCACCGCTTCCCGACGCTGCTGCGCGCGTCCCTGGTCCTCCTCGCCGTCCTCTGGCTCGTCTTCGTCTCACGAGTCGGTCGCGATGTCGTGCGGCTACGACGAGGACAAGACATCGACCGTGGCGCGAGCGCCTGGGTCGCCGGGGTCGTCGTCGCCGTCCTCGCCCTCGGTCCCATCGCTCCCGCACACCCCCATACCCGCCCCACCACGACCATCGTCGCGGGGCACCACACGTCACCGTCGCCCCTGGCGGCCGGGTCAGCTTCCCCCCTCGTCCTCGCGATCGCCGCGCGTCGTCGACTCGACGAATGGCGAGAGAACGGCCCCGACCCGAGTGCCGACGTCGACCACGAGCTGGATCTCGTTCAGCGAGCCGACCTCACCTGGATCGGTCGGATCCGTTCCGCCGTCGCGGGGCGCGTCGGCGGAGTGGTCAACGTCGACCCGGACGGACCCTTCACGCCCGGGGTCGAGGCTGAACCCCTCGTCGCCTGCGTCATTACGGACGACGACACCCCCCTCGTGAGCTTCGCTCGCGAGGGTGCCGACCTCGCGATCCCGGCCACGTGGGATGACGTCCGGGTACGGGCGAGCGTCGTCGGCCTCCACGACGGGGGACGCGTCGGGCTCACGTCCGACCACTACGAGTTGCTCACCCTGCTCGCCACGCGCGCCGTCCGGCGCAGTGCCGTCGTCTGGCTCGGGTCACCCGACGACCTCGACGACGCGCTGCGCGCCAGTTGCGTCGTCGTACACCGCGTCGATCGTCCCGCCAGCCTCGTCGATGACGACGTCACCTCGCTCACCGCAGACGTCACGGTCGAGCTGCTCCGCGCCGATCCCCGAGTGGCGGGCCTCGTCGCCCCCTTCACGGCGACGTTGCGGCGACGCTGCGTCGAGATGGCCGCGTATCTCGCCCTGCACCGGCACGAGCCCGTGACCGGGGAACGCCTCCGGGCACGGGTCCTCGGCCGAGCGGACCAGGACGCGTCCCTCAGGACCCTCGCCAATACGGCGACCGCCCTGCGGCGGAGCCTCGGCGTCGACGACGACGGGCCCCGGCTACACCCCGTCTCGTCGGCCGGGCTCTACGAGACCCACGGACTCCGCAGCGACGTCGACGCCTTCCACTCCCTCGTCACCACCGCCCGCCGCGCGGCCGACGGGGGTGCGGCCCCGCTGCGCGCCGCGCTCTCGCTCGTGCACGGTGAGCCGCTCGCGGCGGTGCTCCGGGGGTACGAATGGTTCCTCGCCGAAGGGCACCTCGCCCAGGTCCAGCGCGACGGCGAGTGGGCCGCCCTGACCCTCGCGGAGATCGCGCGCGAGCACGGTGACGTTGACCTCGCGTTCTGGGCCCTACGCCAGGGTCGACTCGTCGACCCCTACAGCGACGACCTCGTGGCCGCCCTGGCGCGCGTCCCGCGTTCAGGCCAGCTTGGCCGCAATGGACCCGGCGCGGCGTAGCGCGAGTCCGTCAGCTCCTTCGGCACTGAAGAGCCGCGTCGGACGCTCGCGCGCCTCGGCGAGCAGGTCGCTCAGCAGCTGTCCGAAGGGCAGCGGCGGGTCGACGAAGAGGTGCTTCGACAGCGATCCGGGGATCGTGTTCACCTCGTTCACGTAGAGCTCGTCATCTCCCGCGAGGAAGTCGATACGCGCGACCCCCCGCACCGAGGCGACGCGCGCCACCTCCCGGGCGATATCCCGGATGCGCGCGGTGCGCTCGGGAGGCAGGTTCGCGGGGATCTCCCGCGGCGCCGACACCATGCCCTCACCGCCGACGTACTTGTCGCGGTAGTCGAGGATCTCGACCCGATCGTCACGACGCAGGGGTCGCTCGATCGCCGACAGCTCGACGGTCGGATAGGTGCGCACCGCGATCTGGAGGTCGCGCAGGTCGGAGCGGTAGGGCTCGACCACGCAGCCCCGCGCGAAGTGGGGATTCGTCCGTCGACGCGCTCGTGCCGTCGCCAGATCCTCGACCACGTCGATGCCGATCGACGAGCCGCCGAATCGGGGCTTCAGGATGTAGGGGCCACCGAAGGAGATCGACTCGGTCTCGGCCTCGAGGAGTGCTCGCGGCAGTGTGGGCAGTCCCGCCGCCGCCACGACGGCCCCGAAGGCCCACTTGTCCATGCCCAACGCCGCGCCGGCCACGCTGGGCCCGCTGTAGGGGACGCCCGCGAGATCGAGTGCCGCCTGCAGGGTCCCGTCCTCACCCGGCCCCCCGTGCGTCGCCAGGATGACCGCGTCGAGGTCAAGTCGTCGCTCCCGCCCCAGCCGTCCGCCGGGCTGGACGAACCCTCCGGGCTCGCCCGGTCGCAGGTTGACCTCGGTCGAGCCGGCGGGCACCCCGTCGAGGAAGCCCTCCGCCTCCACGTCCCCGTTGACTAGGTAGAAGGCGCCCGACTTGGTCCAGTAGAGACCGAGAGCGTCACCGTGCCGGCGCAGCTCGCGCAGGGCCTGGAGGCCCGTGAGGATGGAGATGTCGTGCTCGGGCGACGGCCCACCGAAAATGACTCCCTGGCTCACCGCGCCGCCTTTCTGCTCCCCGCGCCGACGATCAAGGGTAGTGGTCGGGGAGGTCGTTGAGGTAGAGCACCGCGTCGTCCTCCCCCAGGCTCTGGCGCACCCACGCCACGGCCTCGTCCCGTCGATCGACGCGCCGCGCGCCGTCGCCGTAGCCGCGGGTCAGGGGTACCGCGTTGGTCCGCCCCACGACGACGAGCTCGACGTCCCGGGCGTGCGCCGCCTGGGCGAGACGGAGATTCTCGTGATACTGCTCGCCGCCGAGCTCGACCATGCCCGGCGTGACGAGCACCCGCCGACCGGTGACCGGCAGAGTGCAGAGCAAGTCGAGGGCCGCCCGCGCACTCGCCGGATTCGCGTTGAAGGTGTCGTCAATCACCGTGACGCCCGACGGAGCCCGACCGACCTGCGAACGATTAGCGACGGGAGTGATGCCGCGCAACCGCGAGACCAGTTCCTCGCGCTCCGCACCGACCTCGCGGGCGGCGGCGAGGGCGCACGCGAGATTCGTGGGCTGCACCCCGGGGACTGGTTCCATCCCCGCCCACTCCACGCCGTCGACGATGACGCGCCACCGCGACGGCTCGACGACGACCCGAACGTCCAGGTCATCGCGACTCGAGCCGGCCGTGACGACGCGCGCGCCGCGCGCGCGCAGACGCTCCACCCACCCGGCGAGCCGGGGATCGTCCGCGTTGAGGACGATCGTCGACGCGCGCTCGGTGATCTCGAACTTGGCCGACTCGATGACCTCGAGGCTCCCCATTCGCTCGAGGTGAACGGGACCGATCGCCGTGACCACCGCGATCGAGGGCGGACACCACTCACACAGGGCCCGGATCTCGCCCGGCCCGAAGGTCCCCATCTCGGCGACGAAGACGCGCGTGCCGTCCGTCAGATTCTCGTTGATGGCGCGCGAGAGGCCCGCGCGGTTGTTGAAGCTGCGGGGGGAGCCGACCGCTCCGGGCCCGATCAGCTGCACGAGGTGGTTCTTGGTCGAGGTCTTCCCGTACGACCCGGTGACGCCGACGACCGTGGGGGCGACGCGAGTCAGGCGCTCCCGGGCTCGTGCGACGAAGCGGCCGGCCTCGCGATCCTGGTAGGGCTGCACGGCGCGTGCGGCGACCTCGAGGATGAGAGGCACGGCCCACACGATCGCCACTCCGGCGATCCAAGGCTGTCGCGCCGCGAGCCCCAGTGCCTCGACGAGGAGGGCGAGCACGACGGCGACCCCGGCCGTCGTCGCGAGGCGGCGCGTCCATCGGAGCGCTCCCGTCCGGCCCCGCAGGGACAGCCCCTCGGGCAAGAACACGCCGTAGACGATGGCGTCGGCGACCGCGAGCTCGGGAGAGCGCACCAGCGCCGCCAGCACCAAGAACAGCATCGCGATGTGGGTCCCGGTAACGGGACGTCGCCGCGATGCGGGCCGGCGGGCCGGCGCCACGGGTGGCGAAGCCCAGCGAGCGACGAAGTGGCGCAGCGAGCTCGGCACGTAGTGCTCGCGCTGCAGCACGCGCAGCCACCGCAGAAATTGGGCGGCCGTCGCGCCGGCCAGGCCCACTCCCCCGATGACCTCGATCGCGACGTTCACGACAGGGCCCTCGTCGCCGCCGCCGCGAGCTCGTCGGGCGCCTCGAGCGGCAGCAGGTGGCCGACCCCGGGTAGCACGGTGGTCACGACGGGCACGCCCCGGGCGGTGAGGACGTCGCGGACGCGATGGGCGACGGCAACGGGGACCTCACGGTCTCGCTCACCCCAGACCAGCTCGACGGGAGCCACCAGGCGGGTCAACTCGTTGGAGTAGTCCTCGGCCAAGGTGGCGACGAGCACGTCGCGCACGATGCCGGACGCCGCACGGTAGTCGGCCGAGCCGTAGCGCTGGCGAGCCGCCTCCAGGCGATCCTCGGAGACGAGGCCCCACCGACGCAGCGCCCGTATCACCCGGTACCCGGTCGCCGGTCGGCGCGAGGCGCCCACGCGCGCCACGGGGGCTCCCGTCAGCACGAGCGCCCGCACCAGCTCCGGGTGCTCGGCGGCGATCACGGTCGCGACCCGACCGCCGAAGGAGTGGCCGACCAGGACGAAATCCTCACCAAGATCGGCGAGAGCCCCCGCGACGACGCCGGCGTAGAGCCGGGCACCACCCGCGACGGCCGGCGGAGGTGACGCCCCGAATCCCGGGAGGTCGAGGGCCAGCGACGCCGCGCCCTGGGCGGCCACGATCTCCCCGCATCGGGCGAAGTCGGCTCCGCGACGCGCCCAGCCGTGGAGCCAGATCACCTGCGGCGCCCCGTCCCCGTGGGCGTCCGCGAAGAGGGTCCCGTCGCCCAGGGCACGTAGCACCTCCCAACAATACTGAGGCCCTCGCGTCGACCCACCCGACCGGTAGCGTCATCGGCGGTGGACGGTGCATTCCCGAACGAACTCCTGGTCGGACTGACCCCCGAGCAGCGCGAGGCCGTGACCTCACCCGCCCGACGCCTCCTCGTGCGCGCGACCGCGGGTTCGGGCAAGACGCACGTCCTCACTCTGCGGATCCACCGTCGGGTCGCCGAGGGAGAGCTCGCCGGCGAGCACGTGCTGGCGATGACCTTCACGCGCAAGGCCGGGGAGGAGCTACGACGCCGCCTGTTCCGATCGGGAGTGCGCGACGTGCGCGCGGGGACGTTCCACCGCGCCGCCCTCACGCTCGTCAACCAGCACCGCCGCGACACGGGCCGCTCGCCCGCGCAGGTCGAGGCGAATCGACGACGCCTAGTGGTCGGACTCGTCGAGCAACTCGAGCGAGACGGCGTCACCCGCGTCGCCGACTGGCAGCTGCCCCGCCTCGAGCAGGAGATCGGCTGGGCCCTCAGCCAGGGACTGACGGGTCGCACGTACGGGGCGGAGGCCCGCCGTCACCGACGTGACGCTCCCCTGCCTCCCACGGTGTTCGCGGAGGTGCTCGACCGCTACGTCGGACTCTGCGCGAGTCGTGGCGTCCTCGACTTCGACCTCCTCTTGCGCGAAGCGATCGACGTGCTGCGTGAGGACGCCCCGACCCGAGCGGCGTTTCGCCACCGCACGCGGGCCCTCTTCGTCGACGAGGCCCAGGACATGAATCCTCTCCAGTTCGCGCTCCTGCGCGAGATGGCGGGCGACGACCCCGACCTGTTCGCGGTGGGCGACCCGCACCAGTCGATCTACGGCTTCAACGGAGCGAGCCCGCACCTCATCGACGAGATCGTCCGAACCTGGCCCGACACCCAGGTCGTCGACCTCACGCGCAATCACCGATCAACGGCCCACATCGTGGCGGTGGCCAACACGATGCTGGAAGAAGGGGCCCGCGGGATCACCCCGGCCCGCGAGGGCGGGAGCATTCCCCTCGTCCGCGAGTACCGCACCGACGCCGAGGAGGCGCGTCACGTCGCCGCGTGGCTCTCGGCCACCCACCAGCCCGGTACGGCGTGGCGAACCATGGCCGTGCTCGCCCGGACGAACGCGCAACTCGACGTCGTCGCGACGGCCCTGGACGCCGCCGGTGTCCCCTACGAGCGACGAGGCCCCGAGCACTCGCCGGCGTCCGACCTCGTCACGGGCACCGAGCCCGGTCGCCGACTGGACAGCGCCCCCGGACCCGACGCGGTCGCCCTGTCCACGATCCACCGGGCGAAGGGACTGGAATTCGCGCACGTGGCCGTCGTCGGGTGGTCCGAGGGACTGCTGCCCCACTACGCAGCGGTCCGCCCGGCCCAGATCGCCGAGGAGCAGCGGCTCGCGTACGTCGCGTTGAGTCGGGCCGAGAGCACGCTCCTCGTCACCTGGAGTCGGGGACGCGACGACGCGCGCGATCCCGACCGGGAGCCGTCGCGATTCCTCACGCCCATCACGACCGAGATCGCGGCCCTGGCGGCCCGGGAGGCCCCCCTCACCGGGGAGGCGCGCCGCGCGCGTCTGGACGCCATCCGTCGCCAGCTGGAGCAGGGCGCGCAGTAGCGTCGGCGCGTGGACTCCCTACGCGACGATCTCCTCGCGGTGCTCGGGCCCGACGGGGTCCGCTTCGCCCCCGACCTCAATCCCGACGACCTGCACGACGAGACGCTCCACCCCGATCCGGTGACCCCCTTCGCGGTCTGCTTCCCGCGCGACACGGACGAGGTGGTGGGCGTGGTGCGCATCGCCGCGCGCCACGGTCGAGCCCTGACGCCACGCGGCTCGGGGACGGGGCTCTCCGGCGGGGCGACACCCGCCCCCGATGGACTGGTGGTCAGCTTCGCCCGCATGAACCGGGTCCGGGCGATCCGCGTCGACGACCACGTGGCGGTGGTCGAGCCCGGCCTGACGCTCCGTGAGCTCGACGAGGCCCTCGCCCCCCACGGGCTGCGCTACCCCGTCTACCCCGGCGAGACCTCGGGCTCGATCGGCGGGAACGTCAACACCAACGCCGGCGGGATGCGCGCCGTGCGCCACGGGGTGACGCGCCATCACGTCGTCGGCCTCGAACTGGTCCTCGTCGACGGGACCGTCCTGCGGACCGGAGGACCGGTCGTCAAGAACTCGTCGGGCTACGACCTCACCCAGCTCGTCATCGGCAGCGAGGGGACCCTCGCCCTCGTGACCGAGGTCACGCTGCGACTCAGCCCCCGCCTCGCCCACGGCGCCACGGTCCTCCTCCCCTTCGCCAGCCTCGGCGAGGTGACGCACGTCGTACCCCGAATCGTCGCGTCGGGGCTCGAGCCCGCGATCCTCGAGTACCTCGACACCCTCACGCTCTCGGCCATCACGCGCGCGAGCGACCTCGAGGTCGGCGTCGCGCCAGAGATCGCCGCCCGGGCGCAGGCCTACCTGGTCGTCGTGCTGGAGACCCGCACCGCCGAACAACTCGACCGCGACGTCGCGGACCTCGCGAACCTGGTCGACGCGGCCGGGGCCCTCGAGGTCTACGTCCTGCCGCCCAGTGCGGCCACGCGCCTCATCGAGGCCCGCGAGCGCGTCTTCTGGGTCTCGAAGGCCGCCGGGGCCGACGAGATCATCGACGTCGTCGTCCCGCGATCCCGCGTCCCCGACTTCCTCGAGCAGGCCGGCGACATCGCGACGCGTCACGGTGCCTTCATCGCGGGCTGCGGACACGTGGGCGACGGCAACGTACACCTCTCGGTGTACCAACCCGACGACGACGCGCGACGCGCCCTCCTCCGGGAGCTCTTCGCGACGGGCATCGCCCTCGAGGGACAGGTCTCGGGTGAGCACGGGCTGGGACGCGACAAGCAGCCCTACTACCTCGAGCTCACCGACCCGGCACTCGTCGCTCTCCAGCGCCGGGTGAAGGCCGTCTTCGACCCGGACGGCCGACTGAATCCCTACCGCCATCTCGACGAACGGCCACGACCATGAACGGTGCCCTCTCCCTCCTGCGGACGCTGCGCGCGAGCGGCGTCGACACGGTCTTCGCGAATCCCGGTACCTCCGAGATGCACTTCGTGGCGGCCCTCGACGACGCGCCCGACGTGCGTGGCGTCCTCTGTCTCTTCGAAGGCGTGGCCACGGGAGCGGCCGACGGGTTCGCCCGCGTCAGCGGTCGCCCGGCGGCGACCCTGCTCCACCTCGGTCCCGGACTCGGGAACGGATTCGCCAACCTCCACAACGCGCGCCGGGCCCGGACGCCGGTCGTGAACGTGGTCGGCGACCACGCCACGTACCACGTGGCCCTCGACCCCCCGCTCGCCTCGGATATCGCGGCCGTCGCCGGCGCCCTCGAGGGATGGGTCGGACGCGCCGACACCCCCGACGAGGTCGCCGAGCGCACGCGCGAGGCGCTCGCCGCCGCCTACGGACCACCGGGCCGGGTGGCCACGCTCGTGCTCCCGGCGGATGCCTCGTGGGGTGATCTCACCCGCGAGCCCGATCTCACCCCGGTCGTCGCGGGCCGACCGCGGCCCGTCGATCCCGTCCGCGTCGAGGAGGCCGGGCGCGCCCTGCGGCAGGGTCGCACCGCTCTCCTCCTCGGCGGGGACGCGACCCGGGGACCGTCCCTCGTCGCCGCCGAGCGGATCGCCCGAGCGACCGGGGCGCGCGTCATCGTGGAGACGTTCCCCGCCGTGATGGACCGGGGTCGGGGCGTTCCCCAGCCCGAGCGACTCATCTACCTGGTCGAGTTCGCCCAGTCCCAGATCCAGGACCTCGACCACCTCATCCTCGTCGGGGCCGAGGACCCCGTGGGCTTCTTCGCCTACCCGGGCGTCCCGGGACGCGTCACGGCACCGACGACCACGGTGGTCACGCTCGCGAGCCCCGGGGACGACGCTCGGGGGGCACTCGACGCCCTCGTCGAGTCGGTCGGGGCCCCGAAGGTCTCGATCGCGGACCCGGGTCCCGCCGTCACCCCGACGGGGGCCCTCACCACCGAGACCTTCGCGGCCGCCATCGCCGCGACTCTCCCCGAAGGCGCCGTCGTCGTCGACGAATCGAACACCAGCGGTCTGCACCTCTACGGTCGGACGGTGGCGAGCGCTCCGCACCAACTCCTCACCCTCACCGGCGGGGCCATCGGCTTCGGCGCACCGGCGGCCGTCGGCGCCGCCCTCGCGCACCGGGGTCGCGTCGTCGCCATCGTCGCCGACGGCTCGCTCCTCTACACCGTGCAGTCGCTCTGGACCATGGCGCGCGAGGGCCTCGACGTCACCGTGGTGGCCCTCTCCAACCGCGCCTACGCGATCTTGGAGCTCGAGCGCTCGCGCGTCGGTGTGGGTGGCCCCGTCGGGGACGCCAGCCGCCACCTGCTGCAGCTCACGGACCCCGATCTCGACCTCGCCACGATCGCCCGGGGACTCGGGGTACCGGCCGTGCGGGCCCAGAGTGCCGACGAGCTGGTCGGGGCCCTGCGACGTTCCTACGCCACTCCCGGACCGACCTTCATCGAGGCGATGCTCCCGCCCGGGCTCTCCTAGAGATCCAGGTCGACGACGACGGGGGCGTGGTCGGACGGACGCTCGCCCTTGCGCGCGTCCCGATCGACGAAGGTCTCGCGCACCAGGGGCGCGAGGGCGGCGTCGCCGAACACGAGGTCGATGCGTAGCCCGTGACCGCGGTGGAACGCCCCGCCCCGATAGTCCCACCAGGTGAAGATCGTCTCGTCCGGGTGGGTCCACCGCACCAGGTCGACGAGACCGATGTCGCCGAGGGCCCGCAGGGCGCTCCGCTCGGGCTCGCTCACGTGAGTCGCCCCCGCGAAGGCCGCGGGGTCGTAGCAGTCGCGATCCTCGGGAGCGACGTTGAAGTCACCGCCCACCACGCACGGCACCGCGGGGTCTCGTTCGGCCAGGGTCGCGCGCAGTTGGTCGAGCCACCAGAGCTTGTAGGCGTAGTGCGGGTCGTCGAGGGCGCGGCCGTTCGGGACGTAGCACGAGTACACGCGCACCCCGCCACACGTCGCGGCGACCGCCCGAGCCTCGGCGTCGCCGTCGAGACCCGCGACGACGTCCATCAGGCCCACCCGGGACACGATGGCGACGCCGTTCCACCGACCCTGGCCGTGATGGGCCACCTCGTAGCCGAGATCCCGCGCCTCATCGACGGGAAAGCCGTCGGGCGCCGCTTTCGTCTCCTGCACGAGCAGGACGTCCGGCTCCCGTTCGACGAGCCACCTCGCGACCCGCGGCCAGCGGGCCCCGATCGAGTTCACGTTCCAGGTGGCGATCCTCACGAGACGTCGGCGAGGACGAAGAGCAGGTCGGCCTCGACCGCCACCTCACCGCCTACGCGCGCGACCCCGTGCCCCTTCCCGGCTCGCGCCGACAGCCGAGTCATGACGCACTCGAGGTCCACGACCTCACCGGGAACGACCTGGCGACGGAAGCGGGCGTGCTCGACGCCGCCGAAGAGGGGGAGGCGGCCCGCGTAGCGCTCGTCGGCGAGCACGGCGACGCCGCCGCACTGGGCGAGCGACTCGAGGAGCAGTACGCCGGGCGTCGTCGGGCGACCCGGGAAGTGTCCGGGAAAGAACCATTCGTCGCCCCGCAGCACCCAGCGGCCCCTCGCCCGCACTCCGGGCTCGAGCTCGACGATCTCGTCAACGAGCAGGAAGGGTGGTCGGTGAGGAAGCCACCGGGTGGGGTCGTAGGTCGTCATAGCAGGCTCAACTCCGCGATCCGTCGCTCGTCGTCGACCGTCACCAGGCGGAACGTCCGCCGGTCGCCCCGGGTGAGAACGTCGCGCGCCCGCGCCGGCGGCGGATCGCCGAGTTGCGCCGTCGGGGCGTAGCACTCGATCGGTCCCGCCTTCGTCACGACCCGAATGACGGCTCCGTGCGACGTGAAGGTGACGACCTCGCCCTCGAGCTTCGCCCCGATCCGGTGCGAGTGGACGAAACGACGGAATTCGTCTTCCGGGTTGACGGGGTGGCGCCCCCGTCGCAGGGCCGCCGGAGCCTCCGAGACGGGCACGGCAACGTCCACGACGACGGGCTCCGGTGCCACGGCCACCGAGGTCGTCGCGCGCTTCCGCGCACGTCGCGCGGGGGTGGGTGGGGCTTCAGGGGCGGGCGATGGTGTCGGCGTCGTCCCACGACGGCGTCGTGTCACCGGCTTCACCTCGGGGGCCTCGGGGCTCGGTGGCGAGACGGGTGAGGCCGGAACCACCGCCGTCGCTCGGGGTGCCGTGCGACGAGCACGCCGCGCGGGGGCCGAGGGACCGGTGGCCGGAGCCGCCTCCTGCGCGGGCGCGACGTCCTTCGCGGGCGCGACGTCCTTCGCCGGTCGAGGGCTTCCCGACGCGCGTCGCCGGCGCGTCGGGGTCGCCGGCTCGGCCGAGGCGTCGGTCGTTTCCCCCTCGGTCTCCGCGACCGGCTCATCCGTGCGGGCCGCGCGGCGGGCCGCGCGCGTCACCCGTGAACTGGTCGGGCCCCGGACCGGGATCCGCTCGGTGAAGATCCAGCCCACCCCGGGAACGGGCTTGCCCCCCACGAGACGACCCTGTTCGAAGAGCCAGGGATACTCCGCGTGGAACTCCTGAAACGAGTCGTTGCTGAGGACGACGGCCGTGACGCGGTCCGCGATCTTCAAGATGAAGGCGTCACCCCGCCCGATCGCCCCCGCGGGAGGCGTCACGAACTCCCCGGCGCGCTCGCGCTCGAGGAAGCGGTTCCGCTCCGACGCGGCGACGCGATGCTCGAAGCTGGCGTCGACGACGACGATGACCTCCGCGCGTGGGTGCTCGGCGGCGAAGGCGGCCACCGCCTCGTCGAGTTGCGCCAGGCTCGGCTCGGCGCGTCCCTCGGTGGCGAGGTTCGACCCGTCGACGACGACCCGATGACGGGTGCGGGCGGCGGTCACCCGATGGCCCGGGCCAGGAGGTCCGCCTGCTCGGCGGCGTGCACGAGGGCCGAACCCGTCGCCGGGCTCGCCGACTCGGCGCGCGCCACGTGGCGCAGGGCCACGTGGCGCAGTAGGGCGTGCGCCTGGTGGTGGACGAACGGCCACGGGCCCATGTTCTCGGGCTCCTCCTGGAGCCACACCGCCTCGGCCATCGCCGGGTACGACGCGAACACGGCGTCGAGCTCGGCGTGCGGCCACGGGTAGAGCTGCTCCACCCGCACGACCGCCACGTCCGCATGGCCGTGCTCGTCGCGGTAGGCCCGCGCCTCGTGGGCGATCTTCCCCGACGCCACCACCACGCGAGTCACCGTGGCGTGGTCGACGGCCGCGTCGTCGATGACCGACTGGAACGAGCCGGTCACGAACTCCGCGAGGGGCGAGCGGGTCGCGGTCGCGCGCAGCAGGGACTTCGGGGTGAAGACCACGAGCGGCGTGACGCGATCGCGTCGCACCTGACTACGCAGGAGGTGGAAGTACTGGGCGGCCGAGGTCGGCTGCGCCACCCGGAGGTTGTTGCGCGCACACAGGCTGAGGAATCGCTCGATGCGTCCGCTCGAGTGCTCCGGGCCCTGCCCCTCGTAGCCGTGGGGCAGCAGCATCACGAGTCCGGCGCCCTGGCCCCACTTGTCCTCGGCGGCGACCAGGAAGTTGTCAATGATGATCTCGGCCCCGTTCACGAAGTCCCCGAACTGGGCCTCCCAGGCGACCAGGGACCGAGGGGCCTCTACCGAGTAGCCGTATTCGAAGCCGAGCGCCGCGTACTCGGAGAGGAACGAGTCGCGAACCGTGAAGAACCCGGGAGAGTCCAGGTTCGAGAGCGGCACGTACGACGCGCCGGTGTGGTAGTCGATGAGTGCGGCGTGACGCTGTGAGAACGTCCCGCGACGGGAGTCCTGGCCCATGAGGCGCACGTTCGCCCCCTCGAGCACGAGGCTGCCGAAGGCCAGCGCCTCACCGAGGGCCCAGTCGACCTCCCCACCGTTGAGCATGGTCGCTCGCTGTGCGAACTGACGAGCCAGCTTCGGGTGGATGGTGAACCCGTCGGGCACCGACATCGTCGCCGTGGCGACGCGCTGCAGGACGGCCTCGTCGACTCCGGTCACCGGGGCCGGTGAATCCGCCGGCGCCTCGATCGACGGCACGCGGTCGAGCTCGGGTACCGGCACCGTGCGGACCTCGTCGAGGACGCTCTGCAACCGAGCGTTGAAGGCGTCGAGGGCGGCCTCGGCCTCCTCGAGCGAGAGGTCGCCGCGACGGACCAGCGTCTCGGTGTAGATCTTGCGCACCGAGCGCATCTGGTCGATGATCGCGTACATCTGAGGCTGGGTGTAGCTGGGGTCGTCACCCTCGTTGTGGCCGTGACGGCGGTAGCAGACGATGTCGATGACCACGTCGCGCTGGAAGGTCTCGCGGTAGTCGAAGGCGAGCCGTGCGACCCGGGCGCACGCCTCCGGGTCGTCGCCGTTCACGTGGAAGATCGGGGCCTGGATCATCTTCGCCACGTCGGTCGGATACACGCTCGAACGGGCCGACTCGGGCGCCGTGGTGAAGCCGACCTGGTTGTTGATGACGATGTGGACCGCACCCCCCACGTGGTAGCCGGAGAGTTGCGAGAGGTTCAGGGTCTCGGCCACGACGCCCTGACCCGCGAAGGCGGCGTCCCCGTGGATGAGGATCGGTAGGTACGGATAGCGCGTGCCCGCCGGGGCTGGTGCGGACCCGTCGCCCGGGCGCAGGATGCGGTCCTGCTTCGCTCGCGCGATGCCCTCGACCACGGGGCTGACCGCTTCCAGGTGCGAGGGGTTCGAGGCCATCGACACGCTGAGGGCTCGTCCGCTGGCGGCAGCGTACGAGCCACGAGCCCCCTTGTGGTACTTGACGTCACCACTGCCCTGGACGCTCTCGGGGTCCAGGTTACCCTCGAACTCGCTGAAGATCTCGCGGTACGACTTGCCGACGACGTTGGCGAGGACGTTGAGGCGACCGCGGTGGGCCATACCGATGACGGCCTCCTCCACCCCCTCCTCGGCGGCCCGGTCGAGGATGGTGCGCAGGGCCACGATCGTCGACTCCGCCCCCTCCAGCCCGAATCGCTTCTGACCGACGTAACGCGAGTGCAGGAAGCGCTCGAAGACCTCAGCCTCGTTCAGTGACTGGAGGATCCGGTGCTGCTCCTCGAGGGTCGCCTGCGTGCGCACGCCCTCGACCCGCTGCTGGATCCAGCGCTTCTGCGCCGGATCCATGATGTGCCCGTACTCGATTCCCACCGTGCGGCAGTAGGCGTCGCGCAGCGTCGCGAGGATCTCCTCGAGAGTCGCCTCCTGACGACCGGCCAGCCCCCCCGTCACGAAGCGTCGCGGCAGGTCCCAGATCGTGAGCCCGTAGGTGTCGAGCTCGAGCTCGTCGTGCACCGGCGGCGGCGAGCTGTGCAGAGGGTCGAGGTGCGCGTAGAGGTGCCCGCGCACGCGGTACATGTTGATGAGTTCCTGCACCCGGATCTGCTTGAGGACGCGCTCCGCCTCGTCGCCTCCGGCGGCGTTGTGGTCGGGCGCCCACCGGGCCGGCTCGTACGGGATGCCGAGCGACGCGAAGATCTCCTCGTAGAAGCCGTGACCCCCGGTGAGGCACTCCGCCACGTGCTTGAGGAACAGGCCCGACTCGGCCCCCTGGATGATCCGGTGGTCGTAGGTCGAGGTCATCGTGAAGACCTTGCCGACTCCGAGGGTGGCGAGGGTGCGCGGATCGGCCGCCTCGAACCCCGCGGGCCAGGTGAGGGCCCCGACGCCGATGATGGCGCCCTGGCCCGGCATGAGACGCGGCACGGACTGGATGGTGCCGAGCGTGCCCGGATTCGTGAGCGAGACCGTGGCGCCGGTGAAGTCGTCGGCGCCGATCGTCCCTCCGTGCACCTTGCGAATGAGGTCCTCGTAGGCGAGCAGGAAGTCGCGGAAGCCGAGCGAGTCGGCGTCCCGCACTACGGGAACCATGAGGTTGCGCGATCCATCCGCCCGCGCCACGTCGACGGCCAGCCCCAGACCGACCCGCTCGTGGCGGCTCACGCCCGGCGTGCCCTTCTGGTCCACCGCCTCGACGAAGCTGGCGTTCATCGCCGGTACCTTGATCAGTCCCTTGACGATCGCGTAGGCGATGAGGTGGGTGAACGACACCTTCGCCCCGGTGGAACGCGAGAGGGCCTCGTTGAGGGCCGCCCGATTGATCTCGAGCAGTCGAGCGGACACCACGCGGACGCTCGTAGCGGTCGGCACCGCGAGACTGGCCTCCATATTCGCCACGATCCGTGCCGCCGCGCCCCGCAGGGGCGTCGCCGACTCGTCGATCGTGGAGGGGGTGGGCGCCGGGCTCGGCGCCGCGGCTCGCGAGGGCGCAGCGACGGCTGGCACGGTCGAGCGCTGGTAGTCGGCGAAGAACTCTCGCCAACTCGGCGACACGGAGTCGGGGTCGGCGAGGAAGCGGTCGTACATGTCGTCGACCAGCCAGGCGTTAGGCCCGAAGGAGCCCTTGAGCGGGGCGGTCGAATCAGCGGAGGGCGGCGTCGTCACCTCTCTAGCCTATGGCGGCCCTCCATCCCGTCGGCGGCCGGTCGCCCCCGCTGCTCCCGGTACTCTGCCCTTATGGACGCGTCTGCTCCCCCCCGCGGCCTGCGCGTGACATCGTCGCCGGTCACCGGACTCCGCGTGACGCGACGCGACGTAGCGGCACCCCGCGCCACGGTGATCGCCATCCACGGGGGGCTCGACCGCGGTGGATCGTTCGCTCGCCTCGCCCGGCGGCTGGACGAGGTCTCTCTCGTGGCCTACGACCGTCGCGGCTACCAGGGCTCGCGGGCCCTCGGGCCGGGTCGCCTCCAGGATCACGCCGCCGATCTCCTGACCCTGGTGGACGACGTTCGCGCCGACGGCCCCGTCGTCGCCTTCGGTCACAGCTTCGGGGGACTCGTCGCGCTCACGGCCGCCGTCGCCGAGCCGCGACGGCTCGCGGCCGTCGTCGCCTACGAGTCACCCCTTCCCTGGGTGCTGGCCCGCCCCGACGCCAGCCCGGCCCCGCACGGCGATCCGGCCCGTCTCGCCGAGGGCTTCTTTCGCCGGATGGTCGGTACCGCCGCCTGGGAGCGCCTCGCGGAGGCGGAGCGCCAGTCCCGTCGCGACGACGGTCCGGCCCTCATGGCCGACCTCACGGCCCTGCACGAGGTCGCCCCGTGGCGCCCCGAGCAGATCAGCACCCCCACCGTGTACGCCTACGGCGACAATGAGCGAACCCCGTACTACCGGGCCCTGGTGCGCGAGCTCGCCGCCGCGAGTCCGGTCGTGACGTCGGCCGAGTTGCGCGGAGCGAGCCACGGCGCTCATCTCTCGAACCCCGACGACGTCGCTCGCCTGATCATGACAGTGGTGGAGGAAACATGCGCATCGGAGTGACCGGCTCGTCGGGCCTAATCGGCTCGGCACTCGTGCGAGCCCTGCGGGATCGCGGTGACGACGTCATCACCTTCGTGCGACCCGGCAGCACTGCGTCGGGACCGTCGTCGATCCGGTGGGACCCGGCCCGCGAGATGATCGACGCCGACGACCTCGCCCGCGTCGGAGGCTTCGACGCCGTCGTCCATCTCGCCGGAGCGGGAATCGCCGACCGGCGCTGGACGGAGACGCGCCGCCGCGAAATCCGGGACTCGCGGGTGCGATCCACCGCGCTGCTGGTGAACGCCTTGCGCGATCTCCCGGCGGGCGTGCGGGTGCTGGCGAGTGGGTCGGCGATCGGCATCTACGGGTCGCGTGCCGAGGAAGTGCTGCGCGAGGACTCCTCGCTCGGGCACGACTTCCTCGCCGACGTGTGTCGCGACTGGGAGGCCGAGGCGCTGCAGTTGGAGACGTCGGGCAGCCGGGTCGCCGTGCTCCGCACGGGCATCGTGCTGAGCGCGACCGGCGGGGCCCTGCGTCGTCAGCTCCCACTCTTCCGACTGGGACTCGGCGGACGGCTCGGCTCGGGGCGTCAGTGGATGAGCCCCATCTCGCTCGCCGACGAGGTTCGCGCCATCATCTGGACGATCGACGGCGACCTGCGGGGCCCGCTCAACCTGACCGGGCCACAGCCCCTCACCAACGCGGAGTTCACCCGGACCCTCGCGGCCCGGGTCCACCGACCGGCACCCTTCGCCGTCCTCGCCGTCGCCCTGGGACTCGCCCTGGGGCGCGACGTCGCCGAGGGTGTCGTCCTGGCGAGTCAGCGCGTCGTGCCGACGCGTCTCGTCGAGTCGGGCTTCACCTTCCAGCACCCGACGGCCGACGCCATGATCGCCAGCGCCCTGGTGCGTACCTGATCACGAGCCAGGTGGACTAAGTTTTTCGCGACATGGCCCTACTACGCAGAGCCGCGCCGCGCGCGTCGAAGTTGTCGGCCCCCCGTCGAGTTGGCCTCGCCCTCGCTCTGTCGGGCCTGATCGGCGTGGTCGTCCCGGGGCTCCCGCTGGTCGCCGGCCCCGCGGGTGCCGCCGGTCCTCTGACCTTTGCGGAAGCCCCCGGTGGCAGCCCCAACTTCATCTTCCCGATCACGCCGTGCGCCTACGCGTCGACGAACAACATCCAGGACTTCCAGCGCCTGATGTATCGGCCCCTCTACTGGATGTCGGGCGCCTCCCCCGCGGCCCCGGACCCCCAGCTATCGCTCGCCAGTGCGCCCATCTACGGACACGGCGACCTGATGGTCTCCTTCAGCCTGAAGAAATGGCACTTCGCCGATGGTTCGCCGATCACCCCGGCGAGCGTCCGGCTGTACCTGAACCTCGTCGCGGCGACTCCGGCGTCGCAGTGCGGCTACGCGGCGGGACTGGGGATTCCCGACCAGATTCGGGCCGTCGCGAGCGCCGGCCAGACCGTCCGACTGTTCTTTCGGACCCGAGTGAATCCGACGTGGTTCACCGATAATTACCTGGCCCAGATCACCCCGTTCGACCTCGCGTGGGACCGGACCTCGAGCGGCTCGGCGGGGGGATGCGCGACCGGCGTCTACAACGCCGCGGCCACGAAGACGCAGTGCGCCGCGGTCTCCCAATACCTCACCCAGCAGTCACTCGCGACCACGACCTACTCGGGGCCCTTCTGGCGCGGTGGATCCGACGGACCCTGGATCCTGCGCTCCTTCTCGCCGAGTGGACGAGCGGTCTTCGGGGCGAACGCCGCCTACGGCGGGGGTGCCCTCCCGACCTCGGCACAGTTCATCGAGGTCCCCTACACGAACTTCACCACGCTCACCGGCGACGTCGTCCAGCGCAAGCTGACGCTCGCCATGGTCGAGCCGTCGCCCGGCCAGACGTGGGCGGGGTTGGTCGCGTCCCTGCCATCCGCCGTGTCCCTGGTGAAGGTCACCCCGTGGGCGACGGGAGTCTCCCAACTGAACTTCGACGGTAGCGACGTGGGCGCCGCACTCGTGCGCAATCTCTACTTCCGCCAGGCCCTCCAGACTCTGGTCAACCAGAACGCCATCGTGTCACGGGCCTACGCCGGTTTCGCCACTCCCTCCTGGGGGCCACTCCCCCCCTCCACACCGTCGACGCTCGGCAGCAACGGCCCTAATCCCTATCCCTACAGCCCGCCGAGCGCCCTTCGCCTGCTGACGGCGCACGGATGGCGGCTGAGCGGTGGAACGCTCACGTGCGTGTCGCCCGGAACTGGCCCCTCCCAGTGTGGGAACGGGATCTCCCTGAACCAGGCGGCCACCGTCAGCATCGCCGTGCCGTCGGGATGGCCCACCATGACCTCGGAGGCGACCACCGATCAGGCGAACCTGGCCTCGGTGGGGATCCATACGACAGTCGTCTCCTCCTCGTTGGACAACGTGATCGCCGCGTGCACGACCTTCAGCGGTCCGGACGTGTGTCTCCTACCCCTCGGCTACACCTACAACCAGGCGGCCTTCCCGTCCGGTGAGCAGCTCTTCAGCACCGTGGCCGGGTCGGCGGTGACCGGATTCTCCGACACCCACCTATCGGCCCTCATTCGTCAGTCGGTCGCCGGCCCGGTGAACCTCACTCCCTACGCGACCTACGTCGCCCAGCAGCTGCCCTTCCTCTTCGGCCCGGTGCCCGACACCGTCTACGCGGCCACGGCGGCCACCTCGCGCGTCCTGACGGCCGTCTCCGCCCTCTCGGGCCTACGACCCGAAGCGCTGCTGTAGCCGCCTCCGAGCGAACTCGGCGGGTCCCCTCTCGCCGCCACGCCGTGGGTGCTCACATCCCCGTCCGACGTCGACACGACGGTGTGGCGAGACCCTCTCACTCGCGCACCTACAGCCAGCGACGCGCTGCTCGCCCGTCGCCCGCGCGAAACCGGTCCGAGCCCCACGGACCCCGACCACCACGGTCGCTACTGCTCAGCGCTCGATCAGTCGAACCTCGAAGACGTCCCGCAACGCGTCACCGATGTAGTTGATGGCCACGACGACGAGGATGAAGACCCCGGCCACGGGGAAGATCTCCCACCAGTAGCCGTTCTGCAGCTGCGTCGTTCCCTGCTGGAGCATGGTTCCCCAGTCGGTCTGGGGCGCCACGATGCCGAGGCCCAGGAATCCCAGAGCCGACAGGAAGAGAATCGCGTCGGCCACCGAGAACGTAGCCACGGTCACGATGTTGGAGATCGAGTTCGGGTACACGTGCCGACGGATGATCCGCAGCTTCCCCGCCCCCATCGACCGTGCCGCCTGCGAGTACTCCAACTCCCTGATCGTCATGGCGTCACCTCGAATGATGCGGGCGTTACCCCACCAACCCGTAAGGCCGATGATCAGGATGAGCAAGACCGTGGAGCGCTTGAAGATCGAGATGAGGGCGATGAGCAGGAACAGGTACGGAATCGAGAGGAAGGCGTCGAGCAGACGCATCATGATGCTGTCCGTCACGCCACCGATGAATCCCGAGATCATGCCGTAGGCCGTGCCCACCACGATCGTGATGATGCCCGCGAGGAAGCCCAGGGCGAGCGAGTACTCGCCCCCGTAGGCGATTCGGCCCAGTTCGTCGAATCCCGACGAGTCCGTCCCCAGCCAGTGGGCCGCCGACGGCGGCGCGTTCCAGGTGACGTTGAAGGTCGCCGCCTGATTCGTCTGATTGGTGGGGTGGAAGATCGGCAGGAGGTAGCAGAACGCGGCGACCAGGACGAGATAGACGACCGACGCGATGGCCAGCTTGTTGTGGAAGAAGATGCGCAGGCGCTGTCGCCACAGCGGGACGATGACGTCGGCGGCTGGGGTGGGCGCGGCTTCGGTGACAGTACTCACTACTTTGCTGCTTCCAGTCGAAGTCGGGGGTTGATGACGCCGAGGGCTAGGTCCGCCAGGAGGTTGCCCAGCAGGGTGGTCAGGGTGATGAGCACCGTGATGCCCAAGATGACGGGGACGTCGTAGTTGTTGGCCGCGTTCACCGTCTCGATGCCGAGACCCTGGTAGTTGAAGACGTCTTCGATGATGAGCGCTCCGCCGAACAGCGCGGGGATCGAGAGACCGAGGATCGTGACGATCGGACCAAGGGCGTTGCGGAAGGCGTGGCGGAAGAGGATCCGGCGGTTCGAGCAGCCCTTCGCGCGGGCGGTCCGCACGTAGTCCTGGACGAGGACGTCGAGGACCGTACCGCGCATGAACCGGCTGAGTCCGGCGACGGAGAGAAGCGTCAGGCTGAGGACCGGCAGGACGAAGCCCACGGGGTCAGTGAACATGGCCCAGGGAGCGACGCCCGAGGGCGGTGATGCCGGGAGGTGCGGCCAGTGGAACCCGAAGGCGTCCAGGACGAGGAGGCACAGCAGGAACGACGGCATCGCGTAGAGGATGAACGCGATGCCCGTCGCGGCGTAGTCGAACGTGCTGTTGCGCTTGACGGCCTGGTACATGCCCATCGGGATCGCGATGATGACCGTGAGGACCAGCGAGGACAGGGCCAGCCAGACCGTGCGAGGAACGAAGACGCTGATCACGTTCCAGACCGACATGTTCTGCTTGTACGACGTGCCCAGGTTCCCGTGGAAGACGATCTGGGAGACGTATTCCCATAGGCGGACCAAGTACGGGTGGTTCATTCCGTGCTGAGCGGCCCAGGCCGCCACACGCGCGGGCGTCGCCTGGGCCCCGAGGATCGCGTAGGCCGGCGCGAGGATGCCCCCCTGTTGGAAGTACGGGAGCGAGAAGGTGAAGATCATGACGATCAACATGACGACGATCGCCTGGAGGATACGGCGGACGATGTAGTGCAGCACGGCCTCTACCTATCGACTAAGTCAACTACCTACGAACGGGCGACACCCCCCGGAGCCGGTTCCGGCTCCGGGGGGTGACCCCCACTACGACTACTTGAAGCTGAGGTACTCCGGCATGAGGTTCTGGAGCGGGTTGGGCTGGAACCCAATCGAGCTCTTGAGCTTCACCGAGACCTCGCCCACGCCGGTCGGCGTCGGCTGGAAGATCACCGGAACCTGCTGGGCGGCGAAGGCTGCGTAGCCCGTCAGCGGCGTGTTGCCCGCCGTCGTCGCCTTGATCAGACGGTCCATGGTGGCGTTCGAGTAGCCACCGGCGTTGGAGCCAGCCTTCGTGAGCAGGAGCTCCTCACCCGACGGGTAGTAGTCCGGCGCGTAGATCCAGCCGGCACCCCAGGTGCAGATCTCCCACGTCAGCTTCGAGGTCTGCGAGCAGCCCGAGATGACGTTGTTGAACGTGTCGGTCGACGTGGTCACGTTGATGCCCATGGCCTTCCACTGGGAGACCTCAGCGTTCACCGTGTCGGTGATCGACTGAGAGCCCGTCACGTAGAGGAGCTTCAGGTTCATCTTCGTTCCCGCCTTGATGCCCGCACCACACTGCTTCGCGCCGGCACCGGCCGACGTGCAGGTGAGCGTGCCACCCTTCATCGTCCAACCGTGAGCCTTCAGCAGCGCCGAGGCCTTCTGGGCCGAGAACGGGTACGGGTTCTTCGGGTTCTTACCGATCGACGCCGGGGTGTTCATCGGCAGCGGGCTGATCGTGAGCGATCCGTAACCCTTGTCAATCTTCTGGATGATGCCCTGCTGGTTCGTCGACAGCTGGAGCGCCTGGCGGACGTAGAGCTGCTTGAACACGTTGGCCATCGGGTTCGTCTTCGGGTTGAAGTTGATCGGGTCGTAGTTGTACGACCACGACGGACCGGTGACGTTGATGTACTTGCCCACGAGGGACGGCAGGTTCGGTCCCGCCTGAGTGGCCGACTTCGCCGGGCTGGCGATCTGCGTCGTGTCCACGTAGCCGAGGCTGAGGCTGCCGGCGAGGAGCTGGTTGAGCTCAGCGGCGTTCGAGGTCTCGGGGACGAGCTTCAGCACGTCGACCTTGGCCTTCACCGGACCCGAGTACGTCGGGTTCGGGACGAACGTGGCGTTGCCGAGGGAGTCGAACGCCGTCAACTTCCACGGACCATCCGTACCGGCCGCCCACATCGAGTTGGTGTAGGTGCTGATCTGCGAGGCCTGGGCGTCGAGGTACTTCTCGACCGCGAGGCACGCCGTGTTGGTCGCCGCTGCGTTGTACGCACCCGTCGCACACGTCGAGGTGACGCCGGGGGCCGTGATGTCCCACGCGTCCGGGAACGGCGTGATCTCCGACAGGTAGTTGTACAGCAACCAGTTCGGGTTCACCGACACGTCGAAGGTCAGCGTCACGGTGTTGCCGTTCGCCACCACGTTGGTCAGGTGGTCGGGAATTCCGTAACCCGGGGCGTAGCCCGCGTAGGACGTCGGGTCGGCCTTGTAGAGGTCGAGGAAGAACTTGACCGACTGAGCGTCCACGGTCTGACCGTCAGCGAACTTCCAGCCCTTCATCGTGATCGTGACCGTCTTGTTCCCGTTGGTGAAGACCGGCTTGTTGCCGAGGCTCAGCTGCGGCTGATAGGCGACCGAGCCGCCAAGGCCGAACCAGTACAAGGGGCGGTACATCAATTCCTGGAACTGGTTGATGTTCGCGACCGAGAAGTACGAGAATCCCATGTACGGGAAGATGTAGTTCGGCGGCGTCTGCGGTGCCTCCGCCACGGTCAGTACCGTCTGGGCGGCGCTGGCACTCGTCGCGAGTGGCACCCCCAGAGCTATGGAACTCGCGGCCACCGCACTCAATGCGGCGAGTCGCACCCTTCGCTTGATCTTCATATCTCCCCTCTCATGAGTTGGCCCTACCAACTCTCAGTCGGCGTCTCCGCCGATTGGCTAGAGCAACCATAGCGCCGGGTCGAACGCCCTTCACGACGCCCCGCACCCGTCACCGCCCCTGGCGGAACCCGAAATTCCCCGGTGTCACCGATACGTGCTCGCCTACGCCGTGCGTAGGGAGACCGGGGTCGACAGCGGGAAGTGACACGCCGCGAAGTGATCGCCGCCGAACGACGTCATCTCCGGTGTCTCGTTGGCGCATACGTCCTGGGCGTACGGGCAGCGCGTCCGGAAACGGCAGCCCGACGGCGGGTTAATAGGTGACGGGAGCTCCCCGCGCACCTGCTGACCGCGCCGCGCCCGGGCGATTTCGGGAACGGGCACCGGCACCGCGTCCAGCAGACCTCGCGTGTAGGGGTGGACCGGCGACAAGAAGACGTCGTCGGCCCGGCCGATCTCGACGATCCGACCCAGGTACATGACCGCGATCGTGTCGGCCATGTAGTGGACCACCGACAAATCGTGACTGATGATCACGTAGCTCAACCCGTAGTCCTTCTGCAGGTCCTTCATCAGATTGAGGATCTGGGCCTGGATCGACACGTCGAGCGCCGAGACGGGCTCGTCCGCAATCACGAGTTTCGGGCGCAGGATGATCGCACGTGCGAGTCCAATTCGCTGGCGTTGTCCGCCGGAGAATTCGTGCGGGTAGCGGTCGGCGGCCGACGGGTCCAGCCCGACGATCGAGAGCATCTCGCTGACGCGCTCGCGACGCGACTGCCTGGTCCCCTCGTGGTGGATCTCCAGCGGCTCCGCCACGATGTCCCGAACCGTCATACGGGGATTCAGTGAAGAGTAGGGGTCCTGGAACATCATCTGACGATTGCGGTGCTGCTCCAGCGTCGGCTTGTACTTGCGGGCCGACACCACGTCACCCTGGAAGCGGATCGTTCCCGCGGTCGGCGTCTCCAGACCGACGAGCATTCGACCAATGGTCGTCTTGCCACAGCCGGACTCGCCCACCAGGCCGAACGTCTCGCCGTCGCGGATCACGAAGCTCACGTCGGAGGTGGCGTTCACGGCGCCGACTTCGCGCCGCAGGAGACCCTTCTTCACGGGAAAGCGCTTGACCAAGTTCTCCACGGTGACGAGGGACTCCCCCGTCGTCTCGTTGCGCACATCGTCGCCCGTCTCAATGGGCTGCCCCGGGCCGTCGACCGGATGGAAGCACGCGAACCCGTGGTCGCCGTTCACGACGAAGTCGGGCTCCTGCTGACGGCACTGGTCGGTCGCGAAAGCGCAGCGGGCGGCGAAGCGACATCCGACGATGGGACGGGAGAGGTCGGGGGGGAGTCCGGCGATGGAGCGCAGGCGCTGGTGAGCCGTCTGTCCCATCACCGGCATTGAGGCGAGGAGGGCCTGGGAATACGGGTGGCGCATGTCGGCGAACAGCTCGTCGACGGGAGCTTCCTCGGCCTTCTTCCCTCCGTACATCACGACGACGCGGTTCGCACGCCCCGCGATGACGCCCAGGTCGTGAGTAATGAGGAGCACGCCCATGTTGAGCTCCGTGCGGAGCCGATCCAACAAGTCGAGGATCTGCGCCTGGATCGTGACGTCGAGGGCCGTCGTGGGCTCGTCGGCGATCAGCAACTTGGGGTTGCAGACGAGACCCATCGCGATGATGACGCGCTGGCGCAGACCGCCGGAGAGCTCGAAGGGGTATTGGTCGAGTCGCTCGGCCGGCTGTGGCACCTCGACCATCTCGAGAACCTCGAGTGCGCGCTTGCGTGCCTCCCTCTCGCTCACGCCGAAGTGGATCCGCATCCCCTCCCCCACCTGACGTCCGATCTTGGTCGTCGGGTTGAGCGAGCTCATGGGGTCCTGGGGGATCAGGGCCACCGAGCGTCCACGCTGGTCCTGCATGTCACCGTCGCTGAGACTGGTGAGGTCAACCCCGTCGAGCACGACACGACCGTTCGCGACTCGCCCGTTCGAGGGCAGGAGTCGCATGACACCCAGTCCGGTCGTCGTCTTGCCGCAACCCGACTCGCCCACGAGACCGACGCACTCCCCGGCGTCCACCGTGAGCGAGAAGTCCTGGACCGCGTTGACGACGCGGTCGCGCATCTTGAACTCAATGCCGAGATTTGATATGTCGAGCAGAGGCATACCCGCGCAAGTGTAGTGAACGGCTCAACGCCCTTACGCCCGCCATCGTCACTCTCGCATCCCCCGTGTCGTCCGCGTCACTCCGCCCCGACGAACTCGTTCGTCCGACGCCGACCAGTCACGTCACACCACCTCGACACCGTTCACCGATCGACGTCGAGGGGGCCACCCAACCACATGCATCAGGGAAAAGACCGGCCACGGCGGGCCCGGTGCGCGTCACCGTACTCACCCGGCGACGGCGTCGTCGTCATCGTCTCACGACACCGGAAGGTTCCATGAACGACGGTGTTCGATCGACGGACCAAGCGCACCCAGCGCGGCCCGGTGCTCCGCGGTGCCGTAGCCCACGTTTCGCGACCATCCGTAGCCGGGCAGAACTCGATCGCGTTGGCGCATCACGTCATCTCGAGCAACCTTCGCGATGACCGACGCGGCGGCGATGACGGCGCTCACCCCGTCGCCACCCACGACCGCGAGTACGTCGTCGACGGGGCAGGGAATCCCTGAGCCAACCGGGGGGAGGCCCACATCCGCGGGCACGGACAGGAGGTTGAGCGGGCCATCGACCAGGATGAGGGGACGATCCTCGTGGCGCAAGGGAAGGTCGGCGAGTGCCCGATACGACGCCATCGCGAGCGCGACACGTAGTCCCATCTGATCAATCTCCGCGGCGCTCACCCATCCCACCGCGATTCCGTGGGCCCACGCGGATAGCGGTGCGACGAGACCTTCTCGTCGGAGACGGGTCAATCGCTTGGAGTCGTCGAGGCCATCGGGGATGTCTCGGACGTCCCGCACGAGGACGGCACCGACGGCGAGCGGTCCCGCCCAGGCCCCCCGACCGACCTCGTCGACGCCCACCACCGCTCGACCTTGCGCCAGGGCGCCGAGTTCTGCGTCGAGACGCCCGACGGCTCCCCTCACGCCGTCAGATTATCGACCCCTAGCATCGAGGACAGTGTCGCCCGACTCGCACGTAATGCTCGTGCCCCTCAAGTCCCCTCGTCGAGGGAAGCAGCGTCTGCGTCAGGCGGGTGTCCCGAACGTCACCGCTCTGGTGACGACGCTCGCTCGCAACGTGATCCTCGCGTGTCACCCGCGCGTCGTGTACGTGGCGTGCGGTGACCCCGATGCCGAGAGAGTGGCGCGGGACGTGGGTGCCGTGCCGATGCGAGCGCACGGCATCGATCTCAGTTCCGACGTGGGCGAGGCCTATCGGCATCTGTCGGCGACGACGGAACGAATCACCGTCATCCCCGCCGACCTCGCACTCCCCGACGGTCTCGGCCAGTGGAGCAACCCCGAGGGCATCGCCATCGTCCCGGATCGCCACGGCACGGGGACGAATCTCCTCTCTCTGCCGAGCGGCCTCGACTTCGTCTTTCGCTTCGGCCCCGACTCGGCTCAGCGACACATCGAGGAAGCCCAGCGCTTGGGCGTACCGATCACGGTCGTCTCCCCGTCCCCCTGGGCCTGGGACGTCGACGAGCCGGGCGACATCCCCGATTCAATGCAGAAAGCGGGGAGCTAACTCCCCGCTTTCTGCACCGCCGTCTGCGGCGAGACTGCCGTGGACCTACTTCTTGGCCGGAGCCTTCTTGGCCGGAGCCTTCTTGGCCGGGGCCTTCTTCGCCGGAGCCTTCTTGGCCGGAGCCTTCTTGGCCGGAGCCTTCTTGGCCGGGGCCTTCTTGGCCGGGGCCTTCTTGGCCGGAGCCTTCTTCACCGGAGCCTTCTTGGCGGCAACCTTCTTCGCCGGTGCCTTCTTCGCCGGAGCCTTCTTGGCCGGAGCCTTCTTGGCCGGAGCCTTCTTGGCGACAGCCTTCTTCGCCGGAGCCTTCTTGGCGGCGGCCTTCTTCGCCGGCGCCTTCTTGGCCGGAGCCTTCTTGGCCGGGGCCTTCTTGGCGGCAGTTGCCACGTTCCCTCCTTGGGATATGTCAGTGAGTCGAGTCGTCATCGCGGATGACCACCTTGGTCATACCGTGTCATCGATGCATGCTCGCTCGGCGTGAACTCGCTCACGTTCCGCCCAGCTTCCCGGCTGTGCGACGCGCGACCGCAGTGCACGGTCCGACCATGAAGAACCGACGTGGACAAAGACCGCCTATGGACTTCGGCACTTCGTTGACCTTCTTCATGATCGAACAATTCAAAGTTCACTAGGTACGCCGAGCAATGTCAAGCATTTGCGCATTGCGCGACCGTTGGTCGTCGATGAGTGATGACGGAATCTTCCTCGGTGTGAACGACGGGGGTGATGTCGTGAGTGATCACGAACGCGGCGCACTCATCATCGGACCAACGCGCAGTGGCAAGACGACGTCGATCATCATTCCCAACTTGCTGCTCACATCGCGCGCCGTCGTCACCACGTCGACGAAGCCAGATGTCGTGGCGGTGACGAGCGGAATGCGACGAGACGTCACCACCTTGCTCTTTGATCCATCGGGCGAGACTCCCGCTCCCACGCACGTGCGGCGCGTCGGATACTCGCCCCTGATCAGCGCGGACTCGTGGGACCGCTCCGTCCTCATTACACGTTCACTGGTGGCCGCGAGTCGAATGCGTGTCGACGGCTCGGGAGATCACTGGACGGAACGGGCCGCTGCGCTCGTGGCCCCAGTACTGCACGCCGGTGCCCTCGCATCTCTCACCCTCACCGACGTGGTCAATCAGATCGACGCACGCGTGAGCACCGAAGCGATCGACGTGCTGCGCCACCACTACGACGAGTCACATCCGGCAGTCGCGACCATCACCGGAGTGCTCGCCACCGAGGCTCGAGAGCTCTCGAGTATCTGGTCGACGGCGGCCGGCCTCTTCGCCGGACTGCGCACACTGGCTGCTCGTACCGCGGCCTCACTGCCATCGATCGACGTGCCAGCCCTGCTCGATGGTGGGCACCACCTGCACATCGTCGCGCCGCGCCGCCACCACGCCGTGTCGGCCCCCCTCGTCATTGGCCTCATCGATGAGGTAGTGCACGTCGCCTACCAGCGGCACGCGAGCGGGCCAGGCCTCTTGCTCGCTCTCGACGAGCTGGCGAACGTGGCCCCGCTCCCCGATCTCGCGTCCATCGTCTCGGAAGGTGGAGGGCAGGGCGTCCTCACGCTCGCCTGCCTGCAGGACCTGTCACAGGCCCGGTCGCGGTGGGGTGCCGAAGCCGGCTCGTTCCCGTCGCTCTTTCCCACCACCGTGGTCCTTCCGGGCATCGCGGACCGACACACCCTGGACCTCATCGCGTCACTCGGCGGACGCCACCTCGCCCCGACGAGTACGTTGCAGCACTCGCGGCGCCGCCGACGGGGCCACTCGACCGCCTGGGTCGAGCGCGACCGGCTCAGCACCGCGGACGTGGCGCACGGGCGACCCGGATACGCACTCACCATCGGACCGTCGAAGCAGGCGACCTGGACCCGGCTCGCGCCCTTCTACCGCGACTCACGGTTCGCGCCCGAGCGAGAACGACCTGTTCCGCCCGACGTGCGCCCCACCACTCAGTCGCGAGGCCAGGATGGTCCGCTCTCGTCCCGTCACTGAGAGCTCTTCGGCGAGGGGGTCGGTGAGCCGTCCCTCTAGGGTCACGTCCACCAGCGCTTCGACCTCCGGCGAACGTGCCCCGTGGGTCCACGCGTTGGCGACCGCCTCGACGACGTCTCGCCGAAAGAGCCGACCGGGGACGACGACGCCCCGTTCCAGCGCGTGGTGATCGAGCCGAACCGGTCGTCGCGGTACGTCAACCCCGAGGACCTCCACTGCGGCCAGATCGCGTCGCCAACGACTCCTCGCGCCATCGCGCGTCCAGGTGATCTTGCGCCTGCCGCGAGAGCGCTCGCCCGGCCAACAGGCGAAGGCTCCCGCGTCGAGGCCCTCGACGACTTCCGAACCAGCGTAGGGTCGTCGCACCGTCCAGGACGTCACGTCGTTGACGATGTGGCGCAGGTTCGTGCGGTAGAGCGCGTCGGCGGCCCGCAGGTGATAGCGGAGGTGCCGCGCGCTCACGACCCCGTCCCGATCGGACAGGCGTGACCCGATGAGCACGTGGTCGTGCAGGTGTGGCTCGCCCGCACGGTTGATGCCGTGGGTGAACGAGGCGACGGGACCGATGGCCGCGCGAACGACGTGCTCCTCCCCCCACCGAGTCGAGCAGTGCACCGTCCCCCGTCGGGCGAGATACTCCACCGCCACCGCCACGGCGGTCCGGTGCGCGGCCACGATCGCGGACGCGCCACCCTCGTCGAGGGCCATCAATGCCGACACGACCCGCGGGGCCGACATCACGAGGTCGTAGCCGAGGACGCGCGACCGCGAGCTGCCCCTCAGGACCTCCTCGGCGGTTCGGACCTCTCCGCCGTCGGGCCGCACCCACCACTGGGCTCCCCCATCCCGCAGCCCGTCGATCTCGTTCGCCTCGTCCTCGATCAGGTAGCTGACGTCACTCGACGTGCGGGTCAGAACAGTGATCACGCCCGGGGAATCCTCACCCCCGCCAACGGTCGCTTCAGAGGAGGTCACGCATCGCGCGCGCCAGGGCACGCCCCGCGTCCGCGAACTCGGGAGTGACGACGACGGCCCCCGGACCCGCCTGGACCATCAGGTGATCGAGAAACGTCCGGTCCGTGACGCGGAACTGCACGGCCGGCCGTCCGTCCGAGGCCCAACTCCACGTCGCCCCGGGCAGGGGCTCGAAGAGCCAGCGCTGCTCCGGGCTCATCACCACGACGACGTCGTCACCCCCGTCGCCGACCCGAGTCAACCAGAGGGCGTCCGTGTCGTCTGGGCGAGAGTCGGTCGCCGCCGATCGCGCGAGCACTGCGCCGATTCGGTCCAGTCGGAACGTGAGCCACGCGTCACGCGTGGTGCAGAACGCGCGAACGTACGCCATCCCGTTCAGCACGCGAATCTCCCGGGGCTCGATGACCCGCTCCTCGGGCTCGCCCGATCTCAGGGACGCGTAGGTGATCTTGAGGCGCTCGTTCCCGGCGATCGCGTCACGGACGACACTGGTGACCTCGTCGGACTCGGCGGTGTCGAGGCGCACTCGACCGTCGACGACCGCCTCGATCTTCGCGATCGCCGACTCGATAGCCGGGTCGTCGTAGACGTGAGCCGCCTCACGAAGCGCGACGTTCAGCTCGAAGAGGTCCTGCCACCGCAGGGGGCGCAGCGTCACGGCACCGCGGGGGTCGAACGCCTCCGCCCGATAGAGCGAGTCGTCCGTCTCCTCGTTCTCCCAGTCGTCGCACTCCTTGACGATGTGGGCAGGAAAGCCGAAGCGGCCGCCCATGGGCTCGAACGTGGTGAGGCGATCCATGATGTGCCGTACGAGCTCGGGGCTCATCGAAAAGCGCGCGGACAACTCGCTGATGCGTAGCCCTTCGGGATTACGTTGGACGGCCCGCAAGAGGAGGAGCGCCTGGCCGAGACTCGTCACGGGAGAGGACGCGGCGGCGCGCGGCGGCGTCACGCCCGGTCGCGGCCCGCGATTGACCCCCTCCAGCCACCGTCGCACGTCGGCACGGAGCGACTTCGGACTCTCGACGCGAACACGAGTCCCGGCACTGAGAACGAAGCGCAGCGCCGCGCGCGGTCCATCGAATCGCAGACCGACCTCGACGACCCCGTCGCGCTTGCGCGCGACCACGGCTCCCGGGTGCTGACGAGCGATCAGTGATCCCATCGCGGCGCTGGTCGTGATCGACACGTCGAGCGGTCGCGGGGCCTTCCCGTACTGGGGGCGCCACGCTAGGGCGAGCTCCCGCGTCGCCAGGTCGACCTCGTCGAACTCGCCTCCGACGTCCGGCATCGAAGTGATGCGGGAGAGCCGAAATCCCCGGATCTCGGTGGTCCCGGATGGTCGAGCCACCAGGTACGTGGCGCCGTCGGCGACGATCAGCGCCAGGGGATCCACGTCACGACGTCGGTCCGACGAGGAGAAGTAGCCGAAGCGCAGCGTGCGACCGCGCCGCAGGGCCCGCACGATCGGGTTGAGGAACTGCGATGACTCGAGCCCCCCATCCGGCACGCGACCATCGCCGAAGAGACCAATCGCTCCACTCGGCCCGAACCCGTAGAGGGCGAGAGCCGTTCGAATGACCGCCTCCTCGTCGTCGGAGAGGTCGAGGTTGGTGGCACCGACCGCGTCGTCGTCGATCCAGTAACCGGTCGAGCCCCCGTCCATCGCCACCGTCTCGATCTGGTAGCCGAGTTGGCGGATGCGCTTCTTGTCACGCTCGAACATCTGACGGACCGCCTCGTCGGACCCCTGGTACGCGCGCACTTTGCGGGGTCGCTTGGGATCCACCGGGTACTCATCGATCGTGAGCTGGGAGATGATGTCGTCCTGGGTCAACGGGCACTGAGCGGACGCTTCCTGCAGCAACAGCGTGAGCGCGAGTTGACGCTCTCGACTCTCCTCGTGATCGTTGCGCACGGCCATCTCAGGCGTCGCCGTCGCCACGGCGCCACGACCCCGAGCGCCCGCCAGACTTCTCCCAGAGAGCCACGCCCTCCACCGTCATCGTCCGGTCGATCGACTTGCACATGTCGTAGATGGTGAGCGCCGCCACCATCACCGCCGTGAGCGCTTCCATCTCGACCCCGGTGCGATCGATCGTGTCAACGCTGGCCTCGATTTCGATCGAGGTCTCGGCGATGGTGAAGTTCACGTACACGTTCCCGACGAGCACCGGGTGGGCCATCGGAATCAGAGCGGCAGCCTGCTTCGCGGCCTGGATCCCCGCCACGCGTGCCGTTGCGAGGACGTCGCCCTTGTTCACCTCGTTCGACGCGACCGCTGCCGTGGTCGCGGGCAGCATGGTCACGCGACACCGGGCCAGCGCGCGCCGTGCCGACACCTCGTTCGGGCCGATCTCTCGGGGAAATGGGCCATCCCCGGGCACGCGACGCAACTGGTGGAAATCCGTCACCTCGTCATGCTACCGAGACGTCCTCACGAGGCCCGGGGACCGGTAGAGTGGCGGAGCCGTACCGTCGAGGAGTCGAGTCGATGCCCACTTACCAGTACGAGTGCCAGTCCTGCCACCGCCGTACGGAAGTCGTCCAGCGCTTCAGCGACGCCGCCCTCACCACGTGTGAGGAGTGCGGCGGGACTCTGCGCAAGGTCTACTCGCCGGTCGGCATCGCCTTCAAGGGGTCGGGCTTCTACAAGACCGACAGTCGGTCGTCCGGTGCCTCGTCGAGCGCTGACTGAGGACGTTCGACCCGCGTACGGGGACGCCGCCGCGCGACTACCCGCCGGTAGCATGACGCCGTGATACTCGACACCATCGAGTCGCCTGAAGACCTCGCGCGCCTGAGTCGCAATGAGTTGATCCAGTTGGCCGCTGAACTGCGCAGCGTGATCATCGACACGGTCACCTCGACGGGCGGACACCTCGGTTCCAACCTCGGCGTGGTCGAGCTGACCATCGCCCTGCACCGCGTCTTCGACTCTCCCAGTGACGTCGTCCTGTGGGACACCGGCCATCAGGCGTACGTCCACAAGCTCCTCACCGGACGCCGCTACCGCTTCAACCGCTTGCGTCAGCGTGGCGGGCTGTCCGGATACCCCAACCGGACCGAGAGCCCCCACGACTGGATCGAGTCCTCCCACGCATCGACCGCCCTGTCCTACGCCCACGGGCTCTCGGCCGCCCTCGAGCGCCGTCGCGAGCTCATCGGTCACGGCGGTCATCGTCACGTCGTCGCGGTCGTGGGTGACGGATCCCTCACCGGCGGCATGGCCTACGAAGCGCTCAATAACCTGGGGCACTCCAATCAGCGGGTGGTCATCGTCCTTAACGACAACGGACGCAGCTACGCGCCCACCGTCTCCAAGTTGAGCGAGTCACTAACCGCCCTACGGCTGAACCGCACCTACCTGACGCTGCGCGACCGGTTGCGACGACTGGTGCCCCACCTGCCGGGCCTCGGCAAGGCCGCCTATCGCGGGATCGACGGCGTCACGTCGGTCGTTCGCGAGATGGTCACGCCTCACACCTTCTTCGAGAACCTAGGGGTTCGTTACGTGGGCCCCATCGACGGGCACAACATCGAAGCCCTGGAGACGACCTTGCGCCAGGCCGCTCAGTGGGACGGCCCCATCGTCGTGCACGTACTCACCCAGAAGGGTCGAGGTTACGAGCCGGCCATCACCGACGACCTGCGCATGCACGACTTCAAGGTTCCCGCGCGGCTCAACGACGAGGACGTGACTCCGCAGTCCTTCACCGAGGCCTTCGGATCGGCCCTGGTGACCCTGGCAGGACTCGACGAGCGAATCGTCGCCATCACCGCGGCCATGGCCGGCCCCACCGGACTCCTGCCCTTCCAGAACCGGTACCCGCAGCGCTTCTTCGACGTCGGCATCGCCGAGCAGCACGCGGTTACGGCCGCGGCCGGGATGGCGATGGGCGGGCTCAAGCCGGTGGTCGCCGTCTACTCGACGTTCTTCTCCCGAGCCTTCGACCAGGCTCATCTCGACGTTGGCCTGCACAACCTCCCCGTGGTCTTCGTCTTCGATCGGGCCGGGATCACGGGTGACGATGGCCCTAGCCACCACGGCCTGCTCGACATGGCTCTGTGCCTCGCCATCCCCAACATGACGATCTTCGCCCCCTCCACGACCGCGGAGATCCCCGGCATGTTGGCGACGGCCCTCTCCCTGAGCACGCCGAGCGCCATCCGGTTCCCGAAGACGCTCCCGCGTCCCTTCGACGGAAGGGTCGGTGACGGCCTGCGGGCCCGTGAGGTCCGACGCGGTACCGGAGACCTCTGCGTACTGTCCGTCGGCAAGATGGCCCCCGCCGCCTTCGCCGCCCTGGAGCTCCTGGGTGACGAGGGGAGCCGTATCACCCTCTACGACGTGCGCGTCCTGCCCCCCGACCCGCAGATGATCGACGATGCACTGGAGCACCGGCGGATCATCACGGTGGAGGACGGAACTCGCCACGGAGGAGCGGGAACACTGATGGTCTCGGCGGCCCGCAGCCGCTCCCAGGACCTCGGGCGCTCGCTGCCCACCACCCGCATCCTCGGCGTCCCGCGGGCGTTCCTCGAGCACCATCGCCCCGACGCCCTACTCGCCGAGATCGGGCTCGATCCCGAGGGTCTCGCCGCCGCGTTCCGCCGAATGCTCGCCGACGAGCCGGAGTTCGCGCCGAGCCTGCCCGAGTCGCCGCGCTCGCCCTACCTGTGACGTGGCGGCGTCGAGCCGGTACCCTCACACCTATGCGCTTTGCGGTAGAGAGGTCCGAACAGGAGTGGCGGGAGTTGCTCGCCCCCGATCGCTACGCCATCCTGCGGGAGGCGGCCACCGAGCCTCCGTGGAGCGGCTCCCTGCTGAACGTCGCCGATGACGGCAGCTACACGTGCGGGGGGTGCGGCGCGACGCTCTTCACGTCGGACCAGAAGTTCGACTCCCACTGCGGCTGGCCCAGCTTCGACGCGTGCGAGCCGGGAAGCATCGTCGAGCGTCCCGACCACTCGCTCGGGCGCGTCCGCACGGAGATCCTCTGTGCGTCGTGCGGCGGTCACCTGGGTCACGTCTTCGACGACGGGCCCACCCCCACCGGCCTGCGCTACTGCGTGAACTCCCTCGCCGTCGACTTCGCCCCGACGAGTGATTGACGCCGACTTCCGGAGTCTGCTGCCGCCGACCGCGACCGCGACCGCCGACGGCATCACCATCGGTGGGGTACCCCTCGTCGCGGTGGCCGAACGGTTCGGCACCCCGTCGTACGTGATCGACGAGCAGTCGCTGCGCGAGCAGATCGGGTCGTTCCGGGACGCTCTCGCTCGCCGATGGGGAGCGGGGCGAGTCCACTTCGCCTCGAAGGCCTTCCCCACCACCGCCATGTACCGCGTCATGGCCGAGGAGGGCATCGGCGTGGACGTGGCCGGCGGGGGCGAACTCCACCTCGCGCTACGCGCGGGGGTCCGCCCCGACGTCATCCTTCTGCACGGCAACGCGAAGACCGACGAGGAGATATCGCTCGCTCTCGAGGCGGGCGTCGGCCTCGTCGTCATCGACAACTTCGACGACATCGATCGGCTCGAACGCCTCGCACCGGGGCGCCAGTCGGTCCTCGTCCGCGTGCGGCCCGACGTCGTCGCCCCGACTCACGAGGCGATGGCGACGGGCCACGCGAGCTCCAAGTTCGGCCTGTCGATCCCCGACGCTCGTCGGGCGATTGAGCGAATCACTCGGTCTCGGCACCTGGGGCTCGAGGGTCTCCACGTGCACATCGGATCCCAGATCTCCGAGCTCGCACCCTTCACCCACGCGGTGGAGGCCCTCGCCGACCTCGGGGAGTTCGACACCTACGACCTGGGAGGGGGCCTCGCCGCTCGCTACACCTACGGCGACCACGCCCCGAGCCCCGACGAGTGGGTCGAGACCCTGACCGAGGCCGCCCGCCGAGTACTTCCCGCCCACGCCCGGATCTTGCTCGAACCAGGACGCAGCGTCGTGGCCCGGGCGGGGGTGACGCTCTATCGCGTCGTCACGGTGAAGCACGGTGAGCCCACCTTCGTCGCCGTGGACGGGGGAATGGGTGACAACCTCGACGTCTCTCTCTACGGGCAGCGATTCGAGTCGGCCGTCGTCACCCGCCCGTCCGGCGGTGGGCCCGTCGACCTGGTCGGACGCCACTGCGAGTCGGGCGACCGCCTTGTCGAAGGGGCCCGTCTCAACGATCCCCGCCCCGGCGACCTGATCGTCGTCGCGGTGACCGGCGCCTACTGCGTCACCATGGCCAACAACTACAACGGCGCCCGGCGGCCACCCGTCGTCTTCGTCCGCGACGGGGTGGCGACGCTGCGTCAGCGACGCGAGACCTACGAGGATCTCGCGTCGCGCGACGTCTGATCAGACGTCGAGGAATCGTCGGATCGCGATCGCCGACCCGACCGAGCCGATCGCCACACCCGCCACCAGCACCACCGCGTTGGTCCCGAGCAGGGCGTTGGTGTTCAATTGGAACTCGTTGTGCAGCGGATACCAGGTATGGAGCGCGGTGACGGCTCCGACCGCGATCAGCGATCCGATGAGTCCCTGGAGGAAGCCCTCGGTCATGTAGGGGACCCGGATGAACCAGTTCGTGGCGCCGACGAGCTTCATCACCGAGACCTCGCGGCGCCGCGCGAAGATCGCCATCCGGATGGTGTTGAGAATCAAGACGGTCGCCGAGAGCAGCAGGACGGCGGCCAGCGCCAGGAAGACGACCTGAAGGATCCGAATCGCCCTATTCATCTGGCGAATCTGTTGCTCGGGTGCGGTGACCCGGTAGACGCCCGGCTGAGTGGCGAAGGTCGACTCGACGACGAAGGCGTTGGAGGGCACCGTGGGAACGCACCGGAAGGACGACGGCATGTCACTGACGTGCAGCACGCTCGACTCCGAGGGCGGGAGGATCTTCAGCGCCTCCTGGTAGTCCTGTGCCTGAGTGAAGAACGTGCAGTTCTTCACGATGGGCAGGGTGCTGAGCTGGTTCTGCACGTTGGCCAACTCGCTCTGGGTCGCCGTCGGCTGCATCCAGATGGTGACGCGGGTCCCCTGCTGCCACTGGGCGGACGCCTGCGCCGCGCTCTGCTTGAGCAAGAGGGCCGCTCCCACGAGTGATAGCGACACGGCCACGGTCAGCACCGCGGCAATCGTCATCATGCGATTGCGCCAGAGGTTGGTCAACGTCTCCTTGACCGCGTAGCGGAGATAGACGCGCATCAGCGGATCACCGGTTCGTCGATCCCGTAGACGCCGCGCGCCTGGTCGCGCACGACCTCGCCGTGATCGAGCTCGATCACTCGGCGCCGCATCCGGTCGACGAGGGCCTTGTCGTGGGTCGCCATCACCACCGTGGTGCCCGTCCGGTTGATCCGCTCGAGCAGGGCCATGATGACCTCGGAGTTCGTCGGGTCGAGGTTTCCGGTCGGTTCGTCAGCGAGCAGGATCAGTGGGCGGTTCACGAAGGCTCGCGCCACCGCGACACGCTGCTGTTCGCCGCCCGACAGCTCTCCGGGTAGGTTGCGGGCCTTGTCCGCCAGTCCCACTAGATCGAGGATCTGGGGCACCTGGCTCTCCACCGTCGATCGGGGGCGCCCGATGACCTCGAGGGCGAACGCGACGTTGTCGAAGACGCTCTTGTTGGGCAGCAGACGGAAATCCTGGAAGACGCACCCGATGTTGCGGCGCAGGTAGGGAACCCGCCAGCTCGAGAGCGTTCCGATGTCCCGACCGGCTTCGAGGATCCGCCCCTTGTCCGGCAACTCCTCTCGTAGGAGGAGACGCAGGAAGGTCGTCTTGCCGGAGCCGGAGGCCCCGACGAGGAAGACGAATTCACCCTTGTCGATGTTCACGGTGACGTCCCGCAGGGCGGGCGTCCCGTTCTTGTACGTCTTCGAGACGTTCTCGAACCGGATCACCTAGGTGTCTCCCCCGCGCGGCGCGGTCCGTGGAGCGAGCGGGCGCACGTCACGGGTCCATCCTACCGGCCACGGATGACGGGACGGCGTCACTCGGCGGGGTAGAAATGAGTTCTCATCAGGATGAGCGTGCTCGCTGCCGGCGCAATTCGGCTTCCATGAACGAGTCGAGGTCCCCGTCGAGGACGGCGTCCACGTTGCCCGTCTCGTGGTCACTCCGGTGGTCCTTCACGAGCTGGTACGGCGCGAGGACGTAGCTGCGGATCTGTGACCCCCACGCGTTGTCGCTGCGCTCGCCGCTGAGCGCGTCCATCTCGGCCTGGCGAGCGGCCCGAGCCCGCTCGGCCAACTTGGCGGCGAGGATCTGCATCGCTCGCGCCTTGTTCTGGTGCTGACTGCGCTCGTTCTGGCAGCTGACCACGATGCCCGACGGCAAGTGCGTGATGCGAATCGCCGAATCGGTCTTGTTGACGTGCTGGCCACCCGCCCCCGACGAGCGGTACGTGTCGATCCGCAGGTCCTTCTCGTCGATCTCCACCTCGGCACTGTCGTCGGGCAGCAGGGGCGTGACCTCGAGACTCGCGAAGCTCGTCTGACGACGGGCCTGGGAGTCGAAGGGACTGATGCGGACCAGACGATGCACTCCGCGCTCCGACGACAGCCATCCGTAGGCGTAACGGCCCTTCACGATGAAGGTAGCCGACAGCAGCCCCGCCTCCTGACCCTCGGTGGCCTCGTCGACCTCGACCTCGAAGCCCCGGCGCTCCGCCCAGCGGCTGTACATCCGCAGCAGCATCTCGGTCCAGTCCTGCGCGTCGGTCCCCCCCGCACCGGCGTGGAGCTCGGCGATCGCGTCGTACTCGTCGTACTGGCCACTCAACAGGCTCTGGGTCTCCACCCCCGCGATGTCGGCGTCGAGGCGGTCGACGGTAACCCGCAGCTCCTCGAGGAGCGATCCGTCGATCTCTCCCGCGGCCAGGCCCTCGGCGCAGAGGTCCACCAGAACGGTTCCGTCGTCCATCCGTCGCCCCAGGGCGTCGAACGCATCAAGCTCACTCGAGATGCGTCCGAGCTCGGTCGTCACCGCCCGGGCGCGATCAGGCTCGTCCCAGAGGTCGGGCCGCGCCGCGGTAGCGCTCAGTACGGCGTGGCGCTCGCGGAGCGAGTCCACGTGCAGGTACTCGCGAGCCGCGTTCCAGCGCTCGCCCAACTCCGCGAGTGCTACCTGGGCCTCGCGCAGGGTGGCTTCCGCCTTAAGGTCGGCCATGGCACTGCTTGAACTTGCGACCCGAGCCGCACCAGCACGGCTCGTTGCGGCCGAGCTTGCGCTCCGTCGGCTCCGGCTCGGTCGTCGCCTGATGGGCGGGTAGCTCGAGCCCCCCGGGCGCCACCGCCGCGGCGTTGGTCACTGCTCCGACCAGACCTTCGTCGACGCCCGCGACCTCCTCGACGGCCGGCATCGCCTCCACGTGCGTGATGTAGCGGACGAAGTCAGCGTCGACGGCGTCCAGCAGGTGCTCGAACATCTCGTAGCCCTCGCGCTGCCACGCGGTCAGCGGATCCTGCTGCGCCACCTGACGCAGGTAGATGCCGTCACGCAGGTAGTCCATGTCGCTCAAATGGTCGCGCCAGCGCTGATCGAGGATCTGCAGCATCACGTCGCGCTCGATCTCGATCGCCGTCTCGACGCCTCCGGGGAAGTTCTCGCACTTCGCCACGTACTGGTCGAGCGCGTCACGCACGACGGCCTCGATGACGTCCTCACGGGTTTCGAACGCCTCGAACTGCTCGCGCGTGATCCTCGTCGGGTAGAACGACAGCATCTCGTTGACGAGCGCGTTGATGTCCCATGCCTCGGGAAACTCGCTCTCGAGCTGGCGCATGACGGCGTCGTTCAGCTGACTCTCGATCAACTCGAGGCTCTGCTCGTGCATGTCCTCACCCTCGAGGATCTGGAGTCGACGCTGGTAGATCACCTTGCGCTGCTCGTTCATGACCTCGTCGTACTTGAGGACGTCCTTGCGGATCTCGGCGTTGCGGCCTTCGACCGTGTTCTGGGCGCGCTCGATCGCGCGCGACACCATCTTGGCCTCGATGGCCTCGCCCTCGGGCAGTGCTCGGTCCATCACCCAGGAGACGGCGCCGGTCGCGAACAGTCGCAGCAGCTCGTCCTCCAGGGAGAGGTAGAAGCGGCTCTCTCCCGGGTCCCCCTGGCGACCCGACCGACCACGCAACTGGTTGTCGATGCGCCGCGACTCGTGTCGCTCGGTCCCGAGGACGTAGAGGCCACCGAGCTCGCGGACCTCGTTGCCGTCGGCCTCGCACTCGGGTCGGTAGCGATCGAAGGCAACCCGGTAGGCCTCGTCGTACCCGTCAGCCCCGGGCGTGACGCCCTGCGCCGCGGCCTCGCGCCGAGCCAGGCCCTCGGCGTTGCCGCCCAGGATGATGTCGACGCCTCGACCCGCCATGTTCGTGGCCACGGTGACGGCGTGCTTGCGTCCCGCCTGGGCGATGATCTCCGCCTCGCGGAAGTGCTGCTTCGCGTTGAGGACCTCGTGGGCGATCCCCGCCTTCGAGAGTGCACGGCTGAGCAGCTCGGACTTCTCGACCGACGCGGTACCGAGCAGCACCGGCTGACCGCGGTCGTAACGCTCGCGGACGTCGGCCACGATCGCGTCGAACTTCGACTCCTCGGTCTTGAAGACGAGGTCGGGCTGGTCGGCGCGCTGGGGCGGACGGTGAGTCGGAATCGGCACGACGGTCAGGTTGTAGGTGCTCCCGAACTCACTGGCCTCGGTCTCGGCGGTACCAGTCATGCCGGCGAGCTTCTCGTAGAGGCGGAAGTAGTTCTGCAGCGTCACGGTCGCCCAGGTGTGGTTCTCCTCCTGGATCCGCACGCGCTCCTTCGCCTCGACGGCCTGGTGCAGCCCGTCGGACCAGCGTCGGCCCTCGAGCGTGCGGCCGGTGAACTCGTCGACGATCTTCACCTCGCCGCCCGAGACGATGTAGTCCTTGTCGCGGTGGTAGAGCTCCTTGGCGCGCAGCGCCTGACCCAGCTGGTGCACGTAGTTCGTGGCGACCGCGTCGTAGAGGTTCGCGACTCCGAGCTGACGCTCGACCTTCTCGATGCCGGACTCGGTCGGCACGACGGTCTTCTTCTCCTCGTCGACTTCGTAGTCAGCGTCACGCACCAACGTGCGCACGATGGAGGCGAACTGGTAGTAGAGCTTGGTGACGTCGGTGGCGGGGCCCGAGATGATGAGCGGCGTGCGCGCCTCATCGATCAGGATCGAGTCGACCTCGTCGACAATGGCGTAGTGGTGACCCCGCTGGACCATGTGCTCCAGGCTGCGAGCCATATTGTCGCGGAGATAGTCGAACCCGAACTCGGTGTTCGTCCCGTAGGTGATGTCGGCCGCGTAGGCCTCGCGCTTCTGCTCGAAGTCGGGTAGATCCGGCCCCACCCGGCCGACGCTGAGGCCGAGGAATCGGTGCAGCTGGCCCATCCAGGTCGCGTCACGCGTCGCCAGGTAGTCGTTCACCGTGACGACGTGGACCCCTCGGCCGCTCAGGGCGTTCAGGTAGACGGGCAGGGTCGAGACCAGGGTCTTTCCTTCACCCGTCTTCATCTCGGCGATCCACCCGAAGTGCAGGGCCATGCCTCCCATGAGCTGCACGTCGTAGTGCCGCTGCCCGAGAACGCGGGTCGCCGCCTCACGAACCACGGCGAATGCCTCGATCAGCAGGTCGTCGAGCGTCTCGCCGTCAGCCAGGCGCTGGCGGAACTCGTCCGTCTTGGCGCGCAGGTCACCGTCGCTGAGAGCAGCCATCTCGTCCGACAGCTGGTTGATCGGCTCCACCAGCTCGGCCAGTTGACGGACGCGCTTACCTTCGCCCGCTCTCAGGATCTTGCTGAACACACTCATTGAGTCAAACCCTACCGGTCGTCTTACGTAGTCTCGGGGGCTGCGGGCGTCTGACCTGGTCTTTGACCCCACACTCGCCTGCGGCAGGTTCCGCGCGCCCGACGAGCAGAACCAGTCTCTCCCGCCGCGCTTTCGCGCTCTCCCCCGTCTCCCGGATCACCCACCGTGAGTGACCCGAGGCAGGTCTTACGTCTAAACCGCGCCATGCTCAGCGTCCACAAGACGCCTTACGTGGGTCGTTTCGCCCGCGGCTGGCATCGACTTTCAACCACAGAGCCGCCCGCAGCCCGGCGAAAGTCTAGGCGCTCCGCGGGCCAGGGCGCCCCTCGCGGGCCAGTATGAGCGCCAGTCGGACCCCGAGGACGAGTGAGGCCACGGGGGCGAACAGCCGGCGGACACCGCGGGCGGTCTGCCACTCGAATCGCAAGGCACTGACGTGATGGGCTACCACCATGGCTCGCGGCGCGCGGGCCCGGGAGAGACCCTCCTGGTGGGTGACGCGCGCGTCCGGCACGGCGGCGACCGAGAATCCGGCCTCCCGTACGGCCCAGCAGAGTGCCATGTCCTCGGCGAACATGAAGTAGCGCTCGTCGAAGCCGCCAACCCTCTCGAACACGTCGCGACGCACCAGGAAGAAGGCCCCGGAGACCCAGTCGACGGCCCCCCCGGGTCGCGGCGACCGGTATCGCCGGGTGGCGGGATTGTCCGGCCAGAGCGGGGCGAGAAGCGCGTGCAGCGCCGCCAGGGCCACGTTCGGGAAGATCCGGTGCGAGGGGTAGACGGTGCCGTCCGGTCGCTCGATCGTCGGTCCGGCGACAGCGATCTCCGGGTGGTCGTCGAGGAAGTTGACGAGCGTCGCCACGGCGCCGGGATGGACCTCGATGTCCGGGTTGGACACCAGGAGGAACGCGTAGTCCCCGACCCGTGCCGCCCCTCGATTGACCGCCCGGCCGTAGCCCAGGTTGACGCCGGGCTCGACGATCTCGGCGGGATCCTCGTCGAGCGCGGCGCGCGCCGTGCCCGGCGCGCCGTTCTCCACGACCACGATCCTCGCGAGGCCGTCGGCCCGCAGCGTGGCGACGCACCGTGCGAGCGCCGCACCGGCGTGGAAGTCGACGACGACGGCGGCGACGTCGTGAGCGACCGTCACCGCGAGTCGCTCCCCCAGGTCACGAGGCGCTCCACGCTCTCGCGCCAGGGTCCGAGCGGCGCGAAGTGCTGCCGCCACGTCGTGGTGTCGAGGTCACTGCGCTCGGGTCGCGCGGCGAGAGGCGGTGGTTCGAGGTCCGACGTCAGGATCGGTCGGGCGAAGTCGTCACCCCTCCCGAGGACGCGCCCAACGTGCTGGGCGACGTCGAACCACGTCGCGTCACCGTCGTTCGCCACGTGCCACACCCCTCCGGGGCGCGCCCGCACCAGGGCGACCAGTCCCGCCGCGAGGTCGGCGGACGCCGTGATGGTCCCGCGCTGATCCGTGACGAACCTCACCTCCTGCCCCTCGCGAGCCCGCCGGGCCATGGTGTGCACCACGCTCGTCCCCCGCACGCCCATGATCCACGAGGCGCGCACCAGCGTGACCTCCGGGGGGCACCGCTCCTCTCCGGCTCGCTTCGAGGCGCCGTAGACGGACTGGGGATTGGTGAGGTCGTCCTCCCGGTAGGCCGCCCCCTTGCGACCGTCGAAGACGTAGTCGGTCGAGACCGCGATCACGTGGGCACCCACCGCGCTCGCGGCGTCCACCACGTGGCCGACACCATCGGCGTTCACGGCGAAGCATCGGCTGACGTCGCGCTGGGCGGCGTCGACCTTCGTGTAGGCGGCGAGGTGCACCACCACGTCAGGACGACTCGCCGCGAGGGCTCGTTCGACGTCGCCGCGATGACTGACGTCGAGGTCGTGGTGAGTCAGCCCGAGGACCTCGAACTCCCCGGCACCGACCGCGCTCCCGTCGAGTGGCCGCCCGTCGCGCCCCCCGGGGGGGACCCGACCCTCGAGCGTGTCCACCAGGTCGACGCCCACCTGGCCGGCGGCGCCCGTCACCAGGACTCGGACCGGACGGTTCACGACCCGCCCTCCGCGGAGCGAAGGTGCACGACGTCACCGGCGCTCACGATCCGCGTCGCGCCGCCGACGTCGACGACCAGTCGGCCACTCTCGTCCAGATCGATCGCGCGTCCCTCGAACTCACCGTCCTCGAGGACGACGCGCACCGCGCGACCGAGCGTGGCGAGACCGGCCGCGTACTCGGCGCGCAGACGGGCGAGGCCCGCCGGGTCGTCGACGAGAGGGGCTCGGGCCTCGAGCTCCTCCAGCACGATGTCGGTGAGAGCGCGAGGGGCCAGCGTCACCCCGGCCTCGGCGAGGACGGTCGTCGCTCCGACTCCGTCGGGACAGGCGGTGAGATTGAGGCCGATCCCGACGACGATGGCCGGTTGGGGCGTCGTCACGTACTCGGCGAGCACGCCACCGAGCTTGCGATCGCCGACCATCAGGTCGTTGGGCCACTTGAGACTCGGCTGCAGGCCGCAGAGTCGGGTGAGGGCGGCCCGCGCGCTGAGTCCGACCGCCGCCACCGCCCAGGCGGCGGCCGTCGGGGGGTCGGAGGGGCGCAGGAGGACCGACAGGAGCAGTGCCGAGTGAGGCGGAGCCTCCCACCGGCGGTCGCGTCGACCTCGTCCCGCGGCCTGGTAGTCCGCGAGCGCCGCGGTCCCCTCCGGGGCACCCTCGCGAGCACGCTCGGCGACCCACGCGTTCGTCGAGTCGATGGTCGCGACGTGGGTCAGTCGCCAGACGATCGGAGGCACCGCCAAAGATTAGGGTTTGCGGAGCGAGTGGTAGAAAAGACCGCGACAGACGGAGGTCTCGTGCTCAAGAAGGTGCTGATCGCCAACCGCGGGGAAATCGCCGTGCGCGTCATGCGCACGTGTCGAGAGATGGGGATCGCCACCGTCGCGGTGTACTCCGAACTCGATCGTGACGCCCTGCACGTACGCCTGGCGGACGAGGCCTACGCCCTGGGCGGGTCCACGGCCGCGGAGAGCTACCTCAACACCGAGGCCATCCTCGACGCCATCGAACGCTCGGGAGCCGACGCGGTACACCCGGGATACGGATTCTTCTCGGAGAACACGGACTTCGCCCGAGCCATCACGTCGCGCGGCGTGACCTTCATCGGCCCGCCGCCCGAGGCGATCGAGGTGATGGGCGACAAGATCTCGTCCCGCCTGGCCGCCGAGAGGGCCGGTGTCGCCGGGGTCCCGGGCCGGAGCGAGACCCTGAACGGCCCCGACGAGGTCGTCGCCTTCGGCAACGAGGTGGGATGGCCGGTCGCCATCAAGGCGGCCTACGGCGGGGGCGGACGGGGCATGAAGGTGGTCAGCTCGGCCGACGAGGCCGCGGCCGCTTTCGAGAGTGCCCAACGGGAGGCCCAGAGTTACTTCGGGCGTCCCGAGTGCTACGTCGAGCGCTACCTGACGTGGCCCCGCCACATCGAGATGCAGATCCTGGCCGACACGCACGGCACCACCCTGTGGCTCGGTGAGCGGGACTGCTCCGCTCAGCGTCGCCACCAGAAGCTGGTCGAGGAGTCCCCCGCCGCGAACTTCCCCGACGAGGTGCGCCGCGCCATGGGTGAGGCCGCCGTGAAGATCGCCCGCGCCTGCGGGTACGTGAACGCCGGCACGGTCGAGTTCCTCTACCAGGACGGCGAGTTCTACTTCCTCGAGATGAACACGAGGCTCCAGGTCGAGCACCCGGTCACCGAGCTCGTGACGGGTCTCGACCTCGTGGAGTGGCAGCTCCGCATCGCCGCGGGCGAGGCCCTGCCCTTCCACCAGGACACGATCCGTCGCGAGGGCCACGCCATCGAGATTCGCATCAACGCCGAGGATCCCGCCGGTGGGAAGTTCACGCCCTCCCCGGGCCCGATCACGCACCTGACGGCTCCCGCCGGGCCCGGCGTCCGCCTCGACGCCGGCTACCTCGAGGGCGACACCGTCTCTCAGTACTACGACAACCTCATCGCCAAGCTCGTGGTGTGGGCGCCCGACCGCGACCGGGCGCGCCACCGGATGCTTCGCGCGATCGAGGAGACGCGCATCGAGGGCGTTGCCACCACCCTCCCCGCTGACGCCATCATTCTCGCGGACGACGACTTCGCACGGGGAACGCACTCGACGAAGTGGGTCGAGGAGCGGCTCGACTTCACGGGTATCGCCCCCGTGGGCGCCGCCCACCCCGGGGATGCCGACGGTCGCATCCGTCACGACGTCGTCGCGGAGGTCGACGGCCGACGCGTCCAGGTGGCCCTCTGGTTGCCCGAGGGCGCGGCCGCCCCGAGCGCGGGGACCTCGACCTCCAAGCCGCGGCGCCAGCACCACGCCGGCGTCGTGGGCAGCGGCTCGGGCTCGGTGACCGTTCCGATGCAGGGGACGATCGTGAAGGTGGTGGTCGAGGTCGGCCAATCCATCGAGGCGGGTGAGACCGTCGTCATCCTGGAGGCCATGAAGATGGAGAACGCCGTGGGCGCCGAGCGTTCGGGAACCGTGACCGCGGTGCGCGTGGCGCCCGGGGACGCGGTGAGCGCGGGCGACGTGGTGGCTACGATCGAATGACCAGTGAGCGGGCCACGCGAGCCATCGAGGCCGCTGACGCGGACCTCATCACGCTCAGTCGCTACATCCACGCCCACCCCGAACTCGGCTACGAGGAGCACCTCAGTTCGGCCGCTGTGGCCGACACCGCTCGCGCCCACGGCTTCAGCGTGGAGACGGGGGTCGCCGGGCGGGACACGGCCTTCGCGGCCCGTATCGGCTCGGGTCGCCTCCACCTCGCCCTCTGCGCCGAGTACGACGCCCTGCCCGACGTCGGGCACGCCTGCGGTCACAACATCATCTCCGCCGCCTCGCTCGGCGCCGCCATCGGCCTCGCGGCGGTCGCCGACGACCTCGACCTGCGGGTGACGCTCTTCGGGACGCCCTCGGAGGAGGGGGGCGGAGGCAAGATCGACCTCCTCGAGGCCGGCTACTTCGCCGACGTCCACGCCGCGATGATGGTCCACCCGTGGCCCACCGAACGCCTGGCGGCGGCCTGTCTCGCGGTCGACCACTTCGACGTCGTCTACGAGGGCCGGGAGGCCCACGCGTCCGCCGCCCCCTGGGAGGGCGTGAACGCCCTCGACGCCGCCATGGTCGCCCAGGTAGCCCTCAGCGCGCTGCGTCAGCAACTCCGTCCCGGAGACCAGGTGCACGGCATCATCGCGGAGGGGGGCTCGGCAGCCAACGTGATCCCGAGCCGCGTCGTCGCCCGGTACATGTGCCGCTCGGTCACGAGCGCCCGCCTCGCCGAGCTGCGCGAGCGCACCGACGCCTGCTTCCGCGCGGGAGCCCTGGCGACCGGGGCCACGCTCACGATCACTGAGCTCGGTCACCAGTTCTCGCATATGGAGTCGGACCCCGACATCCTGGCGCACTACCGCCGGGCCGCCGAGTCCCTCGGTCGCCGCTTCGACGATGACGACGCGGGCCTACCCCTGCCCACGATCTCGACGGACATGGCCAATGTCTCGCTAGCCGTGCCGTCGATCCACCCGCTGATCATGATCCCGACCGGGGGTGCCGTGAACCACCAGCCCGCCTTCACCGCGGCCTGCCTCGGCGAGGGCGCCGACCGGGCCGTGCGCGACGGGGCGACGGCCCTCGCACTGACGGGCGTCGCCGTCGCTCAGGACCCGACCCTGCGAACCCGACTCCTCGAGGAGGCTCCGTGATCATCGAACACGCTCTCGTACGCATCGACCCCGCCGACCGTGAGTTCTTCGAGGCCGACGCGCGCGCGGCCCTGCCGCTCATCACCTCGGCCACCGGCTGCCACGGCGCCGAGTTCCGCCGCCAGCACGAGGACGACACGACCTACCTCCTGCTCGTGCGGTGGGACTCGGTCGACGCGCACCTCGAGTTTCGCGCGACCGAGCTCTTCACCCAGTGGCGCGCCCTGACCCACCCGCACTACGTGAGCCCGCCCGAGGTCACCCACTACCTCGAGCCGATCGCTCGCTAGTGGGGCTCGTAGACGCCGACGACGCCCCGTAGGACGTCGGCAACCTCTCCAAGGGTCGCCCGGCGGGCGAGCGCCGTCTTCATCGGGTAGAGAACATTGGACGTCCCCCGCGCGGCCCGCTCGAGGTCGTCGAGCGCGTGACGCACCGCGTCGTTGTCGCGATCGCGCTTGAGGGCGCGTACGCGCTCGACCTGGGCATCCTGCTGTGCCGCGTCCACGGGGAACACCTCGGTGGGCGCCGCAGCGACCTCGGTGAACCGGTTCACACCGACCACGACGCGCTCGCCTCGCTCGACGCGACGGGCGAAATCGTAGGCCGCCGACTCGATCTCCTCCTGCGGGTAGCGGGCCTCGATGGCCGCGACGGCACCGCCCAGGTCGTCGATGCGGGAGAGGTACTCGCGAGCGCGGCGCTCGATCTCGTCGGTCAGGCTCTCGACGAGGTACGAGCCGGCCAGGGGGTCGACGGAGTCCGTGACCCCCGACTCGTAGCCGACGATCTGCTGGGTTCGCAGCGCGAGGCGCGCGGCGTGCTCGGTGGGTAGCCCGAGGGCCTCGTCGAACCCGTTCGTGTGCAGGCTCTGCGTCCCCCCGAGGACGGCGGCGAGCGCCTGGATGGTGACCCGCACGACGTTGTTCTCGGGCTGTTGGGCGGTCAGGGTCGACCCGCCCGTCTGGGTGTGGAACCGCAGAGTCTGGGCTCGCGGATCGGTCGCCCCGAATCGATCGCGCATGATCGACGCCCAGAGCCGACGGGCGGCCCGGAACTTGGCGACCTCTTCGAAGAGGTTGTTGTGAGCGTTGAAGAAGAAGCTCAGTCGGGGGGCGAACTCCGCGAGGTCCAACCCGGCGGCGAGTGCCGCCTCGACGTAGGCGACGCCGTTGGCGAGGGTGAAGGCGACTTCCTGGACCGCTGTCGAACCGGCCTCGCGAATGTGATAGCCGGAGATGGAGATCGTGTTCCACTGCGGCATCTCCGCCGCGCAGTAGGCGAAGGTGTCGACGATAAGACGCATCGACGGGCGCGGGGGATAGATGTACGTGCCGCGCGCGATGTACTCCTTCAGGATGTCGTTCTGAATCGTCCCCCGCAGCTGGTCACCGCGCACTCCCTGCTCCTCCGCCACCAGCTGGTACAGGAGGAGCAGCGTCGACGCGGTCGCGTTGATGGTCATCGAGGTCGTGACCTGGTCGAGTGGCAGGTCCCTCAGCAGCAGGCGCATGTCGTCGATCGAGGAGATCGCGACGCCCACCTTGCCGACCTCTCCCTCCGCGCGGGGATGGTCGGCGTCGTAGCCCATCTGAGTCGGCAAGTCGAAGGCGCACGACAGTCCCGTCTGCCCGGCTCCGAGGAGGAACTTGAATCGCTCGTTCGTGGCCTCGGCGGTGCCGAAACCGGCGTACTGGCGCATCGTCCACAGGCGACCGCGGTACATCGTGGGGTGCACCCCCCGCGTGAAGGGGTACTCACCCGGCTCGCCCAGGCGGCGGGCGGGATCGAAGCCGACGAGGTCCTCGGGGCGATAGACCGCGCGAACCTCAATGTCGGAGTCGGTGTATCTCTGCTCATCCACGCGCCCACACTAGGTCCCCGGTTCCGAACCCTCGTGGCCCCACGCGGCGCTGAGCACGCGCGAGAATGGACGGATGTACTGCCCGACGTGCGGAGCGCTCTCCTCCGGTACCCACTGTGACGCCTGCGGCACGGTCCTCGAACGCGCAGTGCGTGCTGGCTGGTGGCGACGAGTGGCCGCGACGGTCGTGGACAACCTCCTCCTCCTCATCCCGACGACCGCCCTTCTCGCGCTCCTTCCCTCAGCGCTCGGGACTGCGGCAGCCCTCGTCCTCCAGGGCGCGTACCAGATCGTGCTGCTCGCCGGTCCGCGCGGTCAGACCGTCGGGAATCGACTCGCCGGGACGCGCGTGCGCAGCATCTCGACCGACGGCCCCATCACCGTTCGCCAGGCGTCGTGGCGCTGGGGCATCGTCGTGGCCTACAGCGCTCTCACGCTGCCGAACCGTCCCCTCCTGACGGCCCTCGCGGGCGGGATCGGCCTCTTCGACGTCCTGTTCCCTCTCGCGAACGTGGAACGCCAGACGATCCACGACCGGATCGCCGCGACCGTCGTCGTGCGCGTCTAGGCGATCACCACATCCGCCGGGACGGCGTGAGGCATGCAGAGCTCGTCGTACTCGGCGATCACGATCGGGCCGGCCGACTCCCCGCACGCGGGACACGTCGGGTCCCGACGCACCCGGAAGGAGCGGAAGCTCTGATCGAGCGAGTCGTACGTGAGCAGGCGCCCGACCAGCGGCTCGCCCAGTCCGAGCAGGATCTTGATCGTCTCGATCGCCTGAATCGACCCGATGATGCCCGGCAGGACGCCCAGCACGCCCGCCTCCGCACAGCTCGGCGCCAACTCGGCCGGGGGCGGCTCGGGGATCATGCAGCGGTAACAGGGCCCGACGTAGGGATGGAAGACGGTGACCTGGCCCTCGAATCGGAAGATCGAGCCGTGGACGACCGGGATCCCCTTGAGGAGCGAGGCGTCGTTGACCAGGTACCGCGTCGGGAAGTTGTCGGTCCCGTCCACGATGACGTCGTACCCGTCGATGATGTCGAGGATGTTGTCCGCCCCGAGTCGGGTGTCGTACGTGCGCACCACGAGGTCGGGGTTCATCGCGGTGAGGGTCTGTCGAGCGCTGTCGACCTTACGCATGCCCACGCGCTCCATGTTGTGCAGGACCTGCCGCTGCAAATTCGACTCGTCGACCACATCCATGTCGATGATCCCGATCGTCCCCACTCCGGCGGCCGCGAGATAGAGCGCCGCGGGTGAGCCCAGGCCTCCGGCGCCGAGCAGCAGCACCTTGGAGTCGAGCAACTTGATCTGACCCTCCTCGCCCACTTCGGGCAGGAGGAGGTGACGGTGGTAGCGACCGCGCTGGTCGGCGTCGAGCGAGCGCGGAGCGGCCCAGGCGAGCCCCTCGTCCTTCCACCGGTTGAACCCGCCGATCACGGACACCACGTCCGTGTAGCCCAATTCCTGGAGCGTCTTTGCGGCGAAGGCCGAGCGAACGCCACCCGCGCAGTACACGGCGATCGGAGCGTTCTTGTCGAGGAGACGGCCCTCGACCGCGAACTCCAGCTGGCCCCGGGGGATGTGCACCGCACCGGGAACGGCACCCTGGGCGAACTCGTCGGGCTCGCGCACGTCGAGGAGGCGGTAGTGGTCGAGACGCGCGGCCACCTCGTGGGGCTCGATCTCGCGGATCGACTGCTTGGCGGCGTTCAGCAGATCACGGGGCGTCGGCACGGAACCTCCTTGGACGGTGGGGAAAGCCTACCGGGGACGTCGACAATCGGGGCAACGCCTGCTAGACCCCCTCAGGTGGACCTCCCCACCCTGCTCACAGATCGCCGCATGACCCGCTCCTTCACCGGCGATCCCGTCGACCTCGATGCGCTGACCCGCGCCTGCGCGCTCGCGCTGCGAGCGCCGACCGCCGGCAACTGCGGCGGCGTGCGTATGACGGTCGTGGGGCCCGAGTCGGTCACCGGCTACCTCGAGCGAGCCACCGATCCCGAATGGCGCGCCGCGTCCCGGCGGGTCGGCGGGCTCTCCCGGGCCGGCGCCCTCGTCGTGGTGACCTCGCGCCCCACCGACTACGCCACCCGCTACGGGGAGCCGGACAAGGCCGCCAGCGGACTCTCGGATCGGGACGCGTGGGTCGTCCCCTACTGGCACGGCGACGCCGGCATGGCCACGATGGCGCTGCTGTTACTCGTCCAGGACGCGGGGCTCGGCGCGGCCCTGTGGGGCAACTTCCGCCACGAGGATCGCGTACTCGAGTGGCTCGACGCACCCGGCGAGTCGCTCTTCGCCACGGTCTTCGTCGGGCATCCGGACCGGCTCGATCCCCCCTCGTCCTCCCGGCGACGCGTGGTCCCCTCACCCGCCGAGCGGGTACGGCGACACGGTATCTAGCGCGACCGAGCCCTCAGGAACTCGACGAGGGTACGAGCCCCGAAGGCCGTTCCCCCGCGCGTGACGTAGCCGCGCACCGAGTCCGAGCGACCCGGACCGGCGATGTCCAGGTGCGCCCAGGGCCGACCCTGGGTGAAGCGCTTCAGCACGAGGGCGGCGGTGATCGCTCCGGCACCCGGGCCGCGCCCGATGTTGCGTACGTCGGCCACGTCGGACTCCAGTTGGGAGGCGTAGGCCTCCGCCAGGGGCAGGCGCCACATGCCCTCACCGGCGCGGCCCGACGCCCGAAGGACCTCCTCGGCGAGGTCGTCGGCGGTCGAGAAGAGGGCCCCGATCTCGTCGCCCAGGGCGACGCGTTGGGCCCCGGTCAGCGTGGCCACGTCGATGATCGCGTCGGGCTCGTCCTCGACCGCGAGACAGAGGGCGTCGGCGAGGATCAGACGACCCTCGGCGTCGGTATTGAGAACCTCGACCGTCGTCCCGTCGCGCATCGTGAGCACGTCTCCCGGCCGCATGGCCCGCTCGCCCGGCAGGTTCTCGGTGATCGGGGTAATCGCGGTGATGCGTGCCGCGACCCCGAGACGGCTCGCGATGGACAGGGCGGCGGCGACCACTGCGGCCCCGGTCATGTCCGTCTTCATCTGCATCATGCTCTCGGCGGGCTTCAGCGAGAGACCCCCCGAGTCGAACGTCACGCCCTTGCCCACGAGCACCACGTGGGGCAGCGACTCGCCGGGGGCGGGATCGTACGTCGCGCGAACGAGGCGCGTGGGCTGCGCCGATCCCGCGCCGACGCCGAGGAGCCCGCCGAGACGCTCCTCACGAATCCTCGACTCGGTCCAGACGTCGACGGTGACGTGCGGGTCCTCCCCCAGTCGCTTCACGAAGTGGCTCGCCAACTCTCGGGGTGGCAGATCCCGCGCGGGCGTATCGATCAGGCGCTTCGCCCAGTTGACGCCGTCGGCGATCGTCTCGCCGCGAGCGACCCCCCGCGTGACGTCGTCGTGGACCTCGACGCTCGGCAGGCCGTTCGCGACCGGGAGGACCTCGAACCACGCGTCGCCCTCGCGCTCCCGGAACTGGTAGTTGGCGAGCAGCGCCCCTTCGACCATGGCGGCCGCGACGTCGCCCGGGTGCTCGAGTCCGTCGACGGGCAGCACCGCACAGAGATCCTCGGAGCTGGCGAGCCGCAGGGCCGCCGCTCCGGCCCGGCGCCATCGATCGAGATCGAGGCCGTCGGTGCCCACGGAGACGAGGACGACGGTGGATCGACCGGGAGCCGCCCACGTCAACGTGCTGCCCGCCGTCTCGCTCAGGCCGTGTCGGCGACAGGTCTCGGGCGCGACCAGACGGTCGAGAGCGTGTCCACCGAGGTCCGTCGGGATCGACGCCGAGAGGTGGGCCCCTTCGGCGTCGACGACGACGGGAACGACGAGCGTCGAACGGGTCAGGCCGTCGCGAGAGGTGACGCGGGCGCGGCGCACGGTTATCGAGCCGACCGCGCGGTGCGGTGCTCGGGACCCTCGGCCCAGCGGGCCATGGTCCACGTCAAGTCGCTCAGCCGGTTCAAGTACGGCACGACGAGGCTGCCCTCCAGCGGATAGCCGACGGCGGTGCGCTCGGCGCGCCGCACAACCGTCCGCGCGACGTCGAGCGCGGCCGCTAGCGGATTCTCACCCGGCACGACGAACTCACGAGGCATCTCGATCTCCGTGCTCAGCGCGTCGATCTCACGCTCGAGGCGCTCGATCATCTCGTTGGTCACCGAGGACTGCCCCGGTGTCAGCTTGTGACGATTCTCGGGGAGCGTGGCCACCTCGGCCATCAGCACCCACAGGTCACGCTGGACGTCGAGCAGCAACGTGGCCAGTCGTGGGCTGCCGGTCGCCTGGGACCGGGCCCAGCCGAGGGCCGCCTGAGCCTCGTCCACCGCCCCGTTCACCTCGATGGGATCAGAACTCTTCGCGACTCGACCGCCGAAGTAGAGGCCAGTGGTCCCGTCGTCGCCACCACGGGTGTAGATGCGCACGACGCCAGCGTAGTGATCCGACACCGACCGGTAGCCTCGACGTGATGGACCGCGCCGCTCGACCTCTTCCGACCGATCCGTACCTGGCGGCCCTGCGCGAGCGGGTCCTCATCTACGACGGGGCGACGGGCACCAACCTCCAACTGGTCGGCCTCACCGCCGACGACTTCGGAGGCGAGGCGCTCGAGGGCTGCAACGAGATCCTGACGGTGACGCGACCCGACGTCATCGAGAACCTCCACCGATCGTTCCTCGAGGTCGGCGTGGACGTGATCGAGACCGACTCATTCGGGTCATTCTCCCCGGTCCTCGCCGAGTACGGCATCGCCGATCGCTCCTTCGAACTCGCCCACGCCTCGGCGCGGCTGGCCCGGCGCGTGGCCGACGAGTACAGCACCGCGACGTCCCGCCGATTCGTCGCCGGCTCGATGGGGCCCGGAACCAAATTCCCGACGCTCGGGCAGATCTCCTACGACGACCTCAGCGCGGCCTACGAGGAAATGGCGTACGGGCTCCTCGAGGGCGGCGTCGACCTGCTGCTCGTCGAGACGATGTTCGACCTGCTGTCGGGCAAGGCCGCCATCGCCGCGTGTCGACGGGCCATGGCGCGCCACGGGCGCACGGTGCCGATCCAGGCGCAGGTCACGATCGAGTTGACGGGACGCATGCTCCCGGGCACCGAGATCACGGCCGCGCTGACGGCGCTTCGTCCACTGGGCGTCGACGTCATCGGCATCAACTGTGCGACCGGACCGGTCGAGATGTACGAGCCGATCCGTCAGCTCACCACGGCCAGCGATCTCCCGGTCTCCTGCCTCCCCAACGCTGGCCTGCCCAGCGTCGTCGACGGACACATGCACTACGACCTCTCCCCGGAGCAGCTCGCCGAACACCTGTCCCACTTCGTCGGGGAGTACGGCGTCGGCGTCGTCGGTGGTTGCTGCGGGACGACTCCGGCCCACCTGGCAGCGGTCGTCGACGCCGTGGGCGGCACCACCCCCGCGGAACGGCACCCGGTCGTCGAGCCGGCGGTCGCCTCGATCTACAGCGCCACTCCCTACGACCAGGAGCGCTCGGTGCTGATCATCGGCGAGCGCACCAACGCCAACGGCTCGAAGAAGTTCCGCGAGGCAATGCTCGGTGGCGACTGGGACGCCTGCGTGGCGATCGGTCGCGATCAGATCGCCGAGGGGGCCCACGTCCTGGACGTCTGTGTCGACTACACGGGTGCGGACGGCGTGCGCGACATGAACGAGTTGATCAGCCGGCTGGCCACCCAGTCGTCGGTACCGATCATGGTCGACACGACCGAGGGTCCCGTCGCCCGGGCCGCCCTCACCCACCTGGGTGGCAAGGCCATCCTCAACTCCGTCAATCTCGAAGAGGGCGTCGCCCCCGGCACGCGCCTCGACACCTTCCTCTCGCTGGCCTCGGAATTCGGCGCGGCCGTCGTCGCCACCTGCATCGACGAGGAGGGACAGGCCCGCACCGCGGAGTGGAAGGTGCGCGTCGCTCGTCGCGTGGTGGATCTGGCCGTCGAGAACTACGGCATCGACGCGGCCGATATCTTCATCGACCCCCTCGCCCTGCCCCTGTCGACCGGGATGGCCGAATCGCGGCGGGACGGGATCGAGACCATCGAGGCCATCCGAGAGATTCGACGCACCCTGCCCGCGGTCCGCACCGTGCTCGGAGTGTCGAACATCTCGTTCGGACTCAGCCCCGCCGCCCGCCAGGCGCTCAACAGCGTCTTCCTCCACGAGTGCGCCAGCGCCGGCCTGGACGCCGCGATCGTCAACGCGTCGAAGATTCTGCCGCTCGCCCGGATCGACGACGAGGCTCGCCGGATCTGTCTCGACCTCATCTACGACCGCCGACGCGACGACTACGACCCGCTCGCCGCACTACTCGAGCACTTCGAGGGCGTCACCCTCGACACCGGCGGCGCGAGTGCCCTGGCCGACCTCCCCCTCGACGAGCGGCTCCGTCGACGCATCATCGACGGAGCGCGACGGGGGCTCGAGGAGGACCTCGACGCCGCCCTCGCGAGCGGACGGGGAGCTCTCCAGATCGTGAACGACATCCTCCTCGACGGCATGCGAGTGGTCGGAGACCTCTTCGCCTCGGGCGAGATGCAGCTGCCCTTCGTGCTCCAGAGCGCGGAGACGATGAAGGCCGCCGTCGCGCACCTCGAGCCCCACATGGAGCGTCAGGACGCGGCGGGGCGGGGTCGCGTCGTCCTCGCCACCGTCAAGGGCGACGTCCACGACATCGGCAAGAACCTCGTCGACATCATCCTGACGAACAACGGCTACGAGGTCATCAACCTGGGCATCAAGATCGGCATCAACGAGATGCTCGACGCCGTCGAGCGCCACCGGGCCGACGCGCTCGGGATGAGCGGGCTGCTGGTGAAGTCGACGCTCATCATGCGCGAGAACCTCGAGATCATGAACGAGCGCGGCTTCGAGCACGTGCCGGTGCTCCTAGGCGGAGCAGCGCTCACGCGGACCTACGTGGAGCGAGACCTACGCGAGACCTACCGGGGCCGGGTCTTCTACGGCAAGGACGCCTTCGAGGGTCTGCGCGTTCTCGATCGACTCGGCGAGATCCGCCAGGGGGCCGACGACCCCGAGTACGGCCGCGCAATCTCGACCCGACGAGTGCAGCGGCGCTTCCGCGACGACGCGGACGGGAGTGCGGACACGCGGCGCAGCGACACCGTGGTCACCGACAACCCTCTCTTCCCCCCACCGTTCCTCGGCAGCCGCGTCGCGAAGGGCATCCCCGTCGAGGACGTCGCGCGCTACCTCAACCTGACGTCGCTCTTTCGCAACCAGTGGGGGTATCGACCCGACGAGGGTGAGGACGACGACGCCTTCAAGGAGCGGGTTCGGGCCGTGCTGCGCGAGCAGCTGGACCGGGCCACGCGTGACGACCTCCTCGTCCCCCAGGTCGTCTGGGGACACTTCCCGGCCGCGTCGGACGGGAACGACCTCGTCGTGTTCACCGATGACGAGCGCACGACCGAGCGTGCCCGCTTCCACTTCCCGCGTCAGTCGGACGAGCCGCGCCTGTGCATCGCGGACTTCTTCCGGCCCATCGACAGCCCGGAGCGCGACTACGCCTCGTTCATGCTCGTCACGATGGGGCCACGGGTCTCCGAACGAGCGCAGGAGCTCTTCGCCGCCGACCGCTACACCGACTACCTGATGCTCCACGGGCTGGGCGTCGAGATGGCCGAGGCACTGGCGGAGCTGTGGCACGCCCGGATCCGCACCGAGCTGGGCTACGTCGACGAGGACGGCCCCACGCTGACCGGACTGTTCCGCCAGCAGTACCGGGGTGGTCGCTACTCGTGGGGGTACCCAGCGTGCCCCGACCTCTCCGACAACGCCACCGTCGCCGACCTGCTCGGCGCCGATCGCATCGGCGTGGAGGTCTCCGAAGGCTTCCAACTCCACCCCGAGCAGACGACCGACGCCATCATCTGTCACCACCCCCAGGCGAAGTACTTCATCGCCTAGGAGCCGTGGGCGACGGGACCCGTCGGGTCCACGTGTCTACAGTGGCCCCGTGCCCTCCCTCTCCCGACGTGACTTCCTGCGTGGTGCCGCTGGCGCCGCGGCCGGAGCCGCCCTCGGCGCCGCATCCACCGCGGGTGCCGGCGCGGCAACCTCCCTACCCCTCAGTAACTGGGTTCGCAAAGAGAACGAGCGACCGGGCGACGGTAGTTGGCTTCGCGGTCCCGCGGCCACCGCCGGGACTCTGGAGGGCTACGCGAGCACCGCCAGCGCCGCGCTCGGGGAGAAGGTCGCGGTCTTCGTCTCCTCGACGACCTCGTACCGAGTTCGCGTCTTCCGGATGGGCTACTACCAGGGCCTGGGCGCCCGACTGGTCGAGTCCCGCCCCTTCATGAAGGGCGGCGTTCAGGCCATGCCGACGCCCGATCGCTACGGCACCGTCGACTGCCACTGGTCGCCGTCGTTCCACCTCGAGCTGGATCACCGGTACGCGCCGGGTCAGTATCTGATCCGTCTGGACAACGACCGGCACGAGTTCCGCTTCGTCCCGCTCCTCGTGCGCGACGACTCGTCGCGGGCCGCATTCGTCTACCAGAGCTCGGTGACTACCTGGCAGGCCTACAACACCTGGGGCGGCTTCTCCCTCTACCGCCAGACGACCCCCCTCGGTGGGATCACGGTCTCGAACGCGAACCGCGCCGTGCGCGTCTCCTTCAACCGACCCTACGACCGGGTGTTCGCGAACGGGGCGGCCGACTTCGTCGGCAACGAGTTCCCGATGCTCTTCGAGGTGGAACGACTCGGGCTCGACCTGGCCTACTGGACCGACCTCGACCTCCACCAGCGCGGACCGACGCTCCAGCGGCACCGCGCCCTGCTCTCGCTCGGGCACGACGAGTACTACTCGCCCGCTATGCGAGCCGCGCTCGTCGACGGCGTCGCCGCCGGCGTCAACCTGGCTCTCCTCGGGGCCAACTTCTGCTACCGCAAGATTCGCTTCCAGCCGGGCGTCAACGGTCCCGACCGGTTGATGATCAACTACCGCTCGACCGCCGATCCGATCACCGCGACCGATCCGGCCGCCGCCACCGTGAACTGGAGCTCGCCGCCGTCCAACCTGCCCGAGAGCACCTTCAGCGGCTCGATCTACGGGGGTGTCGACGGCGCCGGGAGCCTCCACGTGCTCGACCCGAACTCCTGGCTCTGGCGCGGCACCGGCGTGCGCGCGGGCTCTGTCCTGGCGGGCGCGCTCGGCGGCGAGTTCAACCACGTCAACCTCGGCGGGCCGGATCCCGCGAACGTGGAGATCCTGGCCCACTCCCCCGTCGGCGGGGGCGTGAGCGACGTCACTTACGTGGCGGCCCCGGGTCGGGGTGGCGTCTTCGCGAGTGGGACCGGCCACTGGGTCTTCGACCTCTCCGACGCCCCGCGCCTCGGGAACTTCTGGGTGCCGGCCCCCCTACCCGGAGTCACGTCGATCCTTCAACGGGCCACCCAGAACATCCTCACCCTCTTCGGTGCAGGGCCGGCGGGGCGACGTCAGCCCTCGAAGGGGAATACCACGACGGTCTACGGCTAGGTCCCTAGCGACGCGACGGCGCCGCTACCGGCGTCGCCTCGCGCAGAGCCTCACCGGCGTGGTAGCTGGAACGGGTCAGCGGAGTCGACTGGACGTGGGCGAGGCCCAGCCGCCGTCCCCGCTCGGCGAGGTCGTCGAACTCCTCGGGCCGCCACCAGCGCTGGACCGGGACGTGGTCGACGGTCGGTCGCACGTACTGACCGATGGTCGCGATCGACACGCCGACGGCCGCGAGGTCGGCCAGGGTCTCTTCCACCTCGTCGGCGGTCTCGCCGAGGCCGACCATCATCCCTGACTTCGTCGTGAGCCCCTGAGCCCCGGCTCGGGCGAGCACGGTGAGCGACCGGAGGTACCCGGCGCTCGGCCGGACTGCTCGCTGCAGTCGCGCCACCGTCTCGATGTTGTGGTTAAGGACGTCCGGTCGCGCGTCGAGGATCAACTGGAGCGCGCCAGGGTCACCCTTCACGTCACTGATCAGTACCTCGACCGCGGTCTCGGGTGAGCGCTCGCGGATCGCGGTGATCGTACGGGCGATGGCCCCGGCCCCGCCGTCCGCCAAGTCGTCCCGAGCCACGCACGTGACGACCGCGTGGCGCAGCCCGAGGCGCACCACCGCCTCCGCGACCCGATCGGGCTCGGTGGGGTCCAGGGCGAGAGGCTTGCGGGTGTCCACGAGACAGAACCCGCACGCCCTGGTGCAGCGCTCGCCGTTCACCATGAACGTCGCGGTGCCGGCGTCCCAGCACTCGAAGATGTTGGGGCAGCCCGCCTCCTCACACACCGTGACCAGGCGCAGGTCCTCGGTGAGTCGGCGCAACGCGCCGTAGCGCTCGCCCATGTGGGCTTCCACGCGTAGCCAGTCCGGCTTACGGCTGCGCACGTCGATGCCGGCGTCCGGGTCGACTCCCGCGCGCCGCAGGCGCCGGATCAGGGGCCGTTCGCCCCCACTCTCGGCCGGCGCCCGATCGACCGACGCCACCGTCCCCGCACCGCCCAGTCGTTCCTCGAGCGCCCGACCGAGCCGATCCTCGACGTCGCGCGGTGAGACCACGAGGCCCTCACGCTCGAGTGACGTCACCGGCTTGTCGGGGATCCCGCAGGGCACGATGAGCGAGAACGCCGCGAGGTCCACGTCGACGTTGAGGGCGACGCCGTGAAGGGTCCGGCGTCGACCGTCGCGGTCTCGCTCGGTCCGCACACCCACGGCGGCGATCTTCGCGGGTCGGCCGTCGAGGTGGACCCACACGCCGGGGTAGCCCTCGAGGCGCCCCACGTCGCCCAGCCGGTGATCGGGATCGAACGCGGTCACGGTGTCGATCACGGCGTCTTCGAGCCGGCGCACGTGCTCGCGCCCCGCACCGGGATCGTCGGTGACGGTGACCACGGCCCAGGCCACGACCTGGCCGGGACCGTGGTAGGTGACGTCACCTCCCCGGTCGGCGTCGATCACCACGGCGTCGAGGCTGTCGAGCGGAACGAGGAAGTGATCGTCCGTGGCGCGCACTCCACGCGTGTAGGTCGGCGGGTGCTCCATGACGATCACGTAGTCGTCCACCGCGTTGAGCAGCGCCCGTTGGAAGTCGTTCGCCTCGGCGAACGACACCCGTCCCACGTGGCGTCGGCGTAGCACCTAGTGCTCGCTCTCGATGTCGAGGCCGGCGAGCAGTTCGGCGACCCGCTCCAGGTAGGCGGTGGCGACGAACGGCTCGCAAACCCGCTGATCGAAGGCGAGGCCCAGTACGACCCGGCGTCCCGGCTCCACGACGCTCTGGCCGTCGCGCTCGACCACGACGGGCACGCGACGCACGGCGCCCACCGAGAGGATGGCGACCTGGGGCTGGATGATGATCGGCACGTGGACGAGCGTTGCGCCGCCCGTCGGGCCGACCAGGGTGAAGGTCCCGCCCATGAGGTCGTCGGTGTTCAGCTGCCGGGTGGCGACGCGCTCAGCCAAGTCCGCCGACCGACGGGCGAGGGCGCGCAGGGTCAGCCCCGCCGCCGCGTGCACGACCGGCACTAGCAGTCCGTCACGCGGGACCTCGCGCAAGAAGCCGAGGTTGACCGTGCGATGGATGACCAACTCGTCGCCGGCGTACGTCGCGTTCAGGATCTCGAACTCGCCGAGGGCCCGTACGGCCGCGATCCCGACGACCACCTCTTCCGAGATCGGCGCACCGTCCCGAGAGACGCGACCGACGGCGTCGAGTCGATCGAAGACCGACGCGTCCGCCTCGATCGCGACGAAGCCGTGCGGTGCGACCTGCAGGGACAGCGCCATGTGCTGCCCCATGCGCCGCTGGCCGTGCGTGAGCTCGACCACCACCTCTTCGCTGGGTCCCTGGGCGACGGCCCGCTCCGCGTCGCGTCGCGTGACGGCTCCGCCGGGACCCGATCCCCGAACGCGGGAAGGGTCGACTCCCCCATCGGCGAGGATGCGACGCACCACGGGCGACATGACGACTCCGACGGGTGCCCCGGACGTTGCGGGGACGCTCGGCGTCGCGACCGCGGGCCGCTCCGCCGTCGGGGTCACGACCGGGGCGGGAGCCGTCGCGTCCGCCGGGGCCGCGGGCGCCGCGACGGCGCCCGTCCCCTCCTCGATGACGGCGACGCGCGAGCCCGTCTCCACCGTGTCGCCCTCGTCCGCGAGAATGGCCACGAGGACGCCCGCCGCCGGTGACGGCATCTCCGAGTCCACCTTGTCGGTCGAGACCTCGAAGAGCGGCTCGTCGCGGGCCACCGTGTCGCCGACCTTCTTGAACCAGCGCGTGATGATCCCCTCCGTCACCGACTCGCCGAGCGACGGAAGCGTGACGTCAGCCAACGTGGAGCCCCCGACCAGCTAGGGCCAGCAGCGTCTCGCCGAAGGTCTCCGACAGGGATGGGTGCGGTTGGATCAACGCGGCGGCCTCCTCCGCCGTCGCCTCCCAATTCACCGCGTAGTAACCGCCGCTCAGTTGCTCGGTCACCCACGGACCGGCCATGTGCACTCCGAGGATCTGGCCGGCCGAACCATCGGGCCGCTTCTCCGCGATCACCTTCACGACGCCGTCGGTGTCACCGATGATCTGCGCGCGACTGTTGCCACCGAAGGGGTCCTTCTTCACGACGACGTCGTAACCCCGCTCCTTGGCGGCCGCCTCGGAGAGTCCCACGAAGGCCACCTCGGGGTTCGAGTAGATCGCCCACGGCACCCGGTCGTAGTCCACCGGCACGACGGGTTCGCCGAGGATCGTCTTGATCGCGACGATGGCCTCCGCGAATCCGACGTGAGCCAGCTGGGGCGTGTTGGCGACCACGTCACCGATCGCGAACACCTTCGGGTTCGCGGTGCGCATCATCGCGTCGGCGACGACGAAGCCCTTCTCGTTCACCTCGACTCCGGTGCCGTCCGCGAGGAGCCCCTCGGTACGGGGACGACGACCGATGGCGAGGACGATCATGTCGGTCTCCACGTCGTCGCCGCCCTCGACGCGCACCGTGGTCGACGCGCCCGTGGGCGCGTGCCCGGCGACCGTGACTCCCGTGCGGACCTCGATGCCGCGCTTCTTGAAGGCCCGCTGCACGACGCTCACGACGTCGGCGTCACAGCCGGCGAGGATCGTCGGCAGGCCCTCGAGGATGGTGACCGCACTACCCATGTCCGACAGCATCGACGCGAACTCGCAACCGATGGCCCCGCCACCGATGACGACGGCCCGAGCCGGCAGGCTGGTGAGGTCGAGGAACTCGTCCGAGGTCACGACGAACTGGCCGTCGACGTCGAATCCCGGCAGCGTGCGGGGAACCGAGCCAGCGGCCAAGATGACGTGACGACCGCGCGCCACGACACCCGCGTCCGCTCCATCGGTGACGCTCACCGTGAGGTCGGCCTCGAGGCGCCCGGTGCCCTCGAACGTCGTCACCTTACGACCCTTCAGCAGGCCGCTCAGTCCCTTGTGCAGGCGTCCCACGACGTCGTTCTTGCGTGCCTGGCTCACCGAGAAGTCGACCGCGACGTCACCGGTCTGGAACCCGAACGCCCCGGCGTGCTCCAGCGTGCGCCGCACGTGGGCGGTCTCCAGGAACTCCTTGGCGGGAACGCATCCGCGGTGGAGGCACGTGCCGCCCACCTTGTCCCGCTCCACCATGGCGATGGACAGCCCGGCGGCTGCACCGTAGAGGGCGGCCGCGTAGCCTCCGGGCCCGCCGCCGACGATCACTACGTCGAATTCCTGCACCTCGTTCGCCACGGCCGGTCCCTTCACCTGATTACCAATTACCTGGGAAATCCTAATGTTCGAGGGACGGGAGACGTCACTCGCGATGGTGCCGCGACTCTCCCCGCTGCAGATCGGCGGCTCGAGTGGCGAGAGCGTCGACGAAGTCGTTCATGGGGTCGCCCGAGTGACCCTTCACCCACGTGAAGTGGACCCGGCGTCCCGCGTCGAGCACGAGCTCGAGGAGCGGCTCCCACAGGTCGCGGTTGGCCACGGGCTGGCCCTGAGAGTTCTTCCACCCCCGCCGACGCCAGCCGACGTGCCAGCGATCGTTGAAGCACTTCACGACGTAGGTGGAGTCGCTCACGATCTCGATGTCCCCACCGTCGAGTGACCGCAGGGCCTCGAGGACCGCGGTGATCTCCATGCGCTGGTTCGTCGTATGAGCCGCGGCCCCACTCGCGTAGTGCTCGCCGTCGAGCGCCCACGCCCAGCCGCCGGGTCCGGGATTGCCGCGGCAGGACCCGTCCGTGTGGACTCGGGTCATATCTTTCGGGTGATCCACGCGTCGGGGTCGGCGGTGAACCGCGTCACCGCCTCGGGCAGCTCGCCGCGCAGGACCTGGCCGAGCGTCACGTGCTCGAGGATCTCGCGCAGGGCCGCCCGCACCGCCACCCACACGTCGCGCAGGTGCGTCGCCTCGCCCTCGTACTGGACGGTCTCGGGCCGCATGCCCCGCACACCGGCCATCGGACCACTCACCACCCGCAGCACGTCCGCGATGTAGATCGTGTCGGGATCACGCGCCAACCGGAATCCCCCGTCCGGACCTCGCTGGCTCGTGACGAGCCCGCCGCGTCGGAGATCAGACAGGATTGCCCCGAGGAACTTCGCGGGCAGCGCCTGCTGGGCCGCCAGGTTCTCGGCGCTCACGGAGGTGTCGCTGGCCGCCAGGGTCAGCAGCGCTCGAACGGCGTACTCGGCCTTCGCGGGAATCTGCACCGTGCCATTCTGCCCCACTCGGGGGCCCGCCCCCTAACGGTGACGATCGAGCCATCCGAGCAGGGTGGCCACCATCCGGGGGTCCGCGCGCAGCTGGTGACCCGCCCCCTGGATGAGGCGGAGCTCGGCGTGCCCGTCGGCCGCCGCGACCAGGTCACGGGCGTCACTCGGGGGAACCTCGACGTCGTCGGTCCCGTGACCGATGAGCAGTCGGCGCGGCGCGACGCGGCCCACGGCCGCCAGGGGGTCGACGTCCATGACGTCGGCCCAGAGCTGCTCCGCGGGCAGCGGGGGCTCGTCGCCGACGACGCCCGCCTCCATCACTCGCTCACGGAACGTCGCGGCCGGTCCGCACCATGGTTCGAGGTGGGCGGGCGCCGCGAAGGTCGCCACGCTGCGCACGCGATCGTCGTCGGCCGCCACGGCGAGCGACAGGGAGCCTCCGAAGCCGAAGCCGGCGAGCGAGATGCGCCGACTCCCGTCGTCCATCCGGTCGATGATGCGTCCGAGGTCCTCACGCCACCGGCGCGCCGAGAAGGTCCCGGTGCTGGTGCCCACGCCCGAGAGCGTCCCGGTCGCCACGGTCCAGCCCGACTCGGCGGCCAGGTGCTCGGCGAGCTCCGGTAGGAGTCCGGCGGCCTGACGGCCCATGCCGGTGGCTCGCGGCAGGCCGTGCACCAGGATCAGCACGTGACCGCTGGTGGGGCGCGTCGCGGCCGTCGCGATCCGCAGATCGAGATGAGCGCCGTCGGAGGTGAGTTGCTCGTGGACGAGCACGGGGCGCTTAGATCCCCAAGCGCTGGGCGATCAGCTCGCGGTGGTACGCCGGGTCGCCGAGGAGCAGCTCGGAACTCTTCGCGCGCTTGAAGTAGAGGTGCGCGTGGTGCTCCCAGGTGAATCCGATGCCGCCGTGAATCTGGATGTTCTCGGCCGCGCAGTGGAAGTACGCCTCAGAGCAGAACGACTTCGCCAGGCTCGCCGCGACGGGCAGCTCGTCGTTGCGCTCCTGGGCCGCCCAGGCCGCGTAGTACGCGGCCGACTTCGCCGACTCGACGTCGAGCAGCATGTCGGCGCACTTGTGCTTGATGGCCTGGAACGACCCAATCGGCCGACCGAACTGGACCCGCGTCTTCGCGTAGGCGACCGCGTTGTCGAGGACTCGCTGGGAGCCGCCGACCTGCTCGGCGGCGAGCATCGCCGCCGCCGTCTGGATGGTCGTCTCCAAGCCGGGCGTCGCCGCCCCATCGACTCCGACGAGCTCCGCCGGGACACGCTCGAGGACCAGGCGCGCCTGCTTGCGCGTCTGGTCCATGGTGGGGAGGCTCTCGCGCGAGAGACCTGGCGCGTCGCCGCGCACGGCGAAGAGCGAGAGGCCCGCCGGCGTCATCGCGGGCACGAGGATCAGGTTCGCCACCGTCCCGTCGGTGACGTAGTTGCGCACTCCCGACACCGTCCAGCCGTCACCCGCACGCTGGGCCGTGGTCGAGGTCGCGGCGAGGTCCCACGACCCCATGTCGTCGGTCAAGGCGAGAGTGGCGATGGTCGATCCGTCGGCGATCCCCGGCAGCCACCTCGAGTGGTCGTCCTCGGTGCCCACCAGCGCCACGGCGGGCGCCGCCAGAGCCACCGTCGAGAAGTACGGACCGCAGTAGAGGGCCGCACCCATCTCCTCGAACACGACGTAGAGCTCGACCGGACCGAATCCCTGGCCGCCGTACGCCTCGGGGATGCCCAGGCCCTGCAGCGCGAGCTCGTCGGCCATCTGACGCCACACCTGGGGGTCGTAGCCCTCGTCCGTCGACATCAGCCGGCGCACCTCGGTCTCGGGCGACTTCTCCTCGAGGAAGCGCCGCACCATGCGCCGCAGCTCCTCCTGCTCGTCGGTAAAGCCAAAGTTCATCGTCCACCCTCGATCCCTACCCGCCAGTAGGCGGCCGTCACTCAGGAGACTAGCGAAAGCGCCCACCGTCGTCCGGGGCTGTGACAGCCTGGACCCATGCTCGACGCGACCCTCATCTGGAGTGACGACGCCGTGGAGGTTCGTCGTACGGTCGTCGGCCCCCTCACGACCAACGTCTACGTGATCACGTGCCGGCGGACCGGCGACTCGACGCTGATCGACCCGGCCGACGACCCCGACGGACTCCGCGCCATCGCCACGCGACACCGCGTGGCCACCGTCCTCGCCACGCACGGTCACGCCGACCACGTAGGCGCCCTGGAGCGCCTCTCCTCCGCCGATCGGCTCGCGTGGATGAACGACGCCGACGCCGCCCTGGTGCCCTCGCCCACTCGACACCTCAGTGACGGGATGGAGATCGCCGTGGGCGCCCTGCGGGTAACGGCGCATCACACCCCGGGCCACACGCCCGGCTCCACGTGCCTCACCGTGGCGGGGACCCCGCTCCTCTTCGCCGGCGACACCCTCTTCCCGGGAGGACCCGGCGCGACCCACTTCCCCGGCGGCGACTTCCCGACCATCATCCGGTCGATCGAGGACCGGCTCCTCACCCTTCCCGACGCGACGATCGTCTGGCCCGGACACGGTGAGCCGACCACGATCGGCTCCGAGCGACCACGGCTGGCGGAGTGGGTCGCCCGGGGCTGGTGACCCGATCAGCGTCGGCGCGCCACCGGTAGGCTCGGGGCGTGTCGAGCCCCCTCCTCGAATTGGTCAACATCCACGCGGTGGCCGATGACGTCCCGATCCTGCGCGGGGTCGACCTCACGGTCGAGCCGGGCGAGGTGCACGCCATCATGGGTCCGAACGGGGCGGGCAAGTCGACGCTCTCCAACGTCATCATGGGTCACCCCGGCTACCGGCTCACGGACGGCGAGATTCGTCTGAAGGGGGAGGACGTCACGGGCTGGTCGGCCGACGAACGCGCCCGCGCGGGGGTCTTCCTCGCCTTCCAGTACCCCGAGGCCATCGCTGGCGTCTCGGTGGTCCAGTTCCTCCGTCAGGCCATGGTGGCGCGCCGCGGACTCAGCGAGCTGAGCGTCCTCGAGGTTCGCCTCGCCCTCGCCGAGTGGATGGACCGACTCGGCATGGATCCCGCCTTCGCCGAGCGTCACCTCAACCAGGGCTTCTCGGGTGGGGAACGCAAGCGCAACGAGGTCCTCCAGATGGCCCTGCTCGAGCCCGACGTCGCCCTGCTGGACGAGACGGATTCGGGACTCGACATCGACGCCCTGCGCGTCGTGGCCCGAGGAGTCCAGACGGTGCGGGCCGAGCGTCCCGCCATGGGGGCGATCGTCGTCACCCACTACGTGAAGCTGCTAGAGGAGATCGAGCCTGACCACGTCCACGTCCTGGTGGACGGACGCATCGTGCACAGTGGCGGGGTCGACGTAGCGGCCCAGATCGACCGCGAGGGCTACGACGCCTGGCGGGTCCTGGCGTGAGTTCGTTCAACCCTCGCCGAGTCCGGGCGGACGTCCCCCTCCTCGGGCGAGTGATCAACGGGCGCCCCATCACCTACCTCGACTCGGCCTCCTCGACGGTCCCCCCGCGCGCGGTGATCGAGGCCATGGATCGCTACTACTCGCTGCGGCACGCCAACGTCCACCGGGGCGTCTACCAGACCGCCAACGAGGCGACCGACGTCTACGAGGGAGCGCGGGCGGACGTCGCGCGCTTCATCGCGGCGCCCGGTGGGGCCGACGAGATCGTCTTCACCAAGAACACGACGGAGTCCTTCAACCTCATCGCACGATCTTGGGGCGCGGCGAACCTGCGCGCCGGCGACGTGGTCCTCGTGACCGAGATGGAGCACCACGCGAACATCGTTCCCTGGTTCCAGCTCCGCGACACGACCGGCATCGAGGTCCGCTTCATCCCCGTGGGCGACGACTTCCGTCTCGACCTCAGCGAGATCGATCGACTCCTCGACGGCGTGCGCCTGCTGTCGCTCACCCTGGTCTCCAACGTCCTCGGGACCCGCAATCCCGTCACCGACCTCGCGGCGCGAGCCCACGAGCGCGGAGCGCTCGTGGCGGTCGACGCGGCCCAGGCCGTCGCCCACGACGTCACCGACGTGACGGAGCTGGGAGCGGACTTCCTCTGCTTCTCGGCCCACAAGATGCTCGGCCCGACGGGACTCGGAGTCCTGTGGGCTCGCCGAGAGCTCCTCGAGGCGATGCCTCCCTTCCTCGGCGGAGGCGGCATGATCGCCGACGTCCGCCGCGACGGGTTCACCCCGGCCGACGGTCCCGCCAAGTTCGAAGCCGGCACTCCCCCGATCGCCGAGGCGGCGGGCCTGCGGGCCGCCATCCGCTACCTCGAGTCGCTCGGACTGCCCGACGTCGCCGCCTACGAGCACGGCCTGACCGAGCGGGCGCTAGCGCGTCTGGAGGACGAGCTCGCCGGACGCGTGCGGGTGATCGGGCCGGCGACGGCGCTCGACCGAGGGGGCGTGCTCAGCCTCGACGTCGAGGGGGTCCACCCCCACGACGTCGCCCAGGTCCTCGATCAGTTCGGCGTCTGCGTCCGACCCGGGCATCACTGCGCGAAGCCCCTGATGCGTCGGTTCGGCCTCGCCGCCACGGCGCGCGCCTCCTTCGGTCCGTACTCGGTCGACGAGGATGTGGACGTCCTCGTCGAGGCGCTCCAGCACGCGGTGGCGATGTTCTCATGAGCCTCGGCAACCTCGACGAGCTCTACCGGGAGATCGTCCTCGACCACTACCGCACGCCCCGCAATCGTGGCGAGCTGCCGGTGCCGCCGGCCATCCGGGTCGAGGGATTCAACCCGCTGTGCGGCGACGAGATCGCGATCTACGTCGACGTACGCGACGGCGTCCTGAGCGACATCCGGCTCTCGGGACACGGCTGCTCGATCTCCCAGGCGTCCTCCTCACTCATGAGCGTCGCCGTGAAGGGCCATACCCTCGCGGAGGTGCGCGCGACCATCGAGCGGTTCAAGGTCATGATGACGGTCGGCGAGTCGGACGCTGACGCGACGGCGAGCGTCGCCGACCTGCGCACCATGGGCGAACTCGCGGCCCTCCAGGGAGTCGCGCAGTTCCCCGTGCGCATCAAGTGCGCGACCCTCGCCTGGAACACCCTCACCCAGGCGCTCGACGAGGCGGCCGCGTCGGCCTAGGGGTGACAGGGCACCGGGTCGAAGTACTGGCCCGACGTCTGGGGGATCGTCGTCGTCGTGGTCCCACCGCCCGACGCGGCGCTGGTCGCCCGGTGCGTGGTCGTCGTGGACGCGGGAACCGTCGTCGTGGTCGTCGTCACCACCGGTGGTGGCGGGGTCTGCAACTGGGCGTTCGGCGGCGGATTCGTCGGCGTGATCAGTGACGATCCGAAGATGTTGACGAGCAACTGCTGGGCGGCGGGCTGGTCCACGAAGAGGACGTCCCCGAGCGGGTTGACGGTCGCCGCGACCGTCGGCAGCGTGTAGGTGCGCATGTTCGCCGGGTTGAAGCTGTGGAACTTCCAAGCCAGCCCGACTAGCTCGTTGAGGGAGAACCCACTATCGAGGGTGATCCCCTGGGGGATCTTCGAGAGGAAGTCGTTGAGAGCGATCGGGTTCGTGATCTCACTCTTCGCCCGGCTGATGAGGGCCCGGATGAAGGCGTTCTGACGGTCGATACGACCGAAGTCGCTCGTCCCGTCGTAGTTCCACACGCCGTTCTGGAACCACTGGAAGTGACGGCTGCGGGCGACGGCGAGAGCCTGGAACCCCGTCACCAGTTGGCAGCCCGCGTGCGGGATGTTGAGCCCGGAGTAGGCGTCCTTCGCCGGGTAGGGGAAGTCGAGGTACACGCCGCCGATCGCGTCGGCCGCGTTGATGAGGCCCCCGAAGCTCACCTGGACGACGTGGTTGATCGGGATTCCCAGATTCGCCGTGATCGTCTGGGCGAGGAGCGAGGGGCCGTTGCCGTAGTTGACGTTGATCCGGTTGAACTTCCCGTACAGGGACTGGTTCGCGAGCAGGGTGACCACCGTGTCACGCGGGATCGACAGGACGGTGATCGTGCCCGCGGCCGGGTCGACGCGCATGATCTTCACGACGTCGCTGCGCTGACCCGCGACCGTCGACGCCCCCGTCTGATTGGCGAGGGCCCCGGTGAGGCCGGCGCGGGAGTCGGAGCCGATCTCTAGGATGTTGATGGGCTGACCCGAGACGGTGGGCTGCTCACCCGCCACGTGCACCTTGGGGATCTGGCCGAAGCGCCACTGCGCGTAGAGGTAGCCGCCCCCGACGACGACGAGCGCCAGCACGACCACGACCGCCAGGCTGACGATGGTGACGTTCCGTCCTCGGTGCCCCGATCGCCGCGGGCGACGCGCCGCGCCCGGGTTCTGACGAGAGTCGATGGCCTGACCGAGGGCCTTCAGGCGTTCCTCGTTGGCGATCCGCCGGTGTCCCCCGTCGGGGCCCGACGGCCTCTCGCTGTTTGACGGCACTCGACGATTCTACCGGCCGGTTCGCGGACGCTCAGAGCGCGCGAAAGGGCTCGTAGCCCTCGCGCTCGAGCGTCTCAGCCAACTCCGGCCCGCCGGTCGCCACGACCCGGCCCCCGCTCACGACGTGGATGGCGTCGGGCCGCAGATCGCTCAGCAGGCGCCGGAAGTGCGTGATGGCGAGCAGCCCGCAGCCCCACTCGCTCGTCGCCGCCGCGAGTCGCCGTGCCACCGCGCCGAGCGCGTCGACGTCGAGACCCGAGTCGATCTCGTCGAGCACGGCGAAGGCCGGTCGCAGGACGCCGAACTGAACGATCTCGGCGCGCTTGCGCTCGCCCCCCGACAGCCCGACGTTCACGAACCGCTCGAGGAGGTCGGGGCGCAGGCCCACGCGGCGAGCCTCGTCATCGATGCGCGCCTCCAACCCCTCGGGAGACGCCCCCGCGGCGACCAGCATGTCGCGCGGTCGGACCCCGGGAACGTCGAGCGGCTGCTGGAGGGCGAGGAAAAGCCCGTGGCGGGCTCGCTCGGTGGGGTCGAGGGACAGCAGGTCGACGCCGTCGAGCAGCACCCGGCCGGCCGTGACCTGGTAGCCCGGGTGACCCGCCAGGGCGTGAGCCAAGGTGGACTTACCCGAGCCGTTGGGCCCCATGATCACGTGGACCTCGCCCGCGCCCACGCGCAGGTCGATGCCGCGCAGGACGTCCTTCTCGCCGACGCGAACGCACAGCCCGTCGATGACCAGTCCCGTGCTCACGGCAGTTCCACCACCACTCGCCCGTCGGCGACCTGCGCCGGGAACGTCGCCACCGGCCGCGTCGCGGGGAGCGACACGGGCGCCCCGTCCTCGAGCCGGAATAGGGCCCCGTGGCGGGCGCACTCGATCTCGCCGGCGTCGAGGTCGACCTCGCCGGCCGAGAGCGGGAAGTCCTCGTGGCTGCACCGGTCCTCGAGGGCGTAGACGCGCTCGCCCGAGCGAACGACGACCACGGCACGCTGAGCCGCGGTGGCCCGCACGGGGACGCCGTCGGCGAACTGCTCGAGACCGCCCAGGTCGACCCTCACGCGCTCACCTCCACGCCGCCCAGCAGGGCGGCGACGTCCTCTTCCATGCTCGTGGCCACGCCGCTCGGTAGGTCGTCCAGCATCTCGGCGAAGAACCCCTGGATCATCAGCCGCTGTGCGTCCTCCCGCGAGACGCCCCGGGACTCGAGGTACCAGAGCTGGAGCTCGTCGAGGGGGCCCACGGTGGACGCGTGCGCGCAGACGACGTCGTTCTCGCGAATGTCGAGGTTCGGGACGCTGTCGGCGTGCGCGTGGGGCGACAGCAGCAGGTTGTGGTTCGTCTGGCGAGCGTCGGTCTTGCGCGCCCCGTGCTCGATCTCGATGAGTCCCGTGTAGATGGAGCGTGACGCGTCGTCCACGGCCCCCTTCGACAGTAGGACGGACGTCGTTCGCGCCGCTCGATGGAACTGGCGGGTGCGCAGGTCGTGAACCTGGTCGGCGCGGCCGAGGTAGGTGGTGCGCAACTCGTTGCGCGCCCCGGACGCGATCAGCTCGGCGTCGTTGCGTGATCGGTCGTAGCCCGCTCCGAGCCCGAGGACCGAGTGCGACATCCGCGCGTCGCGGTCGATGACGGCCGTCGTGCGGGCCACGTGCCAGGCGTCCATCGCCAGCCGCTGGTACGCGACCAGCCGGAGAGACGAGTTGGCCTCGAGACGGTATTCGCCGACGGGGACCACGACCGATCCCGCGCCGCCGACGAGGAGCTCGACGACCGTGGCCGAGGCGCCTCGCTCGAGCACGATGTGCGTGCGCGGGGCCACCGCGAGGCCCGACGACACGTGGTGGACGATGACGAGGGGGGCCTCGAGGGCCACGTCGCGATCGACGCGAATCTCGAGGGCTCCCGGAGCGAGCGCGGCGTTCACCAGCGCGAAGGCGTCCGCCGCGTAACGTTCCTCGGGCGATCCCTCGAGGGGGGTCGCCCCGGGTGGCGCCACGCTCACCCGCACGCCGCTCGGGGCAGTGCCCCGGTCGACGACGAAGCCGTCGACGGTGTGCACCACGGCGCACGCCCCGGCCGCGATGGCGTCGGCAAGTCGCGAGGACGGCACGTCTCCCGCGGTGGTGGCCGGTCGTACCCGGTCAAGGTCCAGCCGCTCGAGCGGCGCGTAGCGCCAGACCTCGTCACGCGTTGAGGGGAGCCCCGCCGCCTCGAAGGCGCGCAGCGCCTGCTCGCGGACGGCGGCGTCGCCGAGAGTCGGCAGGGCGTCGGCGACGGCGAGGGCGAAGGGCATAGGCCTCGGCAGTGTACCGGGTGCGCACGACGGTCCGACCTAGGCTGACCGCGACAAGGAGGGCCCATGACGTTCTCGTCCGACGTTCTCACCCTGGAAGTCGACGGACCGGTCGCCACGCTGTGGCTCGATCGGGCCGACGCGCGCAACGCGCTGGGTCGATCCCTCTGGCAGGACCTGCCTCGAGCGTGCGCCGCGGTCAGCGAGTCGGGCGCGCGAGCACTCGTCCTCGCCGCCCGGGGGACCCACTTCACGGTCGGGCTCGACCTGAAGGACCTGGGTGGCGACCTCGTCCAGGGCTTCGCGAACGGTGACACGTCGCCGGCGAAGGCCAACGAGGCCCGCTGGCGGGCCGTGCGCACGATGCAGGCGGCGGTCAGCTCACTCGCCGAGCTACCGGTGCCCGTGATCGCCGCGGTTCACGGCTACTGCCTCGGCGGGGGGCTCGACCTGATCACCGCGTGCGACGTGCGAATCGCCGCCGGTGACGCCGTCTTCTCGATTCGCGAGACGAAGATGGCCATCGTCGCCGACCTCGGCACGCTGCAGCGACTCCCGCGGATCATCGGGGCCGGGCACGTCGCCGAACTCGCCTACACCGGTCGCGACATCGACGCCACCGAGGCCGCCCGCATCGGCCTCGTCAATCGCGTCGTGGGCGCCTCGAGTGCCGACGTGGTGGCCGCGGCCCGCGAGCTCGCCGTCGAGATCGCCGCGAACTCCCCGATGGCGGTTAGGGGCACCAAGGCCGTCCTCCGCGCCAACGACGGCCGCACGGTCGACGAGGGGCTCGAGTTCGTGGCGCACTGGAACACCCTCTACCTGCAGAGCCACGACCTCGGTGAGGCGATCACCGCCTTCCTCGAGAAGCGCCCCCCGTCGTTTCGCGGCGAGTGATCAGCGATTGAAGGGCCACCACCGCCGGCGGGAGCGGGTCTCCTCGCCCGTCGCCCGACGCCGCTCGTCGACCAGCCCGGGCGCGACCGACTCGACGATCTCCTCGGCCTGGGCCAAGAGGCGTCGTCGCTCCTCGTCGGGGACGGAGGTCTCCGGCTCTCGCTCCACGGGTCGGCTCGCCAGTGACCCGTGCGACCATCCCACGTCAGCGAGCCGACGCTCGTAGGTCAGGCAGTCTTCCGGGCACGACCACGGCTGGTCGGGGGCGTTCCCGAGGACGCAGAACCGGGCCACCTCACCCGACGCGTAGGTTCGGCTCTGGAAGTGCTTGCACTCCTCACGCATCGCCACGGTGACATCCTTCCACGCCCGACCATCGATCGACTCAGCCGACCGAGCCCTCCATCTGGAGCTCGATCAGCCGTGACCACTCGACCGCGTACTCCATGGGCAGGGTGCGCGTGACGGGCTCGATGAAGCCATTCACGATCATCCCCATCGCCTGACTCTCGGTGAGTCCCCGGCTCATCAGGTAGAAGAGCTGGTCGTCGCCGATCTTAGAGACGGTCGCCTCGTGTCCGATCGCCGCGTCGCGCTCGCCGACCTCCATATAGGGCTTGGTCTCCGACGTCGACCGCTCGTCGAGGATCAGCGCATCGCATCGGACGAAGCTCTTCGCCCCGGTCGCGCCCTCCTCCACCTTCACCAGTCCGCGGTAGGTCGTGAGGCCCCCGTCCTTCGAGATCGACTTCGACACGATGGTGGACGTGGTCTCGGGAGCGACGTGCACCATCTTCGCGCCGGCGTCCTGCACCTGGCCGGGCCCGGCGTAGGCGACCGACAGCACCTCGCCCGACGCCTTGGGTCCCATGAGATAGACGCTCGGATACTTCATGGTCAGGCGGCTGCCGATGTTGCCGTCGATCCACTCGACGTGCGCCTCGGCCTCGGCGCGGGCCCGCTTGGTCACCAGGTTGTAGACGTTGTTCGACCAGTTCTGGATCGTCGTGTACGTGATCCGCGAGCCACGCAGCGCGACGAGTTCCACCACGGCCGAGTGCAGGGAGTCGGTCGAGTAGACCGGAGCCGAACAGCCCTCGACGTAGTGGACTTGGGATCCCTCGTCGGCGATGATCAGGGTTCGCTCGAACTGTCCCATGTTCTCGGTGTTGATGCGGAAGTAGGCCTGCAGGGGCTGGTCCACCTTGACCCCGGGCGGGACGTAGATGAAGGACCCCCCGCTCCAGACGGCGGAGTTCAGCGCCGCGAACTTGTTGTCGTTGGGCGGGATGACCGTGCCGAAGTACTTGCGCACCAGGTCGGGATACTCGCGCACGGCCGTGTCCATGTCGCAGAACAGGACGCCGAGGCGCTCGAGGTCGGCGCGGTTGCGGTGGAAGACGACCTCCGACTCGTACTGGGCGGTGACGCCGGCCAGGTACTTGCGCTCGGCCTCGGGGATTCCCAGGCGCTCGTAGGTGTTCTTGATGGCGTCGGGGAGGTCCTCCCAGCGCTCGACTCGATTCTCCGTCGGCTTGATGTAGTAGTAGATGTCGTCGAAGTCGAGGTCCGGCATCCGCTCGGCGAACCAGGGCAGCATCGGCTTCTTCTCGAAGCGCTTGAGGGCGGCGAGGCGGAAGTCTCGCATCCAGCCGTCCTCATTCTTGATGCCCGACATCTCCCGGACGATCGCCTCGTTCAGCCCCTTCTTGGGCTTGAACACCGGCGTCTGTTCGTCCGACCACCCGAGCTGGTAGCGGCTGAAGTCCAGGTTGTCGATCGCCATCTCTCTCCTCGGCCGTTCTTACTACGCCCATAGTACTAATTACGCGTGCCGATCGACCGGTCACATACTGGCAGAGTAGAGCGGTGCCCGTACCTCCTCGTCCCGACCAGCGCCCCACGACCCTGACCCACCACGGGGACACCCGAGTGGATCCCTACTTCTGGCTGCGCGACCGGGACGACCCGGCGGTCCTCGCCCACCTGCGCGCCGAGAACGAGTATCTGGCCCAGTCGCTGGCCGCGATCCGCCCCCTGGAGGAGCGGCTCTTCGAGGAGATCAAGAGCCGGATCGAGGAGACGGACATCTCGGTGCCGGTGCGCCGAGGGAGTTGGTGGTACTTCGAGCGGACTCGCGAGGGACTGAACTACCCGATTGCCTGTCGCGTCCCCGCGCACGCCGGTGACGAACCGCCCACGGTCGACGCGCACGCAACCCTCTCGGGCGAGCAGGTGGTCCTCGACGAGAACGTCGAGGCCGCGGGGCACGACTTCTTGTCGGTCGGCGTCTTCGAGGTGAGCCCCGACGACGACTGGGTTGCCGTGGGGGTCGACTTCGAGGGTGACGAGCGTCACACCGTCACGTTCCGGCCCCTCGCGGGCCAGGACGCCGTGGCCGACGAACTGCACGACGTCTACTACGGATTCACCTGGTCGGCCGATAGCCGCTACGTCTTCTACACGCGTGTCGACGAGGCCATGCGCCCCTGGCAGGTCTGGCGACACCGCCTCGGCTCACCGAGTGGCGAGGACGTCCTCGTCTTCGAGGAGCCCGACGCCCTCTTCACCGTGAGCGTCGGGCGCACCCGCGACGACGAGGTCCTGATGATCGTCGTCGCCTCGTCGACGACCACGGAGATCCGTACCCGGCCCGCCCACGAGCCCACCGGCGACTTCACCACCCTCCTGCCCCGACGAACCGGCGTCGAGTACGGGATCGAGCACCTGATCGATCGGCGGGGGCGTCGGTGGTGGCTCATGATCACCAACGACGGAGCCACCGACTTCGCCCTGCGCGTGCGGCGCGTCGACGATGACGGCCCCTGGCGAGAGGTCATCGCCGAGGTCCCCGGTCGTCGGCTCGACGGGGTGGACGCCTTCGCCGAGTACCTCGTGATCTCGTTGCGCGACGGGGGCGTGGCGACCGTGCGGGTCGCCCCCATCGGTGACGACGATCCCTTCGGCAGTGACCTGATGGAGCGATCGTGGGCGATCGACGGACCCGACGACCCCTCGACGGTCGGCCTCGGGGCGAACCCGATGTTCGAGTCGACCTCACTGCGTGTGGCGACCACGTCGCTCGTCTCGCCGCGGGAGGTCGTCGACGTCGACGTGTCGACGCGACAGCGCGTCGTGCGCAAGCGCCAGATCGTTCACGGCTACGACCCGAGCGCCTACGCCACGTGTCGGCTCTGGGTGGCGGCGAGCGACGGGGCGCGCGTGCCGGTCTCGGTCGTTGGCCGTCGCGACGTCCTGGTGACGGGCGAGGACGGCGAGTGGACGGTTGCCGCTCCCGCGCCGACGCTGCTCTACGGCTACGGCAGCTACGAGATCTCCATCGATCCGGCCTTCTCGTCGCTACGGCTGTCCTTGCTCGACCGGGGCGTGCTCTTCGCCATCGCCCACGTCCGCGGCGGGGGTGAGATGGGCCGCTCGTGGTACGAGATGGGCCGGCTCGCGCAGAAGCCGACGACCTTCAGCGACTTCGTCGCCGTCGGACGCGACCTCGTGCGACGCGGCTGGACGACGCCCGATCAGCTCGCCGCGCGCGGCGGGTCGGCCGGCGGACTCCTGATGGGCGCCGTCATGAACCTCGCACCCGACCTCTTCCGCTGCGTGGTCGCCGAGGTCCCGTTCGTCGACGCCCTCACGACGATGCTCGACGCCACCCTGCCCCTCACCGTCGGCGAGTGGGAGGAGTGGGGCGACCCCGACTCCAGTGCGACGACCTACCGCATCATGCGCCACTACTCCCCCTACGACAACCTGCGCGACCGGCACGACGACGGCTCGCCCCTCGTCTATCCCCACGTCTACGCGACCGGGGGGCTGAACGACTCCCGCGTGGGCTTCTGGGAACCCGCCAAGTGGGTGGCGCGACTCCGCGACCTCCATCCCGACAACGTCGCCTATCTCAAGACCGAGATGGGCGCCGGTCACGGGGGGCCGTCGGGGCGCTACGACGCGTGGCGCGACGAGGCTCAGGTCCTGGCCTTCGTGCTCAGCGAGATCACACCCGACAGCGCACCACCGGCAGCCTGATCACGCGGGCGCGTCGAAGACGACGTCGTCGGTCGCCACCACCCCGCCCGACCGACCGGGGGCACGGTGCTCCGACCAGTAGAGGTTGGTGTGCGCGATGACGAGATCGGGCGTCGGGGCGCCGTAGGCGGAGATGTCCTCCGTGGTGTGGGCGTCGCCCACGAGGATCGCGTCGTAGCCCCGGGTGATGGCCCCGTGGAGGGTCGACCGGATGCACGCGTCGGTCTGGGCCCCGACCACGAACAGGCGACCCACGCGTCGCTCGGCCAGGACGTCCTCGAGCACGGTGTCCTCGAAGGAGTCCCCGTAGCCCTTCGGGACGAGCGGCTCATCGTCTCGTCGCTCCAGCTCGGCCACGTAGCGCCACGGATCGCTTCCCTCGACGAGCCCCTCGTCGGAGTGCTGGATCCAGACGACCGGCACGTGGGCGGAGCGGGCCCGCTCGACGAGCGTGCGGACGTTGGCGACGACTCGGTCACGCTCGTAGGCGGCGGCGACCACTCCCTCCTGAACGTCGATGACCAGCAGGGCCGTCGCCGGGCGATTCGTCAGTGTGGTCATGGTGCCCCCTGCGCCCAGATCACCACGACCGGGGCACCGTGGGCCCGAGCCCCGAACCACGATCGGTGGTGACGATAGATGACGGTCCCCGCGACGACGAGGGCCAGCACGATGATGCCAGCGATGAGCGTGCGGCGCAGCCGCCGTCCCGCGAGGGGCGAGCGATGGCCCGCTCGCTCGAGCGCCCACGAGACGTCGTGACGATGGGCGAGCGTCGACGGATCAGCGGGCGGGAGCAGTTGGGCGTCGGCGAAGACGTAGTCGTGGTCCTCGAGTCGCGGGCGCGGCGGCGGAGCCGGCTCGGGCGACGGCCCGTCGGTCTCCAGAAGTCGAAAACCCCGGCGCGAACTATAGGGTGACGGCGGCGGCGAGCCGGGTTCGTGACCGCCGAGGTCGCCGCGTAGCGCGTCACGTCGCACCTTGCGCCACCGCAGCGCCACGATCGCCACCGCCACCACGGCGATCACGACACCGACAATGTAGAGACCCATCACGATCCTCTAACTCCGTCCGGGCCCCGGGGGCCTCGGGGCCAGCGTACCGAGCACGCCGGGCTCAGGCCAGACGGGTGAAGTCCCGTCGGAAGTAGATGAGGGGATCGCCCCCGGGCGCCGACACCCACTCCACGGACACCACGGCCACGTCGTGGTCGCCGTGCGTCGTCACGCCGATCAGCCGTCCCTCGAAGTAGGCGATCGCCCCGTCGACGAGGGGCGACCCCTCGGGCGCCGGGTGCCACGGGGTGACGGCGAACCGCTCCACCCCCGACAACGAGAAGCGCCGAGCCACCTCCGACTGCGTCGACGCCAGGACGCTGACGCCCACCCGCAGCGCGTCGCGCACCGTCGACCAACTCCGGCCGCCGCTCGTGGCCGCGAAGCTCAGGAGCATGGGCTCGAGCGAGAGCGAGCTGAAGCTCTGACAGGTGAACCCCACCGGGCCCACCGGGCCCTCGGCACTGACGATCGCGACGCCGGTGGCGAAGTGGCTCGCCACGTGTCGGTACTCGCTCGCACTCGGGCTGCTCACCGGGCGAACCCTACCGGGGCGAGCACCTCGAACGTGCTCCGACGCCGCGGCCCGCGGGTGTCGCGTCGAGCGACCGAGCCGCCAACGACCATCAGCGGGTCTCCCCCCGCAGCGCGAGACCACCGTCGCGCCACTCGATCAGGCCGTCGTGGACGAGTCCGTTCACGGCGCTCCCGACGCGTTCAGCGTCGGGAGCGGAGATCGACGCGATCAACTGCGCCAGCGAGAGCGAGCCCGCGCCGAGAACCTCGAGGATGCGGCCTCGCAACTCACGCTGCGAGCCCCGGTAGGGGGACTGGGCTCGCGACACGCCGGCACTTCGCGCCGCCGGATCGGGTCCACCGTCGCCGAGCCAGCGACACCTCGACGCTAGGGGGCACCCGTCGCAGCGGGGCACCGACCGACAGTGCTGAGCTCCGAGGTCGAGGAGTGCCTGGTTGAATCGGGCGGGCGCGCGGCGAGCGAGGAATCGCTCGGCGAGGTCGCGAGCCTCGACGGGACGCAACGGACGACCGGCGACGGCCCGGGCGAGGATCCGCCCCACGTTCGTGTCGATCACCGCCACGGGTCGCCCGAAGGCGAAGCTCGCCACGGCGGCTGCGGTGTAGGGGCCCACGCCCGGTAGGGTGCGCAGGACCGCCGGGTCGCTCGGCACCTGGCCACCGTGGTGCTCGACGATCCGTCGCGCGGCAGCCTGGAGGTCACGCGCCCGCCGCGGATAGCCGAGCCCCCGCCACTCGCGCAGGACGTCGGCGAGAGGTCGATCCGCGAGGGCCGCCGGGGTCGGGTACCGCGCCACGAACCGCTCCCACGGGCCGATCACCCGTGGAGCGGGCGTCTGCTGGAGCATGATCTCGCTCACGAGGACGGCCCAGCCGTCCGACGAGCCCACCCAGGGAAGGGGGCGGCGCAGACGGGGCGCGGCCCTCAGGACGAGGCGTCGGAGGGTGGCGAGCTCGTCAGTCCCAGACGTCGTCACCGTAGGGGCGGCGGCGCGCCGGGGCAGCGGCGCGCGTCCACACCATCACCTTGCGCCGGAAGTAGCAGACCTCGAGTCCATCCTGGTTGAAGCCCTTCGTCTCGACCGTGACGATGCCCCGGTCAGGCTTGGACGACGACGGCGCCACCCCGATCACGTGCGTCTCGGCGTAGATCGTGTCGCCGTGGAAGGTCGGGTGACGATGGATCAGGGACTCGACCTCGAGGTTCGCGATTGCGGCCCCCGAGACGTCGGGGACGCTCATCCCGAGGACCAGCGAGTACACCAGGTTCCCCACGACGACGTTGCGACCGTGGATGGTCTCGTGCTGGGCGAACCACTGGTTGGTGTGCAGCGGGTGGTGGTTCATGGTGATCATGCAGAAGAGGTGGTCGTCGGCTTCGGTGATCGTCTTACCCGGCCAGTGCCGGTAGACGTCCCCGGGGACGAAGTCCTCCAGGTAGCGCCCGAAGGGGCGATCGTGGATGCTCACTCCGTCGCCCCGGGAACCGGCAGCGGACGCGTGGTGAAGGAGCAGAGGGCCCCCGGGAGGGACTCGCCGTCCACCACCATCCGCCACGTGTAGCGGGCCCCCGGCGGCAGGGGGATCGGTCCGAAGTTCACTGCGATCGGGACGTCCACGGGGGTTCCCACGGGAGCCCCCGGAGGCTCGCTCGCGGAGAAGTCGCCCCGCACCTCGATGGCCTGGGGACCTTCGGGCGTATCGAACTGGACGACGGCACCGTCGGCGTCTTCGAGGAAGAGCTCCCAGTGGTGGGGACGGTCGAACTCGGGAGTGTCCACGGAGACCTTGACCGCGACGGCCGACGGCACGGGATCCGGACCGGTGACCGACCACCCCCCTCCCAAGATGTACAACTTTCCGTCGGCCACCTGGGCCGCGTCCGCGAGAAGCATTACGACGTTCACGGCACGAGCCTACCGAGCGGGTCGCGGGACGGGAGAAGTCGATAGTTTCGTGCCATGACGACCGCGCCCGACCCCGACCTCCTCGCCCGCCTCGTCGACGACGCCCAGCACGTCGTCGACGGTGCCGTGGCCGCCCTGCGAGTACGGGGCGGTGTCGACGCCGACCAGGTGCTCGCCTACGACCTGGCGCACGCGGCGAGCGCCGTCGCCACCGCTCGCGCGTCGCTCGACTACGCGCGACGGGGTGAGGACGAGGCCCGACTGTCCGGCGCCTTCGTCGGCCTGGCCCTCGCCGACCTCGCCCAGCGCGTGCTCGGGCGCGAAACGCGCTGGGGGGTGAGCACCGACTGGTTCAGTCCGTTCAGCGCGTTCGTCGACGCGCAACGCGACCCCTCCATCCTCGCCTCCCTCGCCGAGACCCCCGGGCCCCGCCACCTCGGCGAGGACTACGAGATGGTGCGCGAGGTGTTCCACCGCTTCGCCGAGGAGCAGGTTCGCCCGCACGCGGACCACGTCCACCGGGAGAACGCCGACATCCCCGAGTCGATCATCCAGGGCCTCGCCGAGCTCGGCGGCTTCGGCCTCTCGATACCAACCGCTTTCGGAGGCGACGCCACGGGCGACGAATCCGAGTACCTGGCGATGGTCGTCGCGACCGAGGAGCTGTCGTGGGGCAGCCTGGGCATCGGTGGCTCCCTGATCACGCGGCCGGAGATCCTGACCCGGGCCCTCCTCACCGGAGGCACCGAGGAGCAGCGAGCGCGGTGGCTGCCTCGCGTCGCCACGGCGACCGTCCTCGCGGCCATCGCCGTGACCGAGCCCGACTACGGCAGCGACGTCGCCGGGATCTCGACCAGTGCGGCGCGGACCGAGGGGGGCTGGCTCATCAGCGGGACCAAGACGTGGTGCACCTTCGCGGCCCGCGCCGACGTCCTGGTCGTGCTGGCCCGCACCGACCCGGATCGCTCGCGGGCCCACCGGGGCCTCTCGCTCTTCCTCGTCGAGAAGGAGCGGGCCGACGGTCACGGCTTCGTGCTCACCCAGTCGGCGTCCTCCGCCGGCCGGACGGGCCCCGACGGCCGTCTGGAGGGACGTCCGATCGACACGCTCGGGTACCGCGGCATGCACTCCTACGAGCTCGCCTTCGACAACTGGTTCGTCCCCGACGCCGACCTCGTCGGTGGAGAGGCGGGACTCGGACGAGGCTTCTACTACCAGATGGCCGGCTTCGAGAACGGTCGCATCCAGACGGCCGCGCGCGCGGTCGGGGTCATGCAGGCCGCCTACGAGGCGGCCCTCGCCTACGCCCGAGAGCGTCGTGTCTTCGGGCGACCGATCATCGAGTACGAGCTCACCCGCGTCAAGTTGGGGACGATGGCGGCGATCATCCAGGCGGCCCGGCAGTTTAGCCTCGCGGTCGCGCGCCAGATGGGCCGGGGCGAGGGCACGACCGAGGCCTCGATGGCCAAGGCCTACGTCTGCCGAGCGGCCGAGTGGGTGACCCGGGAGGCAATGCAGATCCACGGGGGCATGGGATACGCCGAGGAGTATCCCGTCAGCCGATACTTCGTCGACGCCCGAGTGCTCTCGATCTTCGAGGGCGCGGACGAGACCCTCGCGCTCAAGGTCGTGGCGCGACGGCTCCTCGAGGAGTGATCACTCCTCGTCGATCGTGAACGGACGGTGGATGTCGCCGAGGGTGATGCCCGCCGAGTGGAGGTTGACGCGCTCCCCTCGTGCGCGCTGCGCCCTCATGGCCGCGCGCTCCCAGCGCTCCTCGACTCGCCCGTAGCGCCACAGCGTGAGGGCTCCGGCCCAGACCGCGACGAACAGCCCGACGATCACGAAGCCCGCCTGGTTGATGTTGAACCCGGCCGCGTAGTTCCAGAGACCGCCCGTGAGATGGAGCTGGGAGGCGAGGACCTGGGCGAGCTCCAGGGTCCCGATGTACAGCGCGACCACCACGCTCAGTCCGGTGATCGTGATGTTGTAGTACACCTTGCGCACCGGCTTGGAGAAGGCCCACCCGTAGGCGAAGTTCATGAACGAGCCGTCGATCGTGTCGAGCAGGCTCATGCCCGCCGCGAAGAGGATCGGCAGGCTGAGGATCGCCCAGAAGGGCAGGCCCGCGGCGACCGACGTGCCGGCGAGCACGAGGAAGGCCACCTCGGTCGCCGTGTCGAAGCCGAGTCCGAAGAGGACGCCCAGCGGGTACATCTTCCACGGGGCGTCGATCGATCGCGCGAGCGGCCCGAAGAAGCGCATCATGAAGCCCCGCGCGTTGAGGTGCTTCTCGAGCTCCGAGTCGTCGAAGCGCCCCTGGCGCATCTGGACGAAGAGCCGCACGATCCCGAGTAGGACGATCAGGTTGAGAATCGCGATGAGGTAGAGGAATCCGCCCGAGACGATCGTGCCAATGAGGCCGCCGTAGTGGTGGAGGGGAGAGTTCGCGTTGCGCACCTGACCACCGAGCGCTCGGGCGCCGAGGCCGAGCAGGATCGTCAGCGCCGTCACCACCGACGAGTGTCCCAGCGAGAAGAAGAAGCCGACCGACATGGGTCGCTTGCCCTCGGTCATGAACTTTCGGGTCGTGTTGTCGATCGCCGCGATGTGGTCCGCGTCGAAGGCGTGACGCATGCCGAGGGTGTACGCGAGGACCCCCGTGCCGATGCCCAGGACCTTGCCCGAGCCGACGGCGTAGTGCCGCGTCGCCGCGACGATGAGCACTCCCCACCCGATGACGTGGAGGGCCACGATGAAGGCGAACATGCTCCCCAGGGAGCGGCGCTCACGCGGGCTGAAGGCGTCGAGGATGCGGGAGCGCGCGGGGCGCGTCGAGGTCGCGGGGGTGCTCACGCCGCCACCCTAATAGGAGAGGGTCCTAGTAGCGAACGCCTCCGTCGGTCAGTTGGCGGAGCGACTCCGCCCGGCGCGGGTCCCCCGAGTCACGAACTTGATCGCCATCTTGCGGCTGGCCTCGTCGATCATCTCGTCCCCGAACATCACCGCTCCCGATCCCTGGTCCGTGGCGGTGCGGTACGCCTCGAGGATGTCCCACGCCCGGTCGAACTGCTCCTGGGTCGGTGAGTAGACGTCGTTGAGGACGGCCGCCTGATCCGGGGTGAGCGCCCACTTGCCGTCGTAGCCGAGCACCCGCGTGCGCTGGGCGAACTCGCGCAGGGAGTCGAGGTCGCGCACCTTGAGGAATGGCCCGTCGATCACCTGGAGCCCGTTAGCGCGGCCCGCCATGAGGATCCGAGAGAACACGTAGTTGAAGTGGTCGCCGGGGTACTCGGGGATAGCGACCCCACCCGTGAGGACCGGCATCTCGATCGAGGCCGCGAAGTCAGCTGGCCCGAAGATGATCGTCTCGAGTCGCGGCGACGCCGCGCAGATCTCGTCGACGTTGATCAGCCCCCGGGCGGTCTCGATCTGGGCCTCGATCCCGATGTGCCCGACCGGCAGTCCCGCGTTGCGCTCGACCTGGGTGAGGAGCAGGTCGAGGGCCACGACCTGGGCGGCCGATTCGACCTTGGGCAGCATGACCTCGTCGAGGCGGGGCCCGGCCTGTCCGACGACCTCGATCACGTCGCCGTAGGTCCACGGCGTGTCCCACGCGTTGACGCGCACGCAGAGAACACGCTCGCCCCACTCGTGGTCCCGGATCGCTCGGACCACCTTCTCGCGTGCGGCGACCTTCTCCCCCGGCGCCACCGAGTCTTCGAGGTCGAGGAAGGTCATGTCGGCGCTCGTCTGGGGAGCCTTCGCCAGGAACCGGTCGGACGACCCCGGGGTGGAGAGGCAGGAACGACGGGGCAGGTCACGTGAGCGCTCGGACATGCGCCGAGCCTACGTGGCCGGTTCTCCGCGGCGGGGCGGAAGTATTACATACCTCTTCATCAGGGATTTTAGTTAAAACTTACCTTCTGGCCGATCGGCGGACAGGCCCGCAGAACTAGCCTGGCACCCGTGACTGCCGTCGGGCGCGTGACGCGCTTCTCGACGCTCCAGCCGCCGCACAGGCTGCGTGGACGCCGACTCGTAGGGTCGGCGCTCGCCGTCGCGGCCACGCTCGGAACGCTCGTCGCCCCCACCGCCACGGCGGGGGCGACCGGGCTCACCAACGCCCGGGCGGAGGCGGCCACCCTCTACAAGCAGATCCAGACGATCAACAACCGGGTGGGCTACTTCGGCCAGAAGTACGACGCGACGCTCATCAACCTCCACCACATCAACAACGTCATCGTCAACACGAAGAACATCGTCGCCCAGATCGAGCGCCAGGTCGCCCACGGCAACACCCAACTCCGCCAGGACGCGGTCTTCGCCTACGTGATGGCCGGAGCCGCGGCCAGCAACAACCCGCTCTTCTCGGCCAACGCCACGCAGATCGGCGCGACACAGGTCTACGGCCAGTTCGCCCAGGGCAATATCAGCACCCAGATCGCGAACCTCAAGAACTACAAGATCAAGTTGACCCAGGAGCGTTCGATCCTCGCCGCCGAGGACCGCAAGGCGGCCGACGCCGCGCGCACCGCCGCCAAGGCCTTCCACGAGGCGAAGTTGCTGCAAGCGTCACTCCAGAACACGCTGAGCAAGGTGAAGGGTCAGATCGCCTACTACATCAACCAGCAGCAGGCCGCGGCGAACGCGGCCTCGGCGAGCGCCCTCAGCAACGCGAAGCCGGTCGCGGGGTTCCCGGCCCCACCCCCCAACTCGCGCGCCGACATCGCCATTCGAGCCGCCCTCAGCTTCCTGGGCGTTCCGTACGTCTGGGGAGGGGCGTCGCGCTCCGGCGTCGACTGCTCCGGGCTCGTGATGCTCGCCTACGAGGCCGCCGGGATCTACCTCCCCCACTACTCCGGCGCTCAGTTCGCGGACACGGTGCGCGTCCCCCTCTGGGACCTCCAGCCGGGCGACCTGCTCTTCTACGGCTACAACGGTGACGAACACGTCGCCATGTACCTCGGCCACGGAATGATGATCGAGGCTCCGAGCACGGGTTACACGGTCCACATCACGCCCGTGCGCCTCGGCTACGGGTTCGCCGGCGCCGGTCGGCCGCGCGCGTAGTCCGCCCGCAGTGTCCGGCGTCCCGACCGCGATCCACCTCGGCCCCCTCGTCTTCCACCTCTACGGCCTGGGCCTCGCCGTCGCCGCCTACGTCACCTACCTGTACCTGGGTCGACGACTCGCGCGCCGCGGCCTCGACGTCAGCCGCGTGGCCGCCTTCGCCGGATGGATCGTGGTGGCCGCCCTCGTCGGGGCCCGCGTCGCCCACGTGGCGACGAACTGGTCGATCTACGCCCACGATCCGGCTCGCTGGTTCGCGGTGTGGGAGGGGGGCCTCGCCAGCTTCGGCGGCATCGCCGCCGCCGTCCCGGTGGCCGTCTACCTGGTACGACGCTGGTGGCCGAGCGTCTCACTCGCGGCCTTCGCCGACGCCGTCGTCCCCGCCCTGGTCGCGGGGTGGGCCCTCGGGCGCGTGCTCGGACCACAGTTCATGGTCGCGGGCGGTGGTCACCTCACCCACCAGTGGTTCGGACTCCACTATCACGGTCAGGTCGGCAAGCGTGTGCCCGTCCCCCTCATCCAGGGGGCCGAGGACGGCACGCTCTGGGCGATTCTTATCGGTCTGGAGCATCGTGGGCTCGGGCGTCGACCCGGGCTGATCGCCGGATGGGCCATGACGGTGTGGGGTGTCGTGCGCTCGACCGACGAACGCCTCCTCCTCGGGCAGAACTCCCACTCCGGCTCTGTCGGCGTCCAGCTCGCCGGTCTCGCGCTCGCCGCCGCCGGTCTCGCGCTCGTCGCCTGGTCGCTCCGCCGTCCTAGAGGAGAGGCTCGAACCGCGCGGTGAAGTGGCGCAGCGCCGGTGGCTCGTGGACCATCCGATACCCGCGCAGACTCTCGGCTCGTTCGGCGACCGCGGTGACCACCTCGATGACGTAGTCGATGTGACTCTGCGTGTAGGTGCGTCGAGGGATGGCCAGGCGCACCAACTCCATCGCTGCCGGCTGCTCGGAGCCGTCGGGGTGGCGACCGAACATCACGGTGCCGATCTCGACGGAGCGCACCCCACCGAGCTCGTAGAGGGCGACCGAGAGCGCCTGGCCCGGGTAGGCCAGCGGGTCGATGTGGGGCAGGAGCGCCTTCGCGTCGAGGTAGACGGCGTGACCCCCGATGGGCCAGACCACGGGGACCCCGGCGTCGCGCAGCGCCTCACCGAGGTAGGCGGTCGAGCGGATCCGGTAGCGCAGGTAGTCGTGGTGCACCGCTTCCGAGAGCCCCTGAGCCAACGCCTCGAGGTCGCGTCCGGCGAGCCCCCCGTAGGTCGGAAAGCCCTCGGTGAGGATGAGCAGGTTGCGGCACGACTCGGCGAGGGCGTCGTCGTTGAGCGCCAACCAGCCACCGATGTTCCCGAAGGGGTCCTTCTTCGCCGACATGGTCATGCCGTCGGCGAGCGACGCCATCTCGCGCACGATGTCCGCGACCTCGCGCTCACCTTGGCCCGGCTCCCGCTCGTGGATGAACCAGGCGTTCTCTGCGAAGCGGCACGCGTCGAGGAAGAACGGAATGCCGTAGCGGTGGCAGATCTCGCTCACACCTCGGATGTTCTCGAGGGAGACCGGCTGACCACCACCGGAGTTGTTGGTCACCGTGAGCATCACGACCGGAACGTCGCGCCCCCGCTCCTCGAGGACCCGTTCCAGGGCGGCGAGGTCCATATTCCCCTTGAACGGGTGGTCCAGTGCGGGGTCGTGCCCCTCCTCGATCACGAGGTCGACGGCGTCGGCCCCACTCGCCTCGACGTTCGCGCGAGTGGTGTCGAAGTGGGTGTTGTTCGGCACGACCTTGCCCGGACCACCGAGCGCGGTGAAGAGGATCTTCTCGGCGGCCCGCCCCTGGTGGGTGGGGATGATGTGGCGGAAGGGGAAGAGGTCCTTCACCGCCGCCTCGAACCGGAACCACGACGGGGACCCCGCGTAGCTCTCGTCGCCGTGCTGGATCGCCGCCCACTGGTCACGAGACATCGCGCCCGTCCCCGAGTCCGTCAAGAGGTCGATCAGCACGTCCTCGGCGCGCAGACTGAAGAGGTTGTAGCCGGCGGCGCGGATGGCGACCTCCCGCTCGGATGCGGTCGTCATCCGCAGTGGCTCCACCGAGTGGATCCGGAAGGGTTCGATGATCGTGCGGAACTGGTGGTCCATGACCCGATCGTAGGTCGGTCGAGCGAGGCGCCTACTGGAGGCCGTTCCACTCCTCGTCGCTCAGTCGCCCGACCTCGCGCACGTCGCTCGGAGCCACCTCGAGCAGGACGTGCTCGTCGGCCACGTAGGAGACGTGATCGAGGCCGAGCCGCCTCCAGGGCCCGAAGACGCGACGACCGGGGCCCGGGTTCGAGTACACGCCCCGCACGAGGACGGCGTCGGGGGCGGCCGCAACGACGAGGGCCGGCCGCTCCTTGCTGCGGATCTCCGGCTGCGCCGGGTCCGGCTCGCTGAAGGGCATCTCCACGTGCACGACCACTCCGGCCAGCGGGTGGGCGAGATCGACGCGACGCGCCTCCGCCGGAGTGAGTCGCGCACTCCGTCGCACCACCTCGATCGGTGCGACGCGACTCGGCCGCGGCGTCGAGGGCGTCGCCGTGGGAGGAGCGCCCGTCGGGCCCTTCGTCTTCGCGCCGCGGGGGGCGGGGTGCGCGGTCGCGCGACGCTGAGCCTTCTCCGCCTCCTTGCGCGCCTGCCGACGGGCCCGCACCTCGGGATCGACGTCTCGCGGGGCGAGCACCGAGCGCACGGGTGCCACCTCCACCGCCGGTAGTGCCCACTCGGGACGCTCGTCCAGCAGTCGGCGACAGTGGGGGGCGGCCGGGAACGATTCGCTGACGGCGAAGGCGAGGAGGGCCGCGATCTCGTCCCCCGTGACGCCGTCGGACGCCAGGGCGTCCACGGCGTGGGCTAGCTGCTCGTAGGACGGATGGTCCGCGTGGTCTCCGAGTGCGGTGACGACACGGTCGAGCGCACCGGCGACCATGAGTTCGAGCAGAGCCCGCACGGCGACGATCGGCGCACCGGCGACGAACGCGGAGAGGTCGCGCCGCTGGTGGAGTCCCCGCAGCGGAACGGCCACGGCCGGTGAGAGACGGGCGCTCGGGCGTAGGTCGAGCGAGTCGACCACCTCGAGCACGGCCGTCGCATCGAGCCGGGCGAGACCGCGTCGCGCCATCACCGCCGGCGCGTCACCATGACCAGCATTCGTACTCTCGGTGGGGATTGGATCGTCGCTCATGACCGGGCCAGCGTACCCAAGGTCGACGGGTCTCAGCCGGGGGGGAGGCGGTTCCCTCCGTACGACGCGAGGAACCCGCGACACTCCTCGATGGGCATGGGACGGGCGATGTGGTACCCCTGGATGAGGTCGACGTTCAGGTTCGCGAGCGCGTCGTAGATCTCGGCCGTCTCGACGCCCTCGGCGACCACGTCGAGACTCATCGCCCTTCCCAGTTCGATGGCGGCCTTCACGACCGCGAGCGCCTTGTCGTTGGTGAGGAGGCGACGCGTGAAGGCCTTGTCGATCTTCAGCTCGTCGACGGAGAAGTCGACCAGCTTGGAGAGTGCCGAGAACCCCGTCCCGAAGTCGTCGACCGAGATTCGCACGCCCGAACGGCGAAGCGACTCGATGCCCCGGCCCACCTTCTCGTTGTCGTTGGCCAGGATGCTCTCGGTGATCTCGATCGTGAGCCGTGTCGGAGGGAAGCCGCTCTCGCCGAGCACGCGATGAAGGAGTTGGGGAAAGTCGCCGTTGACGAAGTCACGCTCGGACACGTTCACGCTGAGTCGGTGCAACCCGTGTGCGTCACCCAGGCTCTGTACCTGATCGATGGAACGGCGCAGTACGTGCTCGGTGAAGGGGACCATCAGACCCTGCAGCTCGATCATGGGCACGAAGCGATCGGGCGGTATCGGGCCATAGCCTTCCGGGCTCCACCGAGCCAGTGCCTCGCACCCCACGATGGACGAGGTGCCGACGTGGACCACGGGTTGGAGGTGGACTCCAATGCTCTGGTCGCGCACGGCCTGACTCACCCTCCCGAAGAGCACGAGACGACTCGGATCGCTTCGATCGTGCTCGAAGTCGTAGTGCCTCACCCCCGAGCGATCTCCCTTGGCTCGGTACATCGCGATGTCCGCCTTGCGAATCAACTCGTCCTGCGACTCACCATCGACCACGCGAACGGCGACGCCCACACTGGCGCTGAGCTGCAAGGACAGTCCGTCGACCTCCGTTGGCTCTCGGACCAGTCCCTCGATGCGATGGGCCACCACCGTCAGCTCCTCGCGCGACGCGTGCGGCAGGTACATTGCGAACTCATCGCCCCCGAGGCGCGCGAGAACTCCCGGGGTGTCGACACCCCCTCGCAGACGATGGGCCAACTGCACCAGCACCAGATCGCCTGCTCGATGGCCGAGTGAGTCGTTGACCTCCTTGAAGTTGTCGAGATCGACGAGGATCACGCCGCCGACTCCACTCGTCCCGTCCGCGGCTCCGTCGTCCTCGGCGCGCGCCAGGGCTCGCCGGTTGGCGAGACCCGTGAGCGCGTCGGTCTCCGCGAGGGCTTTGAACGCATCCGACTGGACTCGCTCGATCCGAAGGGACATGAGGAGCCGGACGAGGAGAACCAGGATGGCGGCCAGGGCGAGACCCCCCACGACCGGTGGATCGCGAAAGAGCGCGGCGAGTGAGGTCACGATCATCGCCAGGAGGCCGAACGCCGCGATCTTGCGAGCTTGCACGTAGCTCGACACCGACTCGTGGGACACGTTCCGCGTCGTGGGCCGGTCGACGTCGATGGAGGCCGCCCAGCCACCGAGGGCGTACGCCGCGATCCAGCTGAGGTCGATGAGCACGCCCCAGTGCGCGGTGTCGTGGACCGCGTCGCGCTGCGCCAGGACCATGCCCACCGAGATCACCAGTGCGGCACCACCGACGTAGGGGACGACGTGGTCTCTCGTCACGTCGACCATCGTCGTGGCCGTCGCGGCGATGACGATGATGGCGACGAGGGCCATGCCGATGACCCAGTGCTCACGATGATTCAGACGCGTGAAGACCTCGGACACCTGCCCCAGCACACGGTTGAGATAGAGCCAACTGAGTGCGGCGGACAGCGCCAGCCCGCCCGCGACCGCGTCGATCTTCAGCGATAGGGTCAGCGTGCTGAGCGAGGAGTACGCGAGGGCCAGAACGAACGCGACGCCGCAGACGCTGATCATGACCGCGAACTCGAGGTTGGCGGTGGGCGGGGCGAAGGGATTCACGCCCCTCGGCAGGGAGCCGAACAGCAGACCGGCCGTCGCCGTGAGGCCCTCCGCCACCAGGAGCAGCCCCCACGCGAGGCGTCGGAACTCGCCCGCGCGGAGACGGCGCACCACGGGAACGGAGAGGAGGACGATGACTCCGGCGAAGATCACCCGATCGGAGACCTCGAAGACCTCCCCGTGACGGCCGGCGCCGATCAGAAGCAGCGAGACCAGCATCGCCAGCAGGATGCTCCGAGAATCGGTCAACGAGGCCCGGCGGAGGCGACCGACGAAGGCGACCGAACGAGTCACCATATCGTCACCGGAGGAAGCGCCACGACCGGCTCGCTCGGCCGCTTCGTCACGAGGTGGACCGTCCGCCGCACGTCCCGCGTCTCGCACCTGAGTAGTACTCAGTCACATTCGGGCCGCGGACGGCCACGATCGACGGCATCGGCGCCACTCTCCCCCCAGAGCGATTGACGGACGTTATCACGCGACCGGGAATGTCACGCGGCGATCAATCAAAGACCCGAGGTCGTATCGGCGGGCCGTGGCCCGCGACGTGACGTTGCTCGACCGCGCCACACGATCCGAGGGGTCGCGACGGTCGCCGCACCGTTGACGGGTCACCCTCCCTGGCTGATCGTTCGAGCGCGTCGTTCGAAGCGAACCCGGCCACTCGATCCCACCGACGACGATCGCTCACCTTGCGAGCAACACATCTCCCCCACGTTCGGTGCGCGACCGAGAGGAGTCGCCACCCGACGCGGGTCGGCCCGTCGCCAGGCGGGCCGGGAACGAGCGAGGATCGTGAAGAGTGGGTTCGTGACCAATCACCTGCTCGCCCCGCGGACCGTTCCGTTCGCTGCGTCCTCCAACCCGGGTCTCCCGTCACCACGACGCACGATCCCCGCGGGACCGGAACGCGCTATCCGAGCAACTGCTTGGCGACGACGACGCGCTGAATCTGGTTGGTGCCCTCGTAGATCTGGGTGATCTTCGCGTCACGCATGAAACGCTCCACCGGGAAGTCCTTGGTGAACCCGTAGCCGCCGAGCAGCTGTACCGCGTCGGTGGCCACGCTCATCGCCGTGTCCGAGGCGAAGGCCTTCGCCGCGGCACCGAGGTAGCTCAGATTGTGGTCCGGGTCGCCGGCGTCGATCGTGGCGCACGCGTGATAGACCATCGCCCGCGCCGCCTCGGTGCGGATCGCCATGTCGGCCAACATGAAGCGCAGTCCCTGCAGGTCGCTGATCGGGTGTCCGAAGGCCTGGCGCTGTGTCATGTACTGGGCCGCGTAGTCGATCGACCCCTGGGCGATCCCCACGGCCTGAGCACCGATCGTCGGGCGGGACCGGTCGAGGGTGTGCATCGCGATGTGAAAGCCCTGACCCTCCTCGCCGACTCGGTGCGATAGCGGGACGCGCACGTCACGGAAGACGACCTCCCCCGTGGGAGAGGCGCGAAGTCCCATCTTGTCCTCGTGCTTGGGGAACTCGACCCCCGCCCAGTCCTTCTCGACGAGGAAGCAGGTGATGCCCCGGCCCCGGGCATCCGGGTCGGTGCTGGCGAAGACGGTGTAGGTGTCGGAGATCCCCGCGTTGGTGATCCAGTACTTCGACCCGTTGATGACGTAACTATCCCCGTCGCGCACGGCCCGCGTGCGCATCGCCGCGACGTCCGAGCCCGCGTCGGCCTCCGAGAGGCAGTAGCTGGCCTGGATCTCCCCACTGGCGATCCGGGGGAGGTACGCCTGCTTGATCTCCTCGGAGGCGAAGTTCATGATGGGCAGCATCCCGAGCTTCGAGATGAGCATCGTCACCGACGTCGACGCACAGGCCCGGGCGATCTCCTCCGCCATGATCGCCTGGGTCACCATGTCCGCACCGGCCCCTCCGTAGGCGGCGGGCACGTTGAGAGACGGGAGGTCCATCTCGACGCAGGCGTCGAAGCTCTTCTGGGGGAACACTTGGTCGCGGTCGTACTCCGCGGCGTGGGGAGCGATTCTCTCCTCCACGAACCGGCGCATCACGTCGCGAAAGGCGCGCTGCTCGTCGTTGAGCACGTAACCCATGGAACTCCTCTCGTCGGTGTCCTCCTAGCGCGGGGTCGTAGCGGCGAGGAGACGCTCGGGCGTCACCGCGTCGACGAACTCCCGCTGCCGGAAGTAGCTGTGCGCGAGCCCCGCGAAGGGCTCGGCGTCGTGGTGACTCACGGTCGCGCCGCCCGTCAGCCCTAGGGCCTCCATCGCGACGCGAACGTCGGTGGGCGTCGGTCCCCGACCGATGAGGGAGGCTCGCTTGGCGGCGACCAGGGCGACGCCGAGGATGACGTCCTCTCGGTCGTGACCGTGCTCGAACGACGCGTGCTCGAACTCGTGGTGGGCGATCGCCAGCACGTATCCGGCGTCCGGAGCCGGAGTCCCCGCACCGGATCCGCTCGGCGGATGGGGTGAGCGCTGCAGCCCCGCCTTCGCGGGACGGCCGATCGAGGGGGTGGGGGTCGCGAGGGTGCGTCGAACGGCGCCGGTGGCCGGGACCGGGACAAACGAAGGCTGCGTCACGTTACGACACTACCCCCGCCGCCACGGGGCACCCGGCGTTCAGACCTGCGTCAGCCAGGAGCGATAGCGCTCGACGTCCCCCCGCACCGCGTCGTGGTAGATGGACTTGATGGCCGTCGTGATCGGACCGGGCGTGCCGTCGCCCACCGGACGGTCGTCCACCGACGCGATCGGGACGACCTCGGCGGCCGTGCCGGTGAGGAAGGCCTCGTCGGCGAGATAGAGATCGGTGCGGGCGAGGGCCTCGAAGCGAACGGTGTAGCCCTGGTCCTGGGCGATCGTCACCACCGAGTCGAGGGTGATGCCCGCGAGGGCCCCGGCCTCGGACGGCGGCGGCGTGAGGATCACCCCGTCACGCACGACGAAGAGGTTCTCTCCGGTGCACTCGGAGACTCGCCCGTCCGGCCCGAGCATGATCGCCTCGTCGTAGCCGGCCTTCAGGGCCTCGACCTTCGCCAACGACGAGTTCAGGTAGTGGCCCGTCGCCTTGGCCGCGGTGGGCATGGCGTTGGGATCGTGGCGGCGCCACGACGAGATCTTCATCCGCACGCCCTTCGCCACGCCCTCGTCGCCGAGGTAGGCCCCCCAGGGCCAGACGGCCACCGCCACGTTCACTGGGGCGAGGAGGGGGTTCACGCCCATCTCGCCGTATCCGAGGTAGACGAGCGGTCGGATGTAGCAGCCGTTCGGGACGTCGTTGACGCGCACGGTCTCGGTGACGGCGTCGCAGAGTTCGTCGAGCGTGTAGGGGATGTCGAACATCAGAACGCGGCAGCTGCGCAGCAGGCGCGCCATGTGCTCGCGCAGGCGGAACACGGCCACTCCCGACGATGTCGGATAGGCCCGAATTCCCTCGAAGGCGCCCGTGCCGTAGTGGAGCCCGTGGCTCAGCACGTGCACGTTCGCCTGGTCCCAGTCGACCATCTGGCCGTCCATCCAGATCTTCTTCGTCGGGGTAATGGGCATCACAACCTCTCAATCACGGCCGCGGTGATCGCGGCCGTCCCGGCGGCGATCACCTTCGCGTCAGAGTCTGCCACCGCGCGCTCGATCCGGCGAGCCGCGTCGGTCTCGCCCAGGTGCTCGAGCATGAGGGCGGCCGACGAAATGGCGGCGAGCGGGTTCGCCCGGCCGGTTCCCGCGATGTCGTGGGCGGCGCCGTGCACCGGCTCGAACAGCGAGGCCCCGGTACGAGCCGGGTTCAGATTGGCGCTCGCCGCGTAGCCGATCCCGCCGCTGACGGCCCCCGCGAGGTCCGAGAGGATGTCCCCGAACAGGTTGTCGGTGACGATGACGGAGTAGCGGCCCGGGTCCTCGACGAGGTAGATGCAGGCAGCGTCGACGTGGTTGTAGTCGACCTCGACCTGCGGGTACTCGGAGCGCACCTCGGCGACCACCCGGGACCAGAGGTCGCCGGCGAAGGTGAGGACGTTCGTCTTGTGGACGAGCGTCACCTTGGGTCGCGCTGAGGCGGCTGCCCGCTCGAAGGCGTAGCGGACGCAGCGCTCGACGCCGAATCGAGTGTTCACCGAGCCCTGCGTGGCGATCTCGTGGGACGTGCCGCGTCGCAGCGTGCCGCCCTCTCCCGCGTACGGGCCCTCGGTGTTCTCCCGCACGATGGCGAAGCGCGTTCCCGCCGCGAGCGAACCCGCCACCCCCTCGAAGGGTCGGTAGTTGATGTAGAGGTCGAGGCCGAAACGCAGACGCAGCAGCAGTCCCCGCTCGAGGACGCCCCCCGGGATCCGCGTGTCGCCGATCGCGGGGCCGATGGCGCCGAGGAGGATCGCGTCGTGCGCGCGCAGCTCCTCGAGGGTCGCGTCGTCGAGCACGAAGCCGTCGCGCAGATACCGTGCGGCCCCGAGGTCGAAGGCCGTCGTCGCGACCTCGACTCCCGCCGCCGCCACGACCTCGAGCGCGGCCGCGGTCACCTCGGGACCGATCCCGTCACCGCCGATCACTGCCACCCGATGGACGCTCACCCGCCACCCCCTTTCGCGTCAGTCTGCTCGGCCGCCGCGCCCGCGAGCAAACCGGCCCACCCTCGCAGAAGCCCGCCGGTAAAGTGGTTTCCTACCGAGGAGACGAGACCCATGGCCGGCGACATCCATCGGATCACCCGTGAAACGCTCGACAAGCTGCGCGCGGAGTACCACCACCTGACCACGGTGGGGCGCTCCGAGATCGCCCGCGTCATCGAGGCGGCCCGCGCGTTAGGCGACCTCTCGGAGAACGGCGACTACCACGCCGCGAAGGACGAGCAGGGCAAGATGGAGGCCCGGATCCGCCAGATCGACCAGGTCATCCGCAACCACGAGATCGTGGAGCGGGACGAGAACGCCGAGGTCGTCCAGCACGCCTCGATCGTCTCGGTCGTCTACGAGGGCGACGGCGACGACGACGCTCAGGAGTTCTTCATCGGGTCCATCGAGGAGCGCCCGGAGGGCATCCCGGTCGCTTCCCCCAACTCGCCCCTCGGCGCCGCCCTGCTCGGCCACGCCCTCGGTGAGACGGTGGCGTACGAGGCGCCGTCGGGAGTCCTGCGCGTGCGGATCACGGGGATTCGCTAGATGTCGGGCCGCACGCTCTACGAGAAGATCTGGGACGAGCACCTCGTCGCCACGCCGTCGGACCAGCCGCCCCTGCTCTACATCGACCTGCACCTCGTTCACGAGGTCACGAGCCCCCAGGCCTTCGACGGACTACGCCTGGCTGGGCGTCCGGTCCGTCGCCCCGACCGGACGCTGGCCACCGCCGACCACAACGTCCCGACCGACCCGATCTCGACGCCCGTCGCCGACCCGATCTCCCGACGACAGCTGGAGGTCCTCGACGAGAACTGCCGCGAGTTCGGCGTCACCCTCTTCCCTCGAGGGCACGAGAACCAGGGCATCGTCCACGTGATCGGCCCCGAGCTCGGAGTGACGCAGCCGGGCATGACGATCGTCTGCGGCGACTCGCACACGTCGACCCACGGAGCCATGGGTGCGCTGGCCTTCGGCATCGGCACCAGCGAGGTCGAGCACGTCCTGGCGACTCAGACGCTGCCCCAGTCCCGGGCTCGAACCATGGCCGTCACGGTCGAGGGGGTCCTTCCCGCCGACGTGACGGCGAAGGACCTCGTCCTCGCCATCGTGGGCCGATTGGGCACCGGGGGCGGGGCCGGCTACGTGGTCGAGTACCGCGGCGAGGCCATTCGCGCCCTCTCGATGGAGGGTCGCATGACCGTCTGCAACATGAGCATCGAGGCCGGGGCTCGGGCGGGTCTCGTCGCCGTCGACGAGACGACGATCGAGTACCTACGTGGTCGACCCGGGGTCCCCTCGGGCGAGGAGTTCGAGCGGGCTGCGGAGCGCTGGCGCCAGTACGCGAGCGACTCGGACGCCGCCTTCGACGCCGAGGTGGTCATCGACGCCGCCACCCTCAGCCCGATGGTCACCTGGGGAACCAACCCGGCTCAGGTCGTCGCGCTCGATGGGCGGATCCCCTCCCCCGACGACGCGCCCGCCGAGCAGCGTGAAGCCGTGGTGCGGGCGCTCGCCTACATGGACCTGGCGCCCGAAACCCCCGTGCGCGAGATCCCCGTCGACGTCGTCTTCATCGGCTCGTGCACCAACTCGCGTATCGAGGACCTCCGCGCCGCCGCCGCCGTCGCTCGAGGACAGCACGTGGCGCCCGGCGTGCGGGCCCTCGTCGTCCCCGGTTCCCACCGGGTCAAGCGAGCCGCCGAGGCGGAGGGACTCGACCGGGTCTTCGTCGACGCCGGCTTCGAGTGGCGCGAGCCCGGGTGCTCGATGTGCCTCGGGATGAACCCCGACCAGCTGACGCCCGGGCAGCGCAGCGCCTCCACGTCGAACCGCAACTTCGAGGGGCGCCAGGGGCGGGGTGGTCGCACGCACCTCGTGTCACCCGCGGTCGCCGCCGCCACGGCCGTCCTCGGCCGCTTCGCATCGCCGACGGAGGTGGGGCAGTGAAGGCAGTCACCGTCATCGAGGGACGGGGCGTCCCCCTCGGTCGATCCGACGTCGACACCGACCAGATCATCCCCTCGGAGTGGCTGAAGCGCGTCGAGCGAACCGGCTTCGGGCGCGGACTCTTCAGCGAGTGGCGCGACGACCCGGCCTTCGTGCTCAACCGGCCCGAGTACCAGGGGGCGAGCATCCTGGTGGGGGCGGCCCGCTTCGGGACGGGCTCGTCTCGTGAGCACGCCGTGTGGGCCCTCATGGACTACGGCTTCGAGGCCGTGATCGCCTCGTCGTTCGGGGACATCTTCCGGAACAACGCGGCGAAGCAGGGGCTCGTCACGGTTCAGCTCGACGCGGCCTCGGTGGCCGAGCTGGCCACCCTCGTGACCGACGACCCCCGTGCCCACGTCGTCATCGACGTCACGACGCTCACGATCGAGGTCCCGGCGCACGGGTGGCGCCGGACCTTCGACCTCGACCCGGTCGTGCGAGAACGACTCATCAATGGCTGGGACGACATCGGGCTCACTCTCCGCCACGACGGCGAGATTGCCAACTACGAACGTCGCCGCGCGACGCCGCCGATCGCGGTCGCCATCCGAAAGGGGTGAACCCACTGGTGGGGTTAGCTCGTCACGCGATCGCACTGCTCACGTGACGAGCTAACCCCACTCCTCGGCGTACGCTCGGCAGGTCGAGCCCGAGGAGCCCCCATGAGTTTTCCCTACGACGACCGCTTCGCGATCCAGCGTGCCCTGCCCGACGTGGGGATCCCCCGCGAGGAGATCCTGACGCAGCTCGAGGCGATGTCCGCGGCCGAAGATCGCACGTGGGAGACCGGCCAGTGCTCGGGCACGATGTACTGCGGCGATCACGACCACTACGACTTCCTCAACCACGCCTTCGGCTACTTCAGCCACGTGAACACACTCCAGCGCGATATGTGCCCGTCGGCCACCAAGTTCGAGTCCGAGGTCATCGCGATGACGCTCGACCTGCTGCACGCCACGCCCCGCGGGGATGCGACGCCCGCCGGCCTCATCACGTCGGGGGGTTCGGCCTCGATCGCCCACGCCGTCCTCGCCTACCGCGAGGCGAACCGCGGACGGACGACGCAGCCCAACATGATCAAGCCCGAGACGGCCCACCCGGCCTTCTCGAAGGCGGGACACCTCTTCGGCGTCGAGATGCGCGTGGCCCCGGTGGATCGCACGACCGGCCAGGTCGACCTCGACTGGGTGGCCGATCACGTCGACGACGACACCGTCGCGCTGGTCGGCTCAGCCACCAACTACGGCTACGGCACGATCGACCCGATCGAGGAGCTCGGCGAGCTCGCCCTCCGCCACGACGTCGGCCTGCACGTCGACGGCTGCCTCGGCGGCTTCATCCTGCCCTTCGCGCGAGAGCTCGGCTACGACGTCCCACCGTTCGACCTCGCGGTGCCGGGAGTGACCACCATGTCGGCCGACACCCACAAGTACGGCTACGCCCTGAAGGGGACCAGCGTCCTCGCCTTCAACGACCAGGCGCTGCGCAACGCGCAGTACTTCTACCAGACCGACTGGTCCGGCGGGAAGTACTGCTCGCCGGGCATGGACGGCTCACGGTCCGGGGGACTGCTCGCCGCCACCTGGGCGGCCATGGTCAGCCTCGGTCGCGAGGGCTACCGACGCTACGCGGGAGAGATCCTCGCGACGGCCGCCACGATGCGGGCCGCGGTGGAGGAGCACCCGGAGTTGCGGGTCATCGGCCGACCGACGTTCCTCTTCTCCTTCACCGCCGACGACTTCGACGTGTACCACGTGAACGACTTCCTCCGCACCCGGGGCTGGCGGCTCAACGGTCAGCAGTATCCCAACGCGCTCCACATAGCCGTGACGCGACCGCAGACCCAGCCGGGCGTCGCCGAGCGGTGGGCCACCGACCTCGCCGCCGCCGTCGACTACGCCCGGGCCCACCGTGACCAACCGGCCCAGAGCGGCGCGATCTACGGCGGCGTTCCCGGCGGGCCGACCCCCGAGACCGACGACCTGATCCGGTTCTTCATGGCCGACATGATGGACCACCAGATGGCGGTCCCGGAGCCGTGAGCGACGTCTACCTCGCCATCGACCTCGGCACCGGTGGGCCGAAGGTCGGCGTCGTCGACCAGTCGGGCGAGGTCGTCGAGTACGGCGTCGACGCCGTCGGCACGCACTACGACGAGCGCGGCGCCGCGACCCAGGACCCCCGCGAGTGGTGGGCCCTCATCCAAGCCCGGGCCGGACGTCTGCTCGCCGTCGACGATCGAGCCCGCCGTCTGCGTGGCGTGGCGGTGACCGGCCAGTACGCCTCCACGGTGCCCGTCGACGCGAGCGGAGAGCCGACGGGGCCCTGTCTCACCTGGATGGACACGCGAGGCGGCCCCTACAGCCGTTCGGCCGTCGGCGGACCGGTCCAGGGATACAACCCGCGCGCCGTCCTCGCCTTCGTCCGCAAGACCGGAGGGGCACCTTCCCTCGCCGGCGCCGATCCCGTGGGACATCTCCTCTACCTCGCGCACGACGAACCCGAACTCGTCGAGCGCACGCGCTGGTTCCTCGAGCCGGTCGACTTCCTCACGATGCGCCTCACGGGCGTCGCTAGCGCGACCCACGCGTCGCGCCTGGCCATGTGGATGACCGACAACCGGCGGCTGGACCGCTTGGCCTACGACGACGACCTGCTCCGCCTCGCCGGGATCGACGGATCGCGGCTCCCGCCGCTCGTCCCCTTCGGGGCCGTCGTCGGCAGCCTCCTTCCCGACGTCGCCCGGGAGTGGGGCGTCCCCCACGACGTCCCGGTGACGACGGGCATCCCCGACCTGCACGCCGCGGCCCTCGGGGCCGGGGCGACCGAGCCCTACGCGACGCACCTCGCCCTGTCGACGACGTCGTGGATCGCCTGTCCCGTCCCGCAGAAGAAGACCGACGTGGTCCACGGCATCACCGCCATCCCGGGGCTCTCGAACGACCGCTACCTGGTCATCAACAACCAGGAGGTCGGCGCCAAGGCCCTCGAGTGGTTCCGCGGCACCCTCGGCGACGACCCGCCCAGCTACGACGACCTCACCGCCCTGGCGGCGACCTCGCCCCCGGGAGCACGCGGCGTGCGTTTCGCCCCCTGGCTCGCGGGCGAGCGCTCCCCCGTCGACGACAAGTCCGCCCGGGCCGGCTTCAGCGACCTGTCGATCACGACGTCGCGCGCCGACATGGTGCGCGCCGTCATGGAGGGCGTGGCAGCCAACAGCGCGTGGCTGTTCTCCTACGTCGAGCGATTCGCGGGCCGACGACTGGAGCCGATCCGCCTGCTCGGCGGAGGTGCCCAGTCGGACCTCTGGTGCCAGATCTACGCCGACACCCTCGAGCGCGAGGTCGTCCAGGTCCCCGATCCGCTGGTGGCCCAGCTCCGGGGCGTGGCGCGACTCGCCGAGGCCGCCGCCGCGGGTCGCCCGATCGGCGACGTCGGGCCCGTACGCGAGGGACAGCACTTCACCCCCGACGCCGAGCGCGTCGAGGTCCTGCGAGACGTCCGCCGCGGCCTCCCCCAGCGCTACCGGCTGGAGCGCTCGCGCCGGAAGCGTCGGTAGACCTGGGATAACGTCAGGCCAGGTGTTCGGAGAGGAGAACGATGTCTCTCGCAGATTTCCCCCGCTACCCGCTGATGCTGGGCCCCTCTCCGATCCACCGACTCGACCGACTCACGGAGTACCTGGGCGGGGCGACGATCTGGGCGAAGCGTGAGGACGTCAACTCGGTCCTGGCCTTCGGGGGCAACAAGGTCCGCAAGCTCGAGTACCTCGTCGCCGACGCCCTGGCACAGGGGTGCGACACCCTCGTCTCGATCGGTGGCGTCCAGTCGAACCACACGCGCCAGGTGGCCGCCGCCGCGGCCAAGGTCGGGCTCAAGTGCGTCTTGATCCAAGAGAGCTGGGTCGACTGGCCCGACGTCACCTACGACCGGGTGGGCAACATCCTGCTGAGCCGGATCATGGGGGCCGACGTTCGCCTGGTGAAGGCCGACTTCGGCATCGGCGTGAAGGCGAGTTGGGAGCACGCCCTCGCGGAGCTCGAGGCCGCGGGCCATCGGCCCTACGCGATTCCGGCCGGCGCCTCGGACCACCGGCTCGGTGGACTGGGCTTCGCCAACTGGGCTCTCGAGGTCGAGGCCCAGGAGAAGGAGATGGGCGTCGCCTTCGACTACGTGGTGGTGTGCTCGGTGACCGGGTCGACCCAGGCGGGCATGGTCGCGGGCTTCGCCCTCCACGACCTGCCTCACAAGGTCATCGGGATCGACGCCTCGGCGAAGCCGGTCGAGACGCGTCGCCAGATCACCCGGATCGCCCGGGCGACGGCCGAACTCATCGGCGTCGGACGCAAGATCGGCGACGAGGAGATCATCCTCGACACTCGCTACCACGCCGGCACGTACGGGGTCCCCGACGAGCGCACGCTCCACGCCATCGGGCTGGGCGCCTCGCTGGAGGCGATGATCACCGACCCCGTCTACGAGGGCAAGTCGCTCGCCGGCCTGATCGACCTCGTCCAGCGCCACGAGATCGAGCCCGACGCCAACGTCCTCTACGCGCACCTGGGCGGGCAGCCGGCGATCAACGCCTACGCCGCTCGATTCCACTAGACGGCGAGGGCCTCGGCCATCTCTCGGGCCACCATCGCCTCCCGGTGGCGCCACCAGGCGAGCACGGTGATCGCGACGTTCGCGAGGCCGGCGACCGCCGTCGCGGCGAGGGCGGCCCAGAGGTGGGCCCCCGAGTAGTAGGCGACCCACAGCACCGAGCCGACCGAGCCGAGGGCCCAGGAGCCGACCGAGACGCCCGCCGCGTGCACCTCGCGCACCAGCTCGAGCAGCTGGGGCCCGCGGTTCACCATCATCGCGACGCCCGTCCCGTAGACGCCCCCGGGCCAGCCCCAGAGCATGGTCGGCAGCACACACGACGCGACGAAGAACGTCGCGGTGGTGAGGACCGTCCGACCGTGGCGCCACGGCCGCAAGCGCAGGACGATCCCCAGCTGGAGGGGCAGGACGATGAGGCTCCCCATGACGATCGTCCACGATCGGTCGACGGCGCCGTAGGTGATCCAAAACCCGCCCATCAGGACGAACAGGACCCACGTGGCGACCGAGACCCCGTCGAGGCCCCGCCGGTGCAACCGACGGAACTGAGCCGCCGTGCCGACGAGGCCGACCCCCACGGCCACCCATCCCAGGATGGGGGCGAGGGTGTGGAAGCTCACACCGTCAGGCTAATGGTCACCGTGCACCGAGCGGCGTCGGTTCGCGGCCGAGATGACCGCCTCCAACGAGGCGTCGAGGATGGACGAGCTCATGCCGACGCCCCACCACGTGCCACCGTCGGGACCCTCCGCCTCGACGTAGGCCACGGCCGACGCCTCAGAGCCCGCCGTCAGGGCGTGCTCGTGGTAGTCGCGTACGGCGAAGCGCACGTCGAGCTCCTGGCGCAGACCGTTCATCAGGGCGTCGATCGGGCCGTTGCCCTCGCCCGTGACGGTGAGGTGATGACCGTCCACCAGCAGCTGGGCGACGATCGTGGTGTGCCGCTGGCCGGTGCTGACCTCGCTGCTCAGCAGCTGGATCGCGGGGTCCTCGGGCAGGTACGCCTCGGTGAAGGCGTCCCAGATCTCGGCCGGCGAGATCTCGGTGCCGGAGGCCTCGGCGAGGACCTGCACCCGCTTCGAGAACTCGACCTGGAGAGCCCGCGGGAGGTCGAGCCCGTGCTCGGTCGACAGGACGTAGGCCACCCCACCCTTGCCGGACTGCGAGTTGACCCGAATGATCGCCTCGTACGTGCGCCCGGTGTGCTGGGGGTCGATCGGCAGATAGGGGACCTCCCACGCGTCGTAGGTGCCCCCGATCGCCGTCATCCCCTTCTTGATGGCGTCCTGGTGGGAGCCCGAGAAGGCGGTGTAGACCAGCTCGCCGACGTAGGGGTGGCGCGGGTGGATCGGCAGCCGGGTCGCGAACTCGGCCACGTGACGCACCTTGTCGATGTCCGAGAGATCGAGCTCGGGGTCGACGCCCTGGGAGAAGAGGTTGAGGGCCAGCGTCACGACGTCGACGTTGCCGGTGCGCTCGCCGTTGCCGAAGAGGGTCCCCTCGACCCGGTCGGCGCCAGCGAGGACGCCGAGTTCCGCTGCCGCGACGGCGGTCCCGCGGTCGTTGTGGGGGTGCAGGGAGAGGATGACCGCGTCACGACGCGCGACGTGGCGGGAGAACCACTCGACCACGTCGGCGTAGAGGTTCGGCGTGTACATCTCGACCGTCGCGGGGAGGTTGACGATGAGGGGCCGCTCGGGCGTCGGGTCGATGACCTCGATGACCTCGTTGCAGATCTCGAGGGCGAAGTCGAGCTCCGTCCCGGTGAAGGACTCGGGAGAGTACTCGTAGACGAACTCCGTCTCGGGCGACGTTGACTCGAGCGAGCGACAGAGCGCGGCCGCCTCGAGGGCGATCGCGACGATTCCGGGGCGGTCGAGCCCGAAGACCACACGTCGCTGGAGGGTCGAGGTGGAGTTGTAGAAGTGGACGATGGCCCGCTTCGCTCCGCGCAGGGCCTCGTAGGTGCGCCGGATGAGGTCCTCACGGCACTGCGTGAGCACCTGGATGGTCACGTCGTCGGGGATGAGGCCCTCGTCGATGATGAGGCGGACGAAGTCGTAGTCGGGCTGGGAGGCCGAGGGGAATCCGACCTCGATCTCCTTGAAGCCCATGGCGACGAGCTGCTCGAACAGAGCCCGCTTGCGCTCCAGGTCCATCGGGTCGATGAGCGCCTGGTTGCCGTCGCGCAAGTCGACGCTGCACCAGCGCGGCGCTCGCTCCAGTCGCCGGCTCGGCCAGGTGCGGTCCTCCAGGTCGACCGGGACCGTGGCCCGGTACTTGTCGAAGGGCATGGGGCTCGCCTGCTGGGGGTTCGGGTACACCGGCCGGGCCATCGTCCACCTCTCTCGGGGTATAAAAAAACCCCCGCGGGTGCGGGGGCGTCGGGCGAGCGGAGGCTCGCCCTATGTCAGCAGCAGCTCGTTGACGACGTTGGTGCTCACGCTGGGCAGTCTACCGCCGAGGACCTCCGTGTCCAGTCGGGGCGAAACGCTAACGTGGGGGCGTGCGAGCCCTCAAGCGTTCCCTCCGGATCTTCCTGATCGTCGGCCTGGTCGGCGCAGTGGCGGGCGCAGCGGTCGTACTGGTCCGGCGTCGACGCGACGCCGGGGACGTCGGCCCCGAGTGGCCGGACGTCCCCGCCAAGCCCGAGGCGTAAGCCTCCTAGTCCAAGGAGTCGTATGGCGACCATGGAATACCGCCGTCTCGGCCGTGCCGGCGTCAAAGTGAGCGTGCTGTCCTTCGGCAGTTGGGTCACCTTCGGCAACTCCGATCAGATTCAGAACGCCAGCCAGGCCGCCGAGTGCCTGGCCGCCGCGAAGGACGCCGGCGTCAACTTCTTCGACAACGCCGAGGCCTACGCCAGCGGCGAGTCGGAGCGCGTCATGGGACTCGCGATCCGGGAGCTCGGCTGGGCGCGCCACGAGTACCTGATCTCGACGAAGCTCTTCTGGGGTCTGCACGAGTTGCCCAACATGCGCAACACCCTCAACCGCAAGTACCTGATGCAGGCCATCGACGGCTCCCTCGAACGCCTCGGCCTCGACTTCGTCGACCTCGTGTTCTGCCACCGCCCCGACCCCCAGACGCCGATCGAGGAGACGGTCTGGGCCATGAGCGACATGGTGTCGTCGGGCAAGGCGCTCTACTGGGGCACCTCGGAGTGGAGCGCCGACGAGATTCGCGCCGCCTACGACATCGCCGACCGCCACCACCTCCACAAGCCCGTGATGGAGCAGCCGCAGTACAACGTCCTCTGGCGCGACCGCGTCGAGAAGGAGTACCGGCGTCTCTACGAGGACCTCGGACTCGGCACCACGATCTGGTCGCCGCTCGCGTCCGGCCTGCTGACGGGCAAGTACCTCAACGGGATCCCCGAGGGGTCGCGCGCCACGCTGCCCGGCTACGAGTGGCTCCGGGGCATGCTGACCGACCCCGATCGCAACGCTCGCGTCGCCCGACTGAAGGCCATCGCCGACGAGCTCGGCGTGAGCCTCACCCAACTCTCCCTCGCCTGGTGCGTGAAGAACCCGAACGTCTCGACGGTCATCACGGGCGCCTCCTCGGCGGCCCAGGTCCGCGAGAACATGACCGCCCTCGACGTCGTCGAGCTGCTCGACGACGAGGTGATGCGCCGTATCGACGAGATCAGCTACTTCTGATCACCGTAGCGAGATCGAGTGGATGTCCTGGATCCCCTCGGTCTCGCGCAGCCGCTCGATGACGGCCGACGGGGTCGGCGAGTCCGTGGAGAGGACCATCAGCGCCGTCCGGCGCGCGGGGTCCGGCCCGACCGCCATCGACGAGATGGACACCTGAGCCTCCCCGAGCGCGAGACCGACGCGGCCGATCATGCCGGGACGGTCGTCGTTGCGCACCACCAGCATCGCGCTCGCGGGGGGGATCTCGACGGCGTGACCGTCGACGGCGACGAGACGCGTCTCTAGCCGCGTGCCGATCGTCATGAGCGTGCCGGACACGGCGTGGTCCCCCGAGCGCACGGTGATCAGGTTGACGTACTCGGGTGACTCGACCGTCGAGACCTCGCCCCAGGTGATCGAGTGATCCTTCGCCATCTGCGGCGCGTTCACGAAGGAGACCCCGTCGTGGCCGGTCGCGCTCAGGAGCCCCTTCAGGGCGCTCAGGGTCAGGATCTTCGTTCCCGCCCCCGCGAGCTCGCCCTGGTAGATCACCTCGAGGTCGGCCGGCCGGCCGTCCAGGAGCCCGCCGATGAAGCGGCCGAGGAGCTCCGCGAGCCCCATGAAGGGCCGCACCACGTTCGACACCTCACCGGCCGCCACGTTGACGGCGAAGGGGACGAAGTCCCCGGCGAGGGCCAGCTGAACCTGCTCGGCGATCGTGACGCCGGCCTTGTCCTGCGCCTCCGTCGTGGAGGCGCCGAGGTGCGGCACCGCGACGACCGAGGCCAACTCGAAGAGGGGCGACTCCGTCGTCGGCTCCTTCGCGAAGACGTCCAGCGCCGCGCCGTGCACGTGTCCGCTGCGAATCGCGGCGGCGAGGTCGTCCTCGTTCACGATGCCCCCGCGCGCGGCGTTGACGATGCGCACCCCGACCTTGGTCTTCGCCAAGGCGGCGGCGTCGATGAGGTTGAGCGTCTCCTTGGTCTTCGGTAGGTGGACGGTGATGAAGTCACTCTGGGCGAGCAGTCGGTCGAGGTCGACCAGGTCGACGCCCATGTGTCGGGCCCGCTCCTCCGAGATGTACGGGTCGAAGGCGATGAGCCGCATGCCGAAGGCGAGTGCCCGCTGCGCGACGAGGGCGCCGATCTTTCCGAGTCCCACGATTCCGAGCGTCTTGCCGTAGACCTCGACGCCCTCCCACTTGGAACGCTCCCACTTGCCCGCCTTGAGGGCCGCGTGGGCCTGGGGGATGTTGCGGGCCTGGGCCAGCAGGAGCGCGAAGGCGTGCTCGGCGGCCGAGACGATGTTGGACTGCGGGGCGTTCACGACCATCACGCCGAGCTCGGTGGCGCGGGCCACGTCGACGTTGTCGAGGCCGATGCCGGCTCGACCCACCACCACCAGGTCGCGTCCGGCCTCGAGGGCCGCCGCGTCCACCTGGGTCGCCGAGCGAATGATGAGGGCGTGCGCCCCGGCCAGGGCTTCGCGCAGCTCCTCGGGCGAGAGCCCGAGACGGACGTCCACCTCGTGACCGGCGGCTCGCAACTCCTCGAGTCCCGACGGGGCAATCTCCTCGGTCACCAAAACGCGAGCCACGTCACTCCAATCCTCAGGGGGGGTGCCCCCCAGGCTACCGGTCGGCTCAGGATCGTTCGACGAGCTCCCCCAGGCGCCGCAGGCCCTCGACGAGGTCGTCGTCGCCGAGCGCGTAGCTCAGCCGGAAGTAGTCGGGCGCCCCGAAGGCCTCGCCGGGCACCACCGCCACCTTGATCTCCTCGAGGAGGAGCTCGGCGAGCTCGGCGGACGTCGCCGCTCGCCGTCCGGCGAGATCGCGTCCGAGCAGGCCCGACACGTTGGGGAAGCAGTAGAAGGCCCCCTCGGGCTCGACGCAGCTGATGCCGTCGATGGCGTTCAACATCGAGGTCATCGTCCGACGACGACGATCGAAGGCCTCGCGCATCATCGCGACGGCCGACAGATCGCCCCGCAGGGCGGCGACGGCCGCCCGCTGGGAGATGTTCGAGATGTTGGAGGTCGTCTGGCTCTGGTAGTTGACCGCCGCGTCCATGACGTCGCGCGGACCGATCATCCAGCCGACACGCCATCCGGTCATGGCGTAGGTCTTGGCGACGCCGTTCACCACGACCCAGCGGTCCTCGACCTCCGGCGCCACCACGGGCAGCGAGACGTGGCGGGCCGCGCCGTAGACGAGGTGCTCGTAGATCTCGTCGGCCATCACCCACACACCCCGCTCGGCGGCCCAGCGACCGATGGCGGCCACCTCCTCGGGCGCGACGATCGCCCCGGTGGGGTTCGAGGGCGAGACGAAGACCAGCAGCTTGGTGGCCGGGGTCACGGCCCGCTCCAGGTCCTCCACCGTCAGACGGAACCCGTTCGCCTCCGAGGTGGGGACGGCGATCGGCCGGCCGCCCGCCAGGTACACGGCCTCGGGGTAGGTCGTCCAGTAGGGCGCCGGGATCAGGACCTCGTCACCCGGATCGATCAGGGCCGCGAAGGCCGTCGCCACGGCGTGCTTGCCGCCGTTGGTCACGAGCACCTGGTTCGCGGCGATCTCGAGACCCGAGTCGCGCCGGGTCTTCTCCACGATCGCCTCGCGTAGGTCGGGCAGTCCGGCCGTCGGCGTGTACTTGTAGTTCGTCGGGTCGTCGCAGGCCCGCCGGGCCGCGTCGACGATCTCCGGGGGCGTCGGGAAGTCGGGCTCCCCCGCTCCGTAGCCGATCACCGGCTCTCCGGCCGCCTTCAGGGCCTTGGCTTTCGCGTCCACCGCCAGGGTGGCGCTCGGGGCCAGACCCGCCAGTCGGGCGCTCACTCGGGATCCCATGACTCGGCTCCGTTCGCTATCCGTAAGAATGGAGTCTATGAGTTCCCCCGAGACCATCCGAATCCCCTCCGACCTCCTGCCCCGCGACGGGCGCTTCGGATCGGGCCCCTCGAAGGTGCGCGCGGCGCAGTTGGAGTCCCTCGTGGCCGACGGCACGCGTTACCTCGGTACCTCGCACCGTCAGGCGACGGTGCGCTCCAAGGTCGGCGAGGTCCGAGACGGTCTGCGCTCCCTGCTCAACCTGCCCGACGGCTACGAGGTCCTGCTCGGCAACGGCGGGTCCACGTGCTTCTGGGACGCGGCGACGTTCCACCTCATCGAGCGGCGCAGTCAGCACCTCAGCTTCGGCGAGTTCTCCTCGAAGTTCGCGTCGGCCGCCGCGGCCGCCCCGCACCTCGAGGACCCCGAGGTCATCACCAGCGAGGCGGGCACCCACCCGCGCGCCGTCGCGAACCCCGATGTCGACGTCTACGCGCTGACCCACAACGAGACCTCGACCGGCGTCATGATGGACATCCGACGCCCGGAGGGCGCCGAGGGCCTGGTGGTCGTGGATGCGACCTCGGGGGCCGGCGGACTCCTCGTCGACCCGACGCAGTTCGACTGCTACTACTTCTCGCCCCAGAAGTCCTTCGCGTCCGACGGTGGGCTCTGGGTCGCGGTCTGCTCCCCCGCCGCCGTCGCGCGTATCGAGGCGATCGCCGCCTCGGGTCGCTGGACGCCGGCCTTCCTCGACCTGAAGATCGCCCTCGACAACTCGCGCCTCAACCAGACCTACAACACTCCGGCCCTCGCGACCATCCACATGCTGGCGTCCCAGATCACGTGGATGAACGAGAACGGCGGCCTCGAGTTCGCCGCCGGCCGTTCGCGCCGTTCCGCCGAGATCCTCTACACGTGGGCCGAGGCCGCCGAGTTCGCGACTCCCTTCGTCACGGACCCCGCGATGCGCTCGAACGTGGTGGGGACCATCGACTTCGACCCGTCGATCGACGCGGCGGCCGTCGCGAAGGTGCTGCGGGCGAACGGGGTCGTCGACACCGAGCCCTACCGCAAGCTCGGCCGCAACCAACTACGCGTGGCCATGTTCCCGAGCGTCGACCCCGAGGACGTCGCCGCCCTCGGGGCCTCGATCAACTACGTGGTCGGGCAGCTCTAGGGCGGGGACGTCTCAGTCGGTGTCGCCGCCTGAGACGTCCGCGACCTTCTGCTTGCCGGCCGACACGAAGGGCATCATCGCTCGCAGGTCCTTGCCGACCTGCTCGATGGGGTGGCGCTTGCCGGCCTCGCGTAGCTCCCGGTAGCGGGGGCGGCCGATCTCGTTCTCCTTGATCCACTCGGCCGCGAAGCGGCCGTCCTGGATCTCGGCGAGGATGTTGCGCATCTCGTCCTTCACCTGCTCGGTGATGACACGCGGTCCGCGGGTCAGGTCGCCGTACTCGGCCGTGTCCGAGACCGAGAAGCGCATCCCGGTGATGCCCTCCTCGTACATGAGGTCGACGATCAGCTTCAGCTCGTGGAGCACCTCGAAGTAGGCGCTCTCGGGCTGGTAGCCGGCCTCGGTCAGCACCTCGTAGCCCGCGCGCACCAGGGCCGAGACCCCGCCGCACAGGACGGCCTGCTCACCGAAGAGGTCCGTCTCCGTCTCCTCGGTGAACGTGGTCTCGAGGACGCCGGCCCGGGTCGCGCCGATGCCGTGGGCGTAGGCGAGCGCGAGGTCGTGGGCGTGACCGGTCGCGTCGTGGTGCACCGCGATCAGCGACGGCACCCCGCCCCCCTCGACGTAGGTCCGACGCACCAGGTGCCCGGGTCCCTTGGGGGCGACCATCACGACGTCGACGTCGGACGGTGGCTCGATCAGGTTGAAGCGGATGTTGAAGCCGTGGGCGAACATGAGGCACTTCCCGGCGCTCAGGTGCGGGGCGATCTCGAGGTCGTAGATCCGCTTCTGCTCCGTGTCGGGGAGCAGCACCATGATCACGTCGGCCTCGGCCACCGCGTCCGCGATTCCGAGCACGCGCAGTCCGGCGTCCTCGGCCTTGTGGACCGAGGAGGACTCGGGGCGCAGTCCCACGCGCACGTCGAAGCCGCTGTCGTGCAGGTTGAGCGCGTGGGCGTGCCCCTGGGATCCGTAGCCGAGGATCGCGATCTTGCGGCTCTTCAGGACCTCGGGCTTCGCGTCACGCTCGTAGAACATCGTGGCCATCGTCATCACTCCTCGTGGGTGGCGGTCCGGCCCAGTCTAGGGAGCGCCACGCGCCCCGTCCGGTGGAGCTCGACGTCGGGGAACGACTCGAGCGAGCGCTCCAGGGCGTCGCAGGCTCCCGGCGTGCCGGCGAGCATGACCGTGAGCGCCGCGCCGTCCACGTCGACGATCGAGGCCCCGGCTCCGGCGGCGAGATCGAGGAGCCGGCCCCTCGACGCGTCGTCGACGGGGACGGTCGCGAGCAGCAGCTCGCGCTCGAGGGCGTCCTGGGGCGACAGGTCGGTGATCGCGACCACGTTCACCAACTTGTCGAGCTGCCCGACGATCTGCTCGAGCGGCGCCGACTCGGCGTCGACCACGATGGTCACGCGGCTGAACCGGGCGTCGCTCTCCGCCGGCGCGACCGCCAGGGAGTAGATGTTGAACCCGCGACGGGCGAACATCCCGGCGATGCGCGCGAGCACGCCCGCCTTGTTCTCCACCAGGACCGACAGGATGTGGTGACGGACCGGCGTGTGGACCGTGTCGCCGAGGAACGGCTCCGGGGGGGTCATCGCGCACCCCGCTGCGACGGGTGGACCATGATGTCGTCGTTGGACGCGCCCGCGGGGACCATCGGGAAGACCTTCTCCGAGGCGTCGGTGCGGAAGTCGATCACGACGGGCACGTCGGTGATCGCGTTGGCCTCGTCGATGACGTCCGCCATCTCCTTCACGTTCGTGGCGCGCAGTCCGACGCACCCCATGGCCTCCGCCCATTTGACGTAGTCCGGTAGGTCGGGTGAGAGATAGACCTCGCTGTAACGCTCGTCGTAGAACATCTCCTGCCACTGGCGGACCATGCCGAGGTACGCGTTGTTGAGGATCGCCACCTTGATCGGGATGCCCTCGCTGCGCGCCGTGACCAGCTCCTGGGCCGTCATCTGGAAGCAGCCATCACCGTCGATGCACCAGACGGTGCGGTCCGGCCGGCCGACCTTGGCGCCGATCGCCGCCGGCACGCCGAAGCCCATGGTGCCGGCCCCCCCGGAGTTGATCCAGGTGTTCGGCTCCTCGAAGGGCCAGTACTGGGCCGCCCACATCTGGTGCTGACCCACCCCCGAGGCGACGATGGTGCCCGATTCAGCCGTCTCGGCGATCGCCTGGATGACGTGCTGGGGTCGCAGCGGACCGTCCACCTCGGGCTCCTCGTAGGTGAGCGGGTACCGCTCCCGCCACTCGTCGATCTCGCGCCACCAGTCGTCGAGGGGCTGCGGACGGGCGCCGGCCTGGTCGAAGGCCCGTAGGGCCGTCGCCACGTCGGTCTGCAGAGCGACGTCCGGACGGCGGATCTTGCCGAACTCGGCGCGGTCGATGTCCACGTGGACGACCTTCGCGTCGGGCGCGAAGGAGGCGATCCGTCCGGTCACGCGGTCGTCGAAGCGAGCCCCGAGAGTGAGGAGTAGATCAGACCTCTGCATCGCGATCACCGCGGCGTAGGTCCCGTGCATCCCCGGCATGCCCAGGTGCTGGTGGTGAGAGTCGGGGAAGGCGCCGCGGGCCATCAGCGTCGTCACCACCGGGATGCGCGTGCGCTCGGCGAAGGCCAGCAGTTCGGCGCTCGCCCGGGACTTGAGGGTTCCCCCGCCGACGTACAGGACCGGACGCCGCGACGCGGCGATGAGCGCCACGGCGCGGTCGAGGTCGTCCTCGTCGAGCTCGATCGTGGGGCGATACCCCGGCAGGTCGTACTCGTCGACCGTGGCCGGGTACCACCAGTCCATCGTCGACTGGGCCACGTCCTTCGGCACGTCGATGAGGACGGGGCCCGGCCGACCGGTCGTGGCGAGGTGGAACGCGGCGGCGACCGCCCGGGGGAGCTCGTGGGCCGACTGGACGAGGAAGTTGTGCTTGGTCACGCCCATCGTGATGCCGGTGATGTCGCACTCCTGAAACGCGTCGAGGCCGATCGAGGCCGTCGCCACCTGGCCCGTGATCACCACGAGGGGGGTCGAGTCCATGTGGGCGTTGGTGATCGGCGTCACGATGTTCGTCGCACCCGGCCCGCTGGTGACCATCGCCACCCCCGGTCGCCCCGTCGCCTGGGCGTAGCCCTCGGCCATGTGGCCGGCGCCCTGCTCGTGCCGCACGAGGATGTGACGCAACGAGGAGTCGAGGAGCGGGTCGTAGACGGGCAGGATGGCGCCGCCCGGCAGGCCGAAGACGGTATCCACGCCCTGCTGCTCGAGGCTCTTGATGAGTGCTTGGGCTCCAGTGAGTTGCACGGTGTCTCTCTTCGTGTGGTGGCTGTCAGAAAACGAAAAAAGCCTCCCTTTCGGGAGGCTCCGGTCGCATGAAGACGTGAGGACCGGCGCCTATCCCCCTACTACCAGAATCAGCGCAACGGCAGTCACGACCCCATATAAGCACACCACGCGGAGCGGAGCCAGTCGTCGGCTACGCCGACGTGACGGCCCCGCGCTCGGCGCCCTGGACCAGTCGCGCGAACTTCTCGAGCACGCCCGTCTCGTAGCGCGGCGTGAAGGGGCGCTGCCGGCTCGCTCGCTCGGCGAGGACGGCGGGTTCGACGAGGAGGTCGATCCGGTTCGCCGTGACGTCGATCTCGATGACGTCCCCGTCCTCGACGAGGCCGATCGGACCCCCGTCGAGCGCCTCGGGAGCGACGTGACCCACGCAGAAGCCGTGAGTGCCCCCGCTGAAGCGCCCGTCGGTGACGAGGGCGGAGTCCGCGCCGCGGCCCACGCCCTTCATCGCGCCGGTCACGGCGAGCATCTCGCGCATCCCCGGCCCCGCCTTCGGCCCCTCGTAGCGGATGACGACCACCGTCTGCGGCTGGATCTCGCCGGCGAGAATGGCCGTCATCGCGGCGTCCTCGCCGTCGAAGACGCGCGCGGTGCCGCGGAACTGGAGCTGATCGATGCCGGCCACCTTCACGACCGATCCCCTGGGGGCGAGCGAGCCGGTGAGGACGGCGATCCCGCCGCGATCGTGGATCGGATGGTCGAGGTCGTGGATCACCGACCCGTCGGGCTGGCGGGCCGAGACGTCGGCCAGGCTCTCGGCCATCGTCTTGCCGCTCACCGTCATCACGTCACCGTGCAGGAGACCCCGCTCGAGCAGGTGCGCCAGGACGACCGGAACGCCACCGACCGCGTCGATGTCGCTCATGTGGTACCGACCGTGGGGCTTGGTGTCGGCGATGTGGGGAACTCGGGCGGCCACGCGGTTGAAGTCGTCGAGGGACAGTTCGACGCGCGCCTCGTGGGCGATGGCGAGCAGGTGCAGCACCGCGTTCGTCGAGCCGCCGAGCGCCATGACGACGGCGATCGCGTTCTCGAATGCCTCGCGCGTCATGATCTGGCGCGCGGTGATGCCACGGTCGAGCAGGTTGATGACCGCCCGACCGGCCGCGGCCGCGAACTCCTCGCGGCGCGGGTCGATGGCCGGGACGCTCGCGCTGCCGAGCAGGGACATCCCGAGGGCCTCGCCCACGCTGGCCATCGTGTTGGCCGTGAACATGCCCGCACAACTCCCCTCACCCGGGCACGCCGACAGCTCGATCGCCCGGAGCTCGTCGTCGGACATCGCGCCCACCGCGTTGGCCCCCACCGCCTCGAACACCGAGGTGATGTCGAGGGCCTGCCCGTCGTGGTGTCCCGGCATGATGGTTCCGCCGTACACGAAGACGCTCGGCAGATCGAGGCGCGCGGCGGCCATCAGCATGCCGGGTAGCGACTTGTCACAGCCGGCGAAGGTGACCAGCGCGTCGAAGCGTTCGGCGTGCATGACCGTCTCGACGGAGTCGGCGATGACCTCACGCGACACCAGCGACGCGCGCATGCCCTCGTGGCCCATCGAGATGCCGTCGGAGACGGCGATGGTGACGAACTCGAAGGGCACGCCCCCGACCTCTCGAATCGCCGACTTCGCGTGTCGCGCGAGGCGCTCGAGGGGCAGGTTGCAGGGCGTCACCTCGTTCCAGCTGGAGGCCACCCCGATCTGGGGCTTCGACATGTCGTCGTCGCCCAGTCCCATGGCGCGCAGCATGGCTCGGGCCGGGGCCCGGCCCTTGCCGAGCGTGACGTCGGTGCTACGGGGGCGGGGGTGCGAGGTCATAGCGGCAGTCTACGAAAGCCGCCGCGGCCAGTTCGACTAGCCCCGTCGGGACCGCAGGATCTCGACGACCGCCTTGCCGTTGGCCTGCCCACGGGTGCGCGCCATCACCTGACCGATGAAGAACTGCGCCAGCTTGTCGTCGCCGTCGCGGTAGCGGCTCCACTCGTCGGCATTGGCCGCGATCACCTCGTCGACGATGCCGTCGAGTGCGTCGCTAGCCAGCTGGGTGAAGCCCCGTCGGGCCACGACCTCCTCGGGCGCCCCGCCCTCGGCGAGGAGGTCCGCGAGGACGGTCTTCGCCTGGGTCGCGGACAGCTGTCCGCTCGCCTCCAGTCGCAGGGTCCCGATGAAGGCCTCGACCGACAGTCGATCGGCGCCATCCTCGGCCCCGGCCACCTCGTTCGCCGTGCGCGCGAGCGCGGTCGCCGCGTCGAGGCCCGCTTCGGCGGCCCCGTGGACGTACCGGTCGAGGTCGAGGTCGAGCACGACCTCGACCGCCTCACGCTGGGCGTCGGTCGGGTCGACCAGGTGCTGCAGGAGGGCCGTTCGGCGAACGCCGGGCATCGGGGGCAGCGCCGCGGCGACGCGATCACGCCACGCCGCGTCGGGTGCCAGGTCGACGAGGTCGGGCTCGCGGAAGTACCGGTAGTCCTCGGCCTCCTCCTTCACTCGCATCGTCGAGGTCACGCCGGTCGACTCGTCCCAGTGACGGGTCTCCTGACGGACCGTGCCGCCGTCCTCGATCAGCTCGATCTGGCGGTCGGCCTCGTAGTCGATGGCGCGCTGCAAGCTCCGCAAGGAGTTGAGGTTCTTGATCTCGCACCGCGTGCCGAAGGGAGCCCCGGGCCGGCGCACCGACACGTTGGCGTCCACGCGCAGTGAGCCCTCCTCCATGCGCCCGTCCGAGGCGCCGGTCGCGATCAGCACGCGCCGCAGCTCGGCGACGTAGAGACGGGCCTGCGCGGCGCTGCGAATGTCGGGCGCCGAGACGATCTCGACCAACGGGACCCCGGCGCGGTTGTAGTCAACGAGGGAGCGCTCCGCTCCGTGGAGACGACCCGAGGCGCCCAGGTGCGTCGACTTGCCGGTGTCCTCCTCCATGTGCGCCCGTTCGATGCCCACGTGGCTCCCGTCGGGCAGGTCCAGGTAGCCGCTCGAGTTGATCGGCAAGTCGTACTGGCTGATCTGGAAGTTCTTCGGCATGTCCGGATAGAAGTAGTTCTTCCGGTGGAACGTCGAGGGTGCGATCGTGCAGCGCAACGCGAACCCGATCGACATCGCCATCTCGACGGCCCGCTCGTTGAGCACCGGGAGCGACCCGGGCAGCCCGAGGCACACGGGGCAGACGTGGGTGTTGGGCGCCGCACCGAACTCGTTCGCGCACGAGCAGAAGAGCTTGGTCGCGGTGCGCAGCTCGGTGTGAACCTCGAGACCCACCACCATCTCCCAGCCGGACTTCACGAGGCCACCTCCAGCACCCGAGCCGCCGCCAGGAGACGGGCCTCACTGCGGCCCGGGCCGAGCAGCTGGACTCCGATCGGGAGTCCCGCCTCGCCCGTGCCGAAGGGCACCGACACGGCCGCCTCCCCCGCGAGATTGGTCGGGATCGTGAAGACGTCCGACAGGTACATCGCGAGCGGATTCGCCGTCTTCTCGCCGAAGCGGAACGCCACCGAGGGCGCCGTCGCACCGAGCAGGACGTCCACCTGCTCGTAGGCCCGGCGGAAGGCCTCGATCATGCGGGTGCGCACCTTGAGGGCCTGCCCGTAGTACGCGTCGTAGTAACCGGCCGACAGGGCGTACGTGCCGAGCATGATGCGTCGCTTCACCTCGTCGCCGAAGCCCAGGGTCCTGGTCGCCTCGTTCATCGCGCCCAGCTCGTCGGCCGCCACGCGCCGTCCGTAGCGCACGCCGTCGTAACGGGCGAGGTTGCTCGAGGCTTCGGCCGGTGCGATGAGGTAGTAGGCGCTGAGGCCGAGGCGCAGCTCGGGGATCGAGAGGCGCACCACCTGGGCGCCGGCCGCCTCGAGGGCGGCGGCGGCCCGCTCCACCTGGGCCACGACGTCGGCGTCGGCGCCTTCGACGAGCTCGCTCACCAGGCCGACGCGACGACCGGCTACTCCGTCGTCGAGGTGGTCCACGAGCGCCGGGGCGGGTTCGGGCAGCGACGTCGTGTCGCGGGGGTCGTGGCCCGCGATCACCTCGAGGCAGAGAGCGGCGTCGGCGACCGAGGTGGCGAAGGGTCCGATCTGGTCGAGGGAGCTGGCGAAGGCGATGAGCCCGTAGCGCGACACCAGTCCGTAGGTCGGCTTCACGCCGACGATCCCGCAGAGGGCGGCGGGCTGACGGATCGAGCCCCCGGTGTCGCTACCGAGGGCCAGGGGAGCCATCCCCGCGGCGACGGCGGCCGCCGACCCTCCACTCGAGCCGCCGGGAACGCGCTCGGGATCGAGCGGATTGCGCGTGGGACCGAAGGCGGACGTCTCCGTCGAGGACCCCATCGCGAACTCGTCGAGGTTGGTCTTGCCGACGGGAACGGCGCCGGCGGCCACCAGGCGCTCCACCACGGTCGCCGTGTAGGGCGGCCGCCACCCCTCGAGGATGCGCGACGACGCGGTCGTCGGGACGCCTCGGGTGCACAGGTTGTCCTTGAGAGCGACCGGCACGCCCGCGAGGGGGCCCGGGTCGCGGCCCGACGCAACCGCGTCGTCCACCGCCCGGGCGCGGGCCTCGGCCCCGTCACGATCGACGTGGAGAAAGACGTTCAGCTCATCGTTGCGAGCGTCGATGGCCCGCAGGGCGGTGGCGAGGGCGTCGGTCGCGGTCACCTCGCCGCGGCGCACGCTCGCCGCGAGGTCGATGGCGCTCACAGGTCCTCCCCCAGGATTCGCGGCACGGCGAAGCGGCCGTCCTCCGCGTCGGGAGCGGCGTCCAGGACCTCGGCGGGATCGAGGCTCTCGCCCACGACGTCCGGGCGCACCACGTTGCGCAACTCGAAGGGGTGCGCCGTCGGGGGCACGCCGGTGAGGTCCAGCGACTGGAGGTCCGCGGCGTGCTCCAGCACCTGGCCCAACTGCTCGGTGAACGTGGTCAACTCCTCGTCGCTCAGTCGTAGGCGGGCCAGGTGGGCCACGTGGGCGACCTCGTCACGCGAGAGCCGGCTCATCGGACGGCCCCCGCGACGAACTCGCGCGTCAGCCGCTCCACGAGGGCCTGGTCGTTGTCGAGGGTCGCCACGTGATAGGAGTCCTCGAGCCACACCCGGTCGACCGGGCCGCTCACCCGCTCGACCACCGCGTCGCCGTTGTCGGGGGTGACGACGTGGTCCTCCCGGCTCGTGAGGAGTAGTGAGGGCGCCCGGACCGCGTCGAGGCGCTGGTAGACGCCCTCGATTCCGTCGAAGAGGCTCCGTGCGCACTCGAGGGGCGTCGCGTCGTAGGAGAACTCCCGCGACCCCTCACGCTTGATGTCCGAGCCGATCGCCTCGAGGGTCGTCAGTCCCGCGGCGAGGAGGTCGGCGAGGCCCTGGCGCAACTCGTCCGCGGGCGGCTTCACGAGTGGGTTGATGAAGACACACGCCACGGGCGAGCGCTCCTCCGCCACCAGGGCCGTGAGGCCGCCGCCCATCGAGAGGCCCACGACGGCGACGTCGTCGCACCGGGAGGCCAGGTCGTCGTAGGCGGCGAGCGCGGCGCCGGCCCAGTCCTCCCACGACGTCGACATCATGTCCTCGACGCTCGTGCCGTGACCGGGTAGACGCGGCAGGGACACGGCGTGTCCCGCCGCGGCCAGGTGCTCGGCGAGCGGCCGCAGGGAGCTGGGGTTTCCGGTGAAGCCGTGGAGGACGAGGACTCCGCGAGGCCCCCCGGGGGCCACGTAGGGCTCGCAGCCCGGCAGGACGGCGACGGTCATGGGAGCCAGACTACCGGGCCCGTCGAATCGCCCCCGAGGTCCGCGGCACCGACGTGACGTAGAGCGACGCTCCGAACCCGACCAGGGCGACGAGCCCGCCGACGACGAAGGGGATGCGGAACGTGCCGAGCAGGTCGGCCGCGGGTGAGTGGGGACCGAGGTGGCGCGCGCGCTCGAGACCCTGACGAACCGTCTCCAGCACCTGGATTCCGGCCACCTCGCCGACCTGCATGGCCAGCATCTGGGCCGCGGACATCACGCCGAACTCGTGCTCGGCGACCTCGTTCGCCATGACGGCGCTGGTCGCCGGCATCGCTACCCCCATTCCGAAGCCGGAGAGTCCCAGCGCCAGGGCGACGACGGCGGCGCCCGTCGAGGGGCGCAACGCCGCGAAGAGCGCGAGGGATCCCACGAGCGCCGCGGCCCCGGCGATGGCGCTGCGTCGCTCCCCCACCCGAGCCGCGACGTAACCGGCGATAGGCGAGACCAGGGCGAAGGTCAGGGGTCGGGCGATCGAGAGCGCTCCGACGCGGCTCACCGAGTACCCGTACCCCTGCTCCATCACCAGCGGGAAGAGGAAGAAACCCCCGAAGTAGGCGAAGTTGGCGCACGCGCGCAGCACCATGGGCATCACGAAGTTGCGGCGGCGAAAGTAGTGGGGCGGGATCAGGGGGTGGCGGGCCCGACGCAGCCGACGGACGAACAGGGCACCCGAGGCGAGGGCCCCCACGCCGCAGCCGATCGTCCCCGGGGTGACCCACCCGATCACCGGCCCGAGGGAGAGGCCCAGCATGAGCGCGGTGACGGCGAGCGAGAGCGCGCTCGAACCGATCCAGTCGACGCCGCGCAGGCCGTCGCGCACGCGTCCGGCGAGTGCTGGTCGACCGGTGCCGCGCGGCAGCAGAATCGCCACGACCGCCAGGGCGACGAGGATCAGTCCGAACTGGACGACGAAGAGGGCCCGCCAGCCGAGCACCGCGATGATGGGGGCGCCGAGCGAGACCCCGATGACCGGCCCCCCGGCACCGATCAGTGACCACCACCCCATGGCGGTCACCCGTTCCTCGGGGGCGAAGAGCATGTTGATGAGCGCTGAGGAGGCCGTGCCGGTCGCGGCCCCCTGCACGCCGTCCAGGGTTCGCGCGGCGAGGAGGAGGCCGGCGTTCGGCGCGACGACCGTCAGCGCCGCGGTCACCAGGGCCGTCGCGAGACCCCAGAGGTAGAGACGGCGGTGGCCGACGACGTCGCCGAGCTTGCCGAGCAGCGGGGCGGCCAGCCCGTAGGCGAGCAGCGGACCCACCATGGTCCACGTGAGCACGCCCACCGAGGTCCGCAACTGTCGCGCGACGCTCGGGAGCGCGACCACGAAGACCGTGAAGGTGAAGTTGAGCGCCAGGAGTCCGGCGAGCAGGCTCGCGAGCACCCACCAGCGCAGACGCGGCGAGGCCGTGGTGCGGTTCTCGACCCGCGATCGCAGCAGGGCGATCCAGTTGAGGTCGCTGCCCGCCTCGTTGCCGAGCGGCGCGAAGGCCACTCCGGCGGGATCGGCGTACGGGTCGAGGAGCTCGTCGGGGTCGTCGCGCTCGACGTGCCCCTCCACGGTCGTATGTCGCTAGTTGAGCAGCGTCGGCAGCTGAGCGGCGAGCTCGGCGACGGACCAGCGCTCGTCACGCTCGAGCGTGGAGGTCATCGTCCAGTTCTGGAACAGGCGGACGGTGCCCCCCTGCACGAAGAAGACGCGACCGGTGGCCGTGCACCCCTCCATCGCGAGCGTGGCGACCAACGGCGAGACGTTGGCGGGATCCCACGCGTCGAAGACCGCCGGGTCGCTCGGTCGCACGACGTAGTCGGCGAGTCCGGGCGTCGACTCGGTCATGCGGGTTCGGGCCGCCGGAGCGATGGCGTTGACCCGCACGCCGTAACGGCCGAGCTCCTCCGCGATGATCACCGTGAAGGCGGCGATGCCCGCCTTCGCCGCCCCGTAGTTGGACTGGCCCACGTTGCCCAGCAGGCCCGAGGTCGAGGACGTGTTGATCACCGAGGCCGCGACCGGCTGACCGGCCTTCGCCCGCTCGCGCCAGTAAGCGGCGGCGTGTCGGGTCGGCACGAAGTGACCCTTCAGGTGCACGTTGATGACGGCGTCCCAGTCCGACTCGGAGAGGTTGACGAGGACCCGGTCGCGCAGGATGCCGGCGTTGTTGACCAGCACGTGGAGGTCGCCGAAGGCGTCGATCGCGCTCTGGACCAGACGCTGACCCCCCTCCCAGTCCGCCACGTTGTCGTGATTGGCGATGGCCTCACCGCCCATCGCCCGGATCTCGGCGGCGACCTCCTCGGCGGGTGACGCCGACGACGCTCCACCGTCGAGCGAGCCACCGAGGTCGTTGACGACGACGCGAGCCCCTTCGGCCGCGAAGAGGAGCGCGTGCTCACGCCCGATCCCCCGACCCGCTCCGGTGATGATCGCAACCCGTCCGTCCAGCGTGCCCATGTCTCTCCTCCCGATGTGCCTTGATTGTAACGACGCCCTAGCGGCCGACGGGGAAGCCGGATCGGCGGCGTGCGTGGGCGTGGTAGTGGTCGGGGATGTTGCGCATGTGGTCGTCGAGGTACCACGATCCACCCCCGAGGACCTCGTCGGCGACGCTCGCGAGGAGCCCCGCGAGGCGCTGGCGCACCTCCTCGCTCGGCCGGGGGTCGTGCGCGCGCCAGACCACCATCGGCACGTCGCAGATCTCGCAGTCGGCGATCCAGCACAGGTCGTCCTCGTGGTAGCGCCGGGTCAGGGGCGCCGCCTCGCAGAGGTCGCAGGCGACGGCTACTTGACGTTCAGGATGATCGTCGATCGCCATGGCGCCATCGTCCCCGGAGCGGGGATCTCGGAGACCACCGTGGTCCACTTGTTGGTCCCGGCGTTGGGGCCACGCGTGGTGTAGAAGAGCACGGCCTTCTTGAATGCGGCGTTGACGGCCGCCGGGCCCATGCCGACCACGTTGGGCACCGGTCGCGGACCCTGACCGGGCGGCGGCGTGGTGGAGGTCGTCGTCGACGGGACCGTCGTCGTGGTGGTGGCCCCGGGTGTCGTGGTGGTCGTGGTGGCGCCCGGGCTCGTCGTGGTGGTGGTGGCGTTCGGTCCCCCACTGAGGGCGAGGATCACGGCCGCACCCGCCGGCACCGACGTCGGATTGGCCTCACCGTGGTACAGGACCTCCGCGACCTCGCCAACGGGACGCGTGCTCGCGATCGAGGCGCTCGCGGGACACTGCGCCCCGATCTTCACCTTGAGGAGGGCGGCCGTCGCGGCCACGCAGTTCTGACCGAGCACGGCGGGCAGCACCACCATGACCGGTCCGTCGGAGACCGTCACGTTCACGACCAGGCCCGACTTCGAACTGGTGCCGGCGCCGGGCCGTTGCGCGATGATGCCGCCGGAGGGAACCGTCGCGGAGTTCTGATGCGATGACACCTTCAGGGTGAATCCGTCGTTCGCGAGGAGGCTGGTCGCCTGCTGCACGTCGAGCCCGCTCAGCGTGGGCACGGTGTGGCTCGCGCTCAAGAGGCCGAGTCGCCAGGCGGCGGCCCCGCCGACGGCGGCGATCAGCAGCACCGCGGCCGTGACGAGCAGGGCCATGCGGCGACGACGGGGCGGCGGAACCACCGGGTACGACGGCAGCGACGGACGCGGGGGCGCACCCTCGCCGCGCCGCGGCACTTGGGGCGAGGGGAAGTGAACGGCCGGCGCGGCGATCTCGTCGGCGGACGGGGCGCGAAAGCCGATCGACGCCCGGGGCTCGACCGGCGGGTACTGCGCGAGGAGCGGGGCTGCCCCGATCGGGGCGATAATCAGGGGTGAAGGATCAGCGGTCGTCGAGCCGAAGCGGTGAGCCGCCTGCTCGGCGTCGAGACGAAGCATCGGGTCGGGGACCGACGCTTGGGCGAGGGCCATATCCAGCGTGCCGAGCTCGGGACGAACCGGCAGGGGCGTCGTGAGGCGCACGCGAGCGAGATCCTCGGCCGTCGCCGCGTCGTAGGGCGACTGTCCCGTGGCCGCCTCGTAGACGATGAGCGCGAGGCTGTAGACGTCGGACTTCGCCTCCGCGGGGCGACCCTGGACCTGCTCGGGACTGAGGTAGCGCGTGTCGTTGAACGAGTACCGACGTCGCAGCATCGTGCGCAATCCGACGAGGGCGACGTCGCTCACCTTGACGCGCCCCTCGTCGTCGAAGAGCAACTTGCGCGGTGAGAGCTGGCCGTGCACGATCCCGTGCGCGTGCAGGTGCGCGAGGGCGCTCGCCACGTCGCGGCCCAGCTTCGCCGCGTCGTCGACGCTCAGCCGCTCCCCGGCGGTGAGGACCTCCTCGAGGGATCCGCCCCCGAGGTACTCCGTGACCATGAAGATCGAGCCGGCTTCCTGACCCCCGTCGAAGACGCGGGCGAGGTGCGGGTGGCCGAGGGTGGCCGCCCGGATGATCTGATCGCGAAAGGCGCGACGAATCTCCTCGTGAGCGGCGAGCTCCGGCCTCAGGACCTTCACCACCACCGTGCGGTGCAGCGAGAAGTCGTCGGCGAGGTAGACCTCCGCCGTGGATCCCTCACCCAGCACCGCCTCGACGCGGTAACGACCGGCGACGACGTGTCCTGGGGCGTAGGTGGTCGGGGACATGGCTAGGCCCACCCTAGTAAGGAACGCCTACTCGAGGGTGGTGCGCCAGGCGCCCGTCTCGAGGAGGTGGGCGAACTCACCCGCGGGCACCAGGGGGACCCCCAGCTCGCGCGCCCGGGAGACCTTCGCCGCCCCCGGGGCGTCGCCCACCACCACACAGAACGTCTTGCGCGAGACCGATCCGGGCGACGTCCCACCCCGGTCGATGATCGCTCCCTCGGCCCCCTCGCGCGAGTAGCCCGGGACGCTGCCGGTCACGACGACGGCGCGCCCGGTGAGGGCCCCGCCGGTCGCGACGGGCTCCTCGGTGACGGTCAGGCCCGCCGCCGCCAGGGCGGCCATGCGGGCGACGGTGTCGGGCTCGCGGACGTAGGTGTAGACGGATAGGGCGATCACGGGACCGACGCCCTCGACGGCTTCGAGCTCCTCGAGCGACGCCCCGGCGAGGTCCTCGTAGTGAGCGAACCAGGTGGCGAGGGCGCGCGCGGCGACCGGACCCACGTGGCGGATGCCGAGTCCGACGAGTACTCGCGACAGAGGTTGGCCGCGCGACCCGGCGATCGCCTCCACGAGGGCGCGCGCCGAGACCTCGCCGAATCCCTCCAGCCCCACCAGGTCGTCGACGCGCAGTCGGAAGAGATCCGCGACGTCGGTGACGAGTCCCGCGCCGATCAGTTGCGCGACGCGCTGCTCGCCGAGTCCCTCGATGTCGAGGGCCGACCGCGAGGCGAAGTGGACGACCTGCTGGAGAAGTTGGGCGGGGCACGCCGGGTTGACGCAGTAGGTATCGCTCTCGTCGCCCAGTCGCCGCAGCGGACCTCCACACTCCGGGCAGGTTCGCGGGAAGGTCCAGGAGTGTGGTCGCTCGACGCCGGGCGTCACCACGGACCGCACGATCTCGGGGATCACGTCACCGGCCTTGCGCACGACGACGCGCTCGCCCGGGCGCACGTCCTTCGCGATGACCTGATCCTCGTTGTGGAGCGTGGCGAGGGACACGGTCGAGCCCGCGACGACCACCGGGTCGAGCACGGCGTAGGGGGTCGCTCGTCCCGTGCGCCCGATGGACACCTCGATCGCTCGCAGCGTCGTGATGCGCTCTTCCGGGGCGAACTTGCGGGCGATGGCCCAGCGGGGGGCGCGGGACGTCGAGCCGAGGCGCTCCCGCGCCGCGAGGTCGTCGACCTTGATGACGGCCCCGTCGACGTCGTAGCCCAGGTCGTAGCGGTGCGCCTCGAGCCACCGCGTCCGCTCGCGAACACGGACGACGCCGCGCACGACGCGCGTCTCGGCGGCCGTCGAGAATCCCCACGCCGCGAGTCGTTCGACGAGCTCGCCCTGGCTCGCCGCCACCGGATCACCCGTGATCACCACCGCGTGGTAGGCGAGGAACGAGAGGGGGCGCTGCGCGGTGACGGCCGGGTCCTTCTGACGCAGCGACCCGGCCGCGGCGTTGCGCGGGTTGGCGAAGAGTCGCTCCCCGTGCTGGCGCTGACGCTCGTTGAGGGCCCCGAAGTCGGACCGGGCCAGGTAGACCTCGCCGCGGATCTCCAGGTGGCCCGTCGCCCCGATGCGCGACGGGACGCCCGCGATCGTTCGTACGTTCGCCGTGACGTCCTCGCCGACCTCGCCGTCGCCGCGGGTGGCCGCCTGGACGAGCTCTCCTCCGCGGTAGGTGATCGAGAGGGCGAGGCCGTCGATCTTGGGCTCGACGCTCACGAGGAGCTCTTCGGAGGCGAGCCCGAGCGTGCGACAGGTCCGCTCGGACCAGGCGTCGAACTCCTCGTCGTCGAAGACGTTGTCGAGGCTGAGCATCGCCTCGGCGTGGCGGACCGGTCCGAAGGCGGGGTCCGCCGGGGCACCGACGCGCGCGCTCACCGACCCGGGCTCGACCCACTCGGGGTGAGCGGCCTCCAGGTCGCGCAGCTCTCGGGCCAGTGCGTCGTAGTCCGCGTCGGGGATCTCGGGTGCGTCGAGGACGTAGTAGGCGCGGTTGTGGCGCTCGACCTCGTGACGCAGCCAGTCCAGGCGCTCGCGGCTCACCGCACCACCGCCGCGGCGAGCACCAGGTCGGGGTCCTCGTCGTCGTAGAGGACGATCGTCTGGCCCGCGGCGACCGGGCGGATCGCCGCGTCCAGGCGCAGGACCGGACCAATCTCGTCGTGATCGACCCGGGCCCGCGCGAGGGGCCCGTGGGCACTGGTCTGGACGCGGACCGCGGATCCCGTCGCGGGCCACTCGTGGACCGCGGACCGCTCGCTCGGGTGCACGGCGATCGCCGACGCGACGACGCCCGCCAGCCGATCGACCTCGACCCGTCGCGCGACCAGGTCCACCTTCGCCACGTAGCGGCGCGCCCCGTCGCGATCGGGCGCGATGCCCCGACGCTGGCCGACGGTCATCAGCTCCGCGGCCGGCACGTCACCGACGACCTCACCCGTCTCGCGGTCGACCACGGTCGCCGGCGTCAGCTCGATCCGCTCGCGGAGGAACTCGGCCCGTCCGTGGTCGCCCCGGATGAAGCAGACGTCCTGACTGTCCGGCTTCGACCAGGTGCGCAGTCCCGCGACCTTCGCCCGGTCGCGGACCTCGTCCTTGGTCATCTCCCCGATCGGCAGCACGAGCCGGTCCAGTTGCTCGGCCCGCAGGTAGCCGAGCACGTAGCTCTGGTCCTTCGCTCGGTCCACCCCACGCGCCAGCCACCGGCGCCCGCCGCGCTCCACCACGCGCGCGTGGTGCCCGGTCGCCACGGCGTCGAAGCCCAGGCGACGCGCCCTCGCCGTCAGCAGGTCGAACTTGACGTGCCGATTGCACTCGATGCAGGGGTTCGGCGTTCGCCCCCTGGCGTGCTCCGCCGCGTAGGGCTCGATCACGCGCTCGGCGAACTCGTCGGCGTAGTTGAAGACGTGATGATCGATCCCGAGGACGTGGGCCACCCGCCGGGCGTCGTCCACGTCGGCCACCGAGCAACACCCCGAGTCCGAGGGTCCGCCCCAGAGGCGCAGGGTCGCCCCCGTCACCTCGTGGCCCTGGTCCCTCAGCACGAGCGCGGCCACCGAGGAGTCGACGCCCCCGCTCATGGCGACCAGGATTCTCACGGGGACAGTCTGCCCGTCGCCGCGTCGGACGTGCCGGCGAGGCGAGCGACGGACTCGCGGACGATGCGAATCGCGGCGTCGACCTCGTCGCTGGTCGTCTCCGCCCCGAGCGACAGGCGCAGGGCGCCGCGCGCCCGGCGCGTCGTCACGCCCATCGCGGCCAGCACGTGGCTCGGCTCGGTCGCCCCGCTGGAGCAGCTGGCCCCGGCCGAGGCGCAAAGTCCGGCGGCGTCGAGCAGGTAGAGGAGCTCGTCGGAGTCGACGCCCTCGACGGTCACGTGCAGCGTCCCGGCGACGCGCGCGGCCTCCTCCGCGGTGACGCGGCATCCCGGGAGGTCGACGATCCCCCGCGCCAGTCGATCCCGCAAGTCCGTCGCGCGCTCGACGCGTTCGGCGAGGTCGCGTGCGCTCGCGCGCGCGGCGGCGGCGAAGCCGACGACGGCCGCGACGTCGACCGTCCCTCCCCGTCGCCCCGCCTCCTGTCCCCCACCGGGAACGATCGGGTCGACCGCCGCGCCGCGGCGCAGGACGAGGGCCCCCGCCCCCACCGGTCCGCCCAGCTTGTGGGCGCACAGGGAGACCAGGTCGCTGCTGGCCGTGACGACCGGCAGCGACAGCCACGGAGCCGCCGCGACGGCGTCGGTGTGCACCCAGAGGGCGTCGAGGGCCGCGGCCCGGGCGATCGCCCCGACCGCGTCGAGGGGTTGTCGCACGCCCGTCTCGTTGTTCGCCGTCATCACGCTGACGACGGCCGTGTCGTCGCCAACGACCTCGCGCAGGGCGTCGAGGTCGACGACGCCGTCGCGATCGACGCCGACCATCCGCACCACCACGTCCGACCAGTGGCGCTCGGCCCATCGCGCGGCGTCGAGCACGGCGTGGTGTTCGACCGACGAGACCACGATCGCGGTGCCATCGTGGTCTCGTCGGTGTCGCGCCGCCGCCCCCACGATCGCGGCGTGGCAGGACTCGGTGCCGCCGGCGGTGAAGACCACCTCCGACGGCGCGGCGCCCACGAACTCGGCGATCACCTCTCGGGACTCCTCCACGGCGCGACGGGCCTCCCGGGCCGCGCGATGCCCTCCCGCCGGATTGCCGACCACTCCGCGCAGCCAGGGCTCCATCGCCTCGGCCACGTCGGGCCGGCGGGGAGCCGACGCCGCGTGGTCGAAGTAGAGGAGACTCACGCCACGAAGTACGACTTCACGTTGGTGAACTCCCGGACCCCGAAGGCCGAGAGCTCCCGACCGAAGCCGGAGTTCTTGGTGCCCCCGAAGGGGAGCTCCGGCATGGACGCCACGATGGCGTTGGCGAAGACCACGCCCACGTCAAGGCCGGCGATGGCTCGGTCGATCTCCGCGTCGTCGGTCGACCAGATCGAGCCGCCGAGCCCCCACGGGGTCGCGTTGCCGTAGGCGATCGCGTCGTCGAGGTCCTCGGCCACGTGCACGACGGCGACGGGACCGAAGAGCTCCTCGGTGATCGCGCGCGTGCCGCTCGGGACGTGCGAGAGCACGGTCGCCGGGTAGAAGTACCCCTCCCCCGCCAGGGCCGCTCCCCCGGCGTGCACAACGGCTCCCGCCGCCACCGACGACGACACCTGCGCGTCGAGGAGGTCACGCTGGGCCCGCGAGACGATGGGACCGAGGGCGGTCGCCGGGTCCATCGGGTCACCCGTCGTCACGTCCGACATCGCGGCCGCGAAGCGCGAGAGGAACTCCTCCGAGCGCTCGCGCACCACGATGAAGCGCTTGGCCGCGATGCAGGCCTGGCCATTGTTCTGGATGCGGGCGGTGACCGCGTGCGGCACCGTCAGGTCGAGGTCGGCGTGGGCCCCCACGATGAACGGGTCCGATCCCCCGAGCTCGAGGACGCACTTCTTCAGGTGCTGGCCCGCGAGTGCCGCCACGCTGCGGCCGGCGCGCTCGGAGCCCGTCAGGGTCACGCCGGCGATTCGGTCGTCACCGATGATCGCCGGGACGTCCTCCACCTCGGCGAAGACGTTGGTCATGACTCCTTCGGGGAATCCCGCGCGCCGAAAGAGGTCCTCGATGTAGAGGGCGGAGCCGGGGACGTTCGGCGCGTGCTTCAGCACGACCACGTTGCCCGCCATGATCGTGGGGATCCCGAAGCGCACGATCTGCCACAGGGGGAAGTTCCAGGGCATGATCGCGAGGATCGGGCCGACCGGGTCGAATCGCACGCCACTGCGCCGGCCACGGGTCACGATCGACTCCGGCTCGAGGTACGCCTCGGTGTGCTCGGCGAAGTAGCGCATCGTGAGGGCGCACTTCGACGCCTCACCCTTCGCCGCGGCGAAGGTCTTGCCCATCTCGGAGGTCATGAGCTCCGCGACGGCCGGGATCTCCCCCTCGAGCAACTCGGCGGCGCGCGTCATGAGCGTCCGTCGCTCCTCGTGGCTCGTCGCGCGCCAGGCTCGGAACGCGGCCGCGGCCCGCTCGAGGCGAGCGTCGATCTCGGCGGGGCTGTGGGCGGCGTATTCGGCGATCACCTGGCCCGTGGCGGGGTTCGTGGCTATGAAGGGCATCGCTCTAGTCTGCCAGGATTTCCGCGTCCTCCCGGGGCGTGCCCGACGCGCCCCACCACGAGGAGCGCGTCACGACGACGCCGAGGGCGACGAGACCGAGGACCCCGGCGCCGACCGCGCTCACCAGGCGAACGCCGACGTGTCGGGCCTCGGCGGACTGGACGAGGGCGCCCGCCGGATAGGCGACCGACATGGCCAGCTGGTAGAGGGCGATGACGCGGGCGCGCTCGCGTGCGGGGGCGTGCAGTTGCACCGAGGTGTTGAGGCCCGTGAGGACGCCCACGTAGCAGCCGCCCAGGATGACCAGGGCCCCGGCCGCCCACCCGAGGCCGGGGGCGCTCGCGTAGGCCAACGCGCTCAGGACCGCTCCGACGAGGGACCCCCGCAGCACCGTCTCGCGCGAGGTACGCCGGGCCACCGCGGGGGCGGCCAGCGCCCCCGTGACGGCACCGATACCCTGCGCCGTCACGAGGACCGAGGTGCCGAATCGGCCGGCCCGCAAGACGTCGATGGCCATCGCCGGGATCAGCGCGATGAACGGGCTGAGGGTGAGCGAGACGACGCTCACCGCGATGATCGGCTGACGGCATCCCGCGACGGACCAGGCCACACGAGCCCCCTCGCGCAGCTCTCGCCACGGACGGGGACTCTCCGTTCGGAGGGGCCGCGGCGCGCTACGGACGAAGGCGAAGGCGACGACGACGACCACGAAGGTGGCCGCGTTGATGGCGAAGGCCACCCCGGGCGATCCGAGGGCGAGGGCTCCAGCGGCGAGCACCGGTCCGACGACGCGACCGAGGTTGAACTGGGCGGAGGCGAGTGAGACGGCCGCGAGCACCTCGCTCTCGTCCACGAGGTCCCGCAGGAGCGACTGCCAGGCCGGCCAGCCCGCGGAGCTCGCGAGGCCCTCGCCGATCGCGAGCTCGACCGCCAGCGTCGGGCTGAGGTGGCCGGTGAGCGAGGCGACGGCGAGCGCTCCCGACGTGCCGGCCATGACCAGGTTGCACGCCTGGATCCAGCGCTCCCGACGGAGTCGGTCGGCGACGACGCCCCCCAGGGGCGAGCCGATGACACTGGGCAGCCATCCGGCCAACGTCACCAGCCCGAGCCAGAGCGGGTCGTGGGTGGTGACCGTGAGGTAGACGCCGAGGGCGACCGACTGCATCCACGTCCCGATCGAAGAGACGAAGGCCGAGGACCAGGCGAGCAGGTAGGCGCGATGTCGCAGGGGGGCGAGCGACGCGACGGCCATGGCCCCTCACGCTACCGGGGCGGGAAACGACGAGAGCCGGGGCGATGCCCCGGCTCTCGTCGCGAACGCAATGCGACTCAGGCCTGCTTGGCGGCCTCCACGTTCAGCTCGATGACGACCTTGTTGCCGACGACCAGGGAGCCGTTCTCGAGGGCACCCTCGAAGTTGACGCCGAAGTCGCGACGGTCGATCTCGGCGCGAGCCTCGAAGCCGGCGACGGTCACGCCGGGAGCCATGCCGGCACCCGAGCCGAGGTACTCGAGGTCGAAGGTCACGGCCTTGGTGACGCCACGGATGGTGACGTCGGCGATCAGCTCGAAGCGGTCACCCCCCTTCGAGGTGACGCTCGAGGAGACCAGGTTCAGCGTCGGGTGGTTCTCCAGGTCGAGGAAGTCCGCGCTCTTCAGGTGGCCATCACGCATCTCGTTGCCCGTGGTGATGCTGGCCGCCTGGGCCGTCGCCTCGACGCGGGTCGTCTCGAGGGTCTCGCCGACGGTGATCGTGCCACCGAACTCGGTGAAGGTGCCGCGGACCTTGGCGGCCACCAGGTGGCGCGCCACGAAGGCGATGGACGAGTGGACCGGGTCGATGGTGTAGACGCCGGGAGTGGGGAGGTTGCTCATGTGGGACGTGTCTCCTAGGTAGTGGATGGTGGGTGTACCTCCGTCAGTATAGTTGCTCACGCAATTATTGGTCAAGCACTTATTGCGGAAGCACATAACTGCTAGGCTGGGCGCGTGGCGTTGACCGACTTCTGCCCCTCCAACGACGAGAAGGTCCAGCTCTTCGGGCTCCTGCTCGAGGTGAACGCCCGCCTGGCTCGCGACCTCGGCGCCACTCTGGAGACCGAGTGCGATCTGCCGCTCGCCTGGTTCGAGGTCCTCCTTCGGCTGCGCCGGGCCCCCGAGGGGCGACTCCGGGTCTCGGAGATCGCCGACGCGATCGTCCACTCCAACGGGGGGACGACGCGTCTCGTCGACCGCATGGAGGCGGCCGGACTCGTCGGGCGCCGACTGTGCCCCTCGGACCGACGCGCGGTCCACGTCGTCATCACCGACGAGGGCGACGCCCGCCTCGACGAGGCGCTCGCGGTCCACGTGGCCTTCCTCGACGCCAGCCTCGGCCGGCGCCTCGACGCCGCCGAGCGCGACGCGCTCGGCACGCTCCTCGGCAAGTTGCGCGACGCGGACTAGAGCCGAGCCGCCCAGACGCGGGCGGTTCGCCCGTCGTCGAGCTCGAGGGCGAGACCCTCACCGTCGCCGGGACCCGTGAGGACCTCCACGGCCAGCACCTCCGCCGACAGGGTGGCGAACGAGTCGGCGAGGTCGTCGAGACCCGTCACGTGAAGGCGGATCCGATCGGCCACGTCGAAGCCGGACGCCTTGCGCAGATCCTGCACCTGGCGAACCACGTCGCGCAGGAGGCCCCGCCGCCGCAGGCCGTCGTCGAGAGTGAGATCGAGCGCGACCACCTCGGCACCGTCCCGGGAGACGGCGAAGCCCCCCTGACTGCGCACGCGGAGTTCGAGCTCGTCGGGCCCGAGGGCGAAGGTCCCGGTGGACAGCTGGACCGCCACCGACTCCCCCGCCTCGAGCGCGCGAGCCGCCGCGGCGGCGTCGAGGAGGCTGAGGGCGCCGCGCAACTCCTTCACGGCCTCGCCGAGTCGGGGTCCCACCGCGCGGAAGTTGGGCACCAGTTCGAAGTTGAGGACCTGGGCGAGATCGTGCTCGTACTCGAGCGCGTCGACGTTGAGCTCCTCCTCCACCACACCGTCGGGAGGGCGCACCGACCCCGGGGGCAGGAACACCAACGCGCGGGCCAGGGGCTGGCGGACCTTGACGCCGGCCTCGGCCCGCGCGGCGCGGCCCAGAGAGGTCAGTCGACGAGCACTCTCCATCGACGCCTCGAGTGCCGAATCGATCCGCGCCACCTCGACGAGGGGCCAGTCGGCCAGGTGGACCGAGTCCTCGTCCCCCCGCCCGGTCAGCGACCGGAAGAGGTAGTCGGCGAGGAACGGCGTGAACGGCGCCAGCAGCAGGCTCACCCGGACCAGGACCTCGTGCAGCGTCGCCTGCGCACTGAGAGAGTCCGTCGCCGGGGCGTCGGGGTCGGTGCGCCAGAAGCGGCGCCGGCTGCGACGCACGTACCAGTTGGAGAGGTCGTCGATCAGTTCCGCCAGGGCGTCGGTACCGCCCAGGGGCTCGTACCCGTCGAGCGCCGCCTCCACCCGACGCGTCACGTTCTCCGTTCGCGACAGGATCCAGCGGTCGAGCTCTCCGCGCTCGGCGGCGGGCGGGATCGCCGCATCGGTCGGATCGAAGCGGTTGAGCGAGGCGTAGGTCGAGAAGAAGCTGAAGGTGTTCCAGAGCGTGGCCAGGGTCCCGCGCAGCGATGCGTCGATCGCCCCGAGTCCGGCGCGGGTCGAGGTCCACGGCGAGCCCTGCGAGAACATCCACCAGCGCAGGGGGTCGGCCCCACGGGTGGTGAGGACCGTCCACGGATCGATCACGTTGCCGACGGACTTGCTCATCTTGCGACCCTGCTCGTCGACGATGTGGCCGAGGCAGAGCACGTGCTGATAGGGCGTGTGGCCGAAGACCAGAGTGTTCACCGCGAGCAGCGAGTAGAACCATCCCCGCGTCTGATCGATCGCCTCGGCGACGAGCTGGGCGGGGAACTGGAAGGCCTCGGCGCTCCCCGGTCGGTGGGGGTAGCCGACCTGCGCGGCCGGCATCGCTCCGGAGTCGAACCACGCGTCGATGACCGGCTCGACTCGTCGGGCCGGGGCGCCGCACTCCGCGCAGGCGATCTCGACCTCGTCGATCGCGGGGCGGTGAGGATCGAGCCCCGCGAGGTCCCGCCCGGCCCGCTCGGCGAGTTCGGCGAGCGAACCGATGCACGTCACGTGCCCCTCCCCGCAGCGCCAGATGGGCAGGGGTGTCCCCCAGAAGCGGTCCCGTGAGAGGGCCCAGTCGACGTTGTTGGCCAGCCACTCCCCGAACCGCCCCTCGCGGATGTGCTCGGGGTGCCAGTCGATCGTCGCATTCTCGGCGAGAAGCTGGTCCTTCAGGCGGCTCGTCGCGATGTACCAGCTCGGCTTGCCCCAGTAGATGAGGACGGTCCCGCACCGCCAGCAGTGCGGCAGCGAGTGCGTGTACTCCATACGGCGCAACAGTCGTCCCCGGCGCTCCAGCTCGTCGTTGATCGCGTGGTTCGCCTCGCGCACGGGAATTCCCTCGAGCCAGGCGACGGCCGCGGTGAAGGCGCCGTCCGGGCCCACGGGGTTGAGGGTGGGGAGCCCGTTCGCGCGCGCCACCTGGCGGTCCACCTCGCCAAAGGCCGGCGACTGGTGCACGAGCCCGGTGCCGTCCTCCGTGGTCACGTAGTCGGCCGCGACGACCCGGCAGGCGTCGACGCCCTCGGGCAGGGTCACGTCGTCGAAGGGACGCTCGTAGTGCAGGCCGACGAGGGCAGAGCCGGGCACGACTCGCTCGGCCCGAGCGTCCTCGCCGAGGACGGAGGAGACGAGCGCGCTCGCCAGGACCATCCCGTCCACGACGGCGTACTCCACCTCGGGATTCACCGCGACCGCGACGTTGGCGAGCAGGGTCCAGGGGGTGGTCGTCCACACGAGCAGCTCACGGACGTCGCCGAGACCGTGAACGGCACCGTCGATCACCGGGAGGCGCACGAAGCAGCTCTCGTCGACCTCGTCGGTGTAGACGCCGGGCTGACCCAGCTCGTGGCTGGAGAGCGCGGTCCCGCAGCGCGGGCAGTACGGGACGACCTTCAGGTCCTCGTAGAGGAGTCCCCGCTGGAACAACTGCTGCAGTTGCCACCACACCGACTCGACGTAGGACGGATGGAACGTGTAGTAGGCGTGTTCCATGTCCGTCCAGTAGCCGATGCGCTCGGTCAGCCGCTCGAACTCGTTGACGTAGGTGAGGACCGACTCGCGGCAGAGCCGCGCGAACTCTGCGACGCCGACCTCGTTCTCGATGGCCCGCTTCCCGGAGATGCCGAGCTGTTTCTCCACCTGCACCTCGACCGGCAGGCCGTGAGTATCCCAGCCCGCGCGGCGAGCGACGAAGCGCCCCCGCATGGTCTGGTACCGGCAGAAGAGGTCCTTGTAGGCCCGAGCCCACACGTGGTGCAGGCCCGGCATGCCGTTCGCCGTCGGAGGCCCCTCGTAGAAGACCCAGGGCTCCGCGCCCTCCCGCTGGGCCATCGAGCGGGCGAAGACGTCGTGCGCCTTCCAGCGGGCCAACTCCGCCTCTTCGATGCGCACGAAGTCAAAATCGGGACTGACGGGCTGAAACACGGGATCCTCCACTGGCCCCCCATGGTACGCGCCCGACTCGCGGGCCCTCAGCGTCCGAAGGCCTCGTCCCACCACGGCACGTCGAGGTCGGCGAGCGAGGCGAGGACCAGATCGGCCAGCGCGAACTCCGGCAGTGCCGCGTCGCTCGCCGCGGGGACGGCCACCACGCGCATTCGCGCCGCTCGCGCGGCGATCACGCCCAACGCGGAGTCCTCGAAGACGAGACAGTCCGTCGGGGTGACGCGGAGTTCTCGCGCGGCGCTGAGGAAGACGGCGGGGTGCGGCTTACCGAAGTCCTCGGCGTCCGCCGAGCGGATCACCGAGAAGTTCTCGCGCAGGCCGAAGTGGTCGAGAGCGCGGTGGATCAACGGCCGCGGTGTGGAGCTCGCGAGCGCCACCGGCCCCCGTTCGCGAGCCATCTCGATGGCGCGCTCGGCTCCGGGCAGTAGCCGACCGCGCTCCTCGATGAGATCGCCCACGCGACCGAGGAGGCGAGCGACGACTTCCTCCGGCGTCGGTCCCGACCACGGGTAACGCCCGTGCCAATAGCGCACCACCTCGTCCACGTACATGCCCTTGGTCGAGCGATCGGCCTCCTCCAGCGGGACGCCGAGCTCCCCGAAGATCTCGAGTTCGGCAACGTGCCAGAGGACCTCGGAGTCGATCAGCAGGCCATCCATGTCGAACACGGTGGCGCGCAGGTGCATCCCGCCACTCTGGCACAGGCCTACCCTCGTCCCGTGACCCACGTCCGCCGTGCGCGCTCCCACGACCACGCCGAGGTGGCGTCGCGGATCGCCGCTCGACTGGGCCGCGCCCACGAGTCGCACCCGGCCATCGATGCCTCGCTCGACGACGAACGCCTCCTCGACGACCTCGCGACCTCGCCCTACTGGGTGGCCGTTCGGCGCCGTCGGATCGTCGGCCACCTCGCCGGTCGCGTCGTCGACGAGGGGACCCCGGACGCCTACTGGGTCGGACTCGACGGACTCTCCTACGACGACACCGCGGCCCTCGCGACCATCCTCGGGCGTGCCGCTCGAGTGCTGTGGCGCGACGGGGTGACCCGCTGGCACCTAACCGTGCCCGACGACGCGGACGAGATCGGCGCCCTCGCGCCCTACGGCTTCTCGCCGACCCAGCGCCTCGGGTCCCTAGCGCGGGTCGACCCGCCCACCGTCACGGGACCGGGCGTGCGCTGTCGGCGGGCCGACGCCGACGCGGCCGAGCTCCTCGCCCGGGCGAGCGACCTCGTCGACCTCGCTCGGGGCGTTCGCCCGTCCACGAGCGCGGACCCGCCCGACCCGACCACCGTCACCTGGGTCGCCGAGACCGATCGGCCCGCCGGGGTCGCGGCGGCGTTCCCCCGCCTCGACCAGCGCGGGGTGGCCCCACGAACGTGGCACCTCACGACGGTCGCCGTCGAGCCTGACGTGCGGCGCCGAGGAGTCGGCCGCGCGCTCGTCGGCACCCTCATCGACGACGCGCGAGGACTCGGCGCTCGGGGATTCGACGTGAGTTGGGACCCGGCCGACGTCGTGGCGTCGGCCTTCTGGGGCGCGCTCGGCTTCGACGGGACGACCGTCGTCGCGAGCGCCGACCTCGTTACCCCAGCGACGTCTCGATGGCACCGACGAGCGCCGGGTCCTCCGGCGTCACCTGGGGGGCGAAGCGAGTGATCGATCCGTCCGGGGCAACGAGGAACTTCTCGAAGTTCCAGCGGATGTCCCCGCGGTAGCCTTCGGCGTCCGCGACCTCGCACAGCTCGGCGTAGATCGGGTGGCGACCCTCGCCGTTCACCTCGATCTTCTCGAAGAGGGGGAAGGTGACGCCGTAGGTCGTGGAGCAGAACGTCTGGATCTCCTCGGCCGTTCCGGGCTCCTGGCCGAGGAACTGGTTACAGGGGAACCCCACGACGCTGAAGCCCCGCTCCTCGTAGCGCCGCTGCAGGGCCTCCAGCCCCTCGTACTGGGGCGTAAGGCCGCACTTCGAGGCGACGTTCACGATGAGGACGGTCCGACCGCGGAAGGCGTCGAGTGATGACGGCTCCCCGGACAGGCGGCTGACGGTGTGTTCGAAGATGCTCACGGCGCGACCCTAGCGGGAGCGCCGGAGCGTGACCCCTATGCTCCCCGACGTGCGCAGCGTCGTGATCGATGACGGGAATCTTCAGCTTCGGGAGCGCCCGACGCCCGAGCCCGGACCGGGCGACGTCCTCGTCCAGGTCGCCGCGGCGGGCGTGAACGCGGCCGACCTGCTCCAGCGTCGGGGCCTCTACCCTCCCCCGCCGGGAGCACCGGCGGATGTGCCGGGCCTCGAGCTCGCCGGAGTCGTCATCGCTCGGGGCGACGGGGTGGACGTGGGATGGGACGGTCGACGCGTGTGCGCCATCGTCGGCGGCGGCGGACAGTCCACGCACGCCGTCGTGCCCGCGGAGCACCTCATACCCGTCCCGACCTCGGCGGGATGGGACGAGGCGGGCGGATTCGCCGAGGCGTTCCTCACGGCCCACGACGCCCTCGTCTCCCAGGCGCGCGTCGCGTCGGGGGAACACGTCGTGGTCTCCGGTGCCGCGGGCGGCGTCGGCAGCGCCGCCATCCAGATCGCCCACCGTCTCGGGGCCCACGTGAGCGCCGTCACCCGCGGTCGAGAGCACCACGGTGCGCTGCTCTCCCTCGGTGCCGATCGGGCGCTGACGGTCGACGACGTCGACAGCCTGAGCGCGGTCGACGTGGTGCTCGAACTCGTCGGGCCGATCCACCTCGAACGCGTCATGCCACGACTGGCCCCGAGGGCCCGTGTCGTGGTCATCGGCATCGGGAGCGGGGCGGAAGCCCGCGTCGACCTGCGCCGCGTGATGGCCCAGCGGCTCACGATCACCGGCTCGACGCTGCGCGCCCGTCCCCGCGAGGAGAAGGCCGTCGTCACGGCTCGGGCCACCGCCGACCTCTGGGAGGCCTGGAACGCGGGGGCCATCCACGTGCCCGTCGAGAGCCGCTTCTCCCTCGACGACGTCACGGAGGCCTACGAAGCCTTCGCCCGACCCGGCAAGTTCGGCAAGGTGATCCTCCGGGCCGGTCCGGGGCCCCGGTGACGTCGGACGTCCCGCGTCCGCACCCCACCCGTTGCGATCCGCGACGTCGCGACTACGCGGAGATCGTGGCCGCCCACGAGGCGGCCGTCCGGCGAGGAGCCATGATCTATCGCGATCCCTCCACGGGACTCAGCGTCCTCACCGTGACGGCCCACCTCGAGCGCGGCACGTGCTGTGACAGCGGCTGCCGCCACTGCCCCTACGTCGACGGTTAGAGCAACGTGCGCAGCGGGGTGAACGACATGTCGTGCGCTTCGGCGACGGGACCGTAGGTCACCGCCCCGTTGACGACGTTCACGCCCTCCGCGAGCGCGTCGTCGGCCAGGACCGCCTCACGCCAGCCGTGCCGCGCCAGCTCCAGCGCGTAGGGCAACGTCGCGTTGGACAGGGCCGCCGTCGAGGTGTTCGGCACGGCGCCCGGCATGTTCGCCACGCAGTACATGATCGAGCCGTTCACCTCGAAGACCGGGTTCGAGTGCGTCGTCGGTCGCGTCGCCTCGAAACATCCGCCCTGGTCGACCGAGATGTCAACGAGGACCGATCCCGGGCGCATCTTGCCCACGAGCTCGTTGCTCACGAGCTTGGGAGCCTTGGCTCCGACGACGAGCACAGCGCCGATGACGATGTCCGCCTCGATGCAGGCCTCCTCGATCGCGAGCGTCGAGGACGCGATCGTCTCGACCCGACCGTCGAAGTGGTGGTCGATCTGGCGCAGTCGCTCGAGGTTCTTGTCGAGGATCTTCACGCGGGCGTGCAGACCGGCCGCCAGGGTCGCCGCGGCCATTCCCGCCACGCCACCGCCGATGACGGCAACGTTGACCGGCGACACGCCCGGGACGCCACTGATCAGCGCCCCCCGACCGCCACCCGGGCGCATCAGGTGGTGCGCCCCCATGAGGGGTGCCATGCGACCCGCGACCTCGCTCATCGGCGTGAGCAGGGGCAGCGAGTTGTCCCGCAGGCGAACCGTCTCGTAGGCGATGGCCACGTTGTCCGCGTCGATGAGGGCGTCGGTGCACTCCCGCGAGGCCGCCAGGTGCAGGTACGTGAACAGAACCTGGTTCTTACGCGCCTTGAGCCGCGGATACTCCGGTGCGATCGGCTCCTTGACCTTCATGATCATGTCACTGTCGGCCCACACATCGTCGACATCGTCGACGATGGTCGCCCCGTTCGCCACGTAGTCGGCATCCGAGATCGACGAGCCGACGCCGGCTCCCCGCTCGATCAGGACCTGGTGCCCGGCCGAGGTGAACTCGCGCACCCCCGCGGGCGTGATCGCCACACGGTTCTCATCGGTCTTGATTTCCTTGGGCACACCAATCTTCATTTTTTCCTTCTTCTGATTAACGAATGCGAGGGCTTACTCGGCGTGGCGTCGCGACATCACGATGCTCATGATCGCGAAGGCGATTCCGACGGCGAAGATGGCGGTTCCGAAGACGAAGACCTGCGGCGGGATGCCCACGCGCGTGGCCCCGTAGACCCACACCGGGAAGGGCGCCGCCGCCCCGCTGAGGAAGTTCGACGTGATGAAGTCGTCGATCGACAGCGCGAAGGCCATCAGGGCTCCCGCCAGCACTCCCGGCATGATGAGCGGCAGCGTCACGCGGCCGAACGTCACGAGGGGACGGGCTCCCAGGTCGTAGGCGGCCTCCTCCAGCGAGCGATCGAAGCCCGCGAGCCGTGCACGCACCGTCACGACCACGTAGGTCACCGAGAACATCACGTGGGCGAGCACGAGCGTGAGGAATCCTCGCGCGATGTTCAGTGTGACGAAGAGGCCGAGCAGTGATGCGCCCATCACGATCTCGGGTGCCGCGATGTTCAGGAAGATCGTCTGCTCGAAGAGCATCTTGCCGCGGAACTGCGGGGGCCGGTACCGGACGAGGGCGATGGCGAGCAGGGTTCCGAGGACCGTCGAGATGATCGTCGCCACGATGGCCAGCCGGATCGACAACCAGAACGCCTGGGTGAGCCCGGGCACGTTGCTCCACTCCCGGTACCACTGGGTCGTGAAGCCGTTCCAGGTGAAGCTCACGAGCTGCATCCCGCCGACGACCTTGTTGAAGCTGTAGACGATCATGACGATGATCGGGAACACCAGGTAGGCGATCACCAGCCACGAGTACGTGGGCAGGATCGCCCGAGTCCACCGCCGGCGCTTCGAGGCGCCCGCCATCTGCTCCTGCTCGATCGTGCTCATAGGTACTGCTCGATCGTGCGGGTGCCCAGGAGGCGCGCGTACAGGAAGATGCCCAGCAGAGCGATCACCAGCAGGATCGCCGACAGCGACGCTCCCCCGGCGTAGTCGAAGTTCACCAGGAACTGGTTCTGGATCACCGTGCCGATCATCGTGTTCGACGTCCCGCCGAGGATCTCCTGATTGACGTAGTCACCGAACATCGGGATGAACGTGAGCAGGAACGCGGCGAAGATGCCCGGGATCGTGAGCGGGAAGATCACCCTCATGAAGCCCTGGCGACGTGTCGCGTAGAGGTCGTAGGCCGCCTCGAGCACTCGCCGGTCGATCCGCTCGATCGCCACGTAGATGGGCAGGGCGGTGAACGGCAGGTAGTTGTAGGCGAGGCCCGCCATGACGGCCCAACTCGTACCCAGGATGTGGAACCCCGACGGCAGCACGTGCAGGTTCTTCAACGTCGTCAGGAAGACGCCGTTGTTGGAGAGCACGAACTCCCAGACGATGGTGCGAATCACGAAGGACACGAAGAACGGGACCAGCAGCATCAGCAGGAAGAAGTTCTTGCGGTGCCGGCCGTGGAAGGCGATCCAGTACGCGATCGGGAACGAGATGACCAGGTCCGCCAGGGTCGCCCCACCCGCGAAGAGCAGGCTGGTGATGAACTCCTGGTGGTACAGGCTGATCTCGTTCGGGAACTCCGCCCAGTGCCAGGTCATGGTGCACGCCCCGGTCGCCGGGTTGCACGTCTTGAGCGACAGCGACAGCATTACCGCGAGCGGCACCAGGAACAGCAGGAGCAGCCACAGTCCGGCCGGGAGGCTCAGTAGATACGGAGCTACAGCCCGGCCGAACCGGTGGCGGCGACGGCGAACGACTACGCCCCCTGGATGATCGGCAGGAACAAGTTGTTCCACGCGTTGATCTCCTCCTGGGTCTTGAACGGGTAGTAGTTCTTCGACAGCTTGACGGCCTGTCCGCTCGGGAAGACGGTCGGCGCGTGCGCGGTGACCGACGTGGGCAATCCGATCTCGGGACGCAGCTGCTTGAGCCCGGTGGCGTCCCAGCCCGTCGGGTGCAGGAGCTGCTGCTGCGCGCCGGGGACCGGGCAGATGTAGTTGTTGTAGTACTCGACCACGGCCTGGATGCCCGGGTCGTAGAAGTAGTCCATCAACTTCATGGCGTCGAGCGGGTTCTGCGAGTACAGGGGGATGCACATGTTGTCGGTCCAGAGCATCAGGCCCTCCTTCGGGAACATGAGCTTCAAGTTCTTGTACTTGGAGTTCAGGTTCGCCTGGAAGATGTCACCCGAGTAGGCCTGGGACACAACGATGTCGCCGTTCTTCAGGTGCTGGATGTAGCTCTGGTCGTAGTACGAGGCCACGAGTCCGTCACTGCGCTGCTGCTGGAGCTTCTTCGCCGCCTTCGCCCAGTCGGACTCCTTCGAGGTGAACGGCTCGACCCCGATGGCGAGCAGGCCGGCGCTCCCCAGCTCGAACGGGTCCGAGAGCATGCCGATCCGGCCGGCGTACTTCTTGTTGAACAGCAGCTGGATGCTGTCGCCCGGGCTCTTCACGACCTTCTCGTTGTAGGCGACCGAGGTCCACCCCGACTGCCAGGCCATCGTGTACTTGTTGCCCGGGTCCCACGAGGGGCTCTTCACGAGTGGGCCGGCGTACTTGTTGAAGTTGGTCATGAGGGCGTGGTCGAGCGGGACGAGCCAGCCGTTCTGGATCAAGTAGCCCAACTCGGGGTTGTTGTTCGTCATGACGACGATGTCGTAACCCGTGTACTGTCCAGCCGCCAGGGACGGTCGGATCTTCGCGTAGAACGACGCGTTGTCCTGGATCACCTCGTAGTAGTTGACCTTGATCTTGGTCAGTTGCGTGAAGTGGTTGAGCGTCAGGTGCTTGCCGTTCAGGACGTCGATGTAGAGGGGCCAGTTCGCGAAGTTGGCGACGTGGTGGAGCTTCTGCTTCTTCCACCACGACGGGGTTCCCACGTTCTTGTTCGGGAGCGTGGCGGCCCCCGCCATCCCCGGGAGGAGCAGCGACGCGCCGACTCCGGCCCCCGCCGCTCCGAGGACCGTCCGGCGCGACAGACGCTTCTGCGTCAGTCCGCGCCAGAACGCCGGATCCATGCCCTGGGGCATCGAGTTCTCTTCCATGGTTATTCCCCCTCTGTTTCTTCCAGCACCACGGCTTGCGGCATTGGCTTGACGACGAACGTGTGCTCCACCGGCCAGGTCAGGGTGACCTCCTCGCCACTGCGAGGAGCCGACTGCTGACCGATGTTCTGGGCGTAGACGGTGACGTCGACACCCACGGTGGTCTCGACGATGTACTGGTTTCCGACACCGGTGAACGACGAGACGCGGACCCGGCCCGTGAGCGAGTTGTGATTGGCCGGGACCTCCACCGCGCCCGCGGCGATCTCGATCTTCTCGGGTCGCACCCCGACCTTCACCTCACGCGCGCCCCCGAGGTCGGGGACGCGCTCCGAGGGGACGACCATCCGCGCCCCACCGGCGATGGCGACCACCGTGCGCGAGGCGTCGCTCGAGTCGATCGAACCCGCGAGGAGGTTCGAGGCGCCGAGGAACGAGGCCACGAACTCCGTCGCCGGGCTGTCGTAGACCTCCTTCGGGGTCCCCATGCCCTCGATCCGGCCGCGCCACATCACCGCGATGCGGTTGGACATCGTCATCGCCTCTTCCTGGTCGTGCGTCACGTAGAGGAACGTGATGCCGACCTGGCCCTGGATGCGCTTGAGCTCGATCTGCATCTGGCGGCGCAACTTCGCGTCGAGGGCGGACATCGGCTCGTCGAGGAGCAGGATCTTCGGCTGGTTGACGAGGGCGCGGGCGAGCGCGACGCGCTGCTGCTGCCCACCCGAGAGTTGGGCGGACTGGCGCTTCTCCAAGTGCGGCAGGTCGACCAATTCGAGCATCTCGCCCACGCGCCGGCGAATCTCGGACTTCTCCACCTTCGAGCGGCGGAGGCCGAAGGCGACGTTCTCGAAGACGTTCAGGTGGGGGAAGAGCGCGTAGGACTGGAAGACCGTGTTGACGTCGCGACGATAGGGCGGCAGGTTGGTGACGTCCTGACCCCCGAGGAGGATCGTCCCCATCGTGGGCTCCTCGAAGCCGCCGAGCATTCGTAGCGACGTGGTCTTGCCGCAGCCCGAGGGACCGAGCAGGCTGAAGAATTCACCATCGTTGATCCGAAGGTTGAGGTCGTCGACCGCCTTGACGTCACTGAACGCCTTGGTGACGTGGACGAACTCCACGTCGGCCGACTCAAGGGTCGCAACGCGCGAGCGCCCTGCACCCTTCTCCGACCTATTCGCCATGTCTTTCCCCCGACTCGCCGCCGGACTCCGCCCGACGCGCTTTTCACCCCTACGTACCTAGCATTCCCCGTCGCCGAGGAGGTGTCGCCTACGCCTCGATGTTGTGCATCACGTGCTTGATGCGCGTGTAGTCCTCGAATCCGTACATCGACAGGTCCTTACCGTAGCCCGACTTCTTGAAGCCGCCGTGTGGCATCTCCGCCACGATCGGAATGTGAGTGTTCACCCACACCGCGCCGAAGTCGAGGTCCCGCGACAGGCGCATCGCCCGGCCGTGGTCCTTGGTCCAGACGGAGGACGCGAGGCCGTAGTCGACACTGTTCGCGTAGGCGACGGCCTGCTCCTCGTCGTCGAACTTCTGAACCGTGATCACTGGCCCGAAGATCTCGTTCTGGATCATCTCGTCGTCCTGGTGCAGTCCCGCGACGACCGTCGGGGCGACGAAGTAACCGGTGTCGCCGACGCGGGAGCCGCCCGCGGCGATCGAGGCGTGAGCGGGAACCCGCTCGAGGAAGCCCGTCACCCGTGACAGCTGGTTCACGTTGTTCACGGGTCCAAAGAGCGCGTCGGCGTTGTCCGGCATGCCCACAACGGTGCTGTTCGCGACCGCCGACATGGCGTCGACGAAGTCGTTGTAGACGCCGGACTGGACGAGGACCCGCGTCGCCGCAGTGCAGTCCTGGCCCGCGTTGAAGTAGCCGGCCACTGCGATGCCCTCGACCGCGGCCTGGAGGTCGACGTCGTTGAACACCACAACCGGTGCCTTGCCGCCCAGCTCGAGGTGGGCGCGCTTCAGGGTCTTCGCCGCGGAGGTGGCGACCTCCATACCGGCGCGCACCGAGCCGGTCACCGAGACCATCGCGGGCGTCGGGTGCTCGACGAGGGCGCGGCCGGTGTCGCGGTCACCGCAGACGACGTTGAAGACACCCGCCGGCAGGACCTGCGCCATCAACTCCGCCATCTTGAGCGTCGACGCCGGCGTCGAGTCTCCGGGCTTCAAGACCATCGTGTTGCCCGCGGCGATGGCCGGGGCCCACTTCCACACGGCCATCATCATCGGGTAGTTCCACGGCGTCACCGCCCCGCACACGCCGATGGGCTCACGTCGCACGTAGCTCGTCATCCCGGCCATGTACTCCGCGGCGCTGCGGCCCTCGAGCAGGCGAGCCGCCCCCGCGAAGAAGCGGATCTGGTCGACCATCGGAGGGATCTCCTCGCTGTGGGTCAGCGAGATGATCTTGCCGGTGTTCTCGACCTCGAGCGCGACGAGCTCGTCGGCGTGCTGTTCGATCACATCGGCGACTCGGTAGAGCGCGAGACTGCGCTGGCTCGGGGTCGTGCGCTTCCAGGACTGGAACGCCTGCGCCGCGACACCGATGGCGAAGTCGACGTCGGACGCGTCGGAGACCGGCATCTCGGCGAAGACCTGACCGGTCGCCGGGTTGATCAGCTCCGCGTACTTGCCGCTCTTCGGGGCCACGTACTCGCCCCCCACAAAGTTCGCCAACCGACTCATACACCCCTCCTTGGTCGGGTCCGCGACCCGATGACACTCCGTCACTCTGCCAGACGCGAACACCCCCTCGCAAACCATACGACTGCGAATATCTGCGTGTTCAGAAGTGTCACGACGCAATCCGTCACGAAAGTGCGCTATGCTGAGTCAATCCGCAGCCCGGGGGGAGTTTTGCGTAACCCCTGGGTGGGAGCATCCAATGCCAGCCACCTCACCTAAGCGTCAGCGAGCGAAGTCCTCCGAGAGGGCCCGTCTGGAAGTCCTTCCGACGCCCAACGGCCTCGACGACATCGATCGCGAGATCATCTCGCTCCTCCAGCTCGACGGACGTCGGGCCTACGGCGCCATCGCCCAGGAGGTCGGGCTCTCGGAGGCCGGCGTGCGTCGCCGGGTCCAGCGCCTGCGCGACCAGGGCGTCATGCAGATCGTGGCAATCACGGATCCGCTCCAGCTCGGATTCGGTCGAGAGGCCCTCGTCGGCATCCGCGTGCACGGTGACGTGCGACGGGTGGCGGACCAGGTGGCGGCGATCGAGGAGGCCAACTACGTCGTCATGACGGCCGGCAGCTTCGACATCATCGCCGAGGTCATCGCCGTCGATGACGACGCCCTCGTCCATCTTCTCAACGACGCGATCCGATCGATCCCCGGGGTGACCGAGGTCGAGACGTTCGTCTATCTCAAGCTCTCCAAGCAGACCTACACATGGGGGACCAAGTGACCATCAATGAAGTCATCACCGACGGCATCGCCGTCGCGGACTCTAAACAGCCCAGCCACGCCTTCTCCGAGAGGGCCCGTCGCAACCTCTGGCTCCAGATGTCGCGTATGGGCGCCTACTCGGAGACCAACGAGGTGCCGATCATGGTGCGGGGCGAGGGGACCCGCGTCTATGACGCCAACGGCCGCGAGTACTTCGACGGCCTCTCGGGGCTCTTCACCAACTCCCTCGGACACGGCCGGGCGGACATCGCCCAGGCCGCGGCCGAGCAGATGACCGAGCTGGGCTTCTTCCCGCTGTGGACCTACGCCCACCCGCGCGCGATCGAGCTCGCGGAGAAGATCGCGAGCCTCGCGCCCGGCGACCTCAACCGCGTCTTCTTCACCACCGGAGGTGGCGAGGCCGTCGAGAGTGCCTGGAAGCTCGCGCGCCAGTACCACCGACTCCGTGGCGAGATGGACCGCTACAAGGTCATCAGTCGCGACATCGCCTACCACGGGACGACTCTCGGAGCCCTCACGATCACCTCGCTCGAGGGCTACCGCAAGCCGTTCGAGCCACTGGTCCCCGGAGCCGTCAAGGTCCCGCCGACCAACTTCTACCGAGCACCCCAGCACGCTGACGACGTGGCGGCGTTCGGACTGTGGTCGGCCCAGCAGATCGAGGAAGCCATCCTCCGCGAGGGCCCCGAGACCGTGGCCGCGATCTTCCTGGAGCCCGTCCAGAACGCGGGCGGGTGCTTCACGCCGCCACCCGGGTACTGGCAGCAGGTGCGCGAGATCTGCAACAAGTACGGCGTCCTGCTCGTCTCCGACGAGGTGATCTGCGCCTTCGGCCGCATCGGCACCTGGTTCGGTGGCCAGAAGTACGACTACGTGCCCGACATCATCACGACGGCCAAGGGCATCACGGCGGGCTACTCGCCTCTCGGTGCGATGATCGTCTCCGACCGGATCGCCGAGCCGTTCCAGCACGACGACACCGCCTTCATGCACGGCTTCACCTGGGCCGGTCACCCGGTCTCGTGCGCCGTGGCCCTCAAGACCATCGACATCATCGAGAGTGAGGGCGTGCTCGAGAACGTCAACGCTAACCAGGACTACTTCCACGACCAGCTGCTGAAGTTGAAGGACATCCCGATCGTCGGCGACGTGCGCGGCACCGGCTACTTCTGGGGCGTCGAACTCGTGAAGGATCAGGAGAGCAAGGACACCTGGGGCGGTGACGAGGCGGAGCGGCTGCTGCGCGGTTACGTCTCCCCCGAGATGTTCCGGCGCGGGCTCATCTGCCGCTCGGACGACCGGGGCGATCCGGTCGTGCAGCTGGCGCCGCCGCTCATCTCGACGCGCGAGGACATCGACTTCATGGTCGGCACCCTGCGCGAGGTGTTCACCGGAGCCGCTCAGATCAGCCACTGATGGACCCCGCGGCCTCGCTGTGGTGGTCGACGCTCGACAGGGCGGGGACGTCACGCCCCGCCCTGCAGCGTCACCTGGACGTCGACGTCGCGATCGTCGGCGGTGGATTTAGCGGCCTGTGGACGGCTCGTGAACTGCGCCGGCGAGCTCCCGACGCCCGCATCGTCGTCATCGAGCAGGCGGTGTGCGGTTTCGGCGCCTCGGGACGCAATGGCGGATGGGCCTCGGCCCTCTACCCCCTCGAGGACGCGGCCGTCACGGATCGTCACGGTGCCGACACGCAACACCACCTCCAGAGGGTGCTGCGCGACGCCGTGCGCGACCTGGGCGCCGCCCTCGACGAGGACGGCATCGACGCCCATTTCCACCAGGGCGGCACACTGACCTTCGCCCGGAGCGATCTGCAGAGAGAGCGACTGCAGGCCGCGGCGCGCGAATCCGACGACCACGAGTGGCTCGACGAGCACGAGGCGCGCGAGCGCGCCCGGGTGAGCGAACTACGGGGTGCCCTGTACACGCCCCACTGCGCGCGCGTGCACCCCGCACGACTGGTGACCGGACTGGCGGACGCCGTCGAGCGCCTCGGGGTCCAGATCGTCGAGAACACGAAGGTCCTTCGCATCCTGCCCGCTCGGGCGGGACGACGAGCCACCGTCGTCACCGTGGGCGGGACCGTTCACGCCGACGTCGTCGTGCGCGCGACGGAGGGGTTTACCCCCGGCCTGCCCGGGGAGCGACGCACCGTCGCTCCCCTCTACTCGCTCATGATCGCCACCGAGCCCCTCTCCGAGGCGTTCTGGGAGGCCACGGGCTTCGACGGCCGGGAGACCTTCACCGACGGACGTCACCTCCTCATCTACGGCCAGCGCACCGCCGACGACCGCATCGCCTTCGGTGGTCGAGGGGCGCCCTACCACTTCGGGTCGACGGTCGAGCCACGCTTCGACGCCGACGACGGCGTGTTCGATCTGCTCGAGCGGACCCTCCGAGAGCTCTTCCCCCACCTCGAGGGATCCATCACGCACCGCTGGGGAGGCCCGCTCGCGATGCCGCGCGACCTCGAGCCGACCGTGACCGTCGACCACGCGACTGGCCTGGCGGCACTCGGTGGCTACACGGGGGACGGCGTCGTGCTCACCCGCGTCGCCGCGACGGCCCTGGCCGACTTGCTGAGCGACCCCGGGCGGACGACCGACTTCACCACCCTGCCCTTCGTGCACCACGTGAGCCGACGGTGGGAGCCCGAGCCGTTCCGCTGGCTCGGCATCAACGTCGGCCTCGGCCTCGCGACCTGGTCCGATCACTACGAGCGGCGCACCGGTCGCCCCTCGCGAGCGACCGCGTGGCTCGAGAGGCTCCTGGGCTGATCAGCGCAGGCTGACGGGATTCGCCGTCGACCCCGTCGGAGCGGCGGGGGTCGACCCTCCGGGGCTCGGGATGACGAGCGAGCCGCCGAGCGACGGTAGCGACAGGCCGCCGAGGATCTTGCCGAGCTGGCTCCCCGTGATGGGCCGCACCTGCCCCGCGGGGGGCGCCGTCACGTGCACCGGCCGGTTGTAGGAGGTCACCGTCATCGAGATCGTCATGGTGGAGGAGCGCGTCGTCGTCGTGAGGGTCCCTCCCGTCAACTCGCCCTGCGATCCCACCGACAGCGCGAGGGTGACGGCCGAGCCGGCGGGCACGCTGAGTGGGAAGGCTGCCGGAGCGTGGTAGTGCGAGTGGGCCCAGTGGAACGTGTACGTAGTGATTCCGTTGGCGGTCGACACCGTGCGCGAGTCGTAGGCACTGATCAGGGCGATGTCGGGTTTGGTCATCTCCAGGGCGATGCCGTAGAGACCGATCCGGGGCGACGGCACGCTCACCCACGGGGCGCCGACCACGGACGCGAGGTTCCCGATGCCCAAGTAGGTGTGGCCGTTCACCATGCGCAGGTCCGCCGACACCGACGAGAACGCGAGGGGGATCTGGACCTGGGCCTCGAGCGCTCCGGTCGAGAAGTCCACCGCGACGGTTCCGGATACCGCTGATCCCGCCGCGGTGCTCGCGGTGAGGTCGATCGTCGCCGTCGTCGGGGGGTAGCCGTTCAGTGCCAGCGCGTCCGCGCCGGACGAGCCCGGGACGGACGAGTCGGTGGCCGCGATGACGACTCCCGTCACCGTGAGTCCGAGGGCGACCACGGCGAGAGCCGCCGCGGCGAGGCGAGGGGTGGGGGCCATGCGGCCACCCTATCGGGGGGCTCGACCGACGGGCCCTCAGCCCTCGGAGAGGAGCTCGATGAGCAGTTCGCGGGCGATGTTGCGGCCGCTCGCGATGAAGCCGACCAGCGAGTCGTCGGCCGCGACCAGGCCCTCGGCGATGGCGGCGAGCGGCGTCGCGCCCGAGCCCTCGAGGACGAGTCCCGTCGCCTCGGCCGCGCGGCGCACTCCGCGGCGGATGGACGGCTCCGGGACGAGCACCAGCGGGACCCCGGAACTCTCGATGATCTCGTTGGTGATCGAGTCCTCGTCGCCGCCACCGGCGAGTCCGTCGGCGATCGTCGGGTGGTGGACGACCTGCGACATCGGAACGCCCCGCAGCACGTGGTACAGGGCGCAACTCTCCTCCGGCTGCACCCCCGTGAGGACGACGCCCTCGCGCCCGTGCCGGGCGCGAGCGAGGATGACCCCCGACATCAGCCCACCACCCCCGACGGGGACGACCAGGTGCTCGATCTCGGGCGCCTGGGAGATCAGCTCGTCGAAGACCGTCGCCTGCCCGGCGATGACGTGGGGGTCGTTGAACGGTGAGATGTAGTGGATCGACCGCTCTGACGCCAGCGCCTTCGCGTGGGCCTGGGCCTCGTCGTAAGAGGAGCCGATCTGGATGAGCTCGATGCCGTAGGCGAGGAGCTTCTTCACCTTGGCCGCCGACGCGTTGGCCGGCACCACGACGGTCGCCGGGACGCCGAGCTGGGTTGCGGCGTGGGCGATGCCCAGTCCGTGGTTGCCCGCGGAGGAGGTGATGACAGCCCCCGTCGGGTCCTCCCGGTGGGCGGCCGACACGGCCGCCAAGCCCCCCCGGACCTTGAACGATCCCGTGACCTGCAGGCTCTCGAGCTTCGCGATGACCCGTCGACCGTCGAGCCGGAGCGAGACGGTGGGCGTCGGCGCGAGGTGCGAGGCCACGACGGCGCGCGCGGCCTCCATCTGCTCCGCCGTCGGCGGAGGTACGGAGGGGAGGGTGCTCACCCGTGCGAGCCTACCTGGTCCTCCCCGCTCGACCTGGTCGGCGGTGGATAACCTGCGGCCGGTGCACCCTGTCCTCGTCACGATCATCGGCGCCGCGGTCGCGTACGCGGGCACCATGATCGACAACTTCGTCGCCTTCGCCGCGCAGCTGTCCGTGACCCCACGAGAGCGGCACCGGCGGGCCGTCGAGGGTCAGGTGATCGGCGTCGCGAGCCTCGTCGCGATCGCGGCGACCGTCGGCGACGTGCTGCGCGCCGTCCCCCGCCCGCTCACCGCGCTCTTCGCGGTGGCCCCGTGGTGGCTCGCCGCGCGGGCCTGGACCGAGCGTGGTCGCACCGCGGACGAGGTCCCGGCACGCGGGGCGATGACGACCTTCCTCGTGACGCTCGCCCTCGGGGGCGACAACCTCGGGGTCTGGATCCCCTTGTTTCGCCTCGACGGCGTCGCCCGGGGTCTGATCGCCGTCGCCGTCGTCGCCCTGGGTGAAGTCGTCTTCGTCACGGCGGCGGGTGCGATCGCTCGTCACCCACGAGTTGTCCGTGGTGCGCGCCGGCTCACCCCGCGACTGATCCCGTTCGTGTACCTCGCCCTGGGCGCCGTGATCGTGATCGAGGCCCTCACCTAGGACGACGGCGATTGCTAGCGTCGACGCCATGGCGTCGGCGAGTCCGCAGCAGATCCTGCGTCGCCTGACGGTCATCGTGGCCCTCCAGTGGATGGGGGCCACGCTGGGACTCCCCCTCCTCCCCCTCTTCCTCGAACGGCGCGGGGGGACCCCGTCGGTCATCGGCATCATCATGGCGGCCTTCTTCGCCGCGGGCGTCGTGACGCAGTTCGCCCTCGGACACCTGACCGACCGCTACGGACGTCGTCCGATCCTCATCGGGGCCCTCGGCCTGTACGGCGTCGCCAGCATGACCTACCTGCTACCGGTCTCGGCCCCGTGGTTCGCCCTCACCCGCGCCGTCCAGGGCTCGGCCGCCGGAGCCATCGAGGTCGCGTCGCTCTCCGCGGTCGCCGCGCTCTTCGCCGAGCACGAGCGCGGTCGGGCCGTCTCGAAGGTGCTGGCCGCTCAGTTGACGGGCATCGCCCTCGGCCCCGTGATCGGCGTCGTCGCCTCGGTGCGAACGCTGGGCTGGGCCTTCTTCGTGACGGGCCTCGTCAGCCTGGCCGCCGCCGCGCAGACCTGGCGCACTCCACTCGGTGATCGAATCGCCTCCGAGACGCCTCTCCCCCATCTCCAGTGGACGCCCCAGGTCGCCGGGGCCCTCGTCGCGGCGTGCGCCGCGGGACTGACGGTGGGCGTCTACGAGGCGTGCTGGAGCCTGCTCATGCACGCCCACCACGCCTCGACCCTGCAGATCCGGCTGAGCTGGACTCTCTTCAGCATCCCGTGGGTCCTCCTGAGCCGAGCCGGCGGCTGGCTCGCCGATCACGCCGACCGCCGCAACACCGCGGTGCTCGGCCTGCTCAACATCGCCTTCTTCCTCGCCCTCTACCCCCACATCCACAACAACGTCGTCCTGCTGTTCCTGGGGTCACTGGAGGCGGTGGGGTCCTCGCTGTCGGTCCCCTCGATCTCCTCACTGCTCACCCAGGGCGCCGAGCACCGCGAGCTGGGACGACGTCAGGGCCTCTACGCGACGGCGAACACCGCCTCACTCGCGGCCGCGGCACTCGTCTCTGGCTATCTCTTCACGATCAACGAGGCCCTGCCGTTCAGCCTCATGGCGACCATCTCGGCGAGCCTCGCCGTGACCGCCTTCATCGTCTGGCGGAACATCGAGGGACGAGTCCGCCCGCGAGGTCGGATCGCCGACTAGCTAATCCAGATCTGGTCCCAGCGCGCCGAGCCGCCGTCGGGGTTGAGACAGCGAGTCGTCCCGTCGCCCGCCGTGGCGTACGCCCAATTCTGGACGTTCTTGCGCGCCGCCCACGCGGTCACCAGCGTGGTGAGGAAGAGGTAGGGCAGGTCCTTCGCGAAGCGGGAGTTGACCATGGCCCAGCCGTTCTTCTGCGCCGCCGACCCGTTCGGGGCCGCGAGCGCGCTGAGCATGGCCCCCTCGACGGCGGGATCCGCCTGGTGGGCGAAGTTGACTGCCCCGGCGATGTAGGTCCCCGACGGCAGCGCCGACATCCCGAGGCCGCCCTGGGCGAGCGGCGTCGTCGCTGGCTGCGAGTTGAACCACACGTAGTTCTCCGACGGCTCGACCCCGCCGAACTGGTTCCAGGTCGCGCAGTCGTACTGCCCGAGGATCACGTTCTGGATCAGCGTCGACTGCGTGAGGGGACGCGGCGTGACCGTGATGCCCACCGACTTGAGCTGCGCCGCGACGAAGGCGAAGGCGCGCTGTCCGGACGAACTCCCCGAGACGATGTCGAGGACGAAGCCCACCGAGGACACCTTGTTCTTCTTCTTGTAGGTCTCGACGAGCGCCTTAGCCTTGGTCGGGTTGAAGACCGGGTAGCCCGGGTTGCGGTAGAAGTGCGACGACTTGCGGTAGAGCCCGTCGGCCACGGGAGCGAAGCCGTTACCCACGACCTTCGCGTAGGTGGCGCGGTTGATGGCCATGGCGCACGCGAGGCGGATCGTCGGGTCGTTGAGCACCGGCTTCAACTTGGTGTTCCAGGAGAGCGACGACGGGTCGACGGCGCCGAGGGTTCCTTCGAAGTCGGCCATCTGGACGGCGGCGGGAGCCGCCTGACCCTTCAACAGGTACGGGAGCGTTCCCGGCACGCCGGCCGACGAGAACTCCCCCGCCCACGCGAAGTACTGGTTGAGCGTTCCCGTCGTGTTGACGATCAGGCAGTTGACCGACGGGTCGCGCGGATCCTTCTCGTCGGTCCGGTAGCTGATCCCCGGCATGGTCGTCAGTGCCTTCACGCTCGAGGAGTCCTGGGTCACGATCATGTCGACCTGTCCCGACTGGAGCGCCAGGTTTCGCGTCGGGTCGTCGGGGATCGTCTTGAAGACGACGCCGTCGAGGTAGGGCAGCTGGCGCCCGTGGGCGTCGTGACGCCAGTAGCCCTTGTTCTTCGCGAACGTCGACTGGTAGTTGAGCTGCCACGAGACGACCTTGAAGGGGCCGGTCCCGATCGGCGTCCCGGTGAAGGTCGACGAGAACGAACTGGGGTGCGCCATGTAGCAGGTCTGCTGCTCGGAGAGGGCGCCCCAGGGGAAGGTCGAGTACGGGATGACGAGGTTGAACTTGACGACGTGATCGCTGACCTTGGTCACCGACGCGATGATCGGCTTGACCGCGAGACCCACCGTGGGGTCGGCGGCCGCGGCCTGGAAGTTCGCCACCACGATGTCGGCGTTGAAGGCATCGCCGTTCGTGAAGGTCACGCCCTGACGCAGCGTGACGGTCCAGGTCTTGTAGCTGTTGCTCGGCGTCGCCGAGAGCGCGAGCATCGGCAGCCACGTCTTGCCGTTCGCGGCCGAGACGAAGAGCGGGTCGTAGAGCGCGTTCGCGAGGCAGAACCCCGACGCGTCCATCTTCCCCTGCATGCCGTTGAAGATGTGGTAGTTCGGGACGTCCGAGATGAGGCCGACGCGCAGCGTCCCGCCTCGCTTCGGAGTGCCCCCGTTGACGCCGGCCGCGGCCCCCGCCGCCGTCGCCATCAGACCGTCGACGATCGAGCCCGAGAGAGCGACACCGCCCACGGTGGCCGCTGAGTGGGTCAAGAACTGCCGGCGGTTGAGCGTCGAGGCCATGGGTGTCCCCCCGTGTACTGGGGAGCACCCCCCCGGCGCCCCCCTTGTCGCCGCAACTTAGCGCCCGTACCACCGCGACTGTCGACCACGTCCCCGTGAGCTTGCTGAAGAGCGGCTCAGGATCCCCGGACGTGACGACGCCCGGGTGGCGGGGAGGGAGCCACCCGGGCGTCGCGGAGTCGGCGGGACTACATTCGTCCCATCATTCCCGCGGGCCCTCCGGCACCGGGGCCGAAGCCCCCTCCGGGGCCAAAGCCGCGGCCGGCGCCCGCCGGGACACCGCTCGGCACGCCGATCGCCACGTGGGTCGCGTCCAGCGTCGTGTGGTTGCCGTCGACCAGGCCGACCGCGAAGAGCACCGAGCCCGTCGTGACGTCGGCGAGGGTCGCACTCGCCCCCGACTTCGTGTACGTGGTCGAGCCACTCACGGCGACCGTCCGGTAGAAGCCCTCGCCGTCAGCGACGACGACGGTGCTCCCGCTCACCGAGACGACCCGACCGGCCACGTGGGCGAGTTCGATCTGGATGCTGCTGGCGCTCGTGGCGTCCGTCGGCGACACGCCGATGCGCACGCGCTCGCCCACCGCCAGCGCCGACGCACTGGCGGTCTGGCTACCCTCGGTGACGGCCGTCGACGACGAGATCGCGTAGGTCGCGGTCTGGCCGGTCCATGCGTTGGTGATGGTGATCGACGTCGTCGAGACGGAGCTCACGACACCCTCGACACCCGCGACGTAGCCGACGCCCGCACCCGGTCCGGGACGTCCGGCGGGAAGAATCACGATGGTCGCCGCCGTCGTCGAACCGGTCGCCGTCGGGAAGACGGCGACGACGTCGCCGACCTTGATGTCGCCAACCGCCGCGGCCGATCCGCCGGTGCGTACCGTAGTGCTCGACGTGATGGCGTAGGTCGCGGACGCGCCGGTGCGAAGGTCCGTGATCGTGAGGGACGTCGCCGAGACGGCGGTCACCTTCCCGGCTCCGCCGGGAAAGGGCATCATCGCGCGGTGGGGCACACTGGAGACGCTCGCGGGCGAGGTCGGGGCGGACGACGACGCAGCGCCGGCCGCTCCGATGCCCGTCGCGATCGCGCCCAGGGCCACCACGGCAGAGGCGCTGGCCTTGACCAGCCGGGACTTCTTCGCTCGGTTCATTTGCCTACCTGCTTTCCGTACGCGGGGAACGTACGGGACCACCCTGCCCCCGCGACGTGAAGCCACCGTGGGGTGGACGTAAAGGCCCCCTAAGAGTTGGCCGTAACGCGGTGGAAACAAATCCCCGCCGCCGGGCCCCGTCGGGCGGCCAGACTGGCCCGGTGCGACTAGCCCCTCACGGAGTCGCACGGATGGCTCACATCTATTAGGGAGGACTCACCAGTGTCATCAACTCTGGGCTCACACGACGGATCCGTCGACGACCAGCCCTTTCACATCGAACTCCACGGGATCGATCACATCCCCGAGACCGAACGGTGGGCGAGCGCCCGCAATATCGGCGCCCTATGGGCGGGCACCTCGGTCAACGTGGAGTACTTCATCTACGGGGCCCTGCTCATGGGCTTCGGCTTCAGCTTCTGGACCGCGTTCAGCCTCATCGTGCTCGGCAACATCTCGTACCTGCTGCTGGGCCTCGCCTCGCTGCAGGGGCCCGAGGCCGGGACGACCGCCTTCGCCATCAGCCGGGCCCCCTTCGGGTTGCGGGGATCGCGCATCGTCAGCTTCTTCAACTGGGTCACCCAGCTGGGCTTCGAGACCGAGGGCCTGATCCTCATCGTGGGAGCGGCAATGGTCCTGCTCGAGATGGCGGGCGTCCACGTCTCGAGCCCGATGAAGGTGGTGCTCATCGTCCTCGCGGCGGCGATTCAGGCCGTCCTGCCCTACCTGGGACACGCGACCATGGTGAAGGTGATGCGGGCCCTCATCATCCCCTTCGTCCTCATCTTCGCCCTCCTCGCGGTCTTCGACGCGAAGCACGGATCGGTGCACTTCAAGGGATTCGGCGGGGGCTGGGAGCTCTACACGGCGGGGCTCGCCTTCACCATCGCGCTGTCGGGGCTGGGCTGGACCGAATGCGGTAGCGACTACACCCGCTACCTCCCCCGGGACGTGAAGAAGTCCTCGATCGTGGGATGGATCTTCCTTGGCACCGCGCTGCCGGAGATCGTGATGATGACCCTCGGGGCTCTCACCTACACGTTCCTCTCCTCGAGCGCCCAGGCCGCGGCCTGGAACAGCGCGAACCCCTTCCAGGCCTTCGACGGGCAGCACGCCATCCCCACGTGGGTGGTCGTGGTGTTCCTCATCTTCGCGATCGTCCAGCTCTTCGGGATCAACTCGCTCGACCTCTACAGCTCGGGCGTCTCGATCCAGGCCATGGGCATCCGCCTGAAGCGATACCAGGCGGTCGTCCTCGACTCGATCATCGCGGGGCTCCTCACCATCTGGGCGATGTTCCAGTCGACCTTCGCCAACTTCATGAAGGAGTTCGTGGGCGTCATCATCGTGTGGATCGCCCCCTGGCTCGGCGTCTTCATCGTCGACTGGCTACTGCGCAAGATGCGCTACCACGCCAAGGAGCTGCAACGCACCGATCGCGAGGGCCTCTACTTCGGGGGGCGCACCGGAATCAACTGGAACGCGCTGGTGGCCTTCGCCGTCGGACTCGTGACGGCCACCCTCGCCTTCTCCAAGGCGCCGCCCCCGGTGAACTTCCCGTTCCACTGGATGACGCCGATCTCCAACCACTTCGGGGGTGCCTGCGCCGGCCCCCTGCAGCACGGCGTCTGCACGGCCGGCTGGTACGGCGGGGCCGACTTCTCGATCCCCGCGGGAATCATCGTCGCGGGCCTGCTGTACTTCATCCTCGAGAAGGTGACCGGCTACGTCGGAATGCAGGTCGCCCGCCAGGAGTCGTTGCCCCGCTGACGCCGAGAGCCCCGGCCGGAGCTATCCGGCCGGGGCTCTCGGGCTAGCGACCGTTGATCAGTTGCTGGCGGGCGCAACCATCACGGAGAGAACCGGAAGCATTCCCCCTGCCGGGGTCGTGCCCAGGCGCAGCGCCACGCGCTGGTTCACGCCGATGGTCGTCGACGGGACTGGCTGACCCGCCTGCAAGAACAGCGTTGTAGGGGTCACGCCGAAGGTGAAGATGTTCGCTCCGACGCTCACCTGCAGCTCCGTTGCGGTGAGGCTCTTCACGAGGCCGCGAACGTGCAGGGAGTCCGGTGACTTGATGACGACGCTCGCCGCGGTGAGCGCCCCGACGGTGGACGTCGGCGTCGGGCTCACCGAGACGCGTTCACCGTCCGCCAGGCTGGCCGAGGTCGTGGACGCACCGCCCATCGTGAACGTCGTCGCGGACGCCCCCACTCCGAGGGCGAAGGTCACCGTCGTCCGACCGTTGACGATGGAGAGCGAGGTCGGCGACGCGACGCCGCTCCAGCCAGTGACGACGCCCTCGTAGTGACGGACCTCCGGGGCCTTGATCACGATCGTGGCGGCCGTGAGGGCGCCGGGTGTCGAGGTCGGAACGATGGTGATCGAGAGTTTCTGTCCGATGGCCAGCGATCCTGCGGTGGCTGGAGTCCGACCAACATTGACGGTCGTGGTCGGGGTGACGGTGAAGGAGACCGTGGTTCCCGAGTGCGTCGTGATCGACAGCGTGCCCGGGACGGCGGCCGGGACGGCGCTCACCACGCCCTCGTAGTGCTGCTCCGGGGCCTTGATCACGATCGTGGCGGCCGTGAGTGCGCCCAACGTCGAGGTCGGGGTGACCGTCACTGCGACGTGCTCATTGGGAGCGAGGGATGCCGTGGTGGAGGCCGTACGGCCGAGGTTGACCATCGTCGCCGACGTGACCGTGAAGGAGACCGTGGTTCCCGAGTGCGTCGTGATCGACAGCGTGCCCGGGACGGCGGCCGGGACGGCGCTCACCACGCCCTCGTAGTGCTGCTCCGGGGCCTTGATCACGATCGTGGCGGCCGTGAGTGCGCCCAACGTCGAGGTCGGGGTGACCGTCACTGCGACGTGCTCATTGGGAGCGAGGGATGCCGTGGTGGAGGCCGTACGGCCGAGGTTGACCATCGTCGCCGACGTGACCGTGAAGGAGACCGTGGTTCCCGAGTGCGTCGTGATCGACAGCGTGCCCGGGACGGCGGCCGGGACGGCGCTCACCACGCCCTCGTAGTGCTGCTCCGGGGCCTTGATCACGATGGTGGCGGCCGTGAGGGCGCCGGGTGTCGAGGTCGGGGTCGGGGTGACCGAGACCTTCTCATTGATGGCCAGCGCCGCGGTCGTCGATGCCGTGCGACCGAGCAAGACCTGGGTTCCCGTGAGGGCGAAGGCGAAGGAAACGCCCGCGTGCGTCGTGATCGTGACGCTCGGCGGCACCCCCGTGAGCGACAGGGCCGAGATGACGCCCTCGTAGTGACGGACCTCCGGGGCCCTAGCTCCGTCGGCCGGTCGGTGATGGTCATGCACGGCACGACCATCGGCGCCCGCCGTCGCGACACCGGACAGGCTCAGGGCCGCGCCCAGGGCGACCGCCGACGTCCACCTGAGCACCATTCGAGGACTCTTCATGGTCTTACTCCTCCCGCTACGCCCCTCAGCCTGGCGCCTCTCCCTGTGAATTCTCTGTGAGGGGCTGCAAGAGTGGCCCAGAATCACTCAGCCGAGCCAGTCCTCGACCCACGAGCCACCAGCGTCGGGCCGAAAGAGCGGGATCTGTCCGAGGGAACGCACCATGGCGGCGTCGTCGCCCAGGGCCGCGCGCCACACGGCCGCCTCCGTGAGCAGGGTGCCGATCGCGACGACGTCGGCCCCGACGCTCCTCAGAAGCCGAAGCGCGGCGCCCGTCGACGCCCCCGTCGAGATCACGTCGTCGACGAGGGCCACCCGGCGACCCTCCACGTCAGGGATGCGCGCTCGATCGAAGAGGAGCCGCTGGGGCGCGTCCGTCGTGATCGAGCGCACGGGCTCGGCCACGGCGTCCGACAGGTGGATCTTCGGCGTCTTGTGCAGGATCACGTACTGGTCGAGCCCGAGCGACCGCGTCACTTCGATCGCGACGGGGATCCCCATGGTCGCCACCGTCGCGATCACCTCGACCTCCCCGTCGGCGAGTAGGGCGGCGAGATCCCGGCCGGCCCGCTCCATGAACGCCACGCCCATGTCCACCGTGATCATCAGCGCCAGCGAGAGGCTCTCGTTCATCGGAACGATGGGCAGGTCCACGACCTGGGAACCGATCGTCGCCCGGTACGTGCCGCCACTCACCGCGGTCGAGCATACTGAGCCCATGGAGAGCCACCGCGCACCACTGGATCCCACACTGGCCCACGAGATGCTGGCTACCGCCTACGCGGAGGCGGTTCGCGGCCTTGACGAGGGCGGCGTCCCGATCGGTGCGGCCCTCTTCACCCGCTCCGGCGAGTTACTGGGGGCGGGCCACAACCGACGGGTCCAGGAGGGTGACCCCTCGGTGCACGCCGAGACCGACGCCTTTCGCCGGGCGGGTCGGCGTCGGCACTACGGGGACACGGTCATGGTGACCACTCTCTCCCCCTGTTGGTACTGCTCGGGCCTCGTCCGTCAGTTCGGCATCGGCGCCGTCGTGATCGGCGAGGCCGCCAACTTCACCGGAGGGCACGACTGGCTGGCCGACCTCGGGGTCGAGATCGTCCTCCTCGGCGACGCGGCGTGCACCGACCTGCTCGCGCGATTCATCCACGACCACGCCGATGTCTGGAACGAGGACATCGGCGAGTAGATCAGCGAACGGGCGGTCCGAAGAGGCGGTCGCCCGCGTCGCCGAGGCCCGGAGTGATGTAGCCGTTGGTCGTCAACTCCTCATCGAGGGCCGCGGCCACGACGCGCGTCCCGGGGTGACGCTCGAGGACGAGGGAGACGCCGGGACGAGCCGCGATGAGGCAGAGCACGGTGACGCCGGTCGCACCGCGCGACTCGAGCATCGAGAGGACCTGATCGAGGGACCCCCCCGTCGCGAGCATGGGGTCGCACACGACGACGTGCGAGTGGGTCAACGATTCGGGTAATCCGTCGAGGTACACGTCGGCCCTCAGCGTCTCCTCGTTGCGGCGCAGGCCGACCAGGCAGACGCGCGTGTGCGGGAGTACTTCCTGGACGGCGGGACTCATGCCGAGTCCCGCCCGCAGGATCGGCACGATCACGTACTCGGTATCGACGCGCACCGCGGGCGCCCCGTCGACCACGGGGGTGTCGACGGTGGTCGGCGTGATCGGCGTCGTGCGAAATGCTTCGTAGGCGAGGAAGCGGGAGATCTCGCCGGCGAGCCGCAGGAAGTCGGCGTTCGACGTCGCCTTGTCGCGGAGCTGGCGGACCTTGTCCGCGACGATGGGGTGGTCGACGACGAGCGGGTTGGTCACGCCGCCACTGTACGCCCGTCACCACCCGGATCCCGAGGTGACGGTGAGCCACAGACCGTTACGCTGGACGGGTGAGGGAACGGGTGATCGCGGAGCCGGAGGCCCGCGACGCCAATCCGCTCGGCGGCGTCTTCTCCCACTACCAGGGCCCTCGCCGCGAGATCTCACGCGACACGGGCCTGCCCTGGTGGCGCCGGATCCTGCCGGTGATCAGCGCCCACCGAGCGACGTTCGTCACCGCCATCGTCCTCGCCTTCGCGAGTCTCGTGCTGCAGACCCTGGTGCCGACGATGCTGAACGGGGCGATCGACCACGCCCTGGTCCACCACGACCACTCCCTGCACACCGACGTGCTGCACATCGTGATCGTGGGTCTCTTCGCCGGGATCACCGGCATCGTCTCTCGTCAGTTCCTCTTCTCGACCGCCTACAACGTCGAGGCTGACCTGCGCTCACTGATCTACGAGCACCTGACCTGGCTCTCGTTCGGCTTCTACGACCGCGTTCAGTCGGGGCAGTTGATCAGCCGGGCCAACAGCGACATCCGCTCGGTCCAGATGTACTCGACCTTCGCACCCCTCATCATCGTCCAGGCCTTCATCGGAGTGATCGCCTTCGCCTTCATGCTGGCGATCAGTGTGCCCCTCGCCCTCGTGGCCCTCGTCGTGATGCCCTTCCTCTATGTCATCGGGCTCAAGATGCGCCGCGTCATGTTCCCGATCTCCTGGATCACCCAGGCCCGACTGGCCGACGTCGCCACCATCGTGGACGAGAACGTGAACGGCGTGCGCGTCGTCAAGGCCTTCGCCCAGGAGGAGGCCGAGGTCAACCGACTGGCCGACGCCGCGGAGCGGGTGGCCTGGGCCTACGTGAAGGACGCGCAGCTGCGGGCCATCTGGTCCCCGTGGGTGCAGAACCTCCCCCAGCTCGGCCTGGCCCTCGTCTTGTTCTTCGGCGGATGGATGGTGATCGACGGCCGTCTGGGGATCGGGGCCATCCTGGCGTTCAACGCCTACCTGCTCATGCTGCAGGCGCCCTTCATGATGCTCGGCCAGCTCGTGATGATGGGCCAGCGCGCGAAGGCGAGCGCCGAGCGCATCTTCGAGATTCTCGACGAGCAGCCCGAGATCGTCGAGCGACCGGGCTCCTACGACCTGGTCGAGCCGCGTGGAGCGGTCGAGTTCCACCACGTCCGCTTCGCCTACCGGCCCAACGAGACCGTCCTCGACGACGTGACCTTCGCCGTCACCCCGGGTGAGACCGTCGCCCTGGTCGGACGGACCGGGTCCGGCAAGTCGACGATCGCTCGCCTCCTCGCCCGCTTCTACGACGTCGACGGGGGGTCGATCAGCATCGATGGCCACGACGTGCGCGACCTCACGCTCACGTCGCTACGCGACGCCGTCGGCGTGGTGCTCGACGAGCCGTTCCTCTTCTCGACCACCATCCACGACAACATCGCCTACGGACGACCCGGTGCCCGGCGCGAGGACGTCGTCGCGGCGGCCCGCGCCGCCCACGCCGACGAGTTCATCGCCGCCTTGCCCGAGGGCTACGACACGGTCGTGGGCGAACGGGGCTACACGCTCTCGGGCGGCCAGCGGCAGCGCATCGCCATCGCTCGCACCCTGCTCGTCAACCCACCGATCCTCGTCCTCGACGACGCCACCAGCGCGATCGACGTCCACATCGAGGCCCAGATCTACGACGCCCTGCGTGCGCTTCTCGGCTCGCGGACGACCTTCGTCATCGCGCACCGGGTCTCCACGATCGCACTCGCCGACCGGGTGCTGCTGATGGAGGGCGGGTGCGTCGTCGCGAGTGGCACGCACGAGGAACTCCTGCGCACCACTCCCCTCTACGCCGCGGTGTTGGCTCAGGCCGAGGAGCCTCGCTGATGGCCTGGGGTGGTGGATGGGGTGGTCCCGGGCCGGTGGCCGGTGGGCACCACAGTGCGACGGCTAACGGTCTGCCCTTCGGGGGCATCCCCGAGGAGCTCATGGAGGAGGCGACCCGCCTCCTCGCGACCGAGCCCGAGCGTCCGCTGTCGCGGCAACCCTTCCACCAGCGCCCGAGCGTGGCGGAACGACGCCGCCTGAGCCTCTGGGCCCTGGTCGGCGTGTACCCCCGACTCCTCTACGGCGCGAGCGCGATCGTCCTGCTCGCGAGCCTGCTCCTCCAGGCCGGACCGAAGATCACCGAGTACGCGGTGAACCACGGGATGCTGCCCGGGCACCATTCCCTCACCGTCATCGCCCTGAGCGGGGTCGCCTACCTCGTGATCGCGGTCGTCACCGCGATCCTGCAGCGCCTCCAGACCGACCTCACCGGACGACTCGCCTCCCGAGTCATGCACGACCTGCGCATCCGCGTCTTCACCCACTTCCAACGCCTCAGCCTCGACTTCTTCACCGACGAGAAGGCCGGCGTCCTCATGAGCCGCATGACGAGCGACATCGAGAACCTCCAGCAGCTCGTCCAGGATGGCATCAGCCAGTTCGCCACCCAGGGTCTCACGATGATCACGATCACCGTGATCCTCTTCCTCACCAACGTGACCCTGGCGGCCTGGACCGTCCTACTCGTCGTGCCCGTCCTCTTCGTGATGTCGCTCTGGTTCCACCACGCCTCCCAGCGCGGCTACCTCCTCTCGCGCGACCGCATCGCCACCGTGCTCGCCGACCTGTCGGAGTCGCTGTACGGCATCCGCGTGGTGACCGCGCACAACCGCCAGCGGCGCAACATCCGCAACCATCGCCACGTGCTCGGCGCCTACCGAGACGCCAACGTCTACACCGGCCGCGTGAGCGCCATCTACGGTCCGGGCACCATCATGGTCGGCATCCTCGCCCAGGGCCTGCTGCTCGGCATCGGCGGCCACCTCGTGCTCCAGCACCGCCTGACCTTCGGCGCCCTCATCGCCTTCTTCCTCTACCTCAACCGCTTCTTCCAGCCGATCCAGCTGCTGGTCCAGCAGTACAGCGCGCTCCAGCAGGGGCGCTCGTCGATCATTCGCCTGCGCGAACTCCTCGAGACGCCGCCGAGCGTGGACGACCGCGACGACGCCCACGAGCTCGGCCCGATCGAGGGTCGCATCCGCTTCGAACACGTCACCTTCGGCTACGACTCCGAGCACCCCGTCATCGAGGACGTCGACCTCGAGATCGCCCCCGGCGAGTCGGTCGCCTTCGTCGGACCAACGGGGGCCGGCAAGTCCACCCTCGCGAAGCTGGTCAACCGCTTCTACGACCCCACCGCCGGACGCGTCCTCGTCGACGACGTCGACGTGCGCGAAGTCACCCTGCGCTCGCTGCGCTCCCAACTGGCCGTCGTTCCCCAGGAGCCCTTCCTCTTCGCCGGGTCGATCCGGTCGAATCTCGTCTTCGGACGTCCGGACGCCACCGTCGACGAGGTCCGCCACGCCGTGGAGCTCGTGGGACTCGACGACCTCGTCGACCGGCTGCCCCAGGGACTCGACACCGTCGTCCACGAGCGGGGCCAGACCCTGTCGGCCGGCGAGCGCCAACTGCTCGCCCTGGCCCGGGCCTTCCTCGCCCGGCCTCGCGTCCTCATCCTCGACGAGGCCACCTCGTCCCTCGACCTCCAGAGCGAGATCGTGGTGGAGCACGCGCTCGACCGCGTCCTCGACGGCCGCACGGCCATCCTCATCGCCCACCGTCTGACGACCGCGCAGCGCGCCGACCGCATCGTCGTCGTCGACGAGGGACGGGTCGTCGAGGTCGGAACGCCCGAGCGGCTGCGGCGCGCCGGCGGCGCCTACGCGCGCATGTACGACGCCTGGGTGGCGGCCGGCGGACGCGACGTCACCCGCGAGGGCGCCTAGAGCATCGCGCGAACCTCTTCGATGAGGGTCGCGTTGGACTGACCCGCCTGGGGCAGCGGGTGGACCTGGAGGTGAGTGACCCCGGCCTCGCGGAAGGCGGCGACCCGCTCGGCCACGTAGGACCGTGGACCGATCAGTGTCGTCAACTCCAGGAACTCGGCGGGCACCGCCGCCTCGGCCTCGCGCTTCTTGCCGGCGAGGTAGAGGTCCTGGATCTCGGCCGCCTCTCGCTCGAAGCCGTAGCGCACGGCCAACTCGTTGTAGAAGTTCTTGCCGCGGGCGCCCATGCCCCCCACGTAGAGGGCGACCATCGAGCGCTGCAGGTCGCGCAGACGCAGGACCTCCTCACTCTCGCCGATCGCGAGCAGTCCCCCCGCCGTGATCATCAGTTCCCCGAGGGCCGCGTCGCGGCGGGCGCGGCCGGCCGCGAGGGCCCCACCCCACACACCGGCCGCCCGCTCGGGGATGAAGAGGATGGGCATCCATCCGTCGGCCAGTTCGGCCGCCAGGGCCACGTTCTTCTCCCCCAGGGCGGCGATCCAGACGGGGATGCTCGGGCGAACGGGGTGGGCGATGATCTTGAGCGGCTTGCCGAGGCCGGTCCCCTGCTCGGGCGGCAGGGGCAGGGTGTAGTAGCGGCCCTGGTACTCGACGGGTGCCTCACGGCGCCACACGGCTCGGCAGATCTCGATGATCTCGCGCGTGCGCCCGAGCGGGCTGGTGTAGGGGACGCCGTGGAAGCCCTCGATGACCTGAGGGCCCGAGGCGCCGAGCCCCAGGTGGAAGCGCCCGTCCGAGAGCGCGTCGATGCCGGCCGCGGTCATGGCGAGCAGGGTCGGGGTGCGCGTGTAGATCGGCAGGATCCCCGCCCCGATCTCGACGCGGTCGGTGAGGGCGGCGAGGTAGCCCATGAGCGACGGTCCGTCGAAGCCGTAGGCCTCGGCGACCCAGACGAGGTCGAGGCCGGCCTTCTCCATGTCCGCGACGTCCCGCGCCGCCTCCTTGAATCCGCCGGCGTAGCTGAGCATGGTCGAGAGCTTCACGGGCACCCCCTCGCGGCTCAGCGTATCCGAGGCCCTGACGCCGGCCGGGCGCCCGGGTGCCCTACGCTGGCGAGGGAGCAACGGCGCTCCCCTGAGACGAAGGCTGGTGACAGAGTGGTCACGCGTCCTAACGAAGCCCCGCCGAACGAATTCAACCCCTGGCTGCACGTGGCCTCGCTCATCGAGCGGGCCGGTCAGCTCCTGGGGCTGAGCGACGGCATGATCAAGCGCATCATCGCCCCCGAGCGCGTGCTCGAGGTGGCCGTGCCGGTCCGCATGGACTCCGGTGACGTCGAGATGTTCACGGGCTGGCGCATCCAGCACGACACGTCGCGCGGCCCGGGCAAGGGGGGCATCCGCTTCCACCAGAGCGTCAACGCCGACGAGATCGCCGCGCTCAGCGCGGACATGTCGATCAAGTGCGCGGTCGTGAACATCCCCTACGGCGGCGCGAAGGGCGGCGTGAAGGTCGATCCGTCGTCGCTGTCGCGCGGAGAGCTCGAGCGGCTCACCCGGCGCTACGCCTTCTCGATCGCCCCGATGATCGGCCCGGACCGGGACATCCCCGCCCCCGACATCAACACCGACTTCCAGGTGATGAGCTGGATCATGGACACCGTGTCCATGCTGCGCGGGCACAACACCCCGGGCGTCGTCACCGGCAAGCCGCTCTCGATCGGGGGCACGATGGGCCACGCCGGCGCGACCTCGCTCGGAGTGACCATCTGCACCACCGCCCTGCTGCAGCGCCTCGGGCGCATGGCGAACGAGCAGCGCGTGGTCATCCAGGGCTACGGCAAGGTGGGCGCACCTCTCGTCAAGCTGTTGAGCGACCGCGGCATGAAGGTCGTCGGCGTCGCCGACATCAAGGGCGCGATCCACGTCCCCGAGGGCATCAACCCCCAGGTGATGGCGAAGCACTTCGCCGAGGCCGGCACCGTCGTCGGCTACCCGGGCAGCGACACCGTCCCGGCCGACCAGTTGTTCACCCTCCCGAGCGACATCGCCATCCCGGCGGCCCTCGGCGGCGTCGTCACCGAGGAGGTCGCCTCCTCGATGTCCGCCTCGATCATGGTCGAGGCCGCCAACGGCCCGACGACCGGTGAGGGTGCGGCGGTCCTCGCCAGCCGGGGCATCCCGGTGATCCCCGACGTGCTGGCGAACGCCGGTGGGGTGGTCGCCTCCTACTTCGAGTGGGCCCAGGACCTGCAGGGCTTCATGTGGGAGACCGAGCTCTTCACCCAGCGCCTCGAGAAGACGATGAGCGAGGCCTTCAACTACGTCTGGACTCGTCACCAGGAGCTGAACGTCACGCTGCGCGAGACCGCCCTCGCGGTGGGGGTCGAGCGCATCGCCGAGGCCACGGAGGTCCGCGGACTCTTCCCGTGATCACCACCGGTCGTCAACGACGAGGCCCGGGTCCCTCAGGACCCGGGCCTCGTCGTTGGTCGGACTACTCCTTCTCGATCCGGTGGCGCGCCACCCGGCGATCGGGTCGGGCGAGGCCCTCGTAGAGGGCGCCGATGGCCACGATGATCACCATGACCAGCAGGGTGATCCACCCGTAGTTGAACAGGGCCCCGCGGCCGCTCGTGATCGAGCTCGGCCAGACGATGTTGAGGAGCATCAGCCCCAGGTAGCCCGCTCCCCCGATCGCGACCGGCATGCCCCACTTGCCGAGCGTGAACTTCCCGCTCGGGCGCCAGCCCCGGCGGCGGGCGATGATCGCGCCGAGCACCGTCAGGAAGAAGGCCAGGTAGATGCCCGAGGTCGCGAACGAGACCAGGGCGTAGAGGGCGTTGATGTGGGCCGGGTAGGTGAACCACAGGATGTGGTAGTTGCGCGACGGGTTCACCAGCACCAGCAGCAGGAAGAGGAACGGGATGATCGTCCCGGTGAGGATCGCGTTCACCGGCGTCTTGTGACGCGGCGAGATCTTGCGCACCGTCGCCGACCCGGGGAGCGCCCCGTCACGAGAGAGGGCGAAGGCGACGCGCGCGCCCGCCCCCTGGACGGCCGTGCCGCAGCTGAAGAACGCGATGATCACGAGCACGAGGAAGACGTCCTGCAGCCACCCCGGCAGAGCCGCGAGCAGGACGGGGACGCCGCCCGAGACGACCCCGCCGATCCCCGACTTCGGGGTCGCGAGGAGGAACCCGAGGACGAGGACGAACGAGGCGATGCCGCCGTAGAGCAGGGCGTTGCGCATCGCGCGCGGGACCTGCCGCTGGGCGTTCACGGTCTCCTCCGAGATGTCCCCCGCGGACTCGAAGCCGAAGAAGATGTAGACGTTCGCCAGGACGGCGACGAGCGCCGCGCCCGTCCACCAGTGGCCGCCGAAGTTGACGCCGAAGGGGTTGGTCTTCAGGTTCTCGACGTGCTGGGTCGAGAAGAGGAAGCCGAATCCCTGGTGGAACCCGTGGATGGCGAGGGCGATGAAGACCCCGAAGGTGCCGATCGTCTCCACGTAGACCCCGAAGCGGGCGACCCGGCCCATGATCTTCGCGCCGACCGAGTTCATGATCGCCGAGAGAACGATGATCGCTCCGGTGATCACGAAGATCGTCAGGTGGTCGGCCGGGTTGAGGTTGGTCTTGAACCAGGTGTTCGACAGGTCGGTGATGTAGCCGACCGCCCCCGAGTCCACCGAGGCCACGGTCGCGAGGAGCGCGAAGCCGTAGATCCACCCCACGAACCAGCCGTAGCGAGCCCCCACGTTGTACTTCCCGTACTGGTAGAGGGCCCCCGAGAGCGGGTACTCGCTCGCGAGCTCGCCGAAGACCAGGGCGACGAGGGTCATGAAGCCCACGACGATCGGGATGGTCCAGATGTAGCGCGGCCCCCCAGCGCCCAGTCCGATCGCGTAGAGGGAGTAGATCCCCACCACCGGGCTGAGGTAGCTGAAGGCCACCGAGAAGTTGTCGAAGAGCGACAGGACTCGTGAGAGCTCCTGTCGGTACCCGAGTGCCGAGAGCCGTTCGTCGTCGCGAGCGGTCACGTCGTCGACTGCCATTTTCCCCCCTTGCGTCGTCGGGCCGACCCGACGTCGTCCCGACGCTAGCGACGCCTCGCGGAGTGGTGGCGGAACGCGGTGGGATCTCCTGAGAACGGGTTCAACCCCCGAGTGGCACAGTAGAGGCGTGACCCACGAGACCGAGCCCACCCGTGAGGAGCTGCTCGAACGCGTGAGCACCCTACGCGACGAGGTCGAACGACTCCGGGCCGAGCTGCGGCGACTTCGTCGCGAGCACCACGAGGTCCCTCCGCACCACGGCGAGCGCTGACCGCGGCGGCGGCTACCGGCGACGCGCGGCGCGCCCGACCGAGAGCCCGAGGGCGAGGATCGCGAGGACCGGCAACGCGACGACGGCGAGTCCGTTCGCGTGGGCCCGCAGCGACAGGAGCGCCACGACCCCGATGATCACGAGGGTGGCGACGAAGAGCTCCGGCGTGTCCCCCACCAGGAAGTCGTACCAGAAGCGGCCGAATCCCCGGAGCAGTCGCACGGGTAGGGAGGGTCGGCTCACGCGGCCACCTCCACGGCACCGCCCCGGCGCGACCGGAGCAGACCGATCGCCGCCCAGGTCGCCGCGAGGTAGATCACTGCGAGTCCGAGCAGCATGGTGTCGCTCCCCGGCCAGTGGACCTTGAGGCCCTCGCCGGTCCAGAAGGTGCCGTAACTCACGAGCAGGATCCCCACGGTCATCTTCATGGCGTTCTCGGGCACCTGGGAGAGCTGACGGGCGACGACGACCCCCACGACGCCGACGACGACGATGGCGACGCCGGCCGTCGTCGCGGCGAGGCCCAGCCGGTGGGCCGAGGTGCCGAGGGTCAGAACGGTCACCACGACCTCGAGACCCTCGAGGAAGACTCCCTTGAAGGCCATGACGAAGGCGACGTGGTCGCGCTGGGCGGCCGGGGCCCGCTCCAGCTCGGCGACGGCCGCGCGATAGGCCGCGTCCTCGTCGTGGCGCGCCTTGAGTCCGCTCGCGCGCAGGATCGCCTTGCGCAGCCACTGCATGCCGAAGACGAGGAGCACGCCACCCACGACGAGGCGCAGGACGTCGAGGGGCACCCGAACGAGCGCCGGCCCGAACAGGGCGACCAGGGCCGTCAGGACGACGAGCCCCGCGCCCGTTCCTTCGAGGGCGGAGCGCCACCCTCGGGTGTGACCCACCGCGAGGACGATGGTGAGGGCTTCGACCATCTCGACCGACGCCGCGAGGAAGACGGCGCCGACGAGGACGACGACGCCCGACGAGACGGTAGCGGCGATCACGGACGACCCCCCTTCCGGGCCTGGGCCCTCATCACGAAGCACGCCGCGGGATCGAGGGTGACCCGCACCGTGCTCAGTCGATCGTACCGGTGGGTCGAGAAGACCTTGGTCAACGCCTCCTCGGCGCCGACGTCGACCACGTGCTCGTACCCGCGCCCGGTGAAGGCGACGTCGCGCACGAGTCCGGGCAGCCCGGCGTCGTGCGTCGCGGGGTGGAGGGCGACCGCCGCCCCGCGTACGAAGAGCCGCAGCTCGTCGCCGGGCGCGAGGGGGGCGACGGCGTGGGCCCCCACCGGGTGATCGGGGGCGAAGGGCAGGGTCACGCGGAAGCGGTCGTCACCGTCGGCCTCGACCAGCTCGACCGGGAAGTCGCCCGCGAGTCCGGTGAATCGCGCCACGAAGGCGCTCGCCGGCTGGCGGTAGATCTCCTCGGGCGTGCCGACCTGGACGAGCCGCCCGTGATTGAGGACCCCGACGCGGTCGGCTAGGGCGAAGGCCTCGCTCTGGTCGTGGGTGATGTAAACGGCCGTCACGCCGGCCGCGCGCGTGAGAGTCGCGATCTCGATGCGCAGCAGCTCGCGGCGGTCGGCGTCGAGGTTGGAGAGCGGCTCGTCGAAGAGGACGAGCCCGACGTCGGCCGCGAGCGCCCGGGCGAGGGCCACCCGCTGTTGCTCGCCGCCCGAGAGCTCGTTGGGGAACCGGTCGGCCAGGTGGGCGATGCCCACCCGCTCCAGGAGGTCCGACACCCGGTGGGCCCGTTCGTCGCGACCGCGCGACGACGTCGCGAGCGGGAACGCGACGTTCTTCGCCACGGTGAGGTGGGGCCAGAGCGCGTAGTCCTGGAAGACCATGGCGAGGTCGCGCCGCTCCGGCGGGACGAAGGTCCGCCCGTCCACGACCGGTCGTCCGTCGATGGTGATCCGCCCCGCGCTCGGTCGCTCGATACCCGCGAGACACCGCAGGAGGGTGGTCTTGCCCGAGCCCGACGGGCCGAGGAGCACGAGGAACGTCCCCGCCTCGACCTCGAGCGAGACGTCGTCGAGGGCGACCTTCTCGCCGAACTCCTTGCGCAGCGCCGTCACCGCGACGGCCGACGCCGTCGGGGTCGTCACCGCGTGGGTCGCGGCGCTCGTCATCGGGTGCGTCGTCACGACCGGACCCCGCTCCAGCCGATCCGCCGCCAACCTCGCGGGGTGAGGAGTCGGAAGAGGCCGAGGACGAGGCCGATGACGCCGAGCATCTCGACGAGGGTGAGCACCGTCATCGCCGTCCCGGTGCTCAGCTGGTAGTTGCCGAGGTAGGCCTGGATCGTGACCGAGACGGGCTCCTGACTCGGTGGGTAGAGGACCTGGGCGATGGCCAGCTCGGCGATCGTCTTGGTGAAGGTGAGCAGCCAACCCCACACGAGCACGCGGGCGACCAGCGGCAGCTGGGCACTGCGCCACGTTCGCCACCGGCCCGCGCCGTGGACCCGCGCGGCCTCGGAGAGCGAGGGCTGGACCTGCCCCAGGGGACCCGCGACGAAGCGGGTCTGACCGGGCAGGGCGTTCGCCGTCTGGGCCAGCATCAGCAGGGGCAGCGTCTGGTACAGGTTGAGGAAGTGGGACGTGACGAATCCCATGTTGTAGAAGAAGATGTAACCGACGCCGAGCACGACGCCGGGGATCGCGACGGTGCCGAGGAGGAAGACGTCGGTGATCCGCTGGCTCCAGCCCCCGCGAGCGACGGCCAGACGTCGGCCGAGGACGTAGGCGAGGACGCCGGTCGCCGTCGCCACCACGACGCCCAGCTGGTTGGAGAGCAGCAGCGGTGCCCCGATGCTCTTGTCGGCGATCGTGGGGTGCAGGATCGCGCCGTAGGCGGCGGTTGTCAGGTGTACGCCCCCGACGGCGTAGATCCCGAGATTGCGCACGAAGGACCCACCGAGCGCCCCGATGATGGGGGCCCCGAGAGCCAGGACGAAGAGTCCCGCGAGACCCAGCGTCACGGCGATCCGCGCCACCGGTCGGAACTCCCGGCGCCGCGGCGTTCGCGTGCGCCCCGAGAGGACGGCGTAGCTCCGCCGGCGCGTCGCGCGGGCCTGGATGACGATCGGCGGGATCGTCGAGACGATCAGGATGACGGCGATGACCGCCGCCACCGAGAAGTTCGCCGGGAAGTTGCTGATGGCGGCGAACAGCGTGTAGGTCGCCATCGGGAAGTGGGCGTGGTAGCCGAGGGTGAAGGCGACGCCGAAGTCGCTCATCGTCTCGGCGAAGCCGATGGCGATCGCGCTCCAGAGCGCCGGGGCGATGATGGGCAGGACGGTCCGCAGGGTTCGCCACCGAGTGGCGCCGTGGATCCGCGCCGCGTCCTCGAACTCCGAGCCGAGCCCGTGCAGGCCGGCCGAGACGATGAAGTAGGCGAACGGGAGGGCGGCCGTCGTGAGCACGACCACGATGCCGAGGGGCCCGAAGAACTCCCCGTAGAGCCACTGGGTGGTCACGCCGGCGATGGTCGCCGCTCCGTAGGGCTGGAGGAGGTCACCCCAACCCAGGGTCATCATCCACGTCGGCACGAGCAGGAGGACCCACATGAGCAGCCCCCAGACCCGCCGGCCGTAGACGTTGGTGCGCTGGACGAGCCAGGCGACGAGCGTCGCGAGACTCGTGGAGAGGAGCGCGACGAGGCCCGAGACCCAGAGCGAGTTGAGGAGACCGCGACCGGTCGAGCCGGAGAGGGCCTGGGCCACGTAGTGGAGCGTGAAGTACTGCGACCCCTGCTGGAAGAGCCGGGGACTCGTCGCGAGCAGGAGGAAGCTGCCCACCGGGGCGATGATCAGCAGGCCGAGGACGACCCAGATCGTGGCCGTGCCCCAGGGAAGGCGACGGCGGGCCGAGCGCGGGGGCGTTCCGGCCTCGCCGGGGGCCGACGCCGATCCCGCGGCTCCGGACGGAGCCGCGGGATCGAGCGTCGCGAGGGTCGCGGACGCGGAGCTCACCCGTTGTTGATGTTGGCCGTGAACCAGGCGTTGACGGTGTTCTCGAGCGGGCCCCAGACGTAGGGGTTGGTGCTCTGCATCGGCACGCTCGAGAGCGGCGGGATCACCTTGTTCGCGGGCTTCTCACCGTTGAGGACCGGCCAGAAGAGGGAGTCACCCTGGGGATCGCCGATCTGCATCACGTGCTGGCCGGCCCGCGAGAGGACGTAGTCGACGAACTTCTGCGCCTCGGCCTGGACGGCCTTCGGCATGAGCCCGTCGATGCCGATCGTTCCGGGTAGGGCGGTCACCGGGTTGAGGTAGGCCACTCGCATGGTCGGCGAGCTCGAGATCTCGGCCCCGTAGCCGGCCGAACTCTGGATGATGGCCATCTCGATGGCGTGCGACTGGATCGCGCCGAGGGTCGGGCCGTTCGTCGCGTTGATGACCAGGCCGTTCTGCTTCAACTTGGTGAAGTAGGCCTCGCCGGCCTTGATCGCCGCGGCGGGCGATCCGCTCTTGTAGTGGCCGAGGTCGTTCATGACACCGGCGATGAGCGGATAGGTCGGACCCGACTGGGTCGGGTCGTTCATCCCGAGCTTGCCCGCGTACTGGGGCTTCAGGAGGTCGGCCCACGTCCTCGGCAACTGGGAGGCCGAGATCTGGGCCGAGTCGTAGACGAGGGCTCCCGTCGCGGTGAGGCCAGTCGGGACGAAGCTGCCGTCGGCCGCGATGTTCGCCCGACCCACGGAGTTGAAGCTGACCTTGGGCACGATGTGCTTGGCCAGCTTGCCCTGCCGGTCGAGGGCGGCGAAGGCCTGGGAACCGTCGACCCACAGGACGCCCCACTTCGGGTGGTGGCCCTCGGCCTGGATCTGCTGGAGCAGTGGTCCGGTCGAGTTGTCGTTGAGGGTCACCGTGAAGCCGGGGTGCGTGGCGTTGAACGCCTTCACGACGGCCGAGTCGTACCCCTGGGCCGAGTACACGACGAGGGTCGGCCCCTGCGCCGCGCCGGCCGAGACGACCGAGAGGGCGAGAGACGCGAGGGCCGACGTCGCGGCCAGGGCGCCGACGAGGGCACGACGGCCCCGCCGGCCACGGCGGTTGTTCTGGGTGATGTGCATGGCCGACGTTCTACGAAACCACGATGAACGTCACGTGACCGATGCGAGCCGCCCGGATGAAATGTTCGCGTCAGTGCCGACGCGCGAGCAGGGCGTCCTCCACGGCCGCGGGGTCCAGCCCCCGGGTCCGCAGCAGCAGGAGCAGGTGGAACCAGAGGTCGGCGGCCTCGTCGACCACGCGCTCGTCCGACTCCCCGAGCGCGGCGACGACGACCTCCACCGCCTCCTCGCCGACTTTGCGGGCGGCCCTGGCGACGCCGGCCGACAGCGTCGCCACTACGTAGGAGTCGGGGGCCCCGGAGGCCTCGCGACGGAGGATCTCCCGCCAGAGCCACGGGGTGAAGCAGGAGGTCGACCCGTCGTGACAGGTGGGTCCGAGCGGGTGCGCCCGCACGACCAGCGCGTCGTCGTCGCAGTCGGGAACGATCTCCACGACGTGCAGTTCGTTGCCGGAGGTCTCCCCCTTGCGCCAGAGCCGCTCGCGGGAGCGCGAGTAGAAGTGGACGACCCCGCTCGTGCGAGTCAGCTCGAGTGCCTCCTCGTCCATCCATCCGAGCATGAGCACTCGTCCGGTCGCGTCGTCCTGGACGATCGCGGCGCGTAGCTCGCTCATCGGTCTCTCCTCCACGGTCGCAGTTCCACGCCCTCGTCCTCGATCCGCTCGCGCAGACCGGGTAGTCCCGCGGGGTCCTCGTGGACGATCGACGCCACGAGCGCGGCCCCGGTGACGCGTAGGGCGTCGGCGACGTGACGGGCGTTGCCGGCGCCCCCCGAGGCGATGACCGGGATGGTGACGGCGGCGGCCACCTCACCGGTCGTCGACAGGTCGAATCCCTCGCGCCGCCCGTCGTGGTCGATCGAGGTGAGGAGGATCTCCCCCGCTCCCCGATCCGCGACCTCCCGGGCCCACGGCAGCGTCGCGCGCTCCGTGAGCGTTCGACCCCCGTGCGTGTGGACGCGGCCACCCCCGGTGTCGATGGCGACGACGACGGCCTGGGACCCGAAGCGATGGGCGATCTCGCCGATGAGGGACGGCTGGGCGACGGCCGCCGAGTTGAGGGACACCCGGTCGGCCCCGGCCTCGATGAGCCGCGCCGCGTCCGCGACGGTCCGCACGCCCCCGCCCACCGTGAAGGGGATGTCGAGCACGTCGGCGACGGCGCCCACCACCCCGACGAGCGTCGCACGCTCGTCCGGGGTCGCGGTGATGTCGAGGAAGACGAGCTCGTCGGCACCGCCCGCTCCGTAGTGCAGGGCCAGCTCGACGGGGTCCCCGACGTCGCGCAGACCGACGAAGTTGACCCCCTTCACCACGCGTCCGTGCGCCACGTCGAGGCAGGGGATCAGACGGGGGAACACCAGCGCTCCAGGAAGGACCGTCCCGCGGGCCCGCTCTTCTCGGGGTGGAACTGGACCCCGAGGAAGCTGCCCTGCGCCACGGCCACCGTGATCCCGTCCGACGTCGCTACGGTGGCCTCGCTCGCCGCGGCGTAGGAGTGGGCGAAGTAGAAGGTCTCGCCCCAGGGCTCGACCGCGGCCCACCCGAGGCGAGGGACCCGAGCCGTCGTGAGCCGCTCGACGCGCCCCGGGGCGATGCCGAGCCCGTTGACGCCCCCGTCCTCGGCGCTCCACTCGAGGGCGATCTGGAGCCCGAGGCAGATGCCGACGAGTCGCCGTCCCGCGCGGACCCGGTCGCGCAGCGCCTCGTCGACACCGGTCGCGGCGAGACGGGCCATGGCGCTCGCGGCCGATCCCACCCCGGGCAGGACGACCACCGGAGCGGTGGCGACGAGCTCGGGGTCGCCGCTCACCCGGCTGGAACGACCGAGCACGGTGAGCGCCGCCCGCACGGAACGCGTGTTGCCCGCGCCGTAGTCGACGACGACGACGTCGCTCACAGCGACCCCTTCGTCGAGTTGACCATCGTCCCGCGAGGGGCGAGGGCCGCGGCCAGCGCGCGCCCCACGGCTTTGAAGGCCGCCTCCGCCACGTGGTGGGCGTTGCGGCCGTGCGCCGTGACGTGCAGCGTGACCCGGGCCGTCTGGACGAGGGACTCGAGCGCATGGGCGGCCATGCCGGGATCCGGGTCGATGTCGATGACCGCGACGGGACGACCCGAGAGGTCGATCACCGCGTGCGCCTGGGCCTCGTCCATCGGAACGCGCGCCTCGCCGTAGCGGGCGAGGCCCCGACGATCCCCGAGAGCCCGGTCGAGCGCCTCGCCGACGGTGCGGAACATGTCCTCGACGGTGTGGTGGTCGCCGGTCTCGGGGTCCCCGACGCCCTCCACCCTCAGGTCGAGGCCCCCGTGGAAGGCGAGCTGCTGGAGCATGTGGTCGTAGAAGCCCTCGCCCGACTCGACGTGGACGCGACCCTCGCCGGGAACGCGCAGACGGACTCGGAAGCGGGTCTCCGCGGTCGCCCGCTGCTGGCGTACGACCCGGGTCGGCTCGGGTGCTCCGGTGCGAACCGCGGCGAGAGCCGCGAGGAGTCGGTCGTCGTCCTCCCGATCGCGCACGCTGACTCGCCAGCCACCCCGAAAGGCTCGCGTGACCACGCCGTACGGCAGGAGGTCCTCCACCAGGCGTGAGGGCTCCTCCATCGGAACGTAGAGGAAGTTCGTGTAGGAGGGAACCGGCGAGAGGCCGAGGGCGCGCAGCCCGTCGGCGAGACGCTCACGCTCCGCGATCTGGGGACCCACGTCGGGCGGGCTCGCCAGCGCCGCGAGGGCCAGCGCGGCGGAGAGCGAGGAGACCGAGAGCGGCGCCTGGCGCGACGAGAGAGCGGCGATCAGTGGCGCCGCACCGAGCGCGTAACCCACGCGGGCCCCGGCGAGCCCGAAGGCCTTCGAGAAGGTGCGCAGCACGATCGCTCCGCGATCGATCCACTCGAGGGCGTCGACCCCGGCGTAGTCGGCGTAGGCCTCGTCGATGACGAGCTGTCCCGACACGTTCGGAACGTCCGGGAGCTCGCCCGTCGGGTTGTTGGGACGGCACACGAACACGAGGTCGGCGGCGCCCGGGTCGTCGACGAGTCGGGCGCCCGCCATGATGGCCGCGTAGCGATACATGGAGTAGGAGGTGGCCGGCACGGTCGCGACGGTGCCCCCCTCGGCGAAGAGGCGGGCGCACAGGACGATGAGCTCGTCACTGCCGGCCCCGAGGGTCACCTCGTCGATGGAGCGCCCGTGACGCGCCGCGATCGCGCCGCGCAGGGGCTCGTAACGACCCCGGTCGTACTCGTTGATGTCCGCGAGCGCTCGGGCGATGGTCGCGGGGCGCGCGACAGAGAGTGGATCGGCCGGCACGTTGCCGTCGAAGCGGATGACGTCGCGCGGATCGATCCCGACCCGCTCGGCGATCGACTCCGACGACGGGGGCCACGTGTAGCTCTCGAGGGGCTCGGGTCTCATCGGCGAACCGCCGCGCGGTGCATGGGCATCCCCTCGAGGTCGGCCAGGGCCTCGACCGTCGGCGCGATCCGCTCCAGCCCCTCGCGCGTGAGCCGTTGAACGGTGACGGGCTTGAGGAACGATTCGAGGCCGAGGCCCCCGGTCGACCGACCCCATCCCCCGGTGGGCAGGACGTGGTTGCCGCCGGTCGCGTAGTCCCCCGCGGGAACCGGCGAGTAGGGGCCGACGAAGACGGCACCGGCACTGCGGATCCGCGACGCGAGTGACTCGGCCCGCTCACCGAGCAGGGCGACGTGCTCCGGAGCGAACTCCTCGACCTCGTCGAGCGCCGCCTCCAGGTCGTCACCGACACGAATGACGTGGGCTCGAGAGTCGGGACCGTGCTCCATCTGGGCGCGCAACTCCTGCTCGACCAACTCCTCGGGAACGTCGGGATCGGCGACCACCACGATCTCACTCGGCCCCGCGGGTAGGTCGATCGCCACGTCGCGACTGACGAGCAGCTTCGCGGCGTTGACGACGCCGCCGCCGGGGCCCACGATCTTGTCGACGGGTCGGATGCTCTCGGTCCCGTAGGCGAGGGCGGCGATGGCCTGGGCTCCCCCGATCGTCCACACCTCGTCGACGCCGAGGAGGGCCGCCGCGGCGGCGACGACCGCCGCCCCCGCAGGCGGGGTGCAGACCACGATGCGCTCGACGCCCGCCTCCCGAGCGGGGACCACCGCCATGATCAGGGACGAGATCAGTCGAGTCGGCACGTAGACGCCGACCGACCGCAGCGGCACCCAGCGACGCTCGAGCGTGACGCCGGGGTTGACCTCGACGACGAGATCGCTCGGGCGCTGCGCGCGATGCCAGGTGGCGACGGCGTCAGCGGCCGCCCGCACGGCGGCCACCGGTATCTCCCCGTAGGGTCGCGCCCGCTCGGGCGCCGCCGCGTCCGTTCCGTCGAAGAGACGAGACCAGTGGGCGACCGCGGCATCGCCCCGCTGGCGCACGTCGGCGACGATCTCGTCGACGGTGACGGGGCGCTCGGTCGCAACGGGACGGCTCACGGGATCATCCTCTCGACGGGCAGGGTCAGGATCGAACTCGCGCCCCTCGCCTCGAGACGCGGCAGTAACGACCACACCTCGGCCGCCGGCACCAGGGCGTGGATCGCCACGAGTCCGGGCGTCGCGAGGTCGACCACGGTCGGAGACCCTCGCGTCGGGAGGACCGCGGTCACCTCGTCGATGCGATCGGACGCCACGTTGAAGAGGAGGTACCGGCTGGCGCGGGCGTTGATGACGCTGCCGAGCACCATGGTCAGCGTGTCGCGAGCCGCGAGGTCCGTCGATCCCCGGCGCCCGACGAGGACGGCTTGGGACTCGAAGAGGGTCCCGATGGTGCGGAGCCCGTTCGTGCGTAGCGTGCTGCCCGTCGAGACGAGGTCGACGATGGCGTCGGCGAGCCCGAGACGGGGTGCGATCTCCACCGACCCGCTCACCGGCACCACCTCCGCCGAGACGCCCCGCTCGGCGAGGGCTGCCCGCGTGAGACGGGGGTGGGCCGTCGCGACCCGTCGCCCCGCCAGGTCGCCGACCTCCCGGGCGTCGTCCTCTCGCGGCACGGCGGCCTGAAGGGAGCACGCCCCGAAGCCCAGCTCGAGCAGGACCTCGACGTCGCTCGCGCGCTCGCCGATCAGGTCGAGACCGGTGATGCCACAGTCGACGACGCCGTCCTGGACGTACTCGGGGACGTCGTCGGCCCGAACGAACAGGAGGTCGATGTCTGCGTTGCGACAGTGCGACTGCAGCATCCGCTCACCGGGCTCTTGGGGATCGACCCCGGTCGCCGCGAGCAGGGCCCAGGCCGGTTCGCGCAGTCGGCCCTTCGAGGGCATGGCCAGGGTGAGGCGGCGACTCACGACTCCGCCCCGCCGAGCACGGCCCGGTAGCCGCCCTCCCCGTAGCGCAACCAGTGCGCCACACGCGTGACCGTGGCCGTGGACGCCCCGGTTCGGCGCGACACCTCCTGATAGGCGAGCCCGTCCCGGACGAGGCGCGCGACCTGGAGCCGCTGCCCCATGGCGTCGATCTCGGCCGTGGTGCAGAGATCCCTGAGGAAGGCTCCCATGGTCTGCGCGTCCGCCACCCGGACGAAGGCGCCGACCAACTCCTCGAAACGATGTGCGGTCTCCGGGTGCTCGCTCGCCGGAATGACCCTTCCAGTTGTCATGCTATCATGCTAGCGTAGTAGTATACGGGTATGCAAGTCATCCCGGCGATGGACCTCCTCGGTGACGAGGTCGTCCGCCTCGAGAACGGCGACTACGACCGGGTGATCTTCCGCCACCCACTCGACGACTTCCTGGCACGCGTCGTCGCGACCCGACCGAGCCTGCTCCACGTCGTCGACCTCCAAGGAGCCCGTGACGGGATCCCCCGGCTCACCCTGCTCGACGAGTGCGTCCGGCGAGTCCGCCCCATCCCCGTGCAGGTGTCGGGAGGACTCCGCACCGTCGCCGACGCCCGCACCGTCCTGCGGGCCGGTGCGGCGCGGGTCATCATCGGGTCGGCGGCCTGGGAGGAGCCCGGTCTCGCCGCCTTCGTGAGCGCCCTCGGGGAACAGCTCGTGGTCGCCGTCGACGTCCGTGACGGCGTCGTGGCGACTCGCGGGTGGCGTCACGGCGCTCTGGGGCTCGCGGAGGCCCTGGCGCGGTGCCGCGACGAGGGAGTCACCCGGCTGCACGTCACGGCGATCGACCGCGACGGAACCCGTGGCGGTCCCGATCTCGCGCTCTACGAGCGCGTCGTCGGTTCGGGCATCCCCGTGGTCGCGGCCGGTGGCGTTCGCGACGACGCCGACCTCGCGGCTCTCGAGGCCATCGGCTGTGAGGCCGCCGTCATGGGCCTCGGCTACCTCGCCCGACTCGGTCTCGCTCCCGGCGCGTAGCCCGCCGTCAGGGTCGTGAACTTTCTTTCGTGACCTAATCCCCTAGGCCCCGGGATAATGTTTAGTGCAATACTACACATAGCGCACCAACACTGGCACGGGAGGTCACACGATGAAGCGCAAGACCCTGGACTTACTGCTCACCCTGCTCGGAGCTCTCCTCACCCTGACGTTGGTGGTGGCGGGCGGGCTGCTCCTCTGGGGCGCCAACTTCACCAACTCGACCGTCCACAGCCAGCTCTCCGCCCAGAAGATCTACTTCCCCGCGGCCAACTCCCCGGAACTCCAGAACCCCCAGATCAAGCCCTATCTGCTCCCCTACGCCGGCAAGCAGCTGCTGACCGGGCGTGAGGCGGAGGTCTGGGCCGACCACTTCATCGCCGTTCACCTCCAGGAGATCAGTGGCGGCCAGACGTACGCCCAGCTGAGCGCCAAGTCCCTCGCCGACCCCAGCAACAAAGCCCTCGCGTCAGAGGTCCAGACGGTCTTCCAGGGTGAGACACTCCGTGGCACGCTGCTCACCGCGTACGCGTTCTGGATGCTCGGCGTGATCGCTCAGTGGTCCGCCCTCGCCATGTTCATCCTGGCCATCGTCATGCTCGTCCTCACCATCCTCGGCTGGCGCCACTACCGGCGCGTCGACGAGACGGCGGAGATCTAGTCCGCCACACTTCTGGACCACGCCGCGACCCGAGGCCCCTTCATCGTGGCGTGGTCCGGTCTCTCGGACCGGGGTCGCTCCCAGCGACCCCGGTCCTTTGCCGTCGGTAGGTTGGGATGGTGAGTACGGACGCCCCGGACGACGAGCTCCCGGCCCGCGCCACGACCGTTGGGCGGATGGCGGTTCGCCGGCTGCTCCCCCAGCGAACGCGACGGACCGTCGGCCCCTGGTGCTTCGCCGACATCCTCGGACCAGGTGACGTGACCCCGGAGCGCGGCCTCGACATCGGGCCGCACCCTCACACGGGGCTCCACACCGTCACTTGGCTCGTCGAGGGCGTCGTCCGACACCGCGACAGCCTGGGGGTGGACCAGACGATCGCCCCGGGTCAGTTGAACCTCATGACCGCCGGACGGGGCGTCGCGCACGCCGAGGAGGCCGCACCCCCCTACGCCGGCCCCCTGCTCGGAATCCAGCTCTGGATCGCTCAGCCCGACGCGACGCGCCACGACGCCCCGGCCTTCGAGCATCACGGCGACCTGCCCCGCCTCGACGTCCCGGGAGGAGAGGCGATCGTCGTGCTCGGGGAGCTCGAGGGCGTGGTGAGTCCCGCCCGTCGCGACAGTCCCCTGATCGCGGTCGAACTGACCCTCTCCGAGGACGTGACCATCCCCCTGGAACCGAGTTTCGAGCACGCGCTCGTCGTCCTGCACGGCGCCGTGCGCCGCGCGGATCGTCCTCTCGGCGAGGGACACGGCGCCTACCTCGCAAGCGGCCGCGACGAGTTGGCTCTCGAGGTCGAAGAGCCCACGCGAGCCCTCCTGATCGGGGGCGAGCCCCTCGGTGAGGACCTCGTCCTGTGGTGGAACTTCGTCGGGCGCGACGCGGGTGAGGTCGATCGCTGGGTGGAGGAGTGGAACTCCGGGGACGGACCGGCCTTCGGCGCGGTCACGAGCGGTCTCGCCCGCGTGCCCGCTCCCTTACGCCAACGGCGCGTCGACAACTCTCGGTAGACTGGCGCCCACAGGGAGGGCGATGTGCGACGTTTTCTGGCGCAACGCCGCGTCGCCGTGGCCCGGTGGGTGGCGAACGCGGGCTACACACGTAAGTGGCTCGCCCTCGGGGCCGTCATCGGCCTGATCTCCGGTATCGGCGCCATCGTCTTCTACAGCGCGCTGCAGATCGCGACCCACGTCTTCCTCGTCACGCTGGCCGGCTACCAGCCCCCGACGGCCATCAGTGAGGGTGCTCTCGCGGGGTCGGCGGGTTTCACCCGCCCCTGGGCAATCCCCCTGGTCGCGATGGGTGGAGCACTACTAGGCGCGGTGCTCGTCACGACGATCGCGCCCGACGCCGAGGGCCACGGCACCGACGCGGCCATCGCGGCCGTCCACCACAACCCACGCGGGATTCGCCTACGCACCGTCTTCGTCAAGATCGTGGCGTCCGCCCTCACCATCGGCTCGGGTGGGTCGGGCGGTCGCGAGGGGCCCACCGGCCAGATCAGCGCCGGCTTCGGCTCCTGGCTGGCGCGGGCGCTGGACCTGAGCCCGTCCGACGCCCGAATCGCCGTGGCGGCCGGCGTCGGATCGGGCATCGGAGCGATCTTCGGAGCCCCCCTCGCGGGCTCGGTCCTCGCCACCGAGATCATGTACCGGGACGACTTCGAGGTCGAGGCCCTGCTGCCCTCCTTCATCGCCTCGGCGATCGGCTACACGATCTGGGGATCGGTCGAGGGCTATCGTCCCCTGTTCGGCTACGTGGGCGCGTACGCCTTGCGCAGTCCCAGTCAGCTGGGCTGGTTCGCCATCCTGGGACTGGCCGCCGGCGTCGTTGGGCTCCTGTACGCGTACGTCTTCTACGGAATGGCGGACTGGTTCACGCGGAGCAGGATTCCCGCGTGGCTGCGACCCGCTCTCGGGGGGCTCATGGTCGGGCTCATCGCGCTCGCCGTCCCCCAGGTCATGAGCACGGGCTACGGGTGGATCCAGCGGGCGTTCACTCCGGGGCTGCTCGCGATCCCGCTCTGGATCGTGGTGGCCCTCCCCCTCATCCGAATCCTCGCCACCTCACTCTCGATCGGGTCGGGGGGATCGGGCGGAATCTTCGGGCCGGGCATGGTCATCGGAGCCTTCCTCGGAGCCGCACTGTGGCGGCTCGTCCATCCGTGGCACGCCGCGATCGGGCACTCACCGGCCCCCTTCGTCATCGTGGGGATGATGGCCTGCTTCGGGTCGATCTCCCGAGCGCCTCTCGCCGTCATGCTCATGGTCTCGGAGATGACGGGCTCGATCTCGCTGGTCGTACCCGCGATGGTCGCCCTAGGGATCGCCACACTGATCGTCCGTCGACGCGACGCCACCATCTACCGCTCGCAGCTGCGCAGCCGATCCGACTCGCCGGCGCACCAGATCCTCTCGGGACTACCGCTGCTGCGAACTCGTCGTGCGGACGAGGCGGCGCGACCCAGCCGCTGCGTCCTCACGCTCACCACCCCCCTCGCCGAGGCCCGCGAATCCCTCGCGCGAGCCGGAGTGACCGCGGCCCCCGTCGTCAACGCGGAAGGTCGCTACGTGGGCGTCTTCGACGCCGCGACGGGCGATGAGGGACCCGACGCCACGCTCACCCTCGACCGACTTGACACCTCCGACTCACCCGTCCACGCCGGCCGGCACCTCGACGTCGTGCTCGACACGATCAGCTCGTCGTCGCGCTCCTGGGCGGTCGTCGTCGACGACGACCGCCACGTGCTGGGGGTCGCCGGGATGTCGGACCTCGTGGCCGTCTACCGGCGAGCACTCGGCCAGCAGCTGCGCGAGACCATCCCCGTGGCGGCGGCCGCGGGACTGGCCGAGATCGTCGTCGCGTCGGGCTCGGCCCTCGACGGCGCCCCCCTGAAGGGATCCCTGCCCCACGGCGTCCTCGTCGTCGCTGTGCAGCGCGGCGAGGTGACGCTGGAGCCCGACGCCGGCATCGTCTTCGAGCCGGGCGACCGCATCACCACCCTGGCTCCGGCGGCCGCCCTCGCCCACCTGCGCCGTCAGGCCGGACACGGCGACCACTAGCGGATTGTTAGTTCGCTTAGTCGCCGTCCTCACGAAATTCTCATCTTCGCGAGGCACGATGGTGGTCGTTCGCGACAGCACGCCAGAGAGCGGAGGGAACGTATGGACGACGAGACCCGAGAGCCTATCGAGAGCGAGCCCGCGGTGAGTACGACGTCGTCGTCCGAGACGGACGCCTCGACCACGGCGCCCGACCCGTTCGGGCCGACCTCGTACACCATCGACGATCGCCCCGGTACGAACGAAGGGGTGACGCTGCGACGACGGACCGTGGTCGGCATCGTGGCCGCCGGTCTCGTGCTCGCCAGCGCGGCCGCCGGCAGTATCGGCTTCGCTCTGGGACGCGGTCACTCGGCGGAGATCGCCATCTCCCCGAACGGCGGATCGTCGGGGTCGGGGTCGATCACGATCCCCTTCGGCAACGGCGGCAGCTTCAGCTTCAACCCCAACGGCGGCTTCGGGTTCGGCTCCGGGGGCGTCGGCTCCGGCTCAGCGGGCTCGTCGACGACCGCGTCGATCCCGAGCTCCGTCCGCGCCGTCGCGTCGGCCCTGGTGGACATCAACACCCAGTACAACTACCAGCAGGCGGCCGGTGCGGGCACGGGGATCGTGCTCTCGTCGAACGGACTCGTCCTCACCAACAACCACGTCATCAGCGGCGCCACCGCGATCTCGGCCGTCGACCTCGGCAACGGCCACACCTACACCGCGAAGGTCCTCGGCTACGACCGGACGGCCGACGTCGCCCTCGTCCAGCTCGAGGGAGCCCACGGACTGACGACAGCGTCGCTCTCCTCGTCCGGGACCCCCGGGGTGGGGACCTCCGTCTACGCCCTCGGCAACGCGGGTGGCGCGGGCGGCACCCCGTCGATGACGGCCGGAACGGTCGTCGCCCTCAACCAGTCGATCACCGCCAGTGAGGACAACGGGGCCTCCGAGCAGCTCTCGGGACTGATCGAGACCAACGCCAGCCTGTATCCCGGGGACTCGGGCGGTGCGCTCACCGACGCGTCGGGCACCGTGCTCGGCATGAACACGGCCGCCTCGACGGCCGTCTCGTTCTCCGGTCACGGCCAGGGCTACGCGATCCCCATCGGGACGGCCCTGGCGATCGCCTCGTCCATCGAGGCCGGTCACGGGTCGGCCACGATCCACCTGGGCACCACCGCGTTCCTCGGCGTGGAGATCTCCACCACGGCCCCGAGCAGCGGGGCGACCGTCGCCGGCGTGATCCCGGGTTCGCCCGCGGCAGCTGCCGGACTCGCGACCGGGGACGTCATCACCGGTCTCGGCCCCTCGACCGTCACCTCGGCCACGTCGCTCGCCACCGCGATCGCCGGCGACCACGTCGGCCAGTCGGTGACCCTGACCTGGACGGACGGCTCGGGTGCCACCCACCACGCCTCCGTCACCCTGGCCGCCGGACCGGCCCAGTAAAGCCCCCCCGGCCCAGTCACCCGACCCGACCACTCCTCCCCGGTCGGGTCGGGTGACGGGCCACCCTGTGCCAACGAGAGCCCGTGACGACGGGGGCGGACTAGGGTTCCTACCGATGGGCCCCACTCTCCTGCGTCGCACCCTCGTAGTAATATCCCTGATCATCGGGGGTATCACTCTCATCGGGGCGGGTGCCGGGGCCGCCGTCATCCCCCCCACCTCCCTCGGGTACGACGTGAGCTTCCCCCAGTGCGGCGGGACGCTCCCCGTCCAGCCGGGTTTCGCCGTCGTCGGGGTCAACGGCGGCACCCCCTTCACGACCAATCCCTGCCTGGCGACCCAGATCCAGTGGGGGGAGACGAGCCTCGCCGGATCGCCCCAGTTCTACGTGAACACGGCCAATCCCGGACCCGCTCAGAACACCCAGTGGCCGACGTCCCAGACGATCCCCCAGCCCTGCAGCGGGGCCGACTCGATCGCCTGCGCGTACGACTACGGGTGGAACGCCGGCCAGAACGCCGTCCAGAGCGTCGTCGCCGCCGAGGCCCAGCTCGGGGCCGCCTCCCCCAACACCGCCGCGACGAGCGCCACCTGGTGGCTCGACGTCGAGACGACGAACCTGTGGGAGAGCCTCCGCACGGGCTCCGCGGCGACGAACGCCCAGCTGGCCAACGACGCCGCGGTCGTGGAGGGAGAGGTCGCGGCCCTCGAGGGCGCCGCGGTGACGACGGTCGGCATCTACGCGACCGGCTACCAGTGGGGACTCATCGTCGGCTCGGCCGTCGGCACGGCCCTCTCCTCGGCCCGCGTATGGATCCCGGGCGCGGGGAACCTCGCCGGCGCGCAGAGCGCCTGCGCAGACACCTCCTTCACCGGCGGGCGCGTCGCCATGACCCAGTACCCACTGAACGGCCTCGACGGGGACTACCACTGCCCGCTGATCAGTGTCCCGGCGACCGTCACGGTGAGCGCGGGGGCGACGACCGGCTTCAGCCAGCAGTTGACGGTCACGGGAGAACCCTTACCGGTCACCTACACGCCCACCGCCGGCGCTCCGCAGGTGAACGTCTCGCCCTCGGGCCTCGTGACGACGAGTGGCCCCCTCCCCCTCGGCTCCTACGTGGCGACCGGGACCACCGCGACGAGTGACGGGCTCACCGGCACGTACTCCTTCACGCTGGTCGTCGCCCCGCTGTCCCAGACCTCGGCCACGACGCTCGCCGTCTCGGTCGCGCAGTCGGCGAGCCTCTCCGCCCAGCTGGCGATGTCGGGCGTCGTCGGCACGGCGACCTTCACCGGAACCTCTAGCCCCTCGGGGCTCGTCGTGTCGCCCTCGGGGCTCGTCACGACGAGCGGATCCCTGGCGCGCGGCGCCTACGTCCTCTCGGGGACGGTCACCGACACGGCGGGCGACACCGGCACGTTCAGTCTGACGGTCACGGTGGGCGGGCTCACCCAGAGCTCGTCGATCCGGACCTCCGTCGCCGTGCCGTCGACCCCGGGCTTCACGACCCAACTCGCCGCGACTGGCGGATCGGGTCCGCTCACCTTCACCCAGAGTCGCGGTCAGCCCCAACTCCTCGTCTCGCCGACCGGGGTCCTCACGACGAGCGGGATCCTCCCCGCGGGATCGTACGTGGCCCGCGGGACGATGTCGGACGCCGCGGGCGACCTGGGCTCGTACTTCTTCAACCTGCTCGTCACCCCGGGCGTCCTGACCCAGGTGGCGCCCCTCACGGGCATCGCGGCCACGACCACCAGCGCGACCTTCTCCACGCAACTCGCCGTGAGCGGCGCGCTCGGGAGCCTCACCTTCACCGCGGCGCCCCCTCCGCCCAGCACCGTGGCCGGCCTGATGGTCGCGACGACCGGGGTGGTCACGACGACGGGCTCGCTCGCGGCCGGCACCTACTCCACCCAGGGAACCGTCGCCGACTCGTCGGGCGACACGGGAACCTTCTCCTTCACCCTGAGCGTCGGGGCGCCGATCCTGACCCAGTCCTCGCCAACGCGCGCCGCGATCCTCACGACGTCCAGCGCGACGTACTCCCAGCCCATCGCGGTGTCGGGCGGCAGCGGAACGCTCACCTTCGCTCAGACCGCCGGGGCGCCCGGCCTCGTGCTCTCGCCCACCGGTCTGGTGACCACCCCCGGGCCCCTCTCCCCGGGGACCTACTCGCTCGCCGGGAACGTCCACGACGCCGTGGGCAACATCGGCACGGTCACCCTCAGCCTCGTCGTCTCGCCGCCCGGCCCCTCGATCGCTCGCGTCGTGGGTCACGCGATCGTCGGAGGGACGACCAGCATCGTCATCCGGGGGACCGGCTTCTTCGGCCGTCCGACCGTGACCGGGCCCCGGGGGATGTCAGCCCTTGTCACGAGGGACACGGGCACCCAGCTGACCGTGCGCGTCAGCGTCGTCCGCGGGGCGCGGCGGGGAGCGTTCGTGCTCGTCGTCACCCTGCCCAACCGCCTCCGGGTCGCCACCCGGTACATCCAGCGCTGAGCCACCCGGTGATCACGTCCGTCGACCTGATCACGACCCCCTCGTAGACTTCGCCGCGACACTCGCCCACCGACGGGAGACGCCGACCTCATGTCTCGCGCCCTGATCAACGCGATGCCCGACGGCGGGCTGCTCGTCATCCTCGTCGTCGTGCCGGTGGCCACCGCCCTCACCGGGCTCGCCGCCCTGCGTCGGTGGTCGCCGTGGTGGCGCACGAGTTCAGCCAGAACGCCGCGGGGATCGTGACCGGCGTCGTCACCACGTTCTTCGTCCTCGTCCTCGCACTGGCCGTCGCGACCCTCTACCAGAACTACCAGGACGCCTCGAACAACACCACCGCCGAAGCGAACGCCCTCACCACCCTGGCCCAGGACTCCCTCGCGCCCGTGCCGGGCGCGGGCACCAGCGTCCGCCGCGCCATCGCCAACTACGTGGTGGCCATCGAGACGCGTGGGTTCCCGGCAGTGCGCGTCGCTCGGCTGGATCCGACCACCGACCCGCAACTCTCGGCCGTCTTCTCGGCCGTCCAGCGGTACCGCCCGGTGACGACGACCCAGCGGGCCCTCTACGACGCGGCGGTCGGCGAGTTGAACCAGGTCGTCGTCGATCGCGAGAACCGCGTCAACAGCGCCGACGGCGCACTGCCGCTCGCCTTCCTCCTGCTAATCGTCTTCACCGGAGTCCTCCGTATCCTCACGATCCTCCTCATCACCGCGGACCGGCGCGTCGTGGAGGCTCTGCTCGTCGGAGCGGTCGCGGCCGTCGTCGGCGTGGGCTGGCTCACGGTCCTCCTGCTCGAGTACCCGTTCTCGGGATCACTGTCCGTCTCGAGTGGTGCGTACGCGCACGGTCTCCTCGCCCACCTCGTCGCGCTCTACCGCTGACACCTTGGGAACGACTAGTGCGGGCATCCTCGAGTCGTCACGCGAAGCGCACGCGAATCGCCGAAGCCTCGAGAACTGATCCGTCCTTCGCCGAGCGGGTGTAGACGACGAGGACCCCGTAATGCCGCGACGGGCTCGCGAAGGACAGGGTCGTCGCGTAGGGTCCCATCTCCCCCATCGATCCCCCCATCGCCGTGCCCTCCGCGAGGGCGCTCGAGGAGCCGTCCTGGTAGAGGGCGAGGTTGACGACCGCCTCGAAGGCCGTGCTGCGGCCACTCACCCGTAGCGGTGACGACACCGTGGCGAACTGCTCGGGCGCGTCGATCTGGACCGATCCGCCGATCGCACCGAGGACCCACCAACTGGCGTCGCTCGCGAGCTGGCGCACGAGGACGATCGTGGTGGGCCCGGTCCGGTCGGGCTGGATCGGGACCTCGCCGGAGCGGGTGTCGCCCTGCTGGAAGGGCTGGGCGACCGGACTCGTCATTCGCAGCACCCGGTGGGCGAAGGCGAGGGCCACCGTCGCGGGGTTGTCGTAGCGCAGCACCGTCGCGGTGTCGGGCCACAGGGACATCCACGTCGCGTCACTCGTCGACGGCGTCACGGGAGCCGTCGTCGAGGTCACCGGGACCGTGGTGGAACTGGTGGTGGTGCTCGGAACCCGGCGCGCGGCGTACCCACCCACGAAGGCCCCCGCCACCAGAACGATCACCAGGACCACCAGGGAGACGCGTCGCGCGCCGGTCACGCCCTCACCCTAGGAGGGGGGTGGCGCACCGTCCAAGGGGTTGTCCCTCTCGTGGCGATAGGGTCAGGGCATGGGCGGCACCCGCCTCGATGGCGCGGTGCACCACCGGTCGAGGGGGCGACCCGCGTGGCGCACCTGATCGGTTACGCGACGGCGCTCGCCATCGGGCTGGCCGTAGGCCTCGAGCGCGAGCGGAGCCAAGTCGGGGCCGCACGCCAGGCTTACGGGATCCGCACCTTCACCCTCCTCGGGCTCTTCGGAGTGCTGGCCGCCGCGGCCGGCGCCGCGGTCGTCGCGGTCGGACTCGCGTGCGTCGGCGCCCTCGTCGTCCTCGGCTACCGCCGGACGAGCGCCACCGACCCGGGCACCACCACGGAGGTCGCCGCCCTCGCCACCTACCTCCTCGGCGTCCTCACGTGGACCACGCCCGCCGCGGCCGGCGCCCTCGCCGTCGTCGTCGTGGCGCTCCTCATGAGCAAGGCTCGCCTGCACCGCTTCGTCGCCGAGGCGGTGAGCGACGTCGAGATGGAAGACGGGCTCAAGTTCCTCGTCGGGGCGTTCGTCGTGCTGCCCCTGCTGCCGCGGCGCGACCTCGGCCCCTACGGCATCCTCAACCCAGCCCGCATCTGGCTCATCGTCGTCGCCGTGACGGGGGTCTCGTGGATCGGCTACGTCGCCGTGCGCCTTCTCGGGTCCCGACGAGGCCTCAACGTGGCCGGTCTGGCCGGCGGCTTCATCTCGGCCGTCGCGACGACTCTCGCCATGGGGCGACGGGTCGCCCGGGGTGGCGACGTCGACGGGGCCGTCGCCGGGGCCCTCAGCGCGAGCATCGCCACCTTCCTCGAGCTCGCCGTGATCGTGACCGCGGTGAGCCCGGCCGTCGGAGCGGTCCTGGCCCCGGCCTGCGCGATCGGCGCCCTCAGCCTCGTCCTCAGCGCACGAGCGGCGGGACGGCGCGCCCCGGCGCGCCCCGGCGAGGTCGCCGAGCGGACGTCGCGCATCGTGACCCTGGGCCCGGCCCTCACGCTGGCCGCGATCCTGACCATCGCGCTGCTCGCCGCCCGATGGGCCCGCGCACTCTTCGGCCCCCGTGGCGCGGTCCTCGCCATCGCGATCGCGGGCCTGGGCGACGCGCACGGTGGTTCGATCACGGCCGCCACGCTGCAGTCCCGCGGAGCCCTCGCGATCTCGGCGACGATCCTCGCCATCGGAGCGGCCGTCACCACGAACACCGTCGTGAAGTGCGTCGCCGCCTACGTCGCGGCCCGCGGACCGTTCTTCTGGCGCTTCACGCGAGGGGTCGGCGTCTCGCTCCTCCTCTTCGTGGGGACTCTCGGCCTCAGCGTCTGGGTCGCGTCGTGACGGTGGGTCGCGTCGCCGTCACCGTCCAGCCGGAGTGACGGCACCACCCCGTGATCACGGGTGGAACGGTCGGAGCTCGACGCGTCGGTTGCAGGAGAGTGAGCCCTCCCGAGCCAAGCGCAGGGCCACCTCGCCGGTCTCGGCCTCGACGATCCAGAAACCGCTGACGAAGTCATCCGAGACCGTGAAGGGTCCGGGCGTGATCCGATCCGCCTCGTGCCGATGGTCGACGGTCACCGCCTCGCTCGGCGAAGTGAGGCCCGCGGCCATCACCCAGTGCCCGTCAGTCCGCAGTTGCGAGTTGAACCGAGTGACGGCGGCCATCTCGTCGTCGGTGCCCGACCCCGCCTCGTTGTCGATCACGTTCATCAGATACAGCATGGCTCCCCCTCCCGTGTCCCTCCGGACCCGCCGCACTGGCTCGATCGACAGCATCCCACCAGTCCGAACACGTCCGGGAAAGAATCAGCCGTAGGAGGACGTCGCTCGGTGCCGACGAAGCGGTCCTTCCCCATAGTCCCGATACCGTCGGCCACACGGCACGGCGAATGAGCAGGAACGTCGATCATCGACTACTCGATGAATGGTGGTAGAACGTGGTCGCGAAACCACATGGGCTGACCGCAACACGAGATAGATGGGTTCCCTGGCTCATTCTCGCCGGTGGATTCCTCGCGGGAGTCGGATGGATCCTTGGCATCGCGTGGTTGTGGTCAAGTCGTACGTGGACCGTGACGGAGAAGGTCCTTGCTACCTTGCTGATTCCCGGGGGTATCGTCCTCCCATTGTCGATGCTCGTGTTCTCCCTCGCCACCACGACCGGTGACTGCACGAGCCTTGGTGGTCCCGGACAGCCCACGGTGACTCGCTGTACCGGTAGGTCACACCTCATTCCATCCTTCGGTCTTCTGTTGCCCCTTGCGGTAGGCGTCATCGCTGTCGTGGTCGCCTTCCGCCTTGAGATGACGCGACGACTCCGCGCGTCCACGTGATGAAATGGGTCGTCCTCTATGGGCCATCCACGTCGCCGGCGTACTCACTAGTGGCTGCGCCGCCGTTCCGGACCAATGCGTGACGCAGCTCGGACGGGCAGCGATGTGAGGTCATCAGCCGGGCGCGCCTCCCACTGGTGGGAGAGGCGGGGATTCGCCTCTGGCGAGCTACCGAGCGAAGTCCCGGAGTGACGGCACCACGCGTGGCCCGAGCTCGACGTCAGGCTGTTCGGCGAGCGCGGACAGGAGCAGGGGCGCCCAGGGTGCCCCTGCTCGAGCGGCGTTGACGAACATACGGTGACCGTCCGTGTCCGAGAGGACGTAGCCCTGGATCGGCGGCTTTCCTCCCCAGTCGTCCGGGGACTTGTAGAACCACCGGACGTTCGAGCGCCTCTCACCCGTCTGCGGGTCCAGGACGTTGCTGCGGCGCACCGCTCCCCCCACTCGCACCGAGGACAGGCTCCGTAGGTCGATGCTGGATCGGAACGGCCCCCGACTCAGCTTGAAGGAGTCGGGTGAGTAGCGCAGCGTTGGGTGCGTGAGTACGTAGAGCACCACCACGAGGAGCGCGACGACGGCCACATTGACAGCCCACCACAGTGTTGATCCCGCACGCGTCAGGGCCGGCCACGCGACCACGTCCAACACGGCCGGCGCCCACCAGCCCGGCGTCGTGGCGTAGGTGAACGTCTGCTCCCTTGACGCCCCGTCGCTCATCCGCCAAGTATCGGCCCCGCTCGGCTGGAAGTCCAGCCATCTCCTCCCACGCCCGCAGCGATGACGGGCCAACCGCGCTGGGTTTCACGATGACTCTGACCTGCCAAGGTTGGCCGTCCACCGTGACAGCTGAACTAAGGCGGTCGGATTGGTCAGCGCCAGCTCGAACTCGACGGGTCGGCACCCACTCTTCCTGACATCTCTGTCGGTTGACGACCCGGGGAAGACCTGTTGATTGCCGTACCTTACGGAGTCTCAGGTGGTCTTACTTGAGAACCAGGAGGGGTTTCAACGACTGGCCGGAAGCAGAATCCACGTCCGTCCCCCATTAACCGACTGATACTGAGCACGCGAGACGACGACGCCGACTCGCGTGCCCGTTCCCGCCCTCGCGACGTCCACGACGATGGCTCTCCGGGGGAGTGAGGGGGTGACCCACCACTCGAGCAGGGGAGGTTCGACGGCCCCAATCATGCCGAGGTGGTCCGCCAAGGACCAGTGATGGCCGCCATCAGTGGTCACGTAGCGCCACTGGTTCCCGTAAGCCACGGCGGTGGAGGCGGAGTAGGCGACGATGTAGACCGCTCCCGCACCCGCGTCGGCCCAGGGACCCGACCAGTAGGGACTGTCGATGCTCCAGGTGGCACCCCCATCGAGGGTCCGAAGCGGATACTCGAAGCCGTTGAGGTTGGAAAACGCGTGGCCCGCGTCATTGGAGAACGACGCAGTCCACGAGAAGTCCTTCTTCGCCCGCGCGATCTCACTTTCGCTAACGGGCGCGCCGAAAGCTCGACCTCGCGGATTCGTTCCACCGAAGGGGATGACGAGATGTGCCGTCACTCGCGGAGCCCAACGAGCCAGTTTGTCAACGGTGTCGTACACAGTCGGTCACTGCCGCCGTGGGACGCGACGACCGAGGTTCACTTGTGAGGGTGTCGCCTTCGGGGCTGGCGAGCTGGCGCTCCAGGTCGGTGAAGGCAGCGATGATGTCCGGCGCTTCGAAGGCTCGGTTGCGGCGACCGACGGTCACCTGCTCCAGGATGCCTGCCTCGACGAGGCGTGAGATGGCCTCGTTCGTCTGGATGAAACTGCGGGAGATCATGTCGGCTGCGCTGTTGACCGTGACGACGGGAGCGCCGACAAGGACACCGAGGAGAAGGTCGGCTGCCGAGCGGGCACGGACTCGGCCGAGGCGTTCCCGCCACGATGCTTCGATGGCACGGGCGCGTTCCTCGAAGCTCGACGCATCATCAACAGCCCGCTTGCACGCAGTGGCAAAGCGTCCCATCCAGAGGTTGATGCCGTCGCTCGCTGCCTTGCCAGATGCCGGTCCCCGGTACCTGGTGGCTACGAGACCACCGATGTAGTCCTGAGCCCAGGTCGCAAGGACGAGCGACACGGGAGGAAGAACCCGGGGGGGAAACACCCCGACGTCGGAAGATGAGGTGCACGAGAACTCTTCCCGTGCGGCCGTTGCCGTCCACGAAGGGGTGGATCGTCTCGAACTGGGCATGCGCGATGGCAGCTTGGGCGACAGGGGGAAGCGAGTCGTCGTTGGCGAAGGCGACGAGGTCAGCCACGAGGTCGGCGACGTACTCCGGTGGCGGGGGGACGAAGGCGGCGCTGCAGGGGTTGTAGGCGCTCCCCCCCGATCCTGTTCTGCTGCTCCCGGAACTTCCCGGCGTACTGCTCCAGCTGCGTCTTCACGAAGAGACGCTGGTGGACATCGAGCACCAGCTCCACCGTGATCGGGTCTCCTGCATCGACGTGCTCGATGGCGAAGACCATGGCGTCGATGTTCCCGAGGACCTCGACGGCCGTGACATCGGACGGGTCGTCGCCAAGACCTCTGGCGGCTTCTGCGCGCAGAAGTCGTCGTGCTCCGATCTCCAGTCCTTCGATCCGAGACGAGGCGACGGACTCCGCACGGAGCAGGATGCGGGCGAGCACCTCGGTATTGACGAGGCTCGTCGCTTTGGCGTTCAGGCGAGCGATGGCAGCTTCAGCATCCGCGATGTCGCCCGCGACGTCACCGTCGATGGTGAACGCACGTCCGACGAGGTGGGTGCGGGCGATCGGGCCAGCGTGAGCGAAGGCGATAGCTGCTACCCCTCAGTCGCAGAATGGTACGTGTCAGGTAACGCCTGACGCTGTAAGGTACGCCTTGACGGATTGAGAAGTGGAGGAATGACCATGGTCGCTTCGGATCAGGTTTCGTTGTGCTCGTTCTGCCTGAAGGCACACACCGATGTGGGAACGTTGGTGGCGGGACCCGGTGTCTACATCTGCGATGAGTGCATCTCGCTGTCCAGTCAGCTCATCGCAAGCAAGCCCAAGGCGAACACGCCGAAGCCGATCCAGAGGATCGCTCCGTGGGATGCTGAAACTGGACTGGATTCAGTCATTGCCAGCCTGCCACGGGTGTCGCAGGCCGGTAAGCAGGCCGAATACATCCTCAACCAGTACGTCCGAAAGGCCCGTGAACTCGGAGGGACCTGGGCTTCGATCGGGGAAGCCCTGGGCATGACGCGCCAATCAGCCTGGGAGCGGTTCTCCGGAGAAGAGTGATCTCTCCGCCGTGAGCAACTCGGGCCGGTTGGACCTGGGGCTGAGCACCTGGCCCATGACCGTGGTCGTCCTCTTCGCCACCTCGGCGCTCACCCAACGACTCAGCTTCGGACGCGATCCGCTCGCGCTCCAACGCCTGGGGCTCGCCGCCCTCGCCGCCGGCGTCGGGCTCCTGTGCTGGGCTGGCGTGGCGGGGTTGGTCTGGCTCCTCCTTGCCGCCAGCATCATCGCCGGGATCGGCCAAGGCACGGCCTTCCTCGGCGCCATGACCGAGATCAATGCCGTCGCCCCACCAGCGCGCCACGCCGAGGTGCTCTCGGGCTTCTACGTCGTCGCCTACCTCGGGACCGGCATCCCCGTCCTCGGTGTCGGGTCCCTCGCCACCGCCATCGGGCTCCTCTCCGCCGTCGAATGGTTCTCCGCCGGCGCGGCCGCTGCTGCCATCGCGCTGCTCGGCGCACTCCACCAACGGTCATGCCGCGCTCCTGCCGCCAATGGTCGCCCTGAAGCACCCCCCGGCCAACGATCGACCGCGACCGACCGCGGGGCTGCCGATCCCCCAATTCCCCGGCCAACCGATGAACACCGACCGTCTCGCGGCCGCCTACGACGACCTGGTGAGCGCGGTGGCGCGCCTCGACCCGGCCCGCCTCGCTGCACCACAACGACGCGAAGCCGAATGGCTCATCGCCCACCTGATCCTCGCCGATCCAATCCTCATCGCCACCGCCGACCACCTCCTCGAAGGAGCGACACGGTCGTCGTCGACAACCATCACGCCATGGACGGCGACGCCATCACCGCCGTGCTCGCCACCCTCGCCCACCACGACCGCATCCACGCCATCAAGCACAACGCCAGCGAGCTCATCGACCGGCACCGCCGGATCCCCGACACCGCCGGCACCACGACCGTTCACCTCCTTCTCCACGACCGACACGGCCAGCCCACCCACCAAGGCACCACCAGCTGGGCCGCGCTCCTCACCACACGAGCCGACCCGCACCTCCCCGGCCACGCCCGCACGCTGCGACGCCTCGCCGGTCCCAGTTCGTGACGCCGACACCGACCCAGCGGCCCCTCGGTCACTCTCAGCGCGACACCACGGGATCGACGTGGGCGCCGAAGACGGCCGGCACGTCATGGTTCACGCCCCGCACACCGTCGCGGTCCGGCCGAACGTCGAACAGCTAGTCCAAGAGCACCTCGCCGTCGTCGGCAGCGACGAGCAGACAGCCGCCGAGGCGTCAGCGGCCCAGCCTCCTGGCGGCGTGCGCCCGGCCATCGGCGAGGGGCCCTGAGCTGAGGACCTTCGCGCTCGCCGGCTGGCCCACAAGACTCGCCAAGTCCGCCACGTCGACCTCGCCGGTAGGGGGACTGGCCGACTGTCCTCACGGGATCGCGCTGTGAGCGAGTTCGTGGCCGAGCAGTGACTCGCAGGTGACGGCTACTCGGAGCCCTCGGGCTCGGACCTCCCGGCGGCACGGAGTCCCGTGCCGCCGGCCCCGATCACGATCACGTCGTAATGGTGCGATTCGTACCTGCTCATGGCTTCGTCGGTTCCTCTCGTTCTTGGGGGAGCTGCCGTCCTTCCCCTGAGCCGATCATCCCTGGCCTGCCCTGGCTCGGCGCGTTGACCGCGCCGGTAGTCACCTCGATCTCGGGGCCACGCTGGCGGGCAAGGACGAGGCTCGTCAGCGCGGTGAGGAACATCGCCGCGATACCGACCAGGGCGGCGGCGGTGTAGGCGCCGTCGGTCGGGAAGAGGTGGCCGGTGTCGGTGCCGGCGGCCAGCACCAGGCCACCGAGGGCGCTGCCGAGGGAGAACCCGACACTGCGGACGACCTGGTTGAAGCTCATGGCACTGGAGGTCTCGCGCTGGGGGGTGACGGCGAGGATGACGCCTGGCATGGCGGCGGAGAAGCTGCCGACACCGAAGCCGAGCACGCCCATGGCAACGAACAGCTCGGCCAGGTTCGACCGGGCCACAGCGAAAAGGTTGAACGCGCCGAGGACGACGACGGCGCTGCCAGCCAAGAGCAAGGGGGCGCCGATCCGGGCGCGTACGCGTGGCGTGAGCTTGCCGGCGACAAAGCCTAGGGCGGAGAACGGGACGAGGACGAGACCGGCCACGAAGGTGGTCAGACCGAAGCCGTAGCCGGCGCCCTGCGGAGTCTGCGCGAATCGGGTGATGAGCGTGAGCAGGAGGTACATGCCCATCCCGCCGACGAGCATGGCGATGTTCGCCCCCGCAACCGCGGGGTGACGCACCGCCCGGACATCGACCAGCGGTGTCTTGCTGCGAAGCTCCGAGGCCGTCCAGACGCAGAGCAGGAGCACCGCGGCCACAGACAGCACCACCGCAACGCTGAGATGCCGGCTCCACAGGCTCGTCTCGCTGGCAAGGAACAGGACGAGGAACAGTCCGCCCGCGAGCAAGAGCGCACCGGTGACGTCCACGTGGGCGGAGCGCCCTCCCGGCGACGTGGGCATCGAGCGCCACGCCGCCAGGAAGGCAACGGCGGTGACGAACAGCCCGAGCCCGTAGGCAGCACGGACGCCGCCGAGTTCGGTGAGCAGCCCAGCGAGTGGGTAGCCGATGCCGATCCCGATGGTGGAGGCCACCGAGACGAGCGCGATCGTCGGGGCGCTGCGAGCCTCGGGGAGATGGTCGCGGGCGACGCCCATCATCAGCGCGGTGAGGCCGAGGCCCACCCCTTGGGCCGCCCGGCCGACCAGCAGCCACGCGAAGGGCAGTGGCAGCACGGTCAGCGCGCTGCCGGCGACCACGACCCCGAGCGTGGTGAGGATCGTCTCACGGCGGCGTGACCCGGCGCCGAGGCGGCCGAGGACCGGCGTCGCGAGGGCCCCGCTCAACAACGTGATGGTGAGCGTCCACTGCGCGCTGTCGAGCGACACGCGGAACGTGGTCGCTACGCTGGTGATGAGCGGAGCCCCGAGGCTGCCGATCGCGGCGACGACCAGGGCGACGAACATCAGCGAGGGGACCAGCAGTCGCGGCTCAGCCGAGCTCGGGAAAGGGTTCACCGGTTGGACTCGTTCGTGATGTGGTCGAACAGGCCAGGAAGGATGCGGGTCCGCACCCCTTCGGCCCACTCTGCGTCGAGTTCGGCGACCCCGAGGGCGGCGCCGTTGTTGAGGAGCATCCCGAAGGCCAGGAAGGCCTTGATCGTCACCGGGTCGAGCCCGGTGATCTCGGCCACCATCGCCCACATCCGCCCGAAGCTGGCCCGCACCTCGTCACGGACCTCCGGGTCACCGCACGCAGCAAAGCCTTGGAGCTGCAAGAGCAGCGACGTGCGGTCGGCCAGCATCTCGCTGTACTGCGCACCCATCCGCCCGAGCGCCTCGAGCCCGGTCGCCTCCCCGGCAGCGGCGCGCATCCCTTCGGTCAGGCGGTCGAAGGCGGCGACCACCACCTCCAAGAAGAGGGCCTTCTTGGTCCCGAAGATGCGGAACACGTACGCCTGGGTGATCTCGGCCCGACGGGCGATCGTCTCGGTAGAGGCTCCGTGCAAGCCACCGTCCGCGAACTCCTCCGCCGCGATGACCAAGACCTGCTGCCTGCGGTCGGGCCCGCTCATCCGCTCTCGGCGCCCCACGGCACCGAGCTTACTACTCACTAACTAGTAATGACAGAGTGGCAAGAGGAAGAAGGGGTGAACCCACCTCGGACAGGCATCGCACAACCGAACGAGAAGGCCTGCTCAGTGCTCCGACTGGCGCCGCGCGTCCCACTGCTCCCGCTACTCGGGCCGCCGCGGTGGCATATCCGGTGATGATCGGGCTGTGCATACGCAACCGCCTGGGCGCTGCACTGCGTTCACGCTAGCGGTCGCTCTACGGAAGAGCAGTCAACTTCGGCCAGACGTGATCTCCCGGTGACACTTTGATCAGGGCAACTGCATAGCCCGGCACAGGGCACGGCCATGCAACGCTTCGCCCGACCCGCGCCTCGGTCGCGAAACCGCTGCGTACGGGCCGCTCGCGCTCGCGCCACCCTGCACATGCTGCATACGCAAGAGCTGAGTAGGTCCCCACAGACTGTCCCCATAAACACAGAAGCCGCCGACCAAACATGCTGGTCAGCGGCCTATGCATACGCAACAAGGCGCGAAAAACGCCGGTACTTGGTGGCGGGGTTACCAGTGAATGTGGGCGCCGGTGCGACGTCGACCACCTAAATTACCTGGTAGGCAGCCTTGCCCACCCCATCTGCATACCCTCCAGCCCCACCGCCATGTTGATGGGGCACGATCAAGTCTTCGAGGACCGACTCTTCGCCAACGGTTGCAGCGGATGATTCCGCTCGAAATACCTTCTCATCTCGAACATGCCCGCGCGACATTCAGGTGTTCTCTCGCACGTGCTTGGTGAAGGCCACGCATAACGTGGCCACCTGGTCCGGATCGACAGCCAGGTGCAGGGCCCGCTGTGCCATTTCCACACCCTCACCGACCCTGCGACCGAAAAGCTCATCCATGAAGTCCAGCGCCTCGGCGACTCCTTCGGGCTCCGCGTCGGGGCCGCCGAACGCCACGGGCACACGGCCACCGAACCGGGCGCCGTCGACCCAGCCTGAACGCAAAGGACCTCGTTGGTCAATGCCTGAAACCAGTCCCGCCAATGCCAGAATTGCTCCGTGACCACCTGGAAGGACTTCGCAACCGCCGAGCCCGACCTGGCCCAACGGGTCCGGGAGCTCTGCAGTGCACACCAGCACCACACCATGGCCACGCTGCGCAACGACGGGTCGCCGAGAATCAGCGGAACCGAAGTCACCTTCACCGACGACGACCTGGCGGTCGGGATGATGGGCGGCGCTCTCCGAGCTGTCGACCTTCGACGCGACAACCGAGTAGCGCTGCATAGCAGCACCGTCGACCCCGACGAGGACCCCACGCTTTGGCCAGGCGACGCCAAAATCTCCGGGACCGCCAGCGAAGTCGAAGGCCACGACGGCCCTTCCGGGTCCCACCGTTTCCTCGTCGACCTCACCGAAGTGGTGATCACCAAAGTCGGTACGCCAGCCGATCACCTCGTCATCGAGACCTGGCATCCCGATAGAGGACTTCACCGGATCGGACGACGCTGACCGGCTGACCACGTCCGCGCGTCACCACAGGTTCGACCACCCAAGGATCCGTCACTGGTCATCTGGACGGAGAGTTCCTCGGATTCGTGTTGGGATGTTTAGCCGGGCAGCAGAAGGGCCGGTGCTTGCGCACCGGCCCCGACCTGCACTTTCTCTGGTGGCGGGGGTAGGATTTGAACCTACGACCTTCGGGTTATGAGCCCGACGAGCTACCAAACTGCTCCACCCCGCGTTGGGAAATCCAGTCTAGCAGATGGTCGGGACCGTCAGCCCGAGGGGGCGGCGATCCCGACGTCTGGCCGTCGCGACGGTTAGCCGCGACGCGACGACTCGAGTTCGCGACGCTCGTTCGTCACCGGGTGGTGACGAGTCGCCGCGATTCGCTCACGGCGCACGGCGGGAACTGGGGCCACTTCCGACACCGGAGCGGGCTCGGGGCCCCTCTCCAGAGTCTCGGTGACCTTGCGGGCACGGGTGCGGCGGCGGGGCGTCGCCGCCGGGTCGAGGAGCCATCGCGCAGTGATCGCGAGGGCGGAAACGGGGGCTGACATGTGATCGTCCAGTGAATTAGGTTCTCGCGAGCCCCCCACTCGCCCTTCCAGTGTACCGGAAGACGGCTCTGACGTGCCCGATGTCAGCCGCGGGGCGTCGTCGTCGTGGTCGTCGTCGTGGTCGTCGCCTTGGTCGTCGCCTTGGTCGACGTCGCGGTCGACGTCGCGGGAGCACTCGTTCCGAGGGCCCGCTGAGCGTTGAGTAGCGCCCGGTGCATGGCGTTCACGAGGCTCTGGTACTGGCCGAGATTGCCCGCGGCGAGGGCCGCCTGGGCCGCGGTGTAGTCGGCCGCCGCCTGAGCCAGGTACGTCGCCGCCGACTGAGTGGTGGGGCCCGTCGAGCTCCCGCCCGAGCCTCCGGATCCGCCCGAGCCTCCGGTCGAGGCGGGAACGCCCGCGCCGAGGACGTCCGTCAGCGCGCCGGCGAGGGTCGGTTCGATCCCCACCTGCTGGTTGAAGACGGCGATCACGTACTTCAGCTGCGGCATCGGGTTCGACGTGCTCTCGACGTAGAGCGGCCGGATGTAGAGGACGCTCTGGTCGAGGGGGACCATCAGGTTGTTCCCGAGCAGGACCTGAGAGCCGTGCTGGTCGAGCGGGGTGATGATCGAGCTCACCTTGGCGTTCTGCTGGATCTCCGAGTCGGCCTGCGCCGGCCCCGTCACGAGCGAGCCGCGAGGCGTCTCGTAGACGTAGAGCTGTCCGTAGTCGCTCGGGTCGCTCGTCGCCACCATGAAGGCCGTGAGGCCCTGGACGTTGGTGGAGTTGCCCGCGGGGACGAAGGCCACGGACTCCAGCAACTGCTGGTGCTGCGTGCCGGGCAGCGAACCCACCTGGAGCAGCGGGCTCATCGGGGAGAAGGACGAGGAGACGACGTTGCCGGCCGAGTCGGTGACCGCCGTCTGGGCGAGCGCCGTGTTGGGGCTGCCCGCCCCGGTCGTCGGCGAGATCTCCCACCGGTCCGACGCGTTGTAGAAGGCCAGCGCGTTGGTGATGTGGTACCGGGCGAGGGTCGCCGCCTGGACGCTCATCAGGTCCGGCGGGTAGTGCAGGTGACTCGCGATCTCCGAGGGCATCGACGACATCGGCAGGAACATCGAGGGGAAGGCCGCGCGGTAGGCCTTGAGGATCGGGTCATTGGGGTCGGCCGCGTAGAACTTCATCGAGCCGGTGTAGGCGTTGATGACCACCTTCACCGAGTTGCGCACGTAGTTGAAGCTGTAGGGCAGTCCGCCCTCGTTGACGCTCAGGCCGCTGGCGTTCTGGCTGTAGGGGTACTGGTCAGTCGTCGTGTAGCCGTCGAGCACGTACTGGACCGAGCCGTCGGCGATGACCGCGTAGGGCTGCGAGTCGAAGGAGAGGAACGGGGCCGCCTTGCGGGCCATGGCCTGGACGTCGCGCACGAAGAGCACACGGCTCTGCGACGTGATCTGGTTGGAGATGAGGAAGTTGAAGTCGTTGAGCCGTAGGGCGAAGGCCATGCGGCGCAGCAGCCCGCCGACCGCGACGCCGCCGGACGCGGCGTAGTGGCTCTCGACCGGCTGCCCCGCGTTCGTGCCCGAGTTGACCTGGTAGTCGAGCTCGGGCTGCTTGGAGTTGGCGACGACCCAGCCGGGGTCGTTGATGCCGAAGTAGATGTCCGGATGAGTGAGGACCGGCAGGCCCGCGCTCGACGCCGGCGGGATGTTGTCCACCGACATGATCGGGTTACCGGTCGCGTAGTCGACCGTATTGGCGTCGACCACGACGGCCCCGATGCCGTGCGTGTACTGGAGGTGCGAGTTGACCCAGCTCGGCGAGGGCAGGTTCGACATGTTGAGCTGGCGCGCCCCGATGAGCACCGGCGTCAACTTGCCGTTCACGTAGTAGCGGTCGACGCCGAGCGACGTGAAGGTGTAGTACGAGCGGATCGACTGGCGCTTGTTGACCGTCGCCAGCCCGATGTTGGACGACGGATCCCAGAGCCGGATGTTCGACAGCGTCGGGGCGGCCGCGGTCACCTGGCGGGGCGTGATCGTCGTCGCCCCCGCGAAGGCGTGGTACGAGACCTTGTCGAGGCCGAAGGCCTGGCGGGTCGCCACGATGTTGCGCTGGATGTAGGGGGCCTCGAGGGAGGCCTGGGCCGGCGCGACCTTGAGGCCCTGCAGGAGGGCCGGGTAGACGACGCCGATCACCAGGGCGACGAACATCCACAGTCCGACCGCGACGACCGGCAGGGACCACCCCCGCGAGCGGACGTTGGCGAGCAGGATCGCGGCCGAGGCGAGCGACAGCACGACGAGGATGGTGAGGGCCGGGAGCCGGGCGTGGACGTCGGTGTAACCGGCCCCCTGCACGAAGCCGTTGGTCGAGTTGACCAGTTCCCACCGCGCGATCACGTAGCCCGCGGCCTTCATCACCGCGATGCCGGCACCGATCACCGATAGGTGGGCCTTCACCCGCGGAGCGACCCGGGGCGTGACCCGGGCGGCCCGGATGCCGCCGTTCAGGTAGTGGAAGATCGCGGTGATCGCGAAGATGACGACCAGCGCGACGAGCAGCCACGTCACCACGTACGAGAGGAACGGCAGGGTGAAGACGTAGAACCCGATGTCGTTGTGGAAGAGCGGGTCGCGCACGTGGAACGACTGACGGTGGGCGAAGAGTAAGTAGTTCTGCCACTGTCCGGCCGCGTTCGCGCCGGCGACGGCCGCCACCAGCAGGGCGACCAGGGCGTAGACGCGTCCGGCGCGGGGTCGCACCAGGTTCTGGAACCGCCGGACCACGTCGTCCTCGGGCTCGAAGGTGAGGTCCCGGGCGCCGAATCGGTCGGTGAGGAGCAGGTTGCCCCAGAGCAGAGCGAAGAAGACGACGCCGAAGGTCACCCCCAGTCCGACCTTCACCGCGAACAGGGTCGTGAAGACGTTGCCCAGGCCGACCGACGAGAACCACAACTGGTCCGTCCATAGCACCGCGATGCTGCGCAGCGAGAGGAAGAGGATCGCTAGGACGACGATCGCGAGGCCGAGCCAGAAGCGGCGCGACAGTCGCCCCATGCGACGGGGCCGTGACGGGACATCGGCCGGGCTACGCACCCCTGCAGCCTACGCCGAACCTAGAGGGGAACGACCGTGCACCCACACCCCGCGTGCAGGGGTGGGTGCGCCGCGCCGCTCGGGAAGGCCGCGCCGCTCGGGCGCTCGCCGGCCGCCGCGTCCAGCGCGCAGACGTCGCACGGCGCGTCGTAGGGTGCGGCGAGGAAGCGGACCGACCGCCCCGCGGCGGCCGCGACGACGCCGACGTGGAAGGCTCGGCGCGCCGCGTCGAGGCACAGTCGCTCGACCCGGGGTCCGCGCCACTCCTTGTAGGCGGTGTTCACCCGATCCTGACCGTCACCGCTCCCGTCGGCGAGGATGCGCTTGCGCAGCGCCAGCACGATCGTCACCGCGAGGTCGGCCGTGCACTCGTCGAGTGCGGCCCGATCGACCGGCCCCGTGCTGGCCCCGGCCTCGTCGTAGGCGAACTGGACCCCCGCGGCGGCGGCGTCGGCGAGGGCGTCGAAGGCCGCGTCGGCGTAGCGCGCGCGCTGCGCGTGCTCGTCCTCGAGCTCGGTGGTGATCATGCCCCGCACCGAGCGCAGTCGGTCCAGCATGACGTTCTGGTCATCTTGCAGCGCCCGCTTCACTCGCCGAGTGAGGACGGCCAGCGACTCGGCGATCGCCGCGTCGCGCCGACGGAAGAGTTCGGCGGTGGGCGCCGACGGGGCCTCTCCCTTGCCCGGAGCCCGACGAGGGGCCGGGGGTGGGGTCGGGACGGCACCGCGCTCCTCGAGGGTCGCCTTGCGCAGGCGCGCGAAGATCTCGTTCACGACGTCGGTGCCCGACCCGTCGGGCTCCTCTCCCGTCGCCGCCTCGGCGGGCGGGGCCGGTGCCCCCGACGCCGCGGTCGCCCGGGTACGGGGGCGGGGCGGCGCGGGAGCCTCGGTCGGCCCGTCGGTCACGACGGTCTCGGGCGTCACCGGCACCACGTCGGGCACCTCGCGCAGCGGCGTCCCGGCGAGGAGCTCGTCGTCGCTCGGGTCGGGCGAGGCCGGACGCAGTCGGAGCGCCTCCACGGCGGCGGCGCGCGCCGCCTCGTCGGAGCCGTGCAGTCCGCCCAGTACGCCCTCGACCTGTTCGCGCACGGCCTGGACGGCCCCCACGAGACTGTCGCGAGCGGTGCGCAGCTGCTCGATCTGCACGTGCAACGACTTGCGCTTGACGACGAGGTCGTTGAGGACGGTCTTGCGCGCCTGGGTGGCCTGCTCGAGCAAGGCCCGGCCCTGCTCGCGGGCCCGCTCCACGAGCGCCTCGCCGTTGAGCTTGGCCGACTCGATGAGGCGTTCGGCCGCGAGCCGAGCGTCGCGCTCGGTCGTGGCGGCGCCCGCCTCCGCCTCCGTGGCGATGGCGGCCGCCCGCTCCTGGGCCTCGATGAGGTGAGCGGCCGCTCGCTGCTGGGACTCGGCGTAGAGCTGGGCGCTGCGCTCCTGGGCCTCGGCCGTGACCCGGCCGGCCTCCTCGTGGGCCGACCGCAGGATCGCCGCGCTCTGGGCGCCGAGCGCGCTCGCCAGGGTCGCCTCGTCGAAGGTCGGATTGGCCGCTCGACGCAGAGCCTCGGAGAGCTGCTCTTGGAGCTCGCGCACCTTGTGCTCCAGGTGGCCCATCTCGCGCGCCACGGCCTCCAGGTGGCTGCGCACCTCCTGCGGGTCGTAGCCACCCTTGCGAACGGTCGCGAAGGTGACCCGGGCGACTTCGGCCGCGGACTGGCGGGTCGTCGAGAGGATGCGCCGTTCGTCCATTCCCCAAAGACTACGACGAACGGGTCCCCGTTCCGGTGCTCCCGAGCGGGTGGGGGACGCTCAACGGGACGGGTCGAGCCCCGCCGAGGCGATGCAGGGCGTCGAGGGCCTGGCGCAAGGAGGTCACGCCGATCACGCGCAGGCTCGGCGAGGCCACCGACCGCGCCGTGGCGACCTCGACCTGGGGAACGAGGAAGACCGTCGCGCCGGCGCGCTCCACGGCGATGGTCTTCTCGGCGACGCCCCCGACGTCGCCGACCTGTCCGGCGGTGTCGATGGTCCCGGTCGCCGCGACCACGTGGCCCCCCGTGATGGAGGTCCGGCTCAGCTGGTCGATGAGGGCGAGGGTCATCGCGAGGCCGGCCGACGGGCCGCCGATGTAGTTGGTGTCCACGTTGACCGTCGCCGGAAGTCGGAAGGCGACGCCGTCCTCGAGGGCGACGCCCAGCCACGCGTGGTCGGGACCGCTCACCCCCGGGCAGCCCGACGGGAGCGATCCCGCCGGGGGCGTGCCCGCCCGCAGCGACACGGTGCGCTCGCTCCCGTAGGTGATGCGCCCCTGGGCGTCGATCCGCGCCGGGTCGACACCGAGACGCACGATCGACCCGGGACGCACGTCGTGAACCGCGGCCACCAGGCCGCAGGCGCTCACGACCGGCCGCCCGTCGACCGCCACGACGCGGTCGGCGACGTGCAGGTGATGGCGGGCGGGCGACGGGGCGATCACACCGGTCACGACGGCGCCGGTCGGCGTCGCGACGGGCCGCCACCCGAGGGCGCGCAGGGCCGCCACCGCGGCCGCCTCCTTCGAGTCGGACATCTGGAGGAAGCCCTGCGGGCCGATCTCGTCGGATGGGATGCCGGGCTCGAGGAGCTGGTTCGCGCTCACGAACTCCACCGGATGCTGGAAGTGCAGGATGAGCCACTGCCACGCCGTCAGCGACGAGAGGTAGACGTCGGTGAGGAGGATCCGGTCGTGGTGGTCCCGGCTCGGCAGTCCGCTCACCGAGACGAGGGGGCCGACCGCGCTGGCCTGGCCCGGCGTGAGCGCGTAGTAGGGGACGGTCCAACTCTGCAGTCCCACGACGGCGAGGATGACCACGGCCAGGGCCGCCAGCACGACGGTCAGGCGACGACGCGACGGGCGAGATGGTGGAATGGGCTCGTGGATCGCGATGCCGACACGCTACCGGAGTGGATCGAGTCGTTGATCCTCGCCACGACGGCCGACGATGAGCCGTCGGCCGAGCTGGTTCGGCGGGGGCTCGGGCACGGCCACGAGCGGGTCCGGGTGATCGCGCTGCGGGCCGCGGCGCGACGGGGGCTCCTCGAGGACGCCGACCTCGACGCCGCGCGACGCGACGAGTCCCCGAGCGTGCGCCGCGAGGCCCTGACCCAGATCGCGCGCGGCGCCGGAGGACGACCCGACGCGGTGGTGTCGAGTCTGGCCGACCCCGACGCGCTGGTGGCCGAGGCGGCCGCCTTCGCGCTGGGCGAGCGAGCGGTGACGTCGGCCGTCGGGGAGCTGGCGCGAGCGGCCGGGACACACGCCGACGCGCGCGTGCGCGAGGCCGCCGTGGCCGCCCTCGGCGCTCTCGGGGATCCGGCCGGGCTCCCCGCGATCGTCGCCGCCCTCGACGACCGGCCCCCCGTGCGTCGTCGGGCCACCGTCGCCCTCGCCGCCTTCGACGACCCTCGAGCCGCCTCGGCGCTCGAACGGGCCCGCGCCGATCGCGACTGGCAGGTCCGCGACGTCGCCCGGCGCCTGAGCGACGAGGACGGGGACGAGGACGGGGACGACATTCCCTTCGGCGGCCACTGAGCCGCCTCGTTACCGGTCGGCGTCGCGAAAGAGCGCGTGCAACGAGGACATCTCCTCGAGGCACAGCTGGAGGCCCTTGATGATCACGAGATCGGGCTGGTCGGCGACCATCACGGTGACGCCGGTGCGCTCGGCGACGAGCTCGGCGAGATCGGCCATCCGCGCCTGCCCGCCCACGAGCGTCAGTCCCCGGGCGCTCACGTCCTGCGAGAGGTCGGGCGGGGCCCCCGAGAGGGAGTCCTCGATCATGGCGACCGCGGCGTGGACGACGTCGTGGAGCGCCACGTTCACGAGGTCCGCGCCGATGTCGACCTCGATGACGTCGCCGGTGTCGACGGTCCGGCACCGCACGACCTCGGAGAGGCCCCGCGTCGCGCCCTTCGCCGACCCCAGGGCGATCTTCAGCGACTCGATGACCGTCGGGGCGATCACCACGCCGAAGCGGTGCCGCGCGAGCGACGCGATCGCGAGGTCGATGTCGGAGCCCCCCTGGCGACGCGTCGCGCTCGTGACGATGCCGCCGAGCGAGAGCAGGGTCGCCTCGGAGGCGCCCCCGCCCAGCACGGCGACGGCCGAGCCGACGGGATCCTGGACCGGTAGGCCGAGGCCGATCCCCGCGGCGAGCGGCGCCTCGATCAGGCTCACCTCGCGAGCGCCGGCCTGGATGGCCGCCTGACGGAGCGCCCGGCGCTCGATCGCGGTGGCGAGGGACGGGACGCTCATGACGACGCGGGCCCGGCTGAGCCGCGACAGACCCACCCGCTCGAAGAGGCCCGACACCAGTCGGGCCGTCACGTCGAAGTCGACGGTGGCCCCCTGGGCCAGCGGGCGGAACACGACCACGTGGCGGCTGGTGCGTGCGACGAGGTCGAGCGCGCCGTAACCGACCTCGACCACCGCCCCCGACCGGGTGTCGATCGCGACGCTGGTCGGCTCGTTGAAGACGACCCCGTCCGAGGCCAGGGCCACCCTCGTCATGGAGGTCCCGATATCCATCGCGACGTCCGTGGCCACGCAGCGATGTTAGAGCGACCTACCACCACCCCCGTTCGGTCGGTAGCCTGAACGGCCGTGGCGTGGCGATGGAGGCTCGGTCGCGGGCGGGCGACGCCGCCTCCGGAGGACCGGGGCTGGCTCCACCCCAGCGAGCTGCCCTCCTTCACCCGCCTCCCGACCCACCACGTCCCACCGGTCGCGGAGCGCACGCTGCGCATCGCGGCGTCACTCCTGGTCCTCGGCCTGGTCGGCGCGGCCGCGGGCTTCGCCTCGTCGCGGGACCACTCCCCGCCCAACCAGCCGATGTCCCAGAACGTCGCGATGCGCCTCGCGGACCTGCCCCCCGTCCTCCAGCGGGTCGCGCCGCACGTGGTCGACCTCACGATCACGACGCCCTCCCACGTCACGACGGTGGCGGCCATGGTGCTGCCCGGGTCGCTCGCGGTGACGACGGCCGCGATCCCCCACGGGGCCCTGCTCACCGCCTGGGTCACCGGGCGAGCCCCCTTCATGGCGAGCTGGGTGGGGCGCGACCGGGTCATGGGCTTCTCGATCGTGCACCTGAGCCAACCCGTCGCTCCGGCCGCTCTCGCGCCGATGCCGGCGAGCGCGTCGGTCACGGCGCTCGCTCCCGTCACGACCGGACCGACGGTGGCCCCACGGTTCACGTGGTCGACGACGACGATCGGCGACCCCGTCCTGCGGGCGAACGGCGTCGTGAGCTACCTCGCGGCCGTGCCCGAGTCGAACCTCGACGGGCTCGACGACGCCGTCGCGGTGAACGGTGCCGGGCGGGTCGTGGCGGTCCTCGCCGGGGGCAGCGCCTGGTACTCGGCCCAGTTCGTCGCCCGCGTCGCCCAGATCGTGGCGACGGGCGACGGCTGCCACGCCGGCCTCGGGATCGCGGGCACGACGGCCCAGGGCGGCGGCGTTCTGGTCACCCACATCCCCACCTCCAGCCCGGCCCACGGCCGACTGCGCACGGGCGACGTCCTCGTGCGCCTGAACGGCCACTCGATCTCCACCTGGAGCGGCCTGCTGACCCAGCTCTACCTAACCCCGGCTCGCACCCTCGCGACCATCGACCTCGTCCGCGGATCCCAACAGACCCACACCGAGGTCTGGCTGACCTGCGCGCTCTAGGTTGGTGGCGTGAGCGACAATCCCTTCGGCCCCCTCTTCGGCGACCTGGCGCGGCTCCTCGGTAACCAGGGGCCGGGCGCGTGGTTCGACACGGCCACCCAGCTGGCGACCTCCATCGCTCGAGGCGAGGACGGCGACCCGAATCCCGAGCCCCTCGAACGCCAGCGCCTCGAGGAGCTGACGCCCCTCGTGGCCCGTCACGTCGACGACCTCTTCGGAGTCGCCCGCGAGCCCGAGCTCATCGTCACCACTCGGGTCGGGCTCGCGACGGCCGCCCTCGCTCAGTGGCGTCCCCTCATCGAGCCGGCCCTCAACGCCGCCGTCCCCGAGATGGGGGGCGACCCGGCGTTCGCGCAGATGGCCCGTATCATGGGCCCGCTCTTCGCCGGGTTCCAGCTCGGATCGGCCGCCGGACACCTCACCGAGCGCGCGTGGTCCCTCGCCGTCATCCCGCTGCCCCGCCTCGACGACTCGTCGTGGCTCTGCGCCAACAACGCGGCGGCCTTCGCCGAGTCGTGGTCACTCACCCGTGACGAGGTCTACGTCTTCGCGCTCGCCCAGGAGTTCGCGGCCGCGACCATCCTCACGCGCCCCGGCACCGGCGACGCGCTGCGCGCCCTGCTCCTCGACACCGTGCGCGAAGCCCAGGCCGTCCAGGGAGACCTCCTCGGACGGATCCAGGGGCTGTTCGCCGAGGGTGACCCGAGCCAGATGCTGTCCGATCCGGCGGCCCTGCTCGAGGGGATCGACCTCCCCGACGACAGCCCCGCGACGCGGGCGATCAACGCGGCCACCGCGGCGCTGGGCGCCGTCTTCGAGCTGGCCGCACTCGAGGTCGCGACGCGACTCCTCGGACCACGCTCGGCACTCGCCGAAGCCGTCCGCCGTCACCGTCTCTCCGACGCCCGGGGCGAGGAGGCGGCCAGCGCCCTGTTCGGCATCGCGGCGCGGGGCGAGCACCTCGAGCGCGCGAGCGACTTCGCGAACCGGCTGGTCGCCACGCACGGTTTCGGGGCCTTCAGCGCGCTCCTGCGCGTGGACGGTCTGCCGAGCGACGACGAACTCGACGCGCCCGAACGCTGGTGGGAGCGGGTCTCGACGTCCCCGCTGGCCTGATCAGGCCGTCGTCTCGTCCTCGTAGTCGAGCACCCAGTCGACCTGCAGGTTCTCGCGCTCGGCGTCGCGACGGACGCGCTCCTGGTTACGGCGGAACTGGGGGTCGTGGGGCGGCAGGAAGCGCAGGCGGGCGTCGATGCGGTCCACGAAGGCCTGGATCTGCTCCTCGTCGCCGAAGATCATCCGGCACTCCCAGTGGGGCGCGACGGGGCCGAGGTAGACCACCTGGACGTGGCCGACCGGGTCGACCACGATCGTTTCGTCACTCGTCGGGACCTGGGTCACGGCGCTCCTCTCGTCCGAGACAGTCTACCGGGGCGCCGTCGGAGGACACCCATGAGATTCTCACCCTCCATTTACCGTTCCGTTAGGTTCCAGTCGCTACGCTGAGCCCTAGTTGGTGGGGAGGTAGCCCATGGGAACCGAATGGATGGCCGACGGCAAGTGCCGCGAGTACCCCGCGGCGGTCTTCTTCCCCCGCGACGGTTTGGGGGTCATCAAGGCCCAGCGGATCTGCGCGACCTGCCCCGTCGCGGACCAGTGCCTGGAGTACGCGCTCGACAACCACGTGGACCACGGGGTGTGGGGCGGCAAGAGCGAGCGGGAGCGTCGCCGCCTCCAGCGGGTGCGCCGCCGCTCACTGACGCGCGATCCCTCGTGACGTGTTCGAATGCGTCGTCAACATCGCCGAGGGGCGTGACCAGGACGTCCTCGATCACCTGAGCGCGGCCGCGGGAGCGTCCCTCCGGGACCGCCACGCCGATCCCTGGCACCACCGCAGCGTGTTCACCCTCATCGACGAACCCCCGGCCCTCGCCACCGCGGTGCGCGAGCTCGCGAGCGCCGCCTACGAGCGCATTGACCTCCGTCGCCACCACGGCGTCCACCCCCGCATCGGCGTCGTCGACGTGGTGCCCTTCGTCGCCCTCGATCCCGCGCGCGCGAGCGAGGCCTGCGCGCTGCGCGACGAGATGGCCGAGTGGCTCGCCACTCGGTTCGACGTCCCCGTCTTCCTCTACGGACCGGTGGGGGACGGCGAGCGTACGCTGCCCGACATCCGCCGTGACGCCTTCGCGCGTCGGGGGCCCGACGTCGGGCCCCCGCAACCCCGTCCGGAGCGCGGGGCGTCGGCCGTGGGATGCCGCGGGCTGCTCGTCGCGTGGAACGTGTGGCTCGGCGAGGTCACCCTGGCCGAGGCGCGGGCCATCGCCCACGCCGTGCGAGGGCCGGCGGTGCGATCCCTCGCCTTCCCGGTCGGCGAGTCGGTCCAGGTCAGCTGCAACCTCATCGACCCCCTGCGCGTGGGTCCCTCGACCGTCTACGACGCGGTGGCCGCGGCCCTGCCCCGATCGGGCGTGATCGAGCGGTCCGAACTCGTGGGTCTCGCCCCGAGGGCCCTCCTAGAGCGCGAGCCCCGCGAGCGCTGGGACGAACTCGACCTCTCCCCGGAGCGGACGATCGAGGCCCGGACCGGCCTCTAGCTCGCCTGGGCCCGGCGCTCGATGGCGCGGGCCCGGCGCAGCCGGCGCCGCTCGCGTTCGCTCATCCCACCCCAGATCCCGAACTTCTCGCCGTTCTCGAGCGCGTACTCCAGGCACTCCTCGCGCACCACGCAGCCGCGGCACACTTCCTTCGCCTCGCGAGTCGAGGCCCCGCGCTCGGGGAAAAACAGGTCGGGGTCGACGCCCATGCAGTTCGACCGGGCCTGCCAGCCGCGATCTTCCTGGCCGCTCAGCAGCTCGATGATCTCCACGTCGCTCCCCTCGACCGGTACCGCACCGGTGTAATTACAACGGTGTCATTGTGCCGGGTCGGCGCGAAAAAAGCAAATGGAATCAACCGGCGCGGCGCCAGCGCACGAAGTCGTCGAGCACGTAGCGGCCGAGGTCGTCGACGTCCACGTAGAAGGTCCTCCCGGAGTTGACCCGGGCGATCTGCTCGACGAAGGGGAACTGACTGCGCTCGATGTCGAGGGCGAAGGTGTTGATGACGATGCCGGCCCGCGTGCAGCGCAGCACCTCGGCCATCGTGCGCTCGAGCGTCTCGCGTACCGGGGGCCACGAGAAGAAGGGCGTCCCGTCGGCCTCGAGGTGCGCGGTGGGCTCCCCGTCGGTCACCACCACGATCTGACGCTCCCCGCGCTGGTGGCGCAGGAGGTGACGCGACAGGGCGAGCGCGTGCTGGAGGTTGGTGCCGTAGTTGTAGTCGATGGTGAGGGCGGGCACGTCCTCGACGCGCAGCTCGCGCGCCGTCTCGCCGAAGCCCACGACCGCGATGAAGTCCCGCGGGTAGCTCGTGCGGATCAGCTGGGTGAGGGCGAGCAGGACCTTCTTCGCCGGCACCAGGTTGCCGCGCATCGCCATGGAGAGGGAGAGGTCGATCGCGAGCACGGTGGACGCTCGCCGGGTCGACTCGTACTCCTCGACCTCGAAGTCCTCGGGCGCCAGCCGCAGCGGCGTCCCGGGGCCCTGGCGCGAGAGGGCGTTGCGCAGGGTGCGGCCCAGGTGCAGCCGCAGCGGCTCTCCGGGCTCCCAGGGACGCGCCGTCTCCTCGCGGTCGCCGCCCGAGCCCCGGGAGTCCTCGCGGTGCCCGCCGGGCAGGGGGTTCTCACGCAGTCGCGTGAAGAGGTCCGCGAGGGCGCGCGACCCGATGGCCCGCACCCCCTTCGCCGAGAGGGTCAGCTGCCCTCCCTCGCGCTCGACGAACCCCTGGTCGCGCAGGGCCCGCAACGCGCGCTGCAGCCGATCGACCTGGAGGGCCGCGTCGGGCCCGAGGTGGCGGCGCACCGACTCGAGGTCGACCTCGGGCAGGGCGGCCGCCCCGCCGCGACCGAGGACGTCCTCCAGTCGCGCGAGCTCGGCGAGGTCGGCCGCGGCGCGTGTCGCGTCGGCGAAGCCGCCCGACCCGTCGCCGCGCAGCCGGGCCGCCCCGTGCCAGTCGAGGTCGGGCGTCGCCTGGCGCAGGTTCGCGCTGAGGCGGTGCATGGAGAAGGCGAGGTCCATGTCGCCGAGCAGACGCTCCATGAGGTCGCGCAGCTCCCCCTGCTGGGAGCCGGACAGGGACTGGAACATCGCCTCGGCGGCGGCCGCGCGCTGGGCCAGCTGCGCGACCACGTCCTCCAGGCTCCGCGCCCCGGGGAAGTGCGCACCGAAGCGCTCCATGAACTGGTCGAAGCTCGGATCGAGCGGCTCACCGCGGCGCTGCTGCTCGAGCATCGTCGAGAGGGCGTCCATCATCTCGCGCATCTCGGCGAGGGCCGCCGGGTCGGGGTTCGCCAGGGACTCCCGACTCGACTCGAAGAAGGTGGCCAGGGTCTCCGCCCGCAGCTCCTCGACGAGGGTCGCGAACTCCTCCGCCGCCTCACTGGAGACGAAGTCGTAGTTCGCGAGGCCCTCGATCCGGGGTCCCAGCCGATCGTCGAGCAGGTCGCGTTGGAGCCGCTGGTGGTCCACGAACTCCCGGGTCACCTCGTCGCGTCGCTCGTCGCCCGACGAGTGCGCCTCCTCGAGGAGATCGTCGAGGGCGGACTCCTCGCGCTCCTCGATCGCGGCCAGCCGCTCCCGGTAGCGCTCGAGGGTCGCGTCGGGATTGGCCGATCGCTCGATCTCCTCCCGACGACGACGCACGCGCTCGCGCAGGCCGCCCAGCCCCTCGACGCGCGTTCCCTCGCGGGTGGTGAAGCCCTGGCGCAGCAGACGCTCGAGAGCCGCCTCGAGGTCGCCACTCTCGAGCAGGTCGTCGCTCAGGGCCGCGAGGACCTCGGTCGCGTCGAGGTCGTCGAAGTCGTCGTCCCCCGGGCGCCGGAACCCGTAGCGGACCGGCACTACCGACCCCGGGAGCGGTAGAGGGCGCGCGGCCCGGCCGCGTCCTTCGCCAGGCGCTTGGTGAGGTAGAGGCCCTCGAGGACGAACTCGAGCGCGCTGGCGCGCTCCCCCGGCCCGGCGTCGGGACCGACGACGCGCTCGACCGCGTGGGCGAGCGCCGGCATCGCGGCGAGGGTCGCCGCGTAGTCGGCGTCGGGGAGGTCGTCACCGGTGTGGACGACCACCTCGTCCGCGAAGGCCGCGACGATCTGACCGGCCTCCTCGAGCACGACGTGCTCGGTGAAGGACTGTCGCACGGCGAGGGCCACCAGCGCCGAGATCACCTCGGCGACGTCGTGGTCCTCGATCGCCTCGAGCTCGATCTTGCCCTGCGTCGAGGGGACGACGGCGGCCAGGTCGCTCACGCGCGGCACCACGGTCTCGTCGCCCGCCCGCAGGGACCGGCGCGTCGCACTCGCGACGACCGTCTCGTAGTTGGCGATCGAGAGACGCACCGAGACCCCCGAGCGCTGGCTGATGGCGTGGCTCGAGCGCGCCACGTGACTCACGCGGGCGATCACGTCCTCGATGAACCACGGCACGACGACCGGCCGGTCCAGCGGCATCGGTCGCGCCTCGCGACGCACGATGGCGATCTCGGTGGAGACCTCGTAGGGGTAGTGGGTGCGGATCTGGGAGCCGAAGCGGTCCTTCAGGGGCGTGATCAGCCGTCCCCGGTTCGTGTAGTCCTCGGGGTTCGCCGTCGCCACGACGACGAGGTCCAGGTCCAGGCGCACCAGGTGACCCCGGATCTGGACGTCACGCTCCTCCAGCACGTTGAGCAGGCCCACCTGGATCCGCTCGGAGAGGTCGGGCAGCTCGTTGATCGCGAAGAGCCCACGGTTCGACTTGGGCACGAGGCCGTAGGAGAGGGCGCGCGGGTCGTCGAGGTAGAGGCCACCGGCGACCTTGATCGGGTCGACCTCACCGATCAGGTCGGCCATCGAGGTGTCGGGGGTCGCGAGCTTCTCGGCGAAGCGCTCCGAGCGGTGCACCCAGGCGATCGGGGTCTCGTCGCCCCGTTCGGCGACGAGGTCGCGCCCGTAGGGCGAGATCGGGGCGAACGGGTCGTCGCGCACCTCGCTGCCGGCGACCACCGGCAACCACTCGTCGAGCAGTTCCACGAGCGCGCGGATCAGGCGCGTCTTCGCCTGCCCCCGCTCACCCAGCAGGATGACGTCGTGGCCGGCGAGCAGGGCCGTCTCCAGCTGCGGCAGGACCGTGTCCTCGTAGCCGAGGACCTCGGCGGTGAGGGGCTGACCGGCGGCGAGGCGGGCCTCCAGGTTCTCGCGCAACTCGTCGCGCACCGAGCGCGACCGGTACCCGGCGGCGCGCAGCTCGCCGAGCGTGGTGGGCCGGGGTGTCCCGGCGGCGTGTTCGCTCATAGGGGCACTGTACGGGCCGCGGCGGCGCCGTCAGCCGCCACCCCGCCCCGCAGGGAGCGGGCCACCAGGGCCTCCCCCGGTCGGTAGGCGAGGTGCGCCACGCGCGGAGCGTCGAGAACCGAGAGGTCGGCCCGCGCCCCGGGCGCCAGGTGCCCGACGTCGCGGCGCGCGAGGGCCCGCGCGCCGCCGAGCGTCGCCGCGAGCACCGCCTCGTCGACGCTGAGGCCCATCTCGCGCACCGCGAGCGCGATGACGAAGGGCATGCTCGTCACGTAGCTGGTTCCGGGGTTGCAGTCGGTCGCCAGGGCGATGGTGGCCCCGGCGTCGAGGAGTCGTCGAGCCGGCGCGTACGCACTGCGCGTCGAGAACTCCGCCCCCGGCACGAGCGTGGCGACGGTCGAGGACCCCGCGAGGGCCGCCACGTCCTCGTCGTCGAGGTGCGTGCAGTGGTCGACGCTCTGCGCCCCCAGCTCGACGGCGAGCCGCACCCCGGGCCCCGGGGCGATCTGATTGCCGTGCAGCCGAAGACCGAGTCCCGCCGCGCGGGCGGCGAGCAGGATCACTCGGGCCTCGTCGGCGTCGAAGGCACCGCGGTCGCAGAAGACGTCGGCCCACTGGACGTGGGGGGCGCAGGCCGCGAGCATCGGCCCGCGCACGAGGTCGACGTAGGCCGCGCGGTCCGCCGCGAACTCGGCCGGCACGACGTGGGCGCCGAGGAAGGTCGCCGCGTCGGCGACCTCGGCCGAGATCTCGCAGAGCCGGATCTCGCCCACGAGGTCGAGGGCGTAGCCGGACTTCGCCTCGACGGTCGTCGTGCCGTTCGCGCGCATCGCCGCGCGGCGTCGGTGAGCGTCGCGGCGCAGGTCGGAGGACGTGGCGGAGCGCGTCGCGCGCACCGTGCGCATGATGCCGCCGCCGTCGTAGCGCTCCCCCGCGAGACGCGCCTCGAACTCGTCGCTGCGCTCGCCGGCGAAGACGAGGTGGGTATGGCTGTCGACGAAGCCGGGCACGACCGCCGCCCCCGCCACGTCGACCGACTCGTCCGCCGCGGGACAGTCGGCGTCGTCACCCACCCAGGCGACGAGTCCCTCGTCGACGACCAGGGCTGCGCGGCGGCGCCGCCCGACCGGCCCGTCGCCCCACGCGGGGTCGTTGGTCAGCAGTTCACCGATGCCACGCAGTGCGAGGCTCACGCGCCCTCGCGCATCGGGATGCGCACCCCTCGCTCGGCCGCGGTCTGCTCGGCGATCTCGTAGCCCGCGTCGACGTGACGGATCACCCCCATGCCGGGGTCGTTCGTGAGCACCCGGGCCAGCTTCTCCGCCGCGAGGGGCGTGCCGTCGGCCACGCAGACCTGCCCCGCGTGGATCGAGCGCCCGATGCCGACGCCGCCGCCGTGGTGGATCGAGACCCACGAGGCCCCCGAGGCCGTGTTGACGAGGGCGTTGAGGAGCGGCCAGTCGGCGATCGCGTCCGATCCGTCGAGCATCGCCTCGGTCTCCCGGTAGGGGGAGGCGACCGAGCCGCTGTCGAGGTGGTCACGACCGATCACGATGGGCGCCGCGACCTCTCCGCGGGCCACCAGGTCGTTGAAGGCGGTCCCGGCCTGGTCGCGCTCGCCGTAGCCGAGCCAGCAGATGCGCGCGGGTAGCCCCTGGAAGGCGACCTTCTCCTCGGCCTTCCGGATCCAGCGCGCCAGCGGCTCGTTGTCCGGGAAGAGCTCCAGGACCGCGCGATCGGTGCGGGCGATGTCCGCGGGATCGCCCGAGAGGGCCGCCCAGCGGAACGGGCCCTTGCCCTCGCAGAAGAGGGGGCGGATGTAGGCGGGCACGAAGCCGGGGAACTCGAAGGCGCGCCCGTAGCCGCCGAGGGCCGCCTCCCCGCGGATCGAGTTGCCGTAGTCGAAGACCTCGGCGCCGGCGTCCATGAAGCCGACCATGGCCTCGACGTGGCGCGCCATGGCCTGGCGGGCCCGGTCGGTGAACTCCTCGGGCTTCTTCTCCGCGTAGTCGTGCCAGTCCCCGAGATCGATGCCTTCGGGCAGGTAGGAGAGCGGGTCGTGGGCCGAGGTCTGGTCGGTCACGATGTCGACCTCCACCCCCCGGCGCAGGATCTCGGGCACCAGCGTCGCGGCGTTGCCCACGAGGCCCACCGAGAGGGGCGTCCGGGCGGCCTTCGCCGCGAGGACCCGCGCGAGGGCACCGTCGAGGTCGCTCGTCCACTCGTCGAGGTAGCGCTGCTCGACGCGGCGCGCCAGGCGCGACGGGTCGACGTCGATGCAGAGGCAGACCCCGTCGTTCATCGTCACCGCGAGGGGCTGGGCCCCGCCCATGCCCCCGGCGCCGGCCGTCAGCGTGAGCGTGCCGGCGAGGGTTCCCCCGAAGCGCTTCTCCGCGACGGCGGCGAAGGTCTCGTAGGTCCCCTGCAGGATGCCCTGGGTGCCGATGTAGATCCACGACCCGGCCGTCATCTGTCCGTACATCGTGAGCCCCAGGGCCTCGAGGCGACGGAATTCGGGCCACGTCGCCCAGTCCCCCACCAGGTTCGAGTTCGCGATGAGCACACGCGGAGCCCACTCGTGGGTCCGAAAGACCCCCACGGGTCGACCGGACTGGACGAGCATCGTCTCGTCGGGCCCGAGGGTCGTGAGCGTGCGCACCAGGGCGTCGAAGCTGCGCCAGTCGCGCGCCGCCCGTCCCGTGCCGCCGTAGACGACGAGGTCGTCGGGCCGCTCCGCGACCTCGGGGTCGAGGTTGTTCTGGAGCATGCGCAGCGCGGCCTCCTGGGGCCAGCCCCGCGCGCTCAGCTGGGTCCCGCGCGGCGAGCGCACCGGTCGAGCTCCCTCCATGGATTCCTCCTTACCCGACGAGGTGCTCGCGCACCGTCGCCCGCAACGAGCCATTCCGCACCAGGTCGGCGACGGCGGCGATCTCGGGCCCGAGCCAGCGGTCGGCCCCCGGTCCCCCGGTCGCCGCGTTGACTGCGTCGACGACCGTGGCGGTCGCCGGCGAGGCGGCGAGTGGCGCCCGCAGGGCCATCGCCCGCGCCGCCGCCAGGATCTCGACGGCCAGCACGTCGGCGAGGGCCTCGACCGAACGGCGCAGCTTGCGCGCCGCGTGCCAGCCCATCGAGACGTGGTCCTCCTGCATGCCCGACGACGGGATCGAGTCGACGCTCGCCGGCACCGCCAGGCGCTTCATCTCGCTGACGAGACCGGCCTGCGCGTACTGGGCGATCATGAGGCCCGAGTCCACCCCCGCCTGGTGGGCGAGGAACGGCGGCAGCCCGTAGCTGCGGTCGGGGTCGAGGAGCCGGTCGGTGCGCCGCTCGGCGATCGAGGCGAGGTCGGCGAGCGCGATGGCGAGGAAGTCGAGCACGTAGGCGACCGGCGCGCCGTGGAAGTTCCCGTTGGAGGCGAGCGTCCCGTCGGCGAGCACCGACGGGTTGTCGATCGCCGAGGCCAGCTCGATCTCGGCCACCCGTGCCGCGTGGCTCCACGTGTCGCGCGCCGCACCGTGGACCTGGGGTGAACAGCGCAGCGAGTAGGCGTCCTGCACCTGGGTCGGGTCGTCGAGGTGGGAGGCGACGATGGGCGAGTCCGCGAGCAGCGAAGCCAGGTGGGCGGCGCTGCGAATCTGGCCGGGGTGGGGGCGCAGGGCGTGGAGCTCGGGCACGAAGACGCGGTCGGTCCCCCGCAGGGCCTGGATCGAGAGCGCGGCCGCCAGGTCGGCCACGTCGAGGAGGTTGTCGAGGTCCTCGAGGGCCAGCACCAGCTGACCGAGCATGCCGTCGGTCCCGTTGATGAGGGCGAGGCCCTCCTTCTCCGCGAGCTCCACCGGCACCAGCCCTGCCGCGTCGAGCGCCACCGCCGCCGTGCGGAGGTTCCCCGTCGCATCGCGGACCTCGCCCTCGCCCGTGAGGGCGAGCGCGACCGCCGCGAGGGGCGCCAGGTCGCCCGAGGCCCCGAGGGATCCGAACTCGTGGACGACGGGCGTGATCCCGGCGTTGAGCAGGGCGGCGTAGGCCAGGGCGGTCGACGGGCGAACGCCGGCGACGCCGCTGCAGAGGTTGGTGAGCCGCGACGTCATCATCGCTCGCACGACCTCGCGCTCGACCTCCGGGCCGACCCCGGCCGCGTGCGAGCGGATGAGCGAGCGCTGCAGGTCACGACGGCGCTCGGGCGAGATGAACGTCGTCGCCAACGCGCCGAAGCCGGTCGAGAGTCCGTAGACCGGCGTCCCGCTCTCGACGAGGGCGTCGATGGCCCGACGCTGGTGCTCGAGGCGGGCGAGGACGGCCTCGTCGATCTCGACGAGCGCCCCGTCGCGCGCGACGGCGACCAGCTCGGCGCGCGTCAGCGCCTCGAGGGTGATGCGAACGGTCATCGGGCTCTCCTCGCCAGGCCCGCCAGGGCCTCGAGCACCGCGAGCGCCACCAGGCGAACGGTGCGTTGGTCGTCACTGTCGCGCTCGACGTCGACCTCGGTGAAGTCGATCGCGCGCACCCGCGGGTCGCGGCCCGCGATCCGCGCGGCCTCGCGCAGCTCGCGCGCCGAGAGGCCGCCGGGGAGGGCGGCCGGGCATCCCGGGACGCTGGCGCGATCCACCACGTCGACGTCGAGGTCGACGTAGACGTGGCGGCCACCCTCGGCGGCCCGATCGAGCGCCTCGCGCATCACGACCCCGATGCCGCGCTCGGCTACCTCGTCGCGGGTCCGAGCGCTCAGACCGGCGTCGCGGGCGCGGCGAGCGTACTCCGGCGAGTTCGCGAAGTCGCTGAGGCCCACCTGCACCACGTGAGTGCCGTCGAGGCCGGCCTCGAGGAGCTGGCGGACCGGCGAGCCGTTGGAGACGCCCTCGCGCAGGTCGAGGTGGGCGTCGAGGGTCACGAGGCCCCACTCGGCCCACGACCCGGCCGCGAGACCGTGCAGCGCGTGGAAGGTGGCCGCGTTGTCCCCACCCAGCACCAGGTGGAGCTCGACCTCGCTCGCGCGCGCGAGGGCCTGCGCGACGCGATCGGTCCCCCCGACGCCGTCGGGGTCGAACACGTCGCCTAGGTCGAGGGCGTCGACCTCGTCGGCGAGGTCCAGGGCGTCGCGGTACGACCAGGTAGAGAAGCGGGCCAGCGCCTCGCGTACGGCGGACGGCGTCGAGTGCCACGAGCGCGGCGTCACCGACGTCGTGTACGTGGACACGCCGAGGAGGCTGGCGTGGCGCCGACCCTCGAGCGGCGTCGAGCGCAGGAGCGTCGCGGCCGCGGGCCAGAGTGGGTCGGTCACGCGCCCATGCTACGCAGCCGCCCGTCGGCCGGGGTCCGCGTCAGCCGCAGGCGCCGGTGAGGTGCAGCGGCTGAGGACGGGCCCGGTTCCCGACGCCGAGCCCCGGCGCCGTCCAGTTGCAGCCCCACGCCCCGGGCTCGGCCAGCGCGACGAAGAAGTCCCGCTCCCACCCGGTGAAGTAGATGGTGGGGATGTGCTCCTGACCGGGCACCTGGACGGGCAGGGCCCCGGCTCCGTGGAGCGGGGCGTCGGGGCTGAGCGGCGCGCCGAGGATCGGCCAGTAGGGATTGATGTCGAGCTCCATGCCCATCCAGGCGCCGGCGCGGGCCAGGGCGATCGCGAGGGGTCCGGGCAGGATCGGCGTCATCGTGGCGACGTAGACGAGGTTGCCCTGACGGTCGACGCCGAGGGCGCTGCGGGCGACCGCGGGCACGCCGCCGAGGGTGTCGCCCCAGGCGCGCCAGTTCGCCCCGAGCGCCGCGGCGGTAGGTCGCCCGTTCCACACCAGGGGGCCGAGGTTCTGACGCCAGCTGATCGGGCGAAAGCCCGCCGGCGGGAAGTTCGGTGAGCCCCAGCGACCCATCGCCCAGTGGCCCTGCGCGTCGAGGGCGAGCGTCATGTAGCCGGGCGTCGGGGGGACGAGGACCATGCCGTCGGCCATCGAGCCCCCGGAGTGGGCCGCCTGCTTGAAGCCCCCGTTGAAGACGGCGACGATGCCGGCCGGCCCTTCGACGGGCCAGTCGATCGAGGGGCCCGCGTCGACGGGAACTCGCGGCGCCAGGGTCGGGTCGGTCGTCCCCACGTGCCAGCGCAGGAAGGTCGAGCGCGCCCGCAGGCGCACCGCCCGGAACGTGACGCCGCCCACGGTGATCGACGTGTAGTCGACCATGACGCCCCGTGCGGAGCGCGACGCCACCGTCCAACCGGGCTGGGGCCGCTCCGGCGGCACGGTCGTCGTCGTCACCACCGAGGCGGTCGTGCTCGATGTCGAGGAGGTGGTCGAGGAGGTGGTCGAGGTCGAGCCGAGGGCCCGCGTGCTCGCCACCACCGCGATGAGCGCCACGGCCGTCAGGGCGACCGCACTGGCGGCCCGACGGCCGCGCACTCGCTAGTCGCGCTCGACGACGCGGACCCCGCCGCTCGCGTCGTCCTCGCCCGTCGGCTCCGTCTCCTCGATGAAGACGGGCACTGGCGTCGGCTCGAGCTCCTCGCGCACGTCGTCCACGTAGGCCGGTGCGGGAACCGCGACGTACTCTCCGCTCTCGGTGCGCGTCACCACGTTGGTCACCTTACGGCGACCAGCTCCCTTCGTCTCGTGCAGCTCCTTGGCGATCTTGTAGGCGATCGGGTACGCCACGAAGGGCGAGATGAGCACCAGGATGCGCATCGTCCACAGGACCGTGTTCAGGGAGACCTTGAAGTAGTTGGCAATGACGTCGGTCGAGCTCGCGATGAACAGCATCGAGACGAGGGCCAGCACCGCGACGCCGGCCGCGGTGCGCTTGGGACGGTCGCTCGGCCGGTCGAGGAGGTTGTGCATCGCGTGGTCGCCCGTCACCCGCCGCTCCAGGGCCGGCCAGGCGTAGGCGAGGCCGAAGACGAGGCCCGGGAAGATGACCGCGGGGATCGTGACCTCGAGTGGGATCGTGTGCCCGAACCCGTGGAACTGCCAGGCCGGGAAGATGCGTAGCGCCCCGTCGAGGAACCCCATGTACCAGTCCGGCTGGACGGCGTAGGAGATGCGCGCGGCGTCGTAGGGGCCGAACTGCCAGATCGGGTTGATCTGGAAGAAGGCGCCCATGGCGGCCGTCACCCCCGCCACGATGAACAAGAAGCCGGTCGTCTTCGCCATGAACACCGGGAACATGGGCGAGCCCACGACGTTGTCCTCGGTTCGGCCCTCCCCCGGGAACTGAGTGTGCTTCTGGCGCACCAGCAACACCAGGTGGAGGGTCACCAGCGCCAGCATGATCCCCGGGACCACGAGTACGTGCAGGATGAAGAAGCGCTCCAGGATCACCGTGCCCGGGTAGTTGCCCCCGAAGACCCAGAAGGCCAGGTAGGTGCCCACGAGCGGGACGGAGAGGATGATCGAGTAGGCGATGCGGATGCCCGTGCCCGAGACCAGGTCGTCGGGCAGGGAGTAGCCGAGGAACCCGTTCACGATCGCCAGCGTCAGCAGCGTGACGCCGATCGTCCAGTTCAGCTCACGCGGCTTGCGGAAGGCGCCCGTGAAGAAGACGCGCGCCATGTGCACGACCATCGAGCCGATGAAGATGTCGGCCGCCCAGTGGTGCATCTGGCGCATGAGCAGACCGGCCCGCACGGCGAAGGACAGGTTGACCGAGGACTGGTACGCCTGGGTCATCTGCATGCCGTCGAGGGGCAGGTAGCTGCCGTGGTACGTCACGATCGTCGAGCTCGGAACGTAGTAGAGCGCCAGGAAGACACCGGTCGCGAGCAGGATCACGAACGAGTAGAGGGCGATCTCCCCCAGCATGAACGACCAGTGGTCGGGGAAGATCTTGTCCAGGAAGGTCCGTCCGCCCCGGGCGACGCCCAGTCGGTCGTCGAGCTCGCCGAGGGCCCGCCCGACGGCGCCGTAGCGTCCGCCCGCGCGCTGGCGCTGGCGCTTGGTGATGGTGTCGCTCATGAGCGCTCCCAGAATCCGGGGCCGACCGGCTCGTGGTAGTCGCTCTGGGATCGGATGTAACCCATCGCGTCGACGTAGAGCGGCAGCTGGGGCAGCGGGCGGGGCGCGGGACCGAAGTTCGGGATCGCGCCGTTGGTGACGTTGAACATCGACTGGTGGCACGGGCACACGAGCAGTTGCAGCTGCTGCTCGTAGAGTCCGACCGGACACCCCAGGTGGGTGCAGAGCTTCGAGTAGGCGATGTAGCCCATCGGCCCCCAGGACTCGCGTCCCTTCTGGGTCACGTAGTTCTGGTTCGAGATGCGGATGAGGACCGTCTGGTCGACCGCCTGGCCCCGGTCGGTGTTCTCGGTGCCCTCCGGGAAGACGGTCACGATCGAGCCCACGGCGAGGTCGTCGACGTGGACCCGTCGCCCGGTCTGGTCCACGGCGTAGGAGCCCGCCCGCCAGTCGGTGTGGAAAAGGGTGCCCTTGGGCAGCGGACCGAGACTGCGCAATAGGGGGAAGAGCGCGACGACGCCGAAGGCGCCGAGGCCCCCACCGAGGAGTCCACCGAGCACCTTGCGGCGCTTCACGACCGACCCGCCGCGCTCCACGATCGCGGCCGCGAAGGCGTCCCGGTCGGCCTCGGAGTTGGCCAGGCGGTGTCGCTCCTCGACGAACGGCCCCTTCGGCATGAGGTACTTGCCCCAGGCGACGAGCCCGGTGCCCAGGAAGAACAGCCCGCCACCCATGGTCGCGCCGAGGGTCCACGGAGCGGCGTTCATCCAGTAGGCGACGCCGAAGCCCACCACGAGGACGAGGCCCAGCAGGAGCGATAGCGCGATGACCCGCTCGACGAGCAGGGGGTTGCGCGCCGCCGGCGCGAGGTGCGGATCGTCGGCCGCGAGCCCCGAGAGGCTGACGGGCGTGCGGTGCTCGTGGTCGCTCACTGGCGCTCTCCTACCCAGAATCCGACCAGGGCGAGCACGGCCACGCCGACGAGCAGCGCGACGAAGCCCTCCGCCACCGGTCCCAATCCGCCGAGCCCCAGGCCACCCGGATTGCGCGGGTGCTGGATCTCGGTGGTGACGTACTTGACGATGTCGGCGACCTGGTAGTCACTCAGGTTGCCGGTGAAGCGCGGCATGTTGCCCGGGCCGGTGCGAATCGCCTCGGCCACCTGGGTCGCCGGGATGTTGCGCAGCGACGGGGCGAAGGTCGAGCGCGCCAGCGCGTCGCCGTCGCCCTCGATGGTGTGGCAGGCCGCGCAGTTGAGCGCGAACAGGGCCGCACCCTGCGCCACGTTCGCGCTCTTCACGTTCACCGTCGGGATCGCGGGGTAGCTCGGGCTGAGCGAGTTGATCCACGCCGCGATCGCCAGGGCCTGGTCGTGGGTGAGGCGCGGCAGGCGACGGGGTGCCTGCACCGCGCGCGGGTCGGCGGCGGGCATCCGGCCCGACTCGATCCAGAAGTCGATCGTGGCCGGTCCCAGGCCGACGAGGTTCGGGAAGGCCCCGGTCGTGCCGGCGGCCGGGACGCCGTTCGCCTCCGTGCCGTGGCACGAGGCGCAGTTCTGCAGGTAGAGGGCCTGACCCAGGGCGGCCAGGGCCGGCGACGGCACGTTGTAGGTGATGGCGCTGTCACCGTAGGAGGTGATCTGGCCGTTCTTCTTCGTGACGACGTCCGAGTTGGGCGTGCCGGCGTTGTGGCGGGAGGTCTGGTACACGGGGCCGTTGGCGGCGTGGGCCGGCAGGGCCCAGGCGAGGGGTGCGCCGATCGCGGCGACGGCCAGCGCGTAGCGCGCGAGGTGGCGGAGGGTGTTCACCGGTCGCATCGACTACTTCAGCAAGAAGAGGGACGAGTACAGACCGATCCAGACCACGTCGACGAAGTGCCAGTAGTAGCTCACGCCCTGGAAGGCGGCGAGCTCTCCGGCGTCGCCCTCCTTGCCCCGCATGCGGAACAGGAGGAGGGCCATCGCGACCAGGCCGAGGAAGACGTGGAGCCCGTGCAGGCCGGTCGTGATGTAGAAGACCGAGCCGTAGGCGTTCGTGTACCAGCGCGTCTGGAGGTGCGTCCACTCGTAGACCTGGTTGCCGAGGAAGAGCGCCCCCATCACGATGGTCGTGATGACCCAGCGACGCGCCGACACGCGCCGACGGTGCTCGATCAACCAGACGCCCCACTGCATGGTGCCCGACGACGCGACCAGGATGATCGTGAAGATGCCGGCCTGCAGGGTGTCGACGTGGGTGCCCTGGGGCGGCCACGCGGCCAGGTGGGCGCGGATGGTGAAGAGGGCGGCGAACAGCCCCGAGAAGAACATCAGCTCTGAACCGAGCCAGATCATGACGCCGATGGCCAGCATCGGCGGACGATCGTGGACGATCTTCTCCGGCTTCGCCAGGCTATCGAGGGGGAGCGCCTGACTCACGGCGACATTTCTAGTGGACCGGTCGAGATGACCGCTATTTCGCCCCTAAGACCCCTCACAGCAACGAGTCCGGCAGCGCCCCAACCCCGAGGACGGTGAGCCGACGGGTCGGTCGCGTCATCGCCACGTAGAGGGTTCGCAGCCCGCGCGGCGTGGCCTCGCCGGACGCCGAGCCGCGCGCGGCGATCGCCGCAGGGTCCACCACGACCACGGCGTCGAACTCGAGCCCGTGCGCCCCCTCGGCCGCCACGACGACGAGGTCGGCGGCCAGGCCCGCCGACTCCTCGACCGTGGGGTCGACGGCGGCCAACCCGGCCGCGACGAGGCGACGGCAGATCTCCGGAACCCGGCCCTCCGGGGCGATGACGGCGACGCGTCCCGGCGCGACGGCGGCCAGCTCTCGCCCCACGACGGCCGACAGCTCGGTGGCGAGGGCCACTTCGTCGGCGAGGCGGCGGATCTCCGGGCTCGTCCCCGCGCGGCGGACCGGTCGCGGCGGCTCGAGGTCGCTCCCCGAGGCGGCGAGGGTCGGCGCGGCGGCGTCGAGGACCTCCTCGGGCGTGCGGTAGCTGACGGTCAGGTCGACGCGCGTGACGGGGCGCCGGGGTTCGAGGGCGTCGAGCACGGTGTCCCACGACGAGACGGCGGCCGTCGCCGTCGACTGACCCATGTCACCGACGATCGTCATCGAGCCCGCGAGGTCGCGCCGGCGCAGCACGCGCAGCTGCATGACCGACAGGTCCTGCGCCTCGTCGACCACGATGTGGCCGTAGGTGACGAACTCCGCCTCGTCGCGCTCCTCGGGCACGGCGGCGGCCAGGCGCGCCGCCTCGCGCAGGGCGGCGGCGCGCACGTCGCCGCTGTAGCTGTCGAGGTCGACGCCCTCGAGGAAGGCCTCCGGGCTCTTGGTCGCGGGACGGGGTCGGCGGCGGGGCCCGAGCAGGACGCGGGCCTCGTCGACGAGGGCCGTATCGGCGATCGTCCAGGGGATCTCGTCGAGCGAGCTCGAGCGCGGCCGCACGAGCATCTCGCACTCCTCGTCACCGAGCACGCCCCGTCCCGCGGCCCGGATCAGGGCCGGAGCCCCGAAGAGGTCGTGGAGGAGGTCCTGGCCCGAGAGGCGCGGCCACATCCGCTGGAGGGCCTCCTTGAAGGCCGGCGTCGCCCGAATCTGGTCGGCGAGCTCGACGACGCCCGTCACGCCCTCACCCTCGTCGCGCACGAAGCGCTCGTAGTAGCGCTGCGCGAGGCGCTGGGCGATCTCGCGCCCCACCGCCGAGCGTCGCTGGTTGTGGTTGCCGGGCCGGCGGCGGGCCCGCTCCACCACGTCGACGGTGTCGGCGGCGCGCAGCACGAGGACGGCCCGCCCGAGCGGGATCTCCACGTCGCGCCGCAGGGGCCGCTCGCGAGTCCGCACCGCCTGGGCGATGACCGTGACCATGCGAGGATCGCCCTTCAGGCGGGCCACCGCCTCGGCGTCGCGCCCGCGGACCGGCACGTTCGGTACGAGCCCGGCGATCGTCGACAGAGTGACGCCCGACTCGCCGAGCGAGGGCAGAACGTTCTCGATGTAGTTGAGGAAGAGTGGGTTCGGACCCACCACGAGGACGCCCTGGCGCTCCAGGGTCGCCCGGTGGGTGTAGAGGAGGTAGGCGGCCCGGTGCAGGGCGACCGCGGTCTTACCCGTTCCCGGCCCCCCCTGGACGAGCAGGATCCCGGGCAGGGGCGTGCGGATGACGCGGTCCTGCTCCCCCTGGATCGTCGCCACGATGTCGCCCATGCGACCCGTGCGAGCCCGCCCGAGCGCCGCGAGGAGAGCCGCCGGTCCGCCGAGGGCGAAGCCCCCGTCGACGAGGCCCTCGTCGGTCACGGCGCGCAGCTCGTCGTCGGGGAGGGCCAGGTCGCCGTCGGAGCCGGCGAAGAACTCGTCCTCGACGCCGATCACCTCCCGAGCGCGGATCGCCACGTGACGTCGCCGCGCGAGGCGCAACGGCTCGACGCCGGTCGCCCGGTAGAAGGGCTCGGCCACGGGCGCGCGCCAGTCGACGACCAGCGGGTTCAGGTTCTCGTCGGAGACGGCGAGGCGCCCCACGTGGAACGCGTCGCCGGGGCCGTCGCCGTCGGGCGCGTAGTCGATGCGACCGAAGAACAGGGGCTGATCGCCGATGGCCAGCTGGTCCAGGCGCTGGAGCGCCGTGCCCATCACGACGTCGCGCTCCACGAGATCGCCCGCGCCGCGCATCGAGGCCACCGCGACGCTGTCGCGGAGGGCCCGAGCCTCGGCCCGCATGTGATCCAGGGCCACGAGGGCACGGTCGAGGAAGGCCTGCTCCTCGGAGATCTCGCGCTGGTGGGCCATCAACGACTCCCTCGAAACGGGTCTGACGATTCTAGTGGCCTTCGCGGGGCTGCTCTCCCGCCCGCTCCCCGTAGGCTGGACGACGGAGGAGATCGTGGAGCCAGTCCTGTTGCGAGCGTGCCGGGGGGAACGCGTCGACCACGTCCCGGTGTGGTTCATGCGCCAAGCCGGTCGGTCACTGCCGGAGTACCGGGCCCTGCGGGGGACGGGCTCGATCCTCGAGGCGATCGCCGACCCGGCCGTCGCGGCCGAGGTGACCCTCCAGCCCGTGCGGCGCTACGGCGTCGACGCGGCGATCCTCTTCTCGGACATCGTCGTCCCCTACCACGCCATCGGCGTCGGCGTCGACGTCGTCCCGGGCCGCGGACCGGTCGTGGAGCGCCCCCTGCGCTCGCGCGCCGACCTCGATCGACTCCGCGACCTCGCAGCGAGCGACGTCGCCCACGTCACCGCGACGGTCGATCGCGTCGTCGCCGAGCTCTCCCCCGACACGCCGCTCATCGGCTTCGCCGGCGCCCCGTTCACCGTCGCGAGCTACCTCGTCGAGGGAGCGCCGAGCCGGGACTTCGTGAACGTGAAGGGCCTGATGCATCGCGACCCGGCGCTCTTCGCCGCGATGAGCGATCGCCTGGTCGAGATCACCATCGCCTTCCTGCGCCTCCAGGTGGCTCACGGAGCACGGGCCCTCCAGCTCTTCGACTCCTGGGCCGGGTCGCTCTCGCGCGACGAGTACCGTCGCTTCGCCCTCGAGCCCACCCAGCGCGTCCTCGAGGGCGTGGCCGACCTCGGGGTCCCGACGATCCTCTTCGGGGTCGGCACCGGGGAGCTCCTCGACCTCATGGCGAGCGCCGGCAGCGACGTCGTCGGCGTCGACTGGCGCGTCGACCTCGACACCGCCCGCGGCCGGGTCGGCGACCACGCCGTCCAGGGCAACCTCGATCCCGCCCGGTGCGTCAGCGACGTCGACCTCGGCGTCGCCGCCGCGCGCGAGGTCCTCGCGCGGGCGGGGACGGCCCCGGGGCACGTCTTCAACCTCGGCCACGGCGTCCTACCGTCGACGGACCCCGCCGTGCTCGAGGCCATCGTCCGCGTGGTCCACGACGAGGGGAGGGCCGGGGTATGACGACCGGAGTCCTCGTGATGGCCTACGGCACGCCGTCGAGCCGCGAGGCCGTAGAGCCCTACTACACCCGCATCCGCCACGGACGACCGCCGACCCCCGAGCTCCTGGCCGACCTCGTGCGGCGCTACGACGCGATCGGGGGCACCTCGCCCCTCGCGGGGCGCACCCGCGAGCAGGTCGACGCGCTCTCGGCGACGCTGGCGCGCCGCTACCCCCTCCACTACGACGTGCGCTTCGGGGCGAAGTACGAGCCACCGCTCATCGAGGAGACGGCGGCGAGCTTCGCCGCGGACGGCGTGACCGACGTCGTCGGCCTGGCGCTCGCTCCCCACTCGTCGTCGATGTCGACCGACGAGTACATGGCCCGCGCGCGCGAGGCCCTGGGGCCGACCGTCGCCTTCCGCCCGATCGGGGCCTGGTGGGACACCCCCGGATTCCTCGAGTTGATCGCCCGACGGGTGCGGGCGGCCCTCGCCACCCTCGACCCGGCGCGGCGCGCGACGACCGAGGTCATCTTCTCCGCCCACTCGTTGCCCCAGCGGATCCTCGAGCGCGGCGACACCTACCCCGACCAGCTGGCCGAGAGCGCGCGCCGCGCGGCGGAGCTCGCCGACGTCGAGCGCTACGACGTCGCCTGGCAGTCGGCCGGACGCACCGCCGACCCGTGGATCGGGCCGGACATCCTCGAGGTCCTGCGCACCAAGGCCCGCGAGGGCGTCACCGACGTCGTGTCGTGCCCGATCGGCTTCGTGGCCGACCACCTCGAGGTCCTCTACGACATCGACGTGGACGCCCAGGCCGTCGCCCGCGAGGTGGGGATCACCCTGGTGCGGACGGCCTCGCTCAACTCCGACCCCGCCTTCATCGACGTCCTCGCCGACGTCGTCGTCGCCCACTCGTGACGCTCTCGGTCGTCGTCGTGGGCGGCGGCCTCGCCGGCCTGGCGGCCGCCTGGGAGCTGAGCGGCGGGCCGAAGGGCCCCGGACCGGACGCGCCCCGCGTCGAAGTCATCGAGGCCGCCGAACGTGTCGGAGGTCCCCTCCTCGCCGGGACCTTCGCGGGCCGCACCGTCGACCTCGGGCCCGACGGCTACCTGGCCCGGCGACCCGAGGCGACCCAGCTGATCACCGAGCTCGGCCGGGCCGACGACCTCGTCCCGATCGCCGCGAGCGGGGCGTCCCTCTACGTGGGCGCGCGACTGGTGCCCATCCCCCGCTCCCTCTCGCTCGGAGTGCCCACCACGGTCGACGCCGTGCGCGAGGCGGGCCTCTCCTGGCGGGCCCGCTGGGCCGCCCGCCGCGACTGGTGGTGGCCGGCCCCCCTCGAGGTCGGTGAGGATGCCTCGATCGGGCGCATCGTGCGCACGAAGCTCGGCGACGAGATCGCCGCGAAGATCGTCGAGCCCATGATCGGGGGCATCCAGGCCGGGCGCATCGACGACCTCTCCGCCGCGACCGTCTTCCCCCCGCTGCTCGCCGCGGCGCGCCGCGGCGGATCGCTCATGAAGGCGCTAACGCCCCCGGCGACGGCGGGCGCGTCGCCCGCACCGGCGGGTCCCGCCTTCTACTCCCTGCGCGACGGCCTCGGCTCCCTGCCCCCCACCCTGCGAGGGGCCCTCGAGGAGCGGGGGGTCCTCGTGCGCACGGGCGTCGCCGTGAGCGCGGTGCGACGAGCCGCCACGGGGCCGCGCTGGCTCGTCGAGACCGAGGCGACGGTCACCCCGGCCGACGTCGTGATCCTGGCGACCCCGGCGGTCGCCACCGCCCAGCTGGTCGGTGCGCTCGACGACGACCTCGCGGCCCTCGCCCGGGTCGACCGGGCCGGAGCGGCGATGGTGGCGTTGCGCTTTCGCGACGACGACCTGCGGCTGCCCCCGGCCGGCACCGGCGTGCTTGTCCCGCTCGGCACGCCGTGGCGAGGCGGGGGGACGATGATGACGACGGCCCTCACCTTCCTCGATCGCAAGTGGCCCCACCTCGCCCGCGAGGGCGAGACGCTGCTGCGGGCCCACGTCGGACGGATCGACGACCGGCGCTGGAGCGAGATGGACGACGCCACGCTCGTCGCTCGCGTCGTCGAGGAGCTGGGCGTCCTCGTGGGCGCCGGGGAGCCGCGCGAGACCGCGGTGTCGCGCTGGGCCGAGGGGCTCGCGCAGTACCGGGTGGGCCACGCCGCCCTCGTCGAGCGAGCCCGCACCGGCGCCGCGCGGGTGGGCCTGCACCTCGCCGGCAGCTCCTACGACGGCGTCGGGGTCCCGGCCTCGATCGCGTCGGGCCGAGACATCGCCCGCGAGGTGCTCGCCGCCCGGGACTAGGGGTAGTAGCCGGAGTGGATGTAGATGCACGGGACGCCCTCGTCCACGTACATCGCGTGGTTCTTCGGGTCGTCGTCGAGGGCGAGGCGCACGTCGAAGCCGTGCTCGCGTAGCCCGGCGAGGGCGGCCCGCTTGAAGTGGTCGACGTCCCGGCTGTCGCCGTAGGGGCGCATGACGAGCAGGTCCCAGCGCACCTGGTAGCGCTCGAGCCAGCCGAGCGTGTGGGGCTGGACCCGTAGCGGGCGACCCGTGAGGAGCACGATCGAGAGGTCGTCGTCGAGCAGGTCGAGCAGGCGATCGATCTCCTCGACCACCGGGTCGTCCCCGCAGGCGTCGAAGAAGGCGCGCCAGTCGCCCCACTCCAGGTAGTGCTGGCGGCCCGCGGCGTCGGCCAGGACACCGTCGATGTCGAAGATCACGGCCGGCCCCCCGGGCACGGGGTCGACCCGCCATCGCCAGTTCAGGGGTGCCTCGTCCATGGTCCTCACCGGTCGTCCCGCCGACTCTGCGAGACTGGGATCGTGGGAGCGACCGACCGTCTCACGCTACCAATTCCCTACGGGCATCACGTCTACGTCCTGAGCGACCTGGCCCTCTCGGCGGCCGTCGATCCGGCGGGACGCCCCCTGCGCGAGTTCCTCGACCTCCTCGCCACCATCGACGACGCGGCCGTCGTCGTCCTCGCCGGGAACCTCCTGCGCGCGGAGCCCGGCGAGGACCTCGCCGAGGTCGCCCGCACGACCCTCGCGGCCCGGCCGGAACTCGCCCGGGCCCTCGCCGAGTTCAGCCGACTGCCCGGGCATCGCTGCGTCGTTCTCCCGGGGCGACTCGACGCGGACTTCGCGACGAGCGACGCGGCCCGGGGCCCCTTCGAGGCGCTCGGGGTCGAGTTCGCCGGCGAGGTCCTCTGCCAGGTCGCCGCCTCGGGCGGGGTACGCGACCTCGTGATCGCGGCCGGCCACTGCGCCGCCGACCTCGACCGGGTGCCAGGATCGGAGCGCGTGGACGCCGACCGCCTCGAGGACCCCGACGCGCTCGCTCGCTTCGCCGCCTCGCGCGTCCTCTACCGACGCCTCGGGCCCTGGGTGTGGGCGCCGGTCCTGCTCATCCTCCTCGCCGACCTCTACAGCACCCTCGCCTCGGTCCTCAACCACCTCACCCACCACGAGTTGCACCTGAAGGTCCACGTCGGGCTGCACGCGCTCCACCCCGTCGGGTTCTGGGGACACCTGCTCGTCACCCTCGCCCTCGTCGCCCTGATCGAGGGGGCGGTGGCGGCCGTCGCCGGACTGGCGGTGCGGCGCCGCTTCGACCACACCGCCCGCACCGCCACCCCGGCCCTCGCCGAGCCGCTGGCCCAGACCACCGTCGCCGGAGTGGCCGCCCTCGAGTACGCCCGGCGCGTCGCCGAGCGCGGCGGCGCCGGGGCCGTCATCGGTGGGGCCCCGCGCCCCGCCCTCGCCTTCCTCGACCGCGGCGTCTGCGCCGCCCCCGGACCGTCGCGGGTGGTCGCGGTCGAGCGCCACGGGCGCTTCGGGCTGCCCCCGGTGTTCACCACCGTGGAGCGACTGGGCATCGTCGAGGTGGAGGCGGCGAGCGCCGTGCAGGTCCGCCTCTACGCCGGCGAGTCGCCCCGCCGGCGGCGCGGGCGTCTGCTGGAGCGCGTCGTCGCCGACGCCCCGGTCCAGCCGGCCCTCCCGGCGACCACCGGCCTCGCCGGCTCGTGGCCCATGGGGGACCCCTACCCGGTCTCCGCGGGATCCCTCGACGCCCAGCGACGCGAGCGGACCATCCGGCGCGTGGCGAGCGGCCTGATCCTCCTCGACGGGCTGATCGACGTCGCCGTCACCACCCTGCCACCGCTGCGGGGCCGACTGCGCGCCGTCGAGACCCTCCTCCCCCTCGGCGTCGCCCAGTCGGCCGCCGCCCTCACCGCCCTCGCCGGCGTCGCGATGATCATGCTGGCGCGCGGGCTGCGCCGCGGCCAGCGCCGCGCCTGGACCGTCGCGGTGATCGCCCTCGGCGCCACCGCGGTCGCCCACCTGGTGCGCGCGGGCAGCCTGCTGTCGCCCCTGCTCGCCGTCGCCATCCTCGCCTTCCTCGTCCTCACCCGCTCGCACTTCAGCGCCGCGACCGACCGCTCGAGCGCCCGCGAGACCCTGCCCCGGGTCGGGCTGCTGGCCCTCTTCGCCGTCGTGGTCGCGACCCTCGGCATCGAGGCGACCGGCCGGCACCTCCACCTGCCGAGCTGGCCGACGGTGCTCGCGGCCGTCGTCGAGCGCCTCGTCGGCGTCACGGCGATCCCCCTGCCCGATCGGGTGGGCGACTTCGCGACCGCCTCGCTCACGGCGGTCGGGTTCACCCTCATCGTGACGGCCCTCTACCTCGTGACGCGCCCGGTGGTCGACCGGCGGATCTCGACCCACGCCGGCTCGACCGAGCGCCGGCTCGCCGAGCTGCGGGCCCGCGAGATCGTCCGACGTCACGGGCGGGGCACGCTCGACTACTTCGCCCTGCGCGACGACAAGCAGTTCTTCTTCTTCCGCGACACCCTGGTCGCCTACGCCGTCTACGGCGGGGTCGCGCTCGTCTCACCGGACCCGGTCGGCCCGGAGGCCGAGCGGGTGGCCGCCTTCTCCTCCTTCCGTGCCTACGCCGAGTCGCGGGGCTGGACGATCGCCGTGATGGGCGCCGGGGCCGAGTGGCTCCCCATCTACCACGCGGCCGGACTGCACTCGATCTACCTCGGCGACGAGGCCATCGTCGACTGCCCGACCTTCTCCCTCGAGGGCGGCAAGATGAAGGGGCTGCGCCAGGCCTGCTCGCGCCTGGCCCGCCACGGCTACACGGTCGAGTTCGCCGATCCCGCCACCATCGACCCGGCGCGGGTGCCGGCGCTGCTCGACCTCATCGCCATGCTGCGCCGGGGAGACGGGGAGCGGGGCTTCTCGATGATGCTCGGGCGCCTCTTCGATCCCAAGGACGAGGGACTCCTCCTCACGATCGTCCTCGGACCCGACCAGCGGCCGGCGGCCGTCTTGCAGTTCGTGCCCTCGCCGGCCCTCAACGGCTACTCGCTCGACCTGATGCGTCGCGACCCCGGCGAGCACCCGAACGGCCTCATCGACTACGCCCTGTGCTCGACCATCGAGTACCTGCGCGAGCACGGCGGCCGCGGCCTGAGCCTCAACTTCGCGGCCTTCCGCTCGGTCCTCGACGGGGAGCGCGGCGAGGGCACCTTCACCCGCATCGAGCGCTGGGCCCTCAAGCGCCTCTCGGGGATCCTGCCGATCGAGACCCTGTGGTCCTTCAACGCGAAGTACCAGCCGACCTGGCTGCCCCGCTACCTCGTCTACCCCGCCGCCGAGTCCTTCGTCCCGGTCGTCGCGGCGACCCTCCGGGCCGAGTCGATCACCGAGATCCCGGTCATCGGCCGCTTCCTCGCGAACGACCCGGCCAACCGACCGGGGACGGTGGTGCCCGAGGAGGTCCTCGCGGCCGCCGAACGCGCCACGCGTCGCTAGGGCGCGAGGAGTCGCAGGCCGACCCGCTGGGCGACCGGTCCACGCTGCGGGGCGATCGGCCGCGACGACGAGCCGCTCGTGAGGAAGACGGCGATCCGCAGACCCGCCGCGTCGGACGCGCCGAGCCGCTCGACGAGCCGCGCGAGGCGACCCGGAGCGGCGCAGGCCTGGTTGAGACCGGCGACCGTGCGCGTCGCGACCGAGATCCCGACGCAGGCCCGCCGGGTCCCGGCGACGCGCATCTCGACGATCAGCGCGTAGGCGCCGCGGTGCGCGGTGATCGGTGGCGTGGCGGCGCAGGTGAGCCCGGAGCGCTGGAGCGGCGCCGGGCAGCGCACGCTCGGCCCGAGCACCGCCGTCGCCGCCCACCCGGCGGCGCCGGCGAGCGGAGGGACGGCGACGGCGAGGACGAGGGCGGCCCCCAGCGCGCCAGCGAGTCGGCGCGCGACGGGCCTCACGCCTCGAGGGTAGACCGAACGGCGCGGGCCAGGCGACGGGCGGCGTCCGGGACGTGCGTGAGGAAGAGCGACGGCTCGGCGAGCTCCAGCTCGAGGATAAGCCACCCCTCGTCGGAGGCGAGCAGGTCGACGCGGGCGTAGAGGAGGTCGTCGAAGCGGGGGTCCGCGAGGACGCGCTCGGCGACGGCCCGCGCGTCGGGATCGGGCGTCGTGACGCTCATCCGCTCGCGCCGGAAGAGGGCCGTGCGGGCTCCGCCGTCGACGTTGAGCATGGCGCCCTTGGTCATCGCGTGGCTGAAGGCGCCGCCGATGAAGACGAGGGCGTGCTCGCCGCGCGTGTCGACGCTCTCGAGGTAGGGCTGGATCAGCGCGTCACGGCCCGCGGCGTGGAGCCGGGCGACGTGGGCGCGGGCCGCGGTGACCTCGTCGGACCGGTAGCGCGTGACGTCGATCGAGCCGGCCCCCACCGTCGGCTTCACCACGAAGGGCCCGTCGGGGACGTCCGGCCGCTCACCGCGGTCGCAGAAGTGGCTCGGGACGACCGGGTGTCCGCGCGCCGCGAGGTCGGCCAGGTAGTGCTTGTCGGTCGAGTACTCGAGGATCTCGGCCCGGTTGGCGATCCGCCGGCGCGCCCGGGCCCAGGCGAGGAACTCGTCGCGGCGCGGCGCGTAGTCCCACGTCGAGCGCACCAGCGTCAGGTCGACGCGGTCCCACTCGACGGACGGGTCGTCCCAGACCGCGAGCTCGGCGGTGATCCCGACGCCCGCGAGGGCGTCGAGGAGCAGGGGGCTGTCGACGTCGACGTCGTCACCGGCGCAGGTGGCGACCGCGACCCTCACGGAGTGAAGAGCAGCGTCGCGTGCTGGGTGAGGGCGGCGATGGGCCCCGGCCAGAGGCCGAAGACCACCGTCACCGCGACCCCGAGGCCGATGGCGATCGCCGTCGCCGGCGGCACCGGCACGCGGTCGACGTCGCCCTCGTCCTCGGCGAAGAGCGTCAGCGTCCAGCGCAGGTAGAAGACCGTGGCGATGGCCGCGCCGAGCAGGGCGACGACCGCGAGGGCCCCGCCCCCGGCGTCGACCGCCGCCGCCAAGACGGAGAACTTCGCGTAGAAGCCGGTGGTGAGCGGCACGCCCAGCTGGCTGAGGAGCAGGATGGCGAGGGCCGCGCCGAGCCAGGGCTGGCGTCGGGCGAGGCCGCGGTAGTGGGCGACGTCGTGACGGTCCTCGCCCTCTCCCCCGACCAGGGTCAGCACGGCGAAGGAGGCCACCACCACCGGTGCGTACGTCGCCAGGTAGAAGAGGGCGGCCGAGGCGCCGGGCACCGTCCCGGACCACACGCCGAGCAGGATGAAGCCGGCGTGGTTGATCGAGGAGTAGGCCAGCATGCGCTTCACGTTGCGCTGGACGATCGCGAGCGAGGCGCCGATCACGGTCGTCAGCGCCACGAGGACCCACAGGATGGGTCGCCAGGTGGTCATCTGGGTGCCGAGGGCGCTCACGAGGACTCGCAGCAGGGCCGCGAAGGCGCCGACCTTCACGATGGCCGCCATGAAGCCGGTCACCGGCGTCGGGGCCCCCTCGTAGACGTCGGGCGACCAGAGGTGGAACGGCACGGCCGCCACCTTGAAGGCGAAGCCGACGAGCAGGAGCGCCCCTCCGGCGTAGAGGAGGCCGGGCCGCAGCAGGACGTTCGAGCCGAGGAAGTAGGCCACGCTCGACAGGTTCGTCGTACCGGTCGCCCCGTAGACGAGGGCCGCGCCGTAGACGAAGATCGCCGACGCGAAGCTCCCGAGCAGGAAGTACTTCAGCGCGGCCTCGGCCGAGCGGGTCCGCTCACGGTCGAAGGCGACGAGCACGTAGAGGCCGATCGACATGATCTCCAGCCCGAGGAAGATGACGATCAGGTCGTTGGCCTGGGTCATCAGGACGGCTCCGGCCGCCGAGGCGAGGGCCAGCACGTGGTACTCGGACCCGACGACGCGCGCCCGGTTCATCCAGTCGTGGGAGACGAGCGCCGCGAGCCCCAGGCTGACCGCGATGACCGCGGTCGCCACGACGGAGAACCCGTCGAGGGCGAGGGCGTGGGCCACGGTCGTGGAGGCCCCGTGGCGGTCGATGTCGCGCCACTGGGCGACGGTGACGACCAGGGTGGCGACGCTCGCGAGGACCGTCACGGCCGTCCCGGCCGCCGGCCGCAGGGGCCGGCGCACGAGGGCCGAGACGACGAGCAGGAGCAGCGACGCGCCGAAGAGGATCAGCGTCGGCAGCAGCACCAGGTAGTGGATCGACGGAATGGTCAGGCTCACTTGGATACCCCCGCCGGCGCGACGTGGACGATCAACTGCTGGACCGAGGGCGTGATCCGATCGATCACGGGCTTCGGGAAGACGCCGAGCACGACCACCAGGACCACGATGGGCGCGAGGACCCAGCGCTCCGCGTGGGTCGCGTCGGCCACGGACTCATTGGGCCCGGTGGCCCGCCCGTGGAAGACCCGCTGGTAGGCCCAGAGGAGGTACAGCGCGGCGAGCACCACCCCGAGGGTCGCCACCAGCGCCCACCACGGATGGGTGGCGAAGGCGCCGAGCAGGACGAGGAACTCGCTCACGAACCCCGAGAGCCCGGGCAGGCCGATCGAGGCCAGCATCACGACCGTGAAGAGGGCCGCGAGCACGGGTGCCGGGCCCTGCAGGCCGCGCAGGTCCGCGATGGTCGCGGTGCCCCGACGACGCTCGATGAAGCCGATCACGAGGAAGAGTCCGGCCGTGATGACGCCGTGGTTGAACATCAAGAGCACGGCGCCCACCATGGCGATCTTCGACCCGGTGACGACACCCAGGGTCACGAAGCCCATCTGGGCGAGTGACGAGTAGGCGACGACGCGCTTGAGGTCCGGGGTGACGGCGGCGAGGGCCGAGCCGTAGAGGATGCCGATCACCGCGAGCGTCGCGAGCCAGGGTCGCAGGTCCGCGAGCCCGAGCGGGAAGAGCCCGACCGCGAAGCGGAGCAGCCCGTAGGAGCCGAGCTTCGCGAGGAGCGCCGAGAGCTCCATGGACCCCGCGGTCGGCGCCTCGGCGTAGGTCACCGGCGACCAGGTGTGGAAGGGCCAGATCGGCGACTTCACCGCGAAGGCCGCGGCGAAGGCCAGGAAGAGCCACACCTGGGTCGATCGCGGGAGCACCGTTCCCTGCAGGACCGCGTAGGAGAAGCTCAGCGCCCCACCGGTCGCGTGCTGGTGCGCGAAGGCGACGTACAGCATCCCGACGAAGAGGAAGGCCGAGCCGGCGAAGGTGTACACGAAGAACTTGAGCGCCGCCCGAGCCCGCTGGGGCCCTCCCCACTGGGCGACGAGGAAGTAGCTCGGCACCAGCGTCAGCTCGAAGGCCAGGAAGAACATCAGGAGGTCGCGCGCGACGAAGCTCGCGACGGTCGCCGACGTCAGCAGCAGCAGCCAGCCGACGAAGGCCGGCTCGCGTCGACGGTCCCGGGCCCCGAGCAGAGCCAGCGGGAGGACGATCGCACTGAGCAGGACGAGGAACACGGAGATCCCGTCGATGCCGACGTCGTAGGCGAGCCCGAAGGGGGCGGCGAGGACCCAGCGCCCGACGAAGTCGAAGGTGCCGGCGTTCGCCACGTGCGGGTTGTAGAGGACGGTCACCACGATCGCGAGCACGAGCTCGACGACCGCGGTGGTCACCCCGACCGCGAAGGCCGCACCCTCCCGACGGCGCGCGGCCGCCGCGAGGAGCGCCCCGATCGCGGGCACGAGGATGAGCAGGGTCAACCAGACTGAAGAGTGCATACCTACCCGACCCTCGCGACGAGATAGACGACGACGACCGCGAGCCCGAGGACCGTCGCGAGTGCGTAGTGACGAACGAAGCCCGACTGGACCTTGCGCAGGCCCTCGGCGCTGCGGCGCACGCCGCCGGCGACGGCCACGACCGCCCCGTCGACGATTCGGGGCTCGACCACGCGCTCGCCGACCACGGCGAGCGCCGTCAGCGGACGGCCGAGGACCGCGTCGTACGCGTCGTCCCAGCGCCAGACCCGCTCGAAGAACGGCTTCTCCCAGGTGTCCGAGGAGACTCGGCTCCGCCAGATCGAGAAGGCGGCGAGCAGCCCGAGGACGGCCGCCACGATGTCGACCCCGGCGAGCGTGTACTGCGCGGCCGTGCTGGTCACGCCGTGGCTCGGCAGGTAGCCGAGCGTCGGGTCGAGGAAGCCGGCTAGGGAGTTGTGGTGGATCCAGGGGAGGTCGATGACCCCGCCGAGCACCGAGAGGGTCGCCAGCACGACGAGCGGCAGGGTCATCACCCAGGGCGACTCGTGCGGGTCGTGGCCGTGGGTCACCTCGCGGAATCGCTCGGTGCCCCGGAAGGTGAGCACGAAGAGTCGGCTCATGTAGTAGCCGGTGAGAATGGCCGTGATCACGCCGAGCAGCCACAGTGGCTTCGAGTAGGCGTAGGCGTTGGTGAGGACGTCACCCTTCGCCCAGAAGCCCGCGAAGGGGGGGATGCCCGAGATCGCCAGCCAACCGATGAGGAAGGTCGGGAAGGTGAGCGGCAGGAAGCGTGCCAAACCGCCCATCTTGCGCATGTCCTGCTCGCCCGAGAGCGCGTGGATCACCGATCCCGAGCCGAGGAAGAGGAGGGCCTTGAAGAAGGCGTGGGCGACCATCAGGAAGATGGCGGCCGAGTACGCGCCCGAGCCCACCGCGAGGACCATGTAGCCGATCTGGGAGACCGTGGAGAAGGCCAGGACCTTCTTGATGTCCTTCTGCGCGGTCGCGATGGTGGCGGCGACGAAGGCCGTCACTCCGCCGACGACGGCGATGGTCGCCCGACCGCTCGAGGAGAGCGCCAGGATCGGGCCCATGCGCACCAACAGGTAGACGCCCGCCGTGACCATGGTCGCCGCGTGGATGAGCGCCGACACCGGGGTCGGACCCTCCATGGCGTCGGGCAGCCAGTTGAACAGCGGGATCTGGGCGCTCTTGCCCGTGGCGGCGAGCAGCAGCGCGAGGACGGTCAACGTGGCGACCGTCGGGCTGAGCGTGCCGGCCCGGTTGAACACGGTGAGGTAGGTCAGCGTGTGCAGGTGGGTGAAGAGCAGGAACATCGCCGTCATCAGGCCCACGTCACCGACGCGGTTGTAGATGAAGGCCTTCTTGCCCGCGGTCGCGGCGCTGTCGCGGTCGAAGTAGTAGCTCACCAGCCAGTAGGAGCAGACCCCCACGCCCTCCCAGCCGACGAAGGTCATCAGCAGGTTGTCCGCGAGGACCAGGGTCAGCATCGAGAACACGAAGAGGTTCAGGTAGAGGAAGAACTTGCGGAAGTCGCGCTCGCCGTGCATGTAGCCGATCGAGTACAGGTGGATGAGCGTCGAGATGCCGGTGACGAAGAGCGCCATCGTGATCGCCAGCGGGTCGACCAGCAGGGCGGCCGGCACTCGCAGCGTCCCGGTGGAGATCCACGTGAACAGGTGCACGGTGACTTCGCGCTCGCGGTGGTGCAGCAGTGACACGAAGGTCGCCACCGTCGCCACGAAGCTGAGCCCGACGGCCGAGGTGCCGACGGCGCCGATCGCGCGCTCGCTCATGCGCCCGCCGTTCAGCAGGACGATGAGGAATCCGGCGAGCGGGAGGAGGAGGATCAGGGTCGCGAGGTGTGCCATGTCAGCCCTTCATCTCCGCGAGCTCGTCGACCGAGGTGGAGTTGCGACGACGGAAGACCGAGACCACGATCCCCAGACCGACCGTCACCTCGGCGGCGGCCACCACCATGACGAAGAACACGGCGGCCTGGCCGCCGATGTCCCGTAGGGTCCGCGAGAAGGTGACGAAGGTGAGGTTGACGGCGTTGAGCATCAGCTCGACGCACATGAACATGATCAGGGCGCTGCGTCGCGTGAGCAGTCCGAGCGCGCCGATCCCGAAGAGGATCGCCGCCAGGACCAGGTACCACGCCGCCGGGACGGTCATCGATCGCTCCCCTCGGTCACGGGCGCCGCCGACGCGGTCGCCTCGTCGATCTCGTCGCGACGCCGTTCACGCCGCGCGAGCAGCACGGCGCCGACCACCGCGATGATGAGCAGCGCGGCCGTGGCCTCGAACGCGAACAGGTAGGTCGTGAAGACGGCCGTGCCGACCTCGCGCACGTTCGCCGAGCCCGGCACGATGGGCGTTCCCTGGCCCGAGACCGCGACGGCCCCGGTGACCCAGTGGCTCTTCGCCATCAGGGTCACGATGCCGGCCACGGTGACGACGACGCCAATGCCCGCGAAGGCGCGCTGGCCCACGAGGGGCTCCACCTCCACGTGCTCGCGCCGGTCGACGCCGAGGAACATGATCACGAACAAGAACAGGACCACGATGGCGCCGGCGTAGACGATCACCTGGACCGCGGCGAGGAAGTCCGCCGACTGGGCCACGAAGGCGATGGCCACGCCGAAGAGCGTCATGATGAGGCTGAGCGCCGCGTGGACGGGGTTCTTCACGGCGAGCACCCCGAGGGCGCCCACCACGATCAGCAGCGCGGCCGTCACGAAGACGAGCACGTCGGGCACGGTGGCGGCGATCATTTGCTCCCCCTCTGGCGGCGCGGTGCGGCGACCCGACGGGCCCGGCGTCCGCGCAGCTCCGCGGGGACGTCGGCCGGGTTCAGGTGGTTCACGAAGGCGTAGCGCAGCGGCTTCGAGCCGGTGGCGGCGTCGTCGCGCTGGCCCGACTGACCGCCCTCGGCGGCCCGCAGGCCCGCGCCGAGGTCGCTGGTCCACTGGACGACGCCCTCGAAGTCGGCGTCGCCGGCCGGGGATGTGGCGCGCATCCAGCCGCCGGTCATCGCCGACTCCCCGTCGCGCCAGTCCTCCCACGGCAGACGCTGGGGCTCACCGTGGTCGTCGACGAGCAGCTCGGCCTTGGTGTAGATGGCGTCGGCGCGGTTCGTGAAGGAGAACTCGAAGAGCTTCGACTCCGTGATCGCCTGGGTCGGGCACGCCTCGACGCACATGTCGCAGTGGATGCACCGCAGGTAGTTGATCTCGTAGACGTACCCGTAGCGCTCGCCCGGGCTCACCGGGTGGTCGGGCGGGTTGTCGAGGCCGCGGACGTAGATGCAGTTCACGGGGCAGACGCCCGCGCAGAGCTCGCACCCGATGCACTTCTCCATCCCGTCCTCGTAGCGGTTGAGGACGTGACGGCCGTGCTGGCGCGGCTGCTTCGGCCGCTTGGCCTCGGGATAGCTGACCGTGACCCGGGGACGGGTCAGGTGCTGGAAGGTGAGCTTGAAGCCCCCGAAGAAGTCGAGCGCACGCGCCATTACTCCTCCTCCTCGCGCGAGTCGCGGTCCGTCCAGGCGCGCAGCACGGCACCCGGCAGTGGTCGTTCGCCGACCGTTGGCAGCACGTCGCCACGGCGCCCGTCACCGAGCTCGAAGGCTCGGGTGAGGACGATGTAGGCGACGAGCACCAGGGCGGCCATGAGGAAGCCCCAGGACCGGTTGACGAGGAACCCGGCCACGATGAGCATCCAGCCGAGGCTGAGCGGGATGAGCCGCTTCCACCCGAGGTCCATCAGCTGGTCGTAGCGGAACCGCGGCAGGGCCCCGCGGAACCACACGTAGACGAAGGCGAAGCCGGTCGTCTTGGCGAGGAACCACAGGATCGGGAAGACCCAGCGCAGGTGCGGGATGTTGGGCACCCAGCCCGCCGGGCCGCCCAAGAAGAGCGTCACGATCATCGCCGACATCGTGATGACGTTCATGAACTCGGCGAGGAAGAAGAGGGCGAAGCGCAGGCTGGAGTACTCGGTGTGGAAGCCCCCCACCAGCTCGCTCTCCGCCTCGACCACGTCGAAGGGGGGGCGGTTGAGCTCGGCGGTGATCGCCATCACGAAGACGACGAAGGGAACGATGCCGAGTCGGATCACGTTCCAGTGCCAGATCCCGTGGGCCTGGGCGTTCACGATGTCGTGGGTCGAGAGCGAGCCGGTCGCGAGGACGACCGTCACGATCGTCATGCCGAGGGCCGCCTCGTAGCTGATCATCTGGGCGCTCGCGCGGACCGAGGACATCAGCGGATACTTGGAGCCCGACGACCACCCCGCGAGGATCACGCCGTAGACCGAGATGCCCGACATGGCGAGCATCACGAGGATGCCGATGGGCGGGTTGGCGACCTGCAGGTCGATCACGTGACCGGCCACCGTGACGGTCCCGCCGATCGGGATGATCGAGAAGGTGATGAGCGCGGGCACCAGGACCAGGTAGGGGGCCAGTTTGAAGACGAAGCGATCCGCCTCGGCCGGCATCAGGTCCTCCTTGAAGAAGAGCTTGATGCCGTCGGCGAGGGTCTGCAGGAGCCCGAACGGTCCCCAGCGCTGGGGTCCGATACGACTCTGCATGTCCGAGATCGCCTTGCGCTCGAACCAGATCATGAGGGTGACCGAGCCCATCAGCGCGGCGAAGCCGACCACGGCCTTGATGATGACGATGAGCAGCACGGCCCACGTCACGCCGTGGTTGAAGAGCGGGTCGACCGTGGCGAACGTCGTCATCGGGTCTCCAGTCGGATCGGGGTGATCGTGGCGTCGGAGTCGACCAGGGCTCGCACGACGTCGACGCCCGCGGCGTCCCGCGAGTTCGCCGCGAGGCGCGCGACGCCCCGGATGAGCCCGGCGTCGAGCGCCACCGTCAGGTCGACGGTCCCCCGCGCGGAGCGCACGCTGACCGTGTCCCCCTCGGCGAGGCCCAGTCGGTCGAGCTCCACTCGACCCAGTCCGAGGGTCGCTGGGGCGACCTGCTCGACGAGGGCCGGCGAGCCGGTCACGGCGATGCCGCGGTCGTAGAGACGGTGGTCGACGACGAGTCCGAGTGCGTAGGCGTCGGGAGGCGGCACGCTGACCGAGCGGGTCGTCACGTCCGTGAGGCTCGGCTCACCCAGTCGCCCGGCCGCGGGGACCTCGGACAGGGCGACGGCCCCGACGAAGCTCGCCAGGCCCACCGTGTCGGTCGAACGGATTCCGGGGAAGGCCATGGGGTCGAGCGGTCGGCGCTCGACGCGGTCGCCCCGTCCGGCGAGGACGCCCTCGACGTTCGGATCGGTCAGCACCGAGAGAACCGGGTAGCCCGTCGTGCGCTCGATCTCGCTCGCCGTCGCCTCGATCGAGTCGAGGTCGAGCGGGTGTCCGAGGGCGTGAGCCAGCTCGGCGGCGATGGCCACGTCGTTCCAGGCGCTCCCGGGAGCCACCAGCTTCGGCGCCAGCGCGGTGACGCGACCCTCGAGGTTGGTCACCGTGCCGTAGCGCTCGTAGGAGACGGTCGCGGGCAGCACCACGTCGGCGTGCTGCAGGGTCGCTCCGCCGTGACCGGTCACGACGACGACGTCGGCCCGCTCGAGGGCCTCGCGAGCGCCCTCGGCGTCCATCACGTTGCCGAGGAGGCACCCACCGAGGACGAGAACCGCGCGCTGGCGTCCCTCGCGCAGGGCGGCGAGCTGGGCCAGCGTGTCACGGCCGCCGTCGCGCCGGCGACGTCCCGGGGCGAGACGCGGGGCGAGGCCCATGTCGAGCGCTCCGCGGACGTTGGAGCGACGAAGGCCCACGAGGAATCGCGCGGCCGGGTACCGTCGGGCGAGTCGCAGGGCGGCGGCCTCGACGACGGCCGGGTCCTCGGCGAGGTTCGAGCGGCCGAGCACCACGACGACGCCCTCGCCCTCGCCGAGCAGCGAGCGCGCCTCGGCGAGGTCGAACTCGCCCAGGGTCAGGGTGTGGTCGACCGCGTCACCGCAGAGCGCGGCCGCGACGCGGTCCGCCTCGCCGGGGCGGGTCGGCAGGTTCACGCGGGCGAGCGGGGCGAGCGAGCTCGTCCCGGCGCCCATCTCGATGAGGGCGCTGCGTCCGGACGCGAGCGGGGCGCGCAGGCGCAGGAAGAGGACCGGCAACGTCTCGCGCAGGTCCCCGGCGAGGTTGACGATCACGCGCGCCGCCGCCGTCTCGTCGATCGTCGCACTGGGCAGCGCCTGGACCAGGACGGGGTCGAGCCCGTCCCCGTACTGGGCGTCGAGGTGGTCGCTGCCGAGCGCCTCGCGGACCAGTCGGCCCCAGGCGTAAGCGCCCTCGTTCGTCAGCGCGGCGCCACCGATGGCGCCCACGCCCCCCTCCGTCGCGGCGGCAGCGCCCAGCAGGCGCGCGGCCTCGGCCAGGGCCTCGCCCCAGGTCGCGGGTTCGAGGGAACCGTCGCGGCGCACGAGTGGCGTGGTGATGCGGGTCGCCGGTGAGAGCGGGTCGGTCGACTCGTCGTTGCCGTCGACGCTGTCGAGGGTGAAGCGGCCCTTGTCGCACAGCCAGCCGTGGTTCACCGGGTCAGAGTCGACGCCGAGCACGCGCGTCAGGCGATTCCCCGACGACTGGACCGCGACGCGGCACCCCACGGCGCAGGTCGTGCAGGTGCTCTCCACCTGCTCGAGGTCCCACGGACGCGCGGTGAAGCGGTAGGGCTTCGCCGTGAGCGCCCCGACCGGACAGATCTGGACGGTGTTGCCCGAGAAGACGGAGTCGAAGGGGTGCTGGGGGGAAGGGGCGACCTCGATCAGGTCGCCGCGCCCGGCGAAGTCGATCTGGGCGTCGCCCGCGACCTCGGCGGCGAAGCGGGTGCAGCGCGAGCACTGGATGCAGCGCTCGCGGTCGAGCAGGACGAGTGGCCCGATGCTGATCGGCTTCTCGAAGTGGCGCTTCTCCTCGATGAAGCGGGTCTCGCCCGAGCCGTGGGCCAGCGCCTGGTCCTGGAGTGGGCACTCGCCGCCCTTGTCGCAGACCGGGCAGTCGAGGGGGTGGTTGGCGAGGAGGAACTCGAGGACACCGTCCTGGGCCTTCTTCACCCGGTCGCTACCGGTGTCGACGACCATGCCGTCGTTCACCCGGATGTAGCAGGCCGGCTGCAGGGTCGCCCCGCGGGGTCCCTCCACCTCGACCAGGCACATGCGGCAGACGCCGACGGGCTCCATGCGCGGGTGGTAGCAGAAGCGGGGGATGTAGTCCCCGGCCCGGGCCGCGGCCTCGATGAGGAGCTCGCCCGGCTGGGCCGCGACGGGTCGCCCGTTGAGGGTGATCGTGACGGAGGTCGTGGTCTGGTCAGTCATGCGGGCAGCCCCCGTGGTGCGCGTGCGCGAGGAAGTCGTCGCGGAACATGGTGATGGCCGACTTGATCGACGAGGGGATCGAGGGGCCGAGAACGCAGATCGTCGTCTGCGCGGGCGGCCACGTGAGCCCGGGGGCGATGTTGTCGCAGAGGTCGAGGAGGAGGTCGACGTCCTCGACGCGACCGCCACCGTGCTCGAGGCGGTACATGATCCGCTCGAGCCAGCCCGACCCCTCCCGACAGGGCGTGCACTGGCCGCACGACTCGCGGGAGAAGAACTTGGTGATGCGCCACGCCGCCCGCACCGGGCAGGTGGTGTCGTCCATGACGACGACCGACCCCGAGCCGAGCATCGAGCCCTGGGCTCCCACCTCGTCCTGACCGAGCGGCAGGTCGAGCAGTTCCGGGCCGAACCAGGGCGCCGAGACGCCTCCGGGAATGAAGGCCCGCACCGGGCGGTCGCCGATGACGCCACCCCCGAGGGCGGGGTCGTAGACGAGGTCACGGAAGGTGTTCTTCACCATCTCGATCTCGTAGACGCCCGGTCGGTTGACCCGCCCCGACAGCGCGAAGAGGCGCGTGCCGGCCGAGCGGCCGGCCCCCAGGGCGGCGAAGGCCGCTCCGCCGTGGGTCACGATCCACGGCAGGTTCGACATGGTCTCGACGTTGTTCACCACCGTGGGCTCGCCGTAGAGGCCGGTCACCGCGGGGAAGAACGGGGGCTTGATCCGCGGGAAGCCCCGCTTGCCCTCGAGCGCCTCGATGAGCGAGGTCTCCTCGCCGCAGATGTAGGCGCCCGCGCCGGGGTGCACGACGATGTCGAGGGAGAAGTCCGACCCGAAGATCTTGCGGCCCAGCGCACCGTGGTCGTAGGCGTCGTTGACCGCCTGCTGCACCCGCTCGAGCCCGAGGGCGAACTCGCCGCGCAGGAAGATGAACGCCTGGGTCACCTGGAGCGCGTAGGCGGCGATGATCACGCCCTCGACGAGCTGGTGAGGATCACGCTCGACGAGGTAGTGGTCCTTGAAGGTCGCCGGCTCCGACTCGTCGCCGTTGACGACCAGGTAGGAGACGGGCGACTTGCGCAGCATCGACCACTTGCGCCCGGCGGGGAACCCGGCGCCGCCGCGGCCCAGCAGCGAGGCCGCGTCGACCTCGGCCGCGACCGCCTCGGGGAACATGGTGAGGGCCTTGCGTAGGCCCTCGTAGCCGCCCGTCGCGAGGTAGCGGGTCAGGGTGAAGGAGTCCGTGAACTCGGAGCGCGACGAGACGATGCGGGGGGCGTCGAGACTGGCCACTTACTTCGCCTCCGTCGCCGCCCGGGCCTCGCGCGCAGCGCGCGCGGCGGCCCGCTCGGCACTCAACTCGTCCCGCTCCACGCGCAGGCCGCCGTTGCGTCGCACGCGGATCAGGGTCCCGTGCGGCGGCACGTCGCCGTCGAGCCGGCCGGCCCGCAGGTCGGTGACCAGCTGGTCGAAGGCGTCGGGGGTCGTCGTGCGGACGTAGCGGTGATTGACCTGGACGACCGGTGCGATGTTGCAGTCGGCCAGGCACTCGGTCTCCTCGAGTGTGAACAGCCCGTCGTCGCTCGTGCCGCCCACCGCGCAGCCGAGGGTGCGGCTGGCGTGCTCGAGGAGGTCGTCGCCTCCCGCGAGCAGGCAGGCGACGTTGGTGCAGACGCCCACGACGTAGCGGCCGACCGGTTCGAGGTGGAACATGTCGTAGAAGGCGGCGGTCCCGCGGACCTCGGCCGGGGTCGTGCCGGTCAGTTCGGCGATCTCCTCGATCGCCCCGTCGGTCACGTACCCGTCCTGCTCCTGGGCCAGGTGCAGCATCGGCAGCATGGCGGAGCGCCGTCGCGGGTAGACCGCCACCAGCTCCTCGGCCCGCTGGCGCACGTCAGCACGGAAATGGCTCATCGGTCTACCTCTCCCATGATCGGGTCCACCGTCGAGATCACGGTGATGGCGTCGGCCATCGAGGCGCCGCGCATGAGCAGCGGGATGGCCTGCAGGTTCACGAAGCTCGGGGCGCGCACGTGCAGCCGGTAGGGCTTGGGCCCCCCGTCGCTCACGATGTAGCAGCCGTGCTCGCCGCGGGGCGACTCGACGGCCGAGTACACCTCGCCCGCGGGCACGTGGAATCCCTCGGTGAACAGCTTGAAGTGGTGGATCAGCGCCTCCATCGACTCGCCGATGCGCGCGCGCGGCGGCGGCGTCACCTTGGGGTCCTGGCTGCGGTAGTCGCCCGCGGGCATGCGCTCGAGGCACTGGCGGATGATCCGGACCGACTCGCGGATCTCGTTCAGGCGGATCGCGTAGCGGTCGAAGTTGTCGCCGTAGGTCCCGACGATCACGTCGAAGTCGACCTGGTCGTAGGCGAGGTACGGCATCGTCCGGCGCAGGTCCCACGGCACCCCCGTCGATCGCAGGAGCGGACCCGTGACGCCGAGTGCCAGGGCCTCCTCGGCCGAGATCGGCGCCACGCCCACCATGCGCTGACGGAAGATGGGCTGGCCAGTGAGCAACTCGTCGTACTCGAAGGTGCGCTCGTAGATCGTGTCGCAGATGACCTCGACGTCGTCCTCCCAGCCATCGGGCAGGTCGGCGGCGACGCCGCCGGGGCGCACGTAGTTGAGGTTGAGGCGCAGGCCCGCCGTCTTCTCGAAGAAGGCGAGGATCAGCTCGCGCTCGCGGAAGCCGTAGATCATCATCGACGTGGACCCGAGGTCCATGCCGTTGGTGGCCATCCAGACGAGGTGCGAGCTGATGCGGTTGAGCTCGCTCATCATCATCCGGATCCACACGGCCCGCTCCGGGACCTCGATCCCGAGCAGGGCCTCGACGGCCATCGAGTACGAGAGCTCGTTGATGATCGGGCTCAGGTAGTCCATGCGGGTGACGTTCGTCGCCCCCTGGACGTAGCTCAGCATCTCGCCGGTCTTCTCCATGCCGGTGTGCAGGTAGCCGATGACCGGCTTCGCGCGCAGCACGATCTCGCCGTCGAGCTCGAGCATGATCCGCAGCACGCCGTGGGTCGACGGGTGCGACGGACCCATGTTGATGATCATCGTCTCGTCGTCGGCCCGCTCGTAGTCGACGTCGTCGGGGTTGAACGGGGTGTCGTCGATGCGGACGACCGAGCCCACCTCGCGGCCGAGCTCGCTCGCGGGCGTGGCCTCGCGGCGCTGGAGCTCCTGGGGTCCCTCGCTCGTCTCGGCGGTGAGCGCCTCGAGGCGCTCGGCGGTGCGTACCGTGGGCTCGCTCATCGGGGACCTGGCGCTTCCTTGAATTGCACGGGAACCCGACCGGTCCCGTAGTCCTTGCGCAGCGGGTGCCCCTCCCAGTCCTCGGGCATGAGGATGCGCGTGAGGTCGGGGTGGCTCCGGAAGATCACGCCCAGGAGGTCGAAGGCCTCGCGCTCCATGGCCTCGCTCCCGGGATAGAGGTCGAACAGCGAGTCGACCTCGGGCTCCACGTCGCCGGCCTGGACGCGAATGCGCACGCGCTCGCGACGCGACATCGACAGAAGGTTGACGACGACCTCGAACCGGGTCGGCGTGACGCCCTCGGGCAGCGCGCGATCGGCGTGCTCGAGGTAGTCCACCGCGCAGAGGTCGGCGCAGACCTCGAAGCCGTCGGCCTTGAACGCCGCGACGAGGTCGTGGTACTGCTCACGGGTCGGGAAGCACCCGAGGTCGGCGCGCAGGGCGTCGGCGGTGATGACGGCGGGAGCGTCGGCGGGCAGCTCCATCACTTGGGCGTCCCCAGTCGTACGGCCACCGGGACCTCGGGCGTCCAGGGGCTCTCCGCGTGGTCGAGGTGGACCGGGTTGCCGGTCGCGCGACGCTTCATGATCTCGCCGGTGCGGATCTGCTCGTGCAGCGTCAGGATCGCGTGCATCAGCGTCTCGGGGCTCGGCGGGCACCCCGGCGCGTAGACGTCGACCGGGACGATCTGGTCGACGCCCTGGACGATCGCGTAGTTGTTGAACAACCCGCCGGTCGAGGCGCAGACGCCCATCGAGAGGACCCACTTGGGCTCCATCATCTGGTCGTAGACCTGACGCAGGACGGGGGCCATCTTCTGGCTCACGCGCCCGGCCACGATCATGAGGTCGGCCTGGCGCGGGGAGTTGCGGAACACCTCCATCCCGAAGCGGGCGAGGTCGAAGTCGGCGGCGCCGCTCGCCATCATCTCGATGGCGCAGCAGGCCAGACCGAAGGTGGCCGGCCACACGGAGGCCCGACGCGCCCAGCGCACCAGGTCCTCGAGACGGCCGGTCAGGAAGTTGTGCTGGAGGTCTTCGAGCGCCACTACGCCGCCCGCCCCGCGTCGACGCCGATGCGCACGATGGTCGACGAGCTGGTCCGCGCCGGCATGCCCTTCGCCAGGTGCTTCGCCGGCCCCCAGGAGAGGGCACCCTCACTGACGAGGAAGATCAGCGCCGCGAACACCGTGAGCGAGAAGGCCAGCACCTCGATCAGGCCGAAGAGGCCCAGCTGGCGGAACACGACGGCGAAGGGGTACATGAAGACCACTTCGATGTCGAAGATCACGAAGATCATCGCCACGAGATAGAAGCGCACGGGGAAGCGCTGGGGCGGCTCGTACTCGGGGACGATCCCGCACTCGTACGGTGCGGTCTTCGCGTCCGTGGGCCGCTTGCGCGGGGCCAACAGGGCCGACGCGACAAACGAGCCGGACGCGAACAGCACGCCGAGCACAAGAAGTCCCAGTATGGGGAGGTACTGGTCCACGTCCATACTTTCTACCAGACCGCGATGGGCCGATTGTTCGTGATCGAGTGAATCGTCACCGGCCTAGGCTGCGTCCCGTGTCGAACCCCGCGGACTCCATCTCGACCACCGACGTCGTCATCGTGGGGGGTGGTCCCTCGGGGGCCTCGTGCGCCTACTGGCTCGCCGCGGCGGGCTGGTCCGTGACGCTCGTCGAGCGCAAGACCTACCCGCGCGAGAAGACGTGCGGCGACGGCCTCACCCCTCGCTCGGTCCACCAGCTCGCGGCCATGGGCCTCGAGCCGGCGGTCGCCGCGAAGGGGCACCGCTACGAGGGGCTGCGCGCCTTCGGCTTCGGCGCCTCGCTCGAGATGCAGTGGCCCGAGCACCCCGTCTTCCCCCACTACGGCTACACGATCACCCGCTTCGACCTCGACGGCCTCGTCGCCGATCACGCCGTCGCGCACGGTGCCACGGTCCTCACCGGGACCGAGGCGATCGCCCTCCTCGAGCCCTCGGCGCCCAGCGCGGGGGGCCTGCGCGGCGCGGCCGGCGTCGTCGTGAAGGACAAGGCGACCGGGACGACGCGCGAGCTGCGCGCCCGCGTCGTCGTCGTCGCCGACGGGCAGAACTCACGCCTCGGCCGCGAGCTCGGGGTCACGCGCAACCGACAGTGGCCGATGGGCATGGCCCTGCGCGGCTACTACCGCAGCGAGCGCAGCCTCGAGCCCTGGATCGAGTCGCACCTCGACATCCGCGATCCCTCGGGCACGGTGGTGCCGGGCTACGGCTGGATCTTCCCCCTGGGCGACGGCCGCGTCAACGTCGGGGTCGGCCTCCTCTCGACCGACGGTGCCTGGAAGGGCGTCAACACCACCAAGTTGCAGGACTACTTCGTCGCCCAGGTCGGCGAGGCCTGGGGACTCACCCCGGAGACCTCGCTCGGCGCGCCGACGGGGGGTCGGCTGCCCATGGGACTCGCCCGCGGCCCGCACGTCGGCCCCAACACCCTCGTCGTCGGCGACGCGGCGGCCGCCATCAACCCCTTCAACGGTGAGGGCATCGCCTACGGCTACGAGACCGGTCGCCTCGCCGCGGGCGCCATCGGCGAGGCCCTCGCCGCGAGCGACCTCGCCCGGCTCTCCCTCTACGAGCAGCGTCTCGACGACGCCTACGGCGAGTACTACCGCGTGGCGCGGGCCTTCGTCCGCCTGATCTCGGAGCCGCGAATCCTGGCCACCTGCGTCGGACTGGGCATGCGGGTCGAGCCCGTCATGCGCGAGGTGCTCGTGGTGATGGCCAACCTCATGAGCCCGTCGGGTCGCGGACCGGGCGAGGCCGCCTACCGCGGACTCGCCCGCCTCAGCGAGATCGTGCCCGAGCGGGCCCTCCGTCGGCTCCTCGGGGCCGACCGCGACGACGACTGATGTCCCTCGCGCGCACGCTCGTCCTCGGCTTCATCGCCGGTGCGACCATCGTGCTCGGTCTGCCGGTGGGCCGGCTGCGACACCCGGCCGAACGGCTGCGGGCCCTGCTGAGCGCCCTCGCCGTCGGCGTGCTCATCTTCCTCGTGGTCGACGTCTTCGCCAACGCCCTCGCCCCGGTCCAGGACGCCCTCGCCGCCGTCCACCGCGGGGCGGGCCACCCGGCCCGCGCCATCCTCTACGTCGCCCTGCTCCTCGCGGGGACGGCCGTCGGGCTGCTCGCCCTGGTGCTCGTCGGGCGTCGGCCGCGACGCGGTGGCGCCGCCCCGAGCGCGCGCGAGCTGAGCCTGATGATCGCCTCAGGCATCGGCCTGCACAACTTCGGCGAGGGCCTCGCCATCGGGGCCTCGGCGCGCAGCGGCGCCCTCGGGCTCTCCACGGTGCTGGTCGTCGGCTTCGCGCTGCACAACGCCACCGAGGGCTTCGGGATCGTGAGCCCCCTCGCCGGGGCCGAGCGCCGTCCCGGCTGGGGGTTCCTCGCGCTGGCGGCCCTCATCGGGGGCGGGCCCACCACGATCGGGACCCTGGTCGGATGGGTGGCTACGTCGACCGCGCTGCGGATCCTCTTCCTGTCGCTCGCCGGAGGGTCGATCGTCTACGTCGTCGGTCAGATCCTCTTCGTCCTGGGCCGCTCGCGCCACGCGACGACGGTCTACGTGGGGATCACGGCCGGCCTCCTCGCCGGCTTCGCGACCGACCTCGTCGTCTCGCTGGCCGGCGGCTGATCAGGCGGCCGCGCCGCCGGCGAGCCGGGACTTGAGCGTTCCCACCAGACGGGTGAGCAGGGGCTGCGCGGCGGGCCACGACGGCACGAGCGCGGTGAGCGTGACCTCGTAGTGGCCACTCGCGACGACGGCGACGGCGAGCGAGTAGGCGCCCTCGACGCCGGGGAGGTCGACCGGCACGACGCCCCCGCGCGCCCACCCGCGGGCGTAGGTGGCGGGCGTCCAGGACTGGGCCCCCGTCGGCGGCGTGGTGTCGCTCGCGTAGTTGTAGAGCAGGGCGGTCGCGTTGGCCTGCGCGAAGCAGGCCCCGAAGCCGGGGCGGGACATCTCGGCGACGTCACGGGTCACCATCGAGGTCGACCGGTAGTACTGCGAGGTCGTCGCGACCTCGGTCTCGTAGGGCGTCGCCACGTGGAAGACGGCCGAGCTCACCTGGTAGTCGGGCAGCTGTCCGGCCTCGCCGAAGACGCGGTCGGCGGCGTTGCTCACGCCGAGGCAGCGCTGGAAGAGGGCGGCCACCGCCTCACCGACCACGTCGGTCCCCGCGATGGTCGACGGGGTCGAGGTGACCACCTCGCCGGCCGGGGGCACCAGGTAGGCGAGGTAGCCCCCCACCGTCGTCCCCCACCCCGCCGGCAGGTCGGCCAGGGTCAGGTTGGCGTTCGTCGCGTCGCGTCGCTCGACCGTCGGGTTGACCCGCCCGCCGAGCACGGTGGCGAGCACCCCTCCGAGGGAGGCGAGGATCACGGCCGCCGCGACCGCGACGACCCCGACGCGCGGCGGTCGACGCCGCACCAGGCCCCCACGGGCGAGGACGATCTCGCGCCACTCCTCGAAGTCGTCGAGATCGTGACGTCGCCAGCGGACGTCGCGATCCCCCACGTGGGCCTCGAGGGTGAGCCGCCGCCCCCGGCGCGTGAGTCGCAGGTCGGAGACGACCGCCCAGGGCGTCTCGAAGGTCTCCGGGTGGATCCCGACGATCTGGGTGAGCCCCTCGTCGTCGACGACGAGGGTGACGGGCGACGTCGGCCCCGCGGGCGTCACGCTCGGGCGAACCGTCCACCCCTCACTGTGCAGGGGAGTCATCCCCGCGCCACCTCCGCGGCCGCCTCCGCGGCCGCCTCCACGGTACGCGCGTACTCGGCCTCGTGGTGGGCCAGGGAGGGGAAGAGGATCTCGTAGGCCCCGGGGGCGAACGCGACCCCGCGCCGCAAGAGGGCGTGGAAGAAGGCCGGGTAGACGTCGGACTCGACGACGGCGCGCACCTCGACGACGTTGCGGGGGGTCGAGAAGGGCTCCCGCGCGACGTAGAGGCCGGCCAGTGGGCCGACGGTCGGGACCCGAGCCGCGAGACCGGCGGACGTCACGGCCGCCTCGAGCTCCGCGGCGAACCTCCCGACGCGCGCGCCGAGCTCCTCGTAGTCCGCGGGACCGACGAGCGAGAGGACGGTGGCTCCGGCCGCCGTCGCCAGCGGGTTCCCGGAGAGCGTCCCGGCCTGGTACACGGGGCCGAGCGGCGCCAGGTGCGCCATGACTTCGCGAGACCCTCCGAAGGCGCCGACCGGCAGTCCCCCGCCGATCACCTTGCCGAAGGTCCAGAGGTCGGGTCGCACGCCGAAGTGGTTCGAGGCCCCGGCCGGCCCCAGGCGGAAGCCGGTGATCACTTCGTCGAAGACGAGCAGCGCCCCGACTCGAACGCACGCCGCACGCAGTCCCTCGAGGAAGCCGGGCTCGGGCGCGACGAGGTTCATGTTGGCGGCGACCGGCTCGACCACGACCGCGGCCACGGTCTCGTCGATCTCGGGGACGACGTTGTAGGGCGCGACCACGGTGTCGCCGACGGCCCCGTCGGTGACCCCCGCCGAGCCGGGCAGGCCCAGCTGGGCGACGCCCGAACCGCCCGCGACCAGGAGCCCGTCGGAGTGGCCGTGGTAGCAGCCGTCGAACTTCACGATGCGACGTCGTCCCGTCGCCCCGCGCGCCAGGCGCACGGCGCTCATCACGGCCTCGGTGCCCGAGGAGACGAGGCGCACCTGCTCGAGCCCGGGGACGCGCTCGGTCATCGCCTCGGCGAGGAGGACCTCGCCGGGCGTCGGGGCGCCGAAGGTCGTCCCCCGGTCGAGGGCTTCGTGCAGCGCCGCTCGCACCGCGGGGTGCGCGTGCCCGAGCAGGGAGGCCCCGTAGGACTGGACGAAGTCGATGTAGCGCCGCCCCTCCACGTCGGTGACGTAGGCCCCCTCGCCCGAGACGACCGTGTACGGGGTCCCGCCGACCGAGCGGAACGACCGCACTGGGGAGTCGACGCCGCCGGGGATGACTCGTCGAGCCCGCTCGAACCAGTCCGCGTTGGTGCTCACGAGCCCAGCACCTCCGCGAGCTCCCGGGCGAAGTACGTGAGGACGAGGTCGGCCCCCGCCCGTCGGACGGCCGTGATCTGCTCGAGCGCGACGGCCGGGCCGTCGATCCAGCCCCGCTCGGCCGCCGCCTTCACCATCGCGTACTCCCCGCTCACGTGGTAGGCGGCGAGGGGCACGTCGACCTCGCGGCGCAGGTCGGCGAGCACGTCGAGGTAGGTCATGGCCGGCTTCACCATTACGATGTCGGCCCCCTCGGCGACGTCCAGCCGGGCCTCGCGGGTGCCCTCGCGACGGTTGCGGTAGTCCTGTTGGTATCCCCGGCGGTCGCCGCCTCCGGCGATCTCGACGTCGACGGCCTCCCGGAACGGGCCGTAGAGGCCGCTCGCGTACTTGGTGCTGTAGGACATGATCACCGTGTCGGGGAATCCCGCCTCGTCGAGGCCCGAGCGGATCGCGCCGACCTGACCGTCCATCATCCCGCTCGGGGCGACGACGGCCGCCCCGGCGCGGGCCTGGGCGACGGCCGCCCGAGCGTAGAGGGGCAGGGTCGCGTCGTTGTCGACGGATCCGTCCGTCGCGAGCACGCCGCAGTGTCCGTGGTCCGTGTACTCGTCGAGGCAGAGGTCCGCCATCACCACGACGTCGTCGCCGTGGTCGTCGCGTAGGGCCCGCAGCGCCACCTGGACGATCCCGTCGGGGTCGTAGGCCCCCGAGCCGACGGCGTCCTTCTGCGCGGGCACGCCGAAGAGGATCACGCCGCCGACGCCGCGCCGGGCGAGCTCGGCGACCTCGGTGCGCAGCGAGTCGAGCGTGTGCTGGACCTGACCGGGCAGCGAGCTGATGGCGCGCGGCGCGTCGAGGCCCTCGGCGACGAAGAGGGGGGCGATCAGGTCGCCGGGATCGAGGGTGGCCTCCGCGACGAGACGCCGCAGCGCGGCCGTGCGCCGCAGGCGCCGCGGGCGATCGATGGGGAACACGTCCCGAGCCTATTACCGCTGGTCGCGAATGCCCCCATGCTCCAGGGCCTCGAGGCGGCCGGCGAGGTCCCCGTCCCAGCCCTCGAGGACGCGCTCGTGGCTCCGGCGCACCTCGGCGCCCGTCGTCGCTCCCGGCACGAGGACCCACGCCGTCGCGGCGACCAGCGGGCGGGCGACCGCCCACGCCGACGGCGCCCCGATCACCACCACGTCGGCACTCCGGAGGGCGCGCCGGCCCGCCTCGTCGGGGACGAGCGGCTCGGTGGCGTAGCAGGCGACCGTCGCGGCGGCGAGTCCCCGACGCTCAAGCTCGGCGACGAGCTCGGGTCGCGTCGTCGCGGCGGCGAGGACGAGGACGGGGCCCTCCGACACCGCGCGGCCGAGGGCGCCCGCCCCCTCCCGACCGACCACCGAGGCGCCCCAGCCGAGCCCGTCCAGGGCGTGGGCCGTGGCGGGGCCGACCGCGTAGGTGCGCCATCCCGGACGCAGGCTGGCGACGACGTCGTCCACGTAGGGGGCGCCGCGCGCGCTCGTCACCACGAGGGAGGCGAAGGGGGCGCGCGGATCGCGGGTCGCCTCCTCGGCGACCGCCGCGTGGTCCCGCGACACCGTGCGCGTCAGGGGCACCTCGATCGCCTCGGCACCCCGCGGCAGCCGCGCGCGCAGGGCGTCGTTGTGACCCTCCTCGCGCGTCAGCACGACCCTCACGAGTCGGTCCACCCCGCCAGCCCCGCGCCGCCGCGCTCGTCACGCAGCTCCCTCGCCAGGCGACGTCCGAGGTCCACGGCGTCGGCGCCGACCACCCTCGCTCGCAGCACCGTCGAGCCGTCGGCGGCCGCCATCACGCCGATCATTCGCAGCTCTCCGTCGACGACGGTGGCGTGCGCCCCGACCGGCACCGTGCAGCCCGCCCCGAGCTCGGCGAGGAAGGCCCGCTCCGCCCGCACGGCCCGCGAGGCGTCCGGGTCGTCGAGCTCGGCGAGGACCGCCCGGGTCACGTCGTCGTCGGCGCGGCACTCCAGGGCGATCGCGCCCTGGGCCACCTGCGGGACGAACCACTCGGGATCGAGACGTTCGGCGATGCGGGCGCTCTCTCCGAGCCGAGCGAGGGCCGCCACGGCCGCCACCACCGCCCTCACGCCGTCACGGCCCACGGCGGCGAAGCGGGTGGCCATGTTGCCCCGCAGCTCCACGACGCGCAGGTCGGGTCGCCGTTCGAGGAGGAGGGCCCGTCGGCGGGGCGAGCCGGTCGCCACGACGTCGCCGGGAGCGAGGCCCTCGAGGGTCGCGCCGAGCAGGGCGTCGGCCGGGTCCTCCCGCTCGGGCACGGCGGCGATGACGAGGCCCTCGGGCGTCACGCTGGGCAGGTCCTTCGCACTGTGGACGGCGACGTCGGCGTGGCCCGAGAGCAGGTCGTCCTGGATGGCGCGCGCGAAGACGCCCTGGCCGCCCATCGACGAGAGCGGACGCGCCCGGTCGAGGTCTCCGTGCGTCTCGACGCCGATCACCTCGACCTCGACGCCGTGTGCCGCCAGGGCGACCCGCACCCGCTCGGCCTGGGCTCGAGCGAGCGGCGAGCGCCGCGTGGCGAGACGCAGGGCGCTCACAGTCCGAAGAGCGCCCGCGTGGCGTCCGCGAGGCGCACCCCCTGGTCGCTGCCGGCCGCCTCCTTGAGCGCGACCGTCGGGCGATGGGCGATCTTCGCCACCGTCGAGCGCACGAGGGAGATCGCGACGTCCCGGGCGTCCGGCTCGAGGGTCGCCAGCTCGCTCGCCCGACGCTCCAACTCGGCCGCGATGACGTCGTCGAGGTGCGCGCGCAGGTCGCGCACGATGCCGGCGGCTCCACGGCTTCGCCGCTCGGCGAGGTAGTGCTCCACGTCGCCCTCGACGATGGTCCGCGCCGCCTCGAGGGCGTCGCGACGCTCGTCGAGGGCGTTGGCCACTCGCGCACGCAGGTCGTCGATGTCGATCCGCCGCACTCCCGACAAGTCCCCCACCGCCGGCTCGACGGCCCGCGGCATCCCGAGATCCACGACGAGCACGTCCGAGGACGACGCGAGGTCCTCCACCCCGAGCACGGGGTCGGGCGCCTCGACGGCGACGACGACGAGTCGCGACGCGCGGCTCGTGGCCGCGCGATCGACCCAGTCGACCACCCGAACGCGATCGTCGTCGAGCGCGGCGGCGAGGGTGGTCGCCCGCGTCGGCGTTCGGTTGGTCAGACGCAGGGACGAGATCGCGCGCCCGGGGTCGAGCAGGGTGCGCGCGACGCCCTCGGCGAGCTGACCCGCGCCGAGCACGGTCACCTGGGCCCCGGCGAGATCGGACCCGAGCAGTTCCTCGGCGAGGGTCACGGCGGCCGACGCGAAGCTCGTGGTCCCGCGGGCGATGGACGTCTCGGCCCGCACGCGTCGACCCGAGGCGATGGCCCGGTGGAAGAGGTCGGACATCTCCTCGCCGGCGGTCTGCTCGTCGAGAGCGACCTCCAGGGCGCGCCGGAGTTGACCGAGCACCTCGAACTCGCCGGGGACGACGGATCGCAGCCCTCCCGCGACGCTGAAGAGGTGGCGGGCGACGCCGCGGTCGAAGGCGATGCGGATGACCGGCTCGAGCTCCTCGACGGTGACCCCGGACGCCTCGGCCAGCGTGCGCGCGATGTCCTCGAGGGCCCCGTGGAAGAAGTCGATGCGGGCCACGACCTCGGTACGCAGACACGTCGAGACGAGGACGGCCTCGTGGACGTTGCGGTGGGCGACGAGCGTCCGCAGGACCTTGGGCCACTCGTGCTCGGGGATGCTCGCTCGCTCGAGGAGGTCGAGCGGGGCGCGCTCGTGATCGAGGCCCACCGCGATCAGCGCCATCGTCTCCCCTTCATCACCCCCGCCATGCTACGACAGGGCGTCGCTCGCGCCGGGGGCCAGGTCGCGCCACAGCCCCCCGGCCAGGGGGCCGGTGCCGTGGTGCAGGTGGTAGAGGAGGATCTGGAGCTCCGTGGAGAGGTCGACGTCCTGAACGGCGACCCCGGGAGGCACGCGCAGGACGGTGGGCGAGAAGTTGAGCAGGGCGCGGATCCCCGCGCGCACGCAGCGCTCGGCCACGTCCTGGGCGGCGCCGGCGGGCACCGCGAGCACGGCGACCGAGGCCGCCTCGACGCCGTCGGCGAGGTCGTGCACGACGAGCCCCCCGACCGTGGTCCCCACCACCTCGGGATCGACGTCGTAGAGGGCGCTCAAGCGAGCCCCGGGGGCGAGGAAGGTTCGCGACGTGGCGAGCGCGTGGCCCAGGTGGCCGAGTCCCACGAGCACGACGTCGCAGCGGCGATCGTGGCCGAGGGCCTCGGCCAGGCGCTGGCCCAGGAGGTCGACCTCGTAGCCGGTCCCGCGGGTCCCCAGGGTCCCGAGCCCGGCGAGGTCGCGCCGGACGGTCGCCGGGGTGACGCCGGCGCGCGTCCCGAGCACCGTCGAGTCGACGACCGACTCCCCCCGCAGGGCCGCGTCGGCCACCACGCGCTGGTAGAGGGGCAGGCGCGCCACCGTCGCGGCCGAGAGCCGCCGCTGACGCGCGCGAGGGGTCGACATCGCCCTCACGCTACCCAGGCTCAGCGGCCGAGCTGTCGGCTCCGCTCGGCGGCGGCCGCCACGGCGTCGAGGAAGGCCGCCCGCACGGCGTGGGTCTCGAGGGCCCGCAGGCCCGCGGCGGTCGTGCCGCCGGGCGAGGTCACCTGGGCGCGGAGCTCCTCCGGGGAAGCCCCGGTCGACTGGAGCAGCTCAGCCGAGCCCGCGAAGGTGTCGACGACGAGTCGGCGCGACACCTCGCGCGTGAGCCCCTGGTGCACGCCGGCCTCGATGAGGGCCTCGATCACCAGGTAGAGGTAGGCGGGCATCGGACCCGAGAGTCCCGTGACCGCGTCGATGTTGCGCTCGGTCACCCGAACGACCGAGCCGACCGCACCGAGGATCGACTCGGCCCACTCGAGGTCCTCCGCCCGCACGTGCGCCCCTCCGGCGATGGCGCTCGCCCCGCGCCCGACGAGGACCGGGGTGTTGGGCATCGACCGAACCACCGGGATGGGCCGGGGCAGGGCGGCCTCGAGGCGCGCCGTTGACAGTCCCGCGACGACCGAGAGGACCCGCCCGATCCCGAGGGCCCCGATCGTGCGGGCGACCGACTCGGCCTGGTCGGGCTTGACGCAGAGCACGACCCCGGTCCCCTCGTCGACGTCGCCGAGCTCGGCCTGGGCCAGGACCGCGACGCCGGGCAGGCGCGCGGCGAGTGACTCGCGCGTCTCGCGCGAGGGCTCGATCACGCCGAGCTCGCTCGACGGGCACCAGGCGGCGCGCGCGAGGCCTTCGGCGAGCGCCGAGCCCATCTTGCCGCCGCCGACGATCAGGAGTCGCAGGGCCATGCGCCAGGGTACCCAATCACCGCCCGGGGCGGCGGCGGAACCACGGCATGCCGAGCGACATGGCCGTCGGGTAGATCTCGTCCACGATGACGAGGAACTCGGCGACCAACTCCTCCAGGCGGGCGTGGTGGAACTCCTCGAGCGCGACGACGCTCACCAGGTAGAGGCCGTCCTCGGGGCCGAGGGCCAGCCAGGCGCTGCGCGCCTCGCGATTGCGCGCGAGCGCGTAGCGGTAGACGGCCTCGGACCGCTCCGGCGCGGGGGTGACCTCGGCCTCGACGCGCACGCTGCGCTGGCGCAGGGCGAACCAGAGGGTGATGACGTCGCGCTCCTCCCCGCGTAGGCGCAGCAGCCAGTGGTGCTGGCCGTGCTCGTCCGGGCCGCTCGGGCCCTCGAGCTCGGCGGGGTGGCCCACGGCCTCGGCCTGGTCCCGCCAGTTCCGCAGGGCGTCGTCGACGCGGCGCGACGCGTCATCGCCGCCGACGGCGAAGCGCACGGCTAGCAGCGCACCAGCCCGTCGTCGACGAGCGAGCGGGTCAGTCCGGCCAGGGCGTCGGCCGCGGCGCGCCAGGTGTAGCGACGCGCCAGGCGCACCGCACCCGCCGACAGCCCGGGGGCGCGATCGACCGCGAGCACGCCCTCGACGGCCTCCGCCCAGTCCGCCGGAGCGCGCGAGGGCAGGAGGACCCCGTTCACCCCCGGCTCGACCAGGGTGGCGAGACCCCCGACGTCGCTCGCGACGACCGGAGTGCCGCAGGCGGAGGACTCGAGGGCCACGAGGCCGAAGCTCTCGCTGCGGCTCGGCACGAGGGTGACGTCGGCCGCGCGCATCCACGTGGAGAGGAGCTGGTGAGCCTGGGGCGCGACGAAGGCGACGTGATCGATCACCCCGGCCTCGGCGACGCGGTGGTGGAGGTGCGAGAGCATGGCCCGTCCGTCGGGGCCCGAGGGGCCACCCACGATGGCGAGATCGGCGTCGCGGCCCCGCGCGCGCAGCTCGATCAGGGTCTCGAGGGCGAGGTCGACCCCCTTCAGCGCCTGGATGCGGCCGACGAAGAGGAGCTGGGTCGCCTCGGCCCGCAGCCCGAGGGCGCGGCGAGCCTGGGGTCGGTGCCCCGGGGCGAAAAAGGCGTGCTGGACGCCGAGGGGCACCACGTGGACCCGGGAGGGAGGGGCGTCGTAGAGGTGGAGGAACTGCTCGACCTCGACGTCGCAGCTCGCGAGGACGGCGTCGGCGCAGCCGATGATGGCTTCCTCCTGCGTCCCCCGTTCGTCGGACTCGGGCTCGTAGTCGACCGCCTTCACGCGCTCCAGGGTGTGGAAGGTGACGACGAGCGGGATGCCGAATTCGTGCTTCAGCGGATGGCCCGCCAGCCCGCTCAGCCAGTAGTTGGCGTGGATCGCGTCGGGAGCCCCGGTGCAGCGGAACGAGGCCGCGACGCCGCGCGTGAACTCCTCGACGTAGTGGGGCAGGTGGGCCCGCTCGACCGGCGCGACCGGCCCGGCCGTGACGTGGTGGATGCGAAAGCCGGGCTCGACCGCGACGACGTCGCGGGCCGAGGGGTGGTCGCGTCGCGTGTAGACGTCGACCTCGTGACCGAGGCGCGCCAGCGCGCTCGCGAGCTCGCGAACGTAGACGTTCATCCCGCCTCCGTCACCCGTGCCCGGCTGGCTGAGGGGGCAGGTGTGGTAGGAGAGGATCGCCAGGCGCGTCACGGCCGCAGCCTACCGGCGCTCCCCGCGCGCGAGCCCGTTGAGTCGCGCGGGCACGAGGTAGCGGACGTCGCGGGCGGCGACGGGGCCGAAGTCCCGCGAGTCGGTCGAACGATCGGGGTTGTCCCCGCGCAGCTCGAGTCGACCCCCGCGACGCTCCCCCACGCGCTTGACGAGCCACCGACGCGGCTCCCGGGGATCGGCGAGCACGACGAGGTCACCGCGGCGCACCCGCCGCCACGGTCGCACGGCGATCACCTCGTCGCCGTCGCTCAGCGTGGGCCGCATCGACTCGCCGACGATCGCGACGCGCCGCGCGACGAGGTCGACCAGGGTCACGGGCGAACGATACCGGGCGCCGCTCGGTAACCTGCGTGCTGGTACCCATACCGCACCGCCCGGTGCGCGACTCGAAAGGCCCGACATGACGATCCGCACCCGCCTCAGCGCCCTGCTCACGGCGCACGGCACCCCCCTGACCGCCCACGCCCACTGCGACCTGCCCTGCGGCGTCTACGACCCCGCCCAGGCCCGCATCGAGGCCCAGTCGGTCAAGGCGATCATGGAGAAGCACAACGCCTCGAGCGACGAGGACTTCCGCGTCCGCGCGAACCTCATCAAGGAGGAGCGCTGCGAGTTGGTGAAGCACCACCTGTGGGTGCTGTGGACCGACTACTTCAAGCCCGAGCACCTGGCCACCTACGGCAACCTCCACGACCTCTTCTGGAAGGCGACCAAGTCGGCCGGCGAGGCGAAGAAGACGAACGACGTCGCGGTGGCCGACCGGCTGCTCGAGGAGATCGACGGCATCGCCGACGTCTTCTGGGCGACCAAGAAGTAGTCGCTCAGGCGATCTCGAGGTGGGCCCGGCAACGGGTCCGCAGCGGGTCGGCGGCGAGTTGGGCCTCCTCGATGGGGGCCCCGCACGTCTCGCAGGTCCGGTAACTGCCGTCCCGGAGCCGTTCGAGCGCCCGGTCGACGGCGTCAAGGGTCGCGGACAGGGATCCGATCAGCGGGGCGTCATCGCTCACGGCGACGAAACTACTCGGCCCGGTGGCCCCTCGGGGACGCCGGGCCGCGTCGTTCAGCGGTCCTCGCCGAGCTCGCTCTCGAGCTGGGCGAGGACCTCGGGATCCTCGAGGCCGCTCACGTCACCGCGGGCCGTGCCGTCGACCACGAGCTCGCGCAGGAGGCGCCGGACGATCTTGCCGCTGCGGGTGCGGGGCATCGTCGAGAGGACGTGCACGCGCCGCGGCCGCGCGATCGCGCCGATCGACTCGACCAGTCGCTCGCTCAGGTCCGCCTCGCTCACCCGCCCCGCCGCCCCGGCGGCGAGCGTGACGAAGGCCTCGGGAACCTGACCCTTCACCGGGTCGGCCACGCCGATGACCGCGGCCTCGGCCACGCCCGGCACCGTCAGCAGCGCGCTCTCCATCTCCATGGTCGAGAGGCGGTGCGCCGCCACGTTGATGACGTCGTCGACGCGCCCGATCACCCAGACGTGGCCGTCGCCGTCCTCGATCGCGGCGTCGGCGCTGTCGTAGCGCGAGGGCCCGAACCGCGTGAAGTACTGGGCGCGGTAGCGCTCGGGGTCGCGCCACACCCCTCGAAAGAGCGTCGGGAAGGGCTGGGTCAGCGTCAGGTATCCCGTCTCCCCCGCGCCGACCGGCGCGCCGTCGACGTCGACGATCGCGTAGTCGTGACCCGGCAGGGCCGGTCCGCACGACCCCGGCTTCGCCCACGTGACGCCCACCGCCGACGAGGTCCAGGCGCTCCCCGTCTCACTCTGCCCGTAGGTGTTGTTGATCTCGACGCTCCCGTCGCCCACGTGCTCGCGCACCCACCACCACGTCGTCGCGTCGAGGGGTTCCCCGACGAGGGCGATGAGCCGCAGCGCCGAGAGGTCGAACGGGCGTGCGAGCTCGGCCCCCTGGCGTGCCAGCATGCGTAGGACCGTCGGGGCGGTGAAGACCTTCGTCACGCCGTACTCCTGGAGGATCGAGTAGAGGCGGTCGGGACTCGGGAAGTCGAGGGCGCCCTCGGTCGCGATCATCGTGGCGCCGTGGGCCGTCGCGCCGATGAGCTCGAAGATGGGGAAGGTCAGCCAGCCACAGTCCGCGGTGCACCAGTAGACGTCCTCGGGTCCGAGGTCGAGCGCGTAGCGGACGTTGTGGTAGGCGCCGATCATGAAGCCGATCCCGCTGTGCACGAGGCCCTTGGGCTTGGCGCTGGTGCCGCTCGTGTAGATGATGAAGCCGGGGTCGTTGGCCTCGAGGGCGACGGGGGCGGCCCGCGTCGCGGTCGCGGCCATGAGCTCGTCGTAGTAGACGTCGCGGGGGGCCGACATCGGCACCGCCGGGTTGGCGCTGCGGCGCACCACGACGACGTGCTCGACGCTGGGCAACCCGTCGAGGACCCGGTCGAGCGTGGCCTTCAGCGCGATGGCGCGACCGCGACGAAAGGTCTCGTCGGCCGTGACGACGACCTTGGCCCCGGTGTCGATGATGCGGTCGGCGAGGGCCGACGGTGAGAACCCCGAGAAGACGATGTTGTAGATGGCCCCGATGCGCAGGCAGGCGTGGACGACGGCGAAGGTCTCCAGCAGATTGGGCAGGTAGACGGCCACCACGTCGCCGGTCCCGACGCCGAGGTCGCGCATCGCCTGCGCCAGTCGCGCCGTCTCGTCGGCGAACTCGGCGTAGGTCCACGAGCGACGGGTCCCGTCCTCGCCGATCCAGTGGACGGCGACCTTGTCCGGGGTCGTGCGAGCGTGCCGATCCACGCAGTTGACGCTGACGTTGCCTCGCGACCCGGGGAAGAACGAGAAGCCGTCGGCCAGGCTTCCCACGAGGTTCTCGCTCGACGGCCACCCCCCCATCCACTCGAACTCCCCGGCGACCCCCGCCCAGTAGGCGCCGACGTCGTCGATCGATCGCGCGTAGAGCTCGACGTACTCCGCCGGGGTCGCGACCGGCAGTCGCCCACTGCGCGGATAGGTCGGAGCGACGAGGGCGCTCTCGCGCACCATCGCCGGAATCTCGCCGGGGGCCGTTCCGCCGTCCGCGGTCGTCCTCGTCGTCTCATCGGTCATGATCCCCCCTCGGGTCGCGACTCGTCGTCACCCTATCCCCGGGTCTTCCCCGGGGGCGAGGCGCGTCAGGCGAGGGCGAGGCCGCTGCGAATCGCCACGTAGCAGGCGACCACGATGACCAGGACGACGAAGCCCTGATTGAGGCGCCGGGCCGAGACTCGACCCGCGACCTGGTTGCCGACGAGAGCCGCGACCATGGCGCTCACCGAGAAGGACGCGAGAACGCTCCCGGGAACGCCGCTCACGCCGTGGCGCTCGAGGATGGCCAGCGCGCTGCTCATCGCGATGATGAGCAGTGACGTGCCGACCGCCTCGGCGAGGTCGAAGTCCAGGGCGAGGACGAGGCTCGGGACGATGACGAATCCGCCGCCCACACCGAGGAACCCGGTGAGGAAGCCGACCACGACGCCCACCGCGACGACGAGCGCCGGCCGCGTACGGGTCCCCGCGGGCCGGGTGCGCGTGGCGAGCGCGAGGCCACCCCCCGCCGGCGCCGTCGGGGGCTCGAGCCCCGGCGCCTCGCCTCTCGGCGCCATCGCGCGGCGGTCGCGTCGGATCATGAGGGCGGCGACGACGAACATGAGGGCGGCGAAGAGCGCGAGGAGGAGGTTCGGATCGATCCGCCGATTGAGGGCCGTGCCGACGAGCGAGCCGAGGACGCTCACGACGCCGACGCTCGTCCCGACGCCCCACCGCACGCGCCCGGCGCGGTGGTGACCCCACATCCCGATCAGGGCACTCAGGCCGACGATGAGGAGGGAGGCGTCGGTCGCGTGACGGGGGCTCACGCCGAGGACGTAGACGAGGGCCGGAACCGTGAGGATCGACCCTCCGCCACCGAGCGCGCCGAGGGACAGCCCGATGGCGACTCCGAGGACGGCGGCCAGTGACGCGGTCGCGATCATCGCCGTCCTCCCCGAATCGACACGCCCCGCTCAGTCATCGTCGGCGACTCCCTCCGTGAATGTCCGAATGTTGGTACATTAGCACTCCCGCGGACCCTCCTTCCTAGACTGCGAACGATCCCGTGGGAAGGTGAGCCCGATGACCCGAGCTAGCGAGCTGGATCGAGATAGCCCCCTCCCCCTCTGGGCCCAGCTCTACGACCGGCTGGTGGCGCGCCTCGTCGCCGGAGAGTTCCGCGACGACTTCCCGGGCGAACTCGACCTCGCCGATGAGTACGGCGTCAGCCGCAACACCGTTCGAGAGGCGATGCGACGCCTGCGCGACGAGGGCACGATCATCGCCGAGCGCGGGCGCCGACCACGCGTCGCGCCGACGCCCCTCATCGAGCAGCCACTCGGCGCCATCTACACCCTCTACGACGCCGTCGAGGCGGCCGGGCTCGATCAGCAGAGTGTGGTGCGTGTCCGCGACACCCGCCGGGACCCCGAGGCGGCAAGGGAGCTCGGCCTCGACGCCGCCGCCCCTCTCTTCTTCCTCGAGCGACTCCGACTCGCCGAAGGCGAGCCGCTCGCCCTCGACCGGGTCTGGCTGCCGGCCGACGTCGGGACGGCGCTGCACGGCGCCGACTTCTCCCACACCGCCCTCTACACCGAGCTCCAGCGGCGGGCCGGGGTGCGACTCGTCACGGGCCGCGAGCAGATTCGCGCCGTCGTGCCCACCCCCGACGACCGCGCTCTCCTCGAGCTGCCCGCGGACGTCGCGGCGCTCGCCATCTCTCGCCACACCCGTGACGCCGAGCGGATCGTCGAATGGCGCGTGACCCTCATCCGCGGGGACCGCTTCGCGCTCATCGCCGACTTCTCCCCCCTCACGGGCTACCCGCTCGACGCCCGGGCGGTCGTCGCCCCGAGCAACCCGGCGTCCTGACGAGATCTCACTCCTACACTGGGCCCGCGAAGGAGGCCGGATGGAGAGTCTGGGACGGCAGTTGAACGAGCGGCGAGAGGCCTCGCGCGCTCGGATGGACGACGCGACGCGGGACGTCGTCGACGGCGCGACCGCCGAGGTGGCGGCGCTCCGGATCGTCGAGCGGTCCCTCGCCGTCGGCGGGCGCATTCCCCGCTTCGAGCTCCCGGGAGCCACCGGCGAGACGGTGCGGGCCGACGACCTGCTCGAACGAGGCCCCCTGATCGTCACCTTCTACCGCGGGGGCTGGTGCCCCTACTGCAACCTCCAGCTGCGCGCCTACGCGGCCGCTCTCGACGAGTTCCGCGCCCTCTCGGCGACCATCGTGGCCGTCTCACCGGAGACCCCCGACATGTCGCTCACCACGACCGAGAAGAACGACCTGCCCTTCCCCGTCCTCTCCGACGTGGGCAATCGGGTCGCCCGCGAGTTCGGCCTCGTCTTCACCATGCCGGCCGGCCTGTGGCCTCTCTACGAGTCCTGGGGCATCGACGTCCCCGCGCACAACGGTGACGACACCCACGAGTTGCCGGTGCCGGCGACGTACGTCGTAGGTACCGACGGACTCGTCGCCTGGCGTTTCGTCGACCCCGACTACACCCGGCGCGCCGAGGTGAGCGACCTCCTCGACGCGCTGCGCTCCCTCTAGCCGCAGGACCTCCGGCGCGCCCCGCGGACGACGCTCGGCCGCTTCCGACCGGTGTCGGACACCGTCGGGCTGCTGTCGAATAGAGGACGGGTTGCTCGATGGGCCCCTCGAGACCGTCCCGGGGCCCACCTCCGAATCGGGAGACCACGGAGCCCGCAGGGGTCCTCACGCCCGTGCGGGTGACGTGGCCGATCGGCAGCGGTGACTCGATGCGTCGCCGCCGTCAGCCCGCCGGTGCGCGGACGACGACGGGCGACGCCGTCACGCATCTCCGTCCCCGACCCACCGCGGTCGACGGCGGCGTGTCACAGTGAGCCGTGGTCGCCTTCCGTCGCATCGCTCTCGCCATCGCCCTGGTGGGGGCGAGCGCCACTATTGCGACCCCGTCGATCGCTCTGTCGAGTGGTCGTTCGGTTCCGTGGGCGTCCCTCGGCCGCATCCGACCCCTGCTCGTCCAGCCTTCCGGTTGGGGGAGTCCGATCGCCGCCCAGCCCAGGAGCGCCACCGCCGGGTGGTGCACCGCGAAGGGCGTGGACATCGCCTCGGGCGCGGGTCGACCCACTCTCGTCTCGGACCGGTCGGTAGGGCCGATGCTGAGGAGCTCCCACCTGGCGCTCTCGTCCTCGCCCGGGAGTACGACGGCGGTCGTCGCGTGCGAGGACGTCGCGCTAGACCCGAGTCACCCAACGACCATCTACGCCGCGTTCCAGGCGGCTCACGGTGGGTTGATACCGCCTTCCTACGCGGTGGCCCTGGTGACGACAAACATGGGCAGGAGTTGGCGGTTCGTGCCCCCGCCGAAGGGCTACACGCTGACGGATTTCGCCGGATTCGTCGAGCGTCCCCGCGGCGTTGAGATGCTCTACTCAGCGAGGTACTTCTTCCCGCCGAAGCCCGGACAATCGGCGGCCTTCGTCACCGTGACGTCGTCGAGGGGTGGGCGCTCCTGGACCGACGCGGGCCTGACCTGTCCGGCTGGTGCGCCCTGCGTGATCTTTGGCCCCGAGGCTCCCCAGGGTGCGTGCGGGATGTCGGAGTGGACGCAGTCCGTACTCGTCGGTGCGGTCGATGTCGCCGGAGGGCCGACCCGGTGGCGCGCGGCCGGTCCCGTCAACTCGATCAGCGAATGCGGTAGCCAGCAACTCATCGACACGGCGTCCGGCGACGAATTCCTCGTCGATCGCAGCCGATCCACCGCCCTGCTCTTCACCCACGACGGTGTTCACTGGACGCCGGTGTCTCTCCCGAAGATTGGTGGGGCACCGGTCGGAGGGAGATTCGCTCCGTTCGGAGAGATCATGACTCTCGCGGCGAACGGTTCCCTCGTGGCGGTCTCGGGCACGCCCCTCGCGACGACGGAGCACCTGGACATGCTGAAAGCGGGAGCCTCGGCATGGTGTACCACAAGTGCCGTCCTGCCCTCGGCGACGCGACAGGATCCCGTGACGGCCCTTCAGTCGAGCGAGTCGGCGCTGGTGGTGTCGTTCTTCGCGCCGATGTCGATGGACGGCAGGACGAGGGATATGGGTGTAGCCCTTCCGCTCTCTTCACTGCGCTGTCGAACGTGACGTGTGCCGGGGCGACCGACCGACCCGATTTCCCGTCTACGACGTGGACCAGCGTTTGACAACCGGATCCCCGCGAGATTGAGAGAGCCGCAAATAGCCTCGGCTAACCTGGGTGGTCCGGGGGTCGAGCAATTCTCCATGCATTTCGCCATCCGCCGGGCCGCTAGCTCATCGGGTAGAGCAGGAGACTTTTAATCTCAAGGTGCCGGGATCGAGACCCGGGCGGCCCACCACTCGAACGTGAACGAGGTCGCAGCGAGACGTTCTCGGGGGGTCGAGGAAGCCCCGCGGCGCGGCGACTCCGATCGCCACCAGGACATCGCCGTGAACCCGCCCGGACCGTGGTAGGTTTCCTCAGTTTTTCCTTGGTTACCACCGCGAGGGAGTGGGTATGGCAGACGTCGCACGACAGGGGGGCGAGCGGGAGCACTCGCTCCGGTCGGGGGCCCTCGGGCTCTTCGACTCGGCGGTCATGGGGGTCGCCGGCTCGGCTCCCGCGTACTCGATCGCCGCGACGACGACCGCCCTCTTCGGGGCCGTCCTCTACGGCGGCGCCGCGGCCCTCCTCTACTGCGGCATCTTCATGTTCGGGATCGTCTTCGCGTTCAACTACCTGAACAAGACCGACCAGCACGCCGGCGCCGCCTACTCCTGGGTACGCCGAGCCCTCCACCCGATCCTCGGCTACCTCTCGGGCTGGGCCCTCGTGGTCTCGGCCCTGATCTTCATGGTGATCGCGACCTTCCCCGCGGGCTCGTCGGTGATCAGCCTCTTCTCGACCCGACTGGCCTCGAACACGACACTGGTCACGATCTTCGGGGCCGTCTTCTTCCTCCTCATGATCGGCGCCGTCGCGGCGGGCGTCACCGTCACCGTGAAGGTGCAGATCATCATGTCGAGCATCGAGGTGACGCTGCTGCTGCTCTTCGCCCTCCTCGCGATCTTCCACGCCCACCACGCCGTCCACTTCTCGTGGCACTGGTTCGCCCCCTCGATCTTCAACGCCAAGGGATCGTCGGGATTCGTCGCCGGAGCCCTCCTCGCCGCCTTCTACTACTGGGGCTGGGACGTCACCGCCAACCTCTCGGAGGAGACGAAGGAGTCCCATAAGACCTCCGGCGCCGGCGGCCTCATCGGGGCCTTCGTCGTCTTCTGCCTCTACGAGGTCTTCACCATCGCGTCGGCCACGGTCCTGACGCCCGCCCAGTTGAACAACCCCAACAACGCCGCCGACATCCTCCAGGTCCTCGGTCAGTCAGTCTGGCGCGGGACCGGCGGCAAGCTGATCGTGGTGGCGGTCCTCCTCTCCACCGTCGCGACCCTCGAGACCACCATCATCCAGGTGACGCGCACCCTCTACACGATGGGCCGGGATCGCACGCTCCCGGCGTCACTCGGCCGCACGCACGCCACTCGCCAGACCCCGGTGGTGGCGACCGTCGCGGTGGCCGCCATCTCGCTGCTGCTCTTCGTCGCCAGCCAGTACATCGGCTCGGTCTCCAGCATCCTGACCGACGGCTACAACGCGATCGGTCTGCAGATCGCCATCTACTACAGCCTCGCCGGCTTCTCCGTGGTGATCCTCTACCGGCGCCAGATCTTCCGCTCGGCGAAGAACTTCGTCTTCATGGGACTCTGGCCGCTGGCTGGCGCCATCTTCATGGCGTGGATCTTCACCAAGGTCATCCCCGGTCTCAACGGAACGACCCTCGTGGTGGGGCTCGGTGCCATGGCCATCGGCCTCCTCCCCATGGTCTGGTACTGGGTGAAGGGCGCGCCGTACTTCAAGATGCCGGCCCCCGGCGACCGCCACGCGGCCGACCTCGAGGTCGCGGAGTTCGAGCAGAACCTCTAGACGGCTCGACCGTCCCGCGGAGAGCTGTGGCCGACCAGTTCCACTTCCACCCCGACCGCTACCTCGAGCTGGTGCGGGCCGAGGTGTCGGACTACGACCTCCTCCAGGACCTGATCGCCCGGGAGGCGAGCGATCCCCTCCCCGCGTCGATCCTCGACCTCGGGACGGGGACCGGCGAGACGCTCGAGCGCCTGGCCCGGCTCGCCCCCGACGCGACCCTCACCGGCGTCGACCTCAGCCCCGAGATGCTCGAGCGGGCGCGGGCCCTGCTACCACGGGCGACGCTGCACGTGCAGGACCTCACCGCGGAGCTCCCGGCCGGCCCCGTCGACGTCGTGGTGAGCGCCCTCGCGGTGCACCACCTCACCGACGACGAGAAGGGCGACCTCCTGACCCGCGTCGCCGCCCGGCTCGCCCCGGGGGGGTGCTTCGTCCTCGGTGACGTCATCGTGCCCGACGACCCGCGCGAGGCCGTCATCCCCCTCGACGACGGCTACGACCGACCCTGCTCCCTCGCGACCACGTTGGAACTCCTGACGCGCGCCGGCTTCGTCGACGTGCGCGTCGTCTGGACCCGGCGCGACCTCGCGGTCGTTCGCGCGTCGACTCGCCCGTAGGCGGCGTCGCGTCAGAGCGGCCAGCGACCGAGCGCCCCCATGCCGGCCTCCGACTCCGTGTGCACCGGGTGGCGACTCACGTGGTCGAGGAGCTCGGCGAGGCTGGCCTCGGCGACGCAGACCGTGCTGTCCGCCGCCCCGTAGTACAGGTGGATCGTGTCGCCGTCGTCACGCAGGACCCACCCGCAGGGGAAGATGACGTCGTCCACGTCGCCGCTGCGCTCGTAGGGGGTGGACGGCCCGAGGATCCACTCGTTTCCCCGGGCGATGAGGCGACGAGGATCCTCGGCGTCGAGCAGCGCGAGGCCCAGTCGGTAGATGGCGCCGGCGGCCGTCACGCGCACCCCGTGGTAGCAGATCAGCCAACCGGCCTCGGTGAGCAGGGGCGGTGGGCCGATCCCGACCTTGTTGGCGTCCCACCAGCCGCCGCGGCGCGCGGGCAGCAGGATTCGTGAGCTGCCCCAGTGGCGCAGGTCGGGGCTGAAGGAGAGCCAGACGTGGGCGCCGAGACCCCGCGACGTCGGTGAGGGGCGGTGGATGAGGGCCCAGCGCCCGTCGAAGAGGGTCGGGAAGATCGTGGCGTCCTTGTCGTCGGGCGTCATCAGCACCCCGCGGCGGACCCAGGTGATGAAGTCCTTCGTCGTCGCGAGCAGGACGAGGGGCCCGGCCGGGGAGTAGCCCACGTAGACGACGAAGTACTCGTCCCCGATCTTCGTGATCCGCGGGTCCTCGATCCCCCAGTGCTCCTCGAAGGAGTCGAGCTCGGGCTCGAGCCCGCGGACCGGGTCGATGCGCCAGTCGGTGAGGCCGTCCGCGCTGAGCGCGACGGCGAAGGACGAGAGCCCGGAGCGGTGCTCGACGCGGATGAGGAGGAGGGTCTCGCCCTCGAAGACGGTGGCTCCGGGGTTGAAGACCGCGTTCACCGTCACCGGCAGGTCGCGAGCGGTGATGATGGGGTTGCCCTCGAAGCGGTGCAGCAGTTCGCCGTCGATCGTCATGCGACTCCTCCTTCCACGGGTACGCGCGGCTCCGCACGACCCGACACCTGGGCGTCGCGCCAGCACGTGGCGACGAAGGCCAGCGTGGACTCGGCGCCCTGATTGCGATTGACGCCGTCGCGGCGCAGACCATCGAATCCCGCCCCGGTCACGACGTCGCCCACCGTGATCCCCGCGTCGTTGCGGCCCGCGAACCAGGCCCGGGCCCTCCGTACGGTCGCCGCCCAGTGGGGATCGCCGGTGAGGAACCACGCCCGGGTCGCCGCGTCGGCCGTGGCCCCGGCTTCGATGGGCTGTTGATCGAAGGCGGGGCCGTGCTCGAGCGGACCGCGACCGGCGGTCGGGACGAAGCTGAAATGATCACCCCGCGTCTCCTCGGCGACGAGCCACGCGAGCAGGCGAAGGGCCCGCTCCACCCCGCCGGTGTCGCCGCGGGCGTGGGCCAGGGCGAGCAGGGCCTCCGGGAGGAGGGCGTTCGCGTAGGTGAGGCGCGGCTCGGGCCACGGCCATCGTGTGTCGGGGCCGGCGTCGGGGAGGCCGGACGCCCCGTCGTCGAGCAGGCGCCGCCCGATCGGGTCCGTCGGATCGTTCTCGAGGAGCGTCACCGCCGCGAGGACGACGTGGGCGCTGGAGCGAGCGAAGGGTGAGGAGAAGGAGCCCACCGACTCGAGGAGGGCCCGCGAGCGACGTCGGACGTCGGGCCAGGACGCGCGGGTGCCCCCCGCGAGGCCCTGGAGCGCGCGCCCGGTGGCGTCGTCGCTCGGCGGGTCGTCGGTCCACGTGTCGCCGATGCGGCGCAGGTGGAAGACCTCGGCCTCCGAGCGCGCCTGCTCCAAGAAGCCGAGCGCGGCGAGGGCGAGGCGTCGGGTGGCGAGGTTCGGGGGGAGCGCCGCGGCGAGTCCGAGCAGCCGTCCGTTGTCGTCGGTGCAGGAGCCGGAGCGTAGGGCCGGGCGGGCCCCGTCGGCGTGCTCCACGATGCCCCGGGCGTCGGTGAGCCGGGCGAGGTGGTCGAGGATCATCGCCGCTCCCCCTCGCGGCGACGGGCCGTCGCCGCGACGGCCGCGAGGTGGCGAGCGAACTGCTCGCCGACGCGGGGCCAGACGAGGGTCTCCCCCACGTCGCGGGCCGCGCTCGAGAGCGACCCGGCGACGCCCGGCGTGCGCAGGACGCGACGGAGGGCCGCGCTCATGGCGTCGACGTCGCCGTGGGGGACGAGGATGCCGGCGCCACTCGAGAGCAGCTCGATGGCGTGAGGGAAGCGCGTGGCGACGACCGGACGGGCCGACGCCAGCGCCTCGACGAGGACTCCGGAGCAGACCTGGTCGCGCGACTCGTAGGGCAGGAGGACGACGTCGGCCGAGCGGACGAGCGCGTTGAGCGACGCGCGGTCCCGGTACTGGTCGTCGAAGCGGACCCGGTCCGCGATCCCGAGACGGGCCGCCCGGTCGACGAGCGACTGGCGGTAGTCGTCGCCGTGGGCGCGCACGTGGGGGTGGGTGTGACCGGCGATCACGTAGGTCACGGGGGGCCAGAGGTCCCCGAGTCGCGACACCGCCTCGATGGCCGACTCGAGCCCCTTGCCCGGGCCGAGCAGCCCCCAGGTGAGGATGGTGCCACCGGTCCGCCGCTCACCCGGGGAGGCCGCGAAGTTGTCGGCGGCGCCGTGGGGAATCAGCGCGGAGCGCGGCGCCCAGTAGGTCGCGCGCAGGCGGTTGAGGGCCGAGGCGCTCGGGGTGACCGCGAGCGACGCCCGACGTAGCAGCGCCGTCATGACGCGCCGCTGGCGGCGACTCGGTGAGGTGAGGATCGTGTGGAAGACGACGACGAGTGGCACGCGCAGGCCGTCGACGAGGTCGATCACCGCGTCGCCGTCGGGTCCGTCGAAGATGCCGAACTCGTGCTGGACGACCGCCACGTCGCACTCGGCGAGGGTGCGACGGGCCCCCTCCAGCGTGCGCGGACGACCCCGCACCCACGAGCTGGCCACCTCCGCGAGGGCCGGGGTGTCCTCGTCCTCGAGGAGACGGACGACGGGCAGCTGCCACTCGGGGCGCTGCTCGGCGATCGCCGCCCGCAGGTTGCGCGTGAAGGTCGCGATCCCGCACTCGGTCGGGGGATAGGTCCCGACCATCCCGACGCGCAGGGCCGGCGCTGCCGGGGGACGTCCCGGTGGTCGACCCCCGTCGCGCCACAACGCGGGCCCAACGTGGCTGGGGGCTACGTGGTTGGCCATTCACCACCTCCGCTACTGCCCTCATCCTCACGGCGCCGTCTCCGCAACGCAAAAGCGTCCGTCGGGACTCGACCCTCTGCGTCCCGGACGCGACCCACGGAATCAGGATGGATAGCGGGACGCTATGAGGACCTTCGCGAGAAGTGATGCGACCGCGCGCTCGCGGGACCGTCGGCCGGCCCGTGACGACCCCGACCTCCGCGTCCCGCGACGGCGGTGACGTCGCGTCCCGTCCCCCGCGCCGTCGCGGCGGGGGACGGGACGCGTGACGATCAGGCGCGCCGCGCCACCGTGGAACGAGCGAGGAGGACGCCCACCACGAGGCCGAACATGAGGTGCGCCGCGAAGAAGGCCCACTGGGGGACGAAGGCCATCATCGAGTTCGTGGGGGGTAGCAGGATCCAGCGCATCACGACGTAGACGACGGCCCCGCCGACGACCCCCGCGCCGATCACGCCACCCGCTCCCCGCACGGCTCCGAGGCCGCGACGTCGCAGGGCAGCGATCACGAGGAAGAAGGCGACACCGAGGACGGCCGACATCATCATGTGCAGCATCAGGCCGACAAGGACGCGCCCTCCGCTCACCGGCATCGCCGCCATCACGGTGTCGCGGGCCCCCGGGCTCATCATCGAGAGCAAGGTGCTCACCGTCTTATTCGTCGCGTGACCCGTCATGAGCTGCCCCATCGGGGCGATCGCGCTCGCCGGCGCGTGCATCGACGCGAGCTGGGCTCCGAACTGCTGGGCCATCGCCGGGCTGAGATGACCACTCGCGATCGCGGATCCCAACTGGCTCATCGTCGAGGCCGGGAGGGCGATGCCCATGGCGCGGATCAGGGCCGGGAGCATCGTGAGCGGAGGGGTGACCGTGGTGACGACGGCCGGGATGCCGAGGTTGACCGGGCTCCAGAAGCCCTGCCCCGCGACGCCCATCACGATCATCATGATCATGGCCAGCACCACTCCCCCGAGGAGGCCCGCGCCCGCGCCCCGCACCGCCCATCGGCCCATCCCGCTGCTCTCGTACGCGACCTCGTCGCGCGGGACCGTCGTCGTCATGGGGCATCCCCTCTCGTCACGCGCGGACCAGCCCGCGCGTGACGAGGAAACCGAACGCGGTGCGTCTATTCCGTCACCGCGCGCCCGCGCGTCAGCGGGAACTCGCCGACCCGTGGCGGCTCGGTCGATAGGCCCGCGCGGCGCGACCGAGCCAGGTGCCGCACGCGCCGAGCGCCCCACCCACGACGAGGGTCACGAGGAGCGCCACGCCGGCGACGGAGTAGCCCATCAGCGAGGAGATGTCCCGCGCGGCGCCGCCCACCGGCGCGCCGAGGGCGCGCCAGGCGAGCGGGAGGCCCCAGCCGAGCAGTCCGGCCCCGACACCGACCACCCAGGCCCGTCGCGTCCGCCGCACCGTGAACCCGACGACGACCCCGACGACGAGCGTCACCCACCACGCGCCCCACCCGAGGGCGATCCACACCACGGCCGTCGCGCCGACGAGCTCGAGGGCCGCGCGCGCCAGGTAGCGGGGGCCCCGCCCGTGGGTCACCACGGCCGTCCGGGGTGCGTGGACGGTCACGGCCGCAGCTCCCAGGTGGCGATCGGACGCGCCGGACGGGCGGGGTTCGGCAGGGGGTGACTACGGCCGTCCCACCAGGTGGTCACCCACGTCTCGTACCAGGGAGAGAGCGGATTCTCGCTCTGCCCGCCGGGGTAGACCCCGGTGCTCGTCGCGGGCGTCGTGCCGGGGCGCGCGCGACCGAGGGCGATGATCTCGCGCCAGCTGGGACCGGTCCCGGCGATCGGGAAGCCGTCGGCCGCGTCGGGGGTGAAGGCGTCGCCCCCCGAGCCGCGCGGCCCGTAGCCGAGGGCCGGCGCGTTGGTCAACGAGGCGAACTGGCGGCTCTGGAGGTGGTCCCACCGCCAGGCGACCGGCGGCCCCTCCTGACGCGTGAGGTGGGCCACGGCCTGAGTGAAGGCCTGGGCCATCACGGCGGCGGCCGAACGCGAGCGGCCGTCGGGCAGCGTGAGGGCCGTCCCCGGGGTGGGCCGCGTCGACCAGGTCTCGAGGTCCATCACGAGGGCGGCGTCGGTCGCCGGGGAGATCGCCAGGTTGGCGTCGGTCGCGACCGGCACGTGCGTCGCGCTCCACCACGGACCGAACACGTCACGCGCGTAGTCGCCGAGCCACGTCCAGTAGAGGGCGGCCGCTCCCGACGAGGAGCTCATCGTGCCGTTCCAGTGGGTGAGGAGGGCGAGGGCCGCGCGTCCGCTCGCGCTCGACGCCGCGCCACTCGCCCGGACCGCGGCGACGAGAGGGCCGGTGAGCGTGACGGCCAGTCGGTCGCCGAGGTCGGTCTCGATGGAGGCCATCGTCGCGGTCGTCGCCGCTGTGGTCGCGGCCAGTCGCGACGAGATGGTGAGGGCGCGGTAGCCGGGGTCGAAGAAGTCGTAGACCGTGCCGATGTAGTACGGGTAGGCGGCGGTGACCGGTCGCTGGTTCGCCGAGACGGCGTAGCCGACGGCGGGGTCCGCCACCTGGGGCACGGCGCGGGGCGGGATCGTCCCGACGACGTCGTCGGCCCCGGTGCCCGAGAGCGGCAGCCACGGGACGCCGTGGGCCGTCTCGGGGTAGACGCCCGGCGCGATGATGCCGACGTGGCCGGCCGAGTCGGCGTAGGCGATGTTCTGGGTGGGGGCGGTCCAGTGCTGGAGGGCCGCGCGGACCTGGACCGCGTCCCTCGCGTGCCACAGCCCGACGAGGGCGAGCAGGTCCTGGTTGGGGAGGTCGCCCGCCCACCACAGGGCGTAGGTGCCCCCGGGCAGGTGGACGAGCGGCCCGTGGACCGAGATCCGCACCGGGTAGTTCACGCTCGCCCCGCCGGCGACGGCGATGTGGTAGCTCACGGTGCGCAGCGCGTGCCACCGCCCCCGCCAGCGGTAGTAGGAGGGGTTGGAGGCGCTCAGGGTCTCGCGGTAGAGCAGGGTCGCCTGGTTCTGGGTGTCGGTGAACCCCCACGCCACCCGGTCGTTGCGTCCGAGGAGGATCCCGGGCAGTCCGGGCGCCTCGACGCCCGCGAGGCGCAGGTCCGGGGTGTCGATCGCCACCTCGTACCAGACGCTCGGCAGGGTCTGGGGCAGGTGGGGGTCGTTCGCCAGGAGGGCCTGGCCGTTGGCGCTGCGCGACGGGGCGACGACCCAGTTGTTGGAGGCCCCGTAGTGGCGCACGGTCGTGGTGAGTCGCCCGATCCACCCCATCAGCGAGGCGGCCTCGGCGCGCTGCGCGCCCGAGAGCGGACCGGAGCCGAGGGCGGACGAGCGGACGCTCGAGCGCCCCGGCGCGGGCGGGACGGCGACCCCGGGCGTCGGGGTGGTGCCGGGGATGACCGCGCGGATCGGGACGAGCGGGGCCGCGACGTAGGGGCCCGGGTCGTAGGGGGCCTGCGGCGTGGTCGGCGTCACCGGGAACCACGCGGCCGTGCGCGTCGGGCCGAGGCTGCGCTCGAGGAGGGCCATGTCGGCCGGCGAGGTCGTGTAGTCGAGCTCCTCGGTGAGGTCGCCCTGGACGACGAGCGTGTCGACCGGGGTCCAGGGGGCCGGTCGGTAGTCGAGCAGCGTCATCGCGGCGGGCAGCTGGTGGCCCGCCTCCATCTGGCTCATCGCCAGATTGACGCCCTTCGAGTAGGCGACGAGCAGCTGGCGCTGCGGACTCGAGGGCCCGAGCGAGTCCCACTCCGCCTGCGCCGTGCGCGTCAGCCCGAGGCTCAGCTGGAGCTCGTCGGAGGCCAGGGCGCTCGGGCCGAGGACCGCCGACAGGGTTCCCTCGCCGAGTCGTCGCTCGAGGTCCATCTCGAGCAGTCGGTAGCGCGCCGTCACGTAGCCCTCGGCGTACATCGCGTCGGCGTCGGTGGCCGCGGTGATCGTGGGAACTCCCCCCGCGTCGAAGGAGACGGTGACGTCGTGGCTCACGCCCGCCGTGAGCGTCATCGAGTGAGCGACCGACGCGCCCGCCGTCATCTGCCACACTCCGGTGAGGGGATCGAAGGCGGCGCCGAGCGGCGGCACCGTCGGTACCGACCCCACGAGGGCGGCTCCGACGACGAGGCCGCTCGTGATCAGGGCGAGAGCGGCGTTGAGGTGGCGTCGCCACCCGCCGCGTCGCCCTCCGTCACTCCCCCGACCCACGGGGCCCGACGGTAGCACCCGGCCCGGTCACGGCCGCGACGCTCGGATCAGTGGAGGTAGGCCGGACTCCCCGTCCAGACGAGGTGCGAGCCCGCCGTGGTGCGCGCGACGCGGACCCCGAGGCGCACCTGTCGGGCGATCCCGAGGGCCAGGGTGCCGGAGCGGACGATCGCGTTGGGCCCGACGACGCCGAGCACCACGACGTACGCGCGGTACGAGAGGGCCCCGACCACGAAGTTGACGGCCATGACGTCGCACCCGCCGGCGACGTTCGTGTAGCCCGACTTCACGCCGACGACGCCCCCCTGTCCGACGTAGGGGGTGTAGGAGGAGACGATCCCCGCGACCGGCAGGCGTACCCAGGGCAGCGTGACGATCGGCGCGACGACCGGCTCCTGCGACATCAAGACGTCGGCGAGGTGGACCTGGTCGAGCGCGGTCGACCGGTCGCCCGGGCCGATGCCCGTGACGTCCACGTAGTGGGTCGAGCGAAGTCCGAGGACCGCGGCGTCGCGGTTCATGACGGCGACGAACCGCGCGTCGCTGAGCCCCGTCATCTCGACGAGGATCTCCGCGAAGTCCCCGGCCGAGTGGACGAGCAGCCCGCGCAGCAGGGTCGACTCGCAGATCCGCTCGCCCACCGCGACGGCGGCGTTCGACTGGTCGGTGGCGAGGTCGTTGTGGAAGATGGCGAGGTCGTGCGGGGTGACGACGTGACAGGGACCGGTCGCCCCGCGAGCGAGGGGCAGGCGGTGCAGGACGACCCAGGTGGTCATCATCTTCGTGATGCTGGCGATCGGCACGCGCGGCTGCGGGGACGAGGAGGCGACGAGCGCGAGGTCGGGGACGTAGATCGCGGCACTCACCCCGGTCGGCCACGAGATGGTGAGCGGCGGGATCGTCGTGGTCGTCGTCGGGGGCAGGGTGCTCGTCGTCGTGGAGGACGGCGTCGTGGTCGTCGTCGTCTCACCCGGGGTGGTCGTCGTGGTCGTGCCCGGGATCGTCGTGGTCGTCGTGCCGACGATCGTCGTCGTCGGACTGGTCGTGGTCGTCGGCGACGTCGTCGTCGGACCCGAGGCCCCGCCCGCCGTCGCCCGCCCCTCGAGGACGGCGCCGGTGAGGGGGACGAGGGTGAGGGCCACGGCGACCGCCACTCCCACCCCGACGTGACGCGTACCCCTCATTGCCGACGAACAGTACCCGCTCCCCGAGCCCTCACCCGACCGCAGGAATCGTCGGGGTGGTGTTCCGTCGTTAGCCACCTCTCGATAGGGTTTACCTGTGCGAACGACCCGTGGACGAGGACTTCTAGCCGCGGTCGCCGTGGTCGCCGCCCTGCCGACCCTCGCCGCCTCCCCGGCCCTCGCGCAGGGGAAGCGAACGACGACGGCGATCAACCCCAACCGCGTGGTCTACAGCGTGGCTCTCGCGGACCAGATCTTCGCCTACCTGCGCTACCTGCCCGTCGCCTTCGTCGCGGCCCGGCCCCCCGTGCGACCCGTACCCACCACCACGACGACCTCGACGAGCACCACCACGACGACGGTCCCGTCGAGCACGTCCACCACACCCGCGACGTCCACGACGACGTCCACCTCCACCTCGACCTCGACGACCACGACGAGGCCACCCGCGCCACGTCGCGCGCCCGCGGTCAGCTACGTGACGCCCCAGAAGGGCCACTACGCGTGGCGCTTCGCCAACCTGCCCGCGTCGCTCAAGAGCCAGTGGCAGGTGGGGGGCATCACCCCGATCTTCCGCGGGGCCGTCATGCGCTTCCAGGCCCAGCACAACCTGCCGGTGACGGGCGGCATGGACACCCCGACGTGGGTCGCCCTCGTCACCGCGGGGATCAAGCACCAGTTCTCGAACGAGACCTACAACTGGGTCCTGGTGAGCCAGACCCAGCCCGAGCGCCTCTGGCTGTACCGCAACGGCGTGATGTCGATGACGACGCTCGTGAACACGGGCATCACCGCCTCGCCCACCGAGAACGGCACCTTCGTCGTCTACCTTCGCTACAAGGTCACGACGATGTCGGGCATCCTGCCCAACGGCAAGCCCTACCACGACACCGGGATCCCCTGGACCTCCTACTTCAACGGCGGCGACGCCCTCCACGGCTTCATCCGCTCCACCTACGGCTGGCCCCAGAGCCTCGGCTGCGTGGAGATGCCCTTCGTCGAGGCCGGGGCCCTCTGGCCCTACACCCCCCTCGGGACCCTGGTGACCGTCGAGCCGTGACGGCCTAGCGGCCGTCGGGCTCGCGCAGCGCCGAGGCGAGCGCGGCGAGCGCCGTGAGGCCGATCGCCACCCACAGGACCGGGCTCAGTCCGTCCCCGAAGGGGGCGACCAGCATCCGTGCGAAGAAGGCCGGGCTCGTGACGACGTCCGAGACGCCGGCGCGCGCCGCGCCGAGGAGGTGGGCGACGGGGTTCACCCCGAGCAGCGTGGCGAAGAGCGACGCGACCGGCGGCAGCGCGGCCACGTGGGCCGCGGCGGCCGGGGCCACGCCGTGGCGGGTGAGTCCCGAGACGAGCGCCCGCGGCAGGTGGCGCGCCAGCCCGGCGATCATGATCGAGAAGAAGACGCCGATGGAGAGCGCGGTGCCGGAGTTGAGGAAGGTCGCGCGCATCCCGGAGGCCTCCCCGCGCTGGTTCGCCGGCACGGCCCCCATGATCGACGAGGTGTTCGGCGCGGCGAACATCCCCCCGCCGATGCCGTTCGCCACGATGAGCAGGGCGAAGGGCGTGTAGGAGAAGTCGACCGGCAGCAGGAGCAGTCCCACCAGGCTCGCCCCGAAGACGGCGAGCCCCGAGGTCGCGAGACGCCGCGAGCCGAAGCGGTCCGAGAGGTAGCCCGAGACGGGGCCGGCGAGGAGCATCCCCAGCGTCATCGGCAGGAGGAAGACGCCCGACCAGAGGGGCGTCTGGCTGAAGTGGTACCCGTGCAGGGGCAGCCAGATCCCCTGGAGCCAGATGACGAGGATGAACTGGAGTCCTCCGCGCACCAGCGAGACCGCGAGGCCCGCGGCGTTGCCCGCGCTGAAGGAGCGGATGGCGAAGAGGCGCAGGTCGAACATCGGGTCGGGCGTGCGTCGCTCGACGACGACGAAAGCGACGAGGGCGACGAGCCCCCCCACCAGCTCGACGATGACGGCCGGGTTGGTCCAGCCCATCGCGTGACCGTGGTAGGGCTGGACGCCCTCGGTCACCCCGAGCAGCAGGGCTCCGAGCCCGAGTGCGAAGAGGAGGTTGCCCGCGACGTCGATCCGACCGGGCTTGCGGTCCCCCGTCTCGCGCAGCTTGCGGTAGGCCCAGACCGTCCCGAAGAGACCGATCGGGACGTTGATCCAGAAGACGGCCCGCCAGTCGAGGCTCGCGAGCAGGCCCCCGGCGACGAGTCCGACGAACTGCCCGGCGAGCGCGGCCACCTGGTTGATCCCGAGGGCGAAGCCCCGTCGCGAGGCCGGGAAGGCGTCGGTGAGGATGGCCGCCGAGTTGGCCATCAGCATCGAGCCGCCGACAGCCTGCAGGACGCGCCAGCCGATCAGCCAGGTCGCGCCACCGCCACGGGTGAAGGGGTCGAACGAGAGCAGGATGGAGGCCAGGGTGAAGACGACGAAGCCCGCGTTGTAGATCTTCACCCGTCCGTACATGTCGCCGAGGCGCCCCACGCTCACCACGAGCACGGCCTGGACGAGCCGGTAGCCCATGATCATCCACAGCAGGTACCCGATCGAGCCCGGGGCCAGGGGGTCGAGGTGGATCCCCCGGAAGATCGGCGGCAGGGCGATGAGGACGATCGAGCCGTCGAGGGCCGACATGAAGACGGCGGCCGTCGTGTTGGCGAGCGCCACCCAGCGGTAACGGTCGTCGACGAGTTCCGCCGCGTCGCTCACAGCCGCTCCGCGAGGCGCTCGATCAGGGGCACCGCGGCGAGCAGCTGGCGCCGCTCCGCCGCGCTGAACCCCTCGGCGAGGGCGGCCGCGAGTTGGGCCGCGCGACGGGTGCGCCGACGTCGCAGGGCCGCCAGCCCGGCCGGCGTGAGCGCGACGACCCGCCGACGCCCGTCCTCGGGATCGGGGCGCCGGCGCACCAGCCCGCGCGCCGCGAGGGCCGCGATCGTCACGCCGACCGACTGGGCGCTGATCCCCTCGAGGCGAGCGAGGGTCGCCGCGTCCCGGGGTCCGAGGTGATCGAGGCGCGCGAGCAGCGACGCCTCGGACAGCGAGACGTCGCCGTCCTGGGGCACGTCGCGCAGCCGGTGGGTCAGCAGGCGCACGCTGGCCTGGACCGCGCGGGCGACCTCGTCGGGCGACGTTCCCTCCACGACGCCTAACTTATCAGTCTGGACTTACTATCTCCGTCGACCCCGCCGCTACGCCGAGCCCTCCACGACGGGCGAGCCGCCCGGGTGGGTCGCGGTCCAGATCTCGGCCACCCCGACGTGGATCGCCGCCGCGAGCGGCACGGCGAGCAGGACCCCGACGAAGCCGCCGAAGAGGCCCCCGACCCAGGCCCCCATCTCGGCGCCCACGAGGATCGAGAGGAAGATCAGGAGCGGATTCACGTTCACCGTCTTCGCCATGACGATGGGGTTCAGCACGTGGTTCTGGATGAGGGTGTAGGCGAGGAAGACGATCAGGGTGACGAGGCCGGACGAGGGCGAGTGGATGACGGCCATCAGCACCACCGGCACCCCCGCGAGCGCCCCGCCGATCTGGGGCAGGAAGTCGACGAGCAGGACCCAGAGGGAGAAGAGCAGCGGGTAGGGGACGCCCAGGGCGGCCAGGGTGACGAAGACGATGACCGCCCCGATGAAGGAGGTGAGGAGCCCCCCCATCATGTAGCCGAACGAGGCCCGCGCGACCGCGCGACCGAAGCGCTCCACCGCCGGGCGATGGCGGGCGGCGATGAGCGCCATGAAGCCCTGGTGGAGCTTCGGAGCCTCGACGAGCACGAGGACCACGTAGAAGAACATCGTGACCAGCGTGAAGGTCGTCGAGACGGCTCCCTTGCCCAGGGCGAGCGCCGGCTTCGAGAGGCCCTGGGCGAGGTTGGTGAGCTTCGCCGCGTTGTGGGAGAGCCACGTCTGGACGTGGTAGCGCTGGATGAGGTGTCCGACCCAGCCGTGGCCGGTCTGGGCCTGGTGGATGTAGCCGGGCAGGGAGTTCGCGAGGTTGGTGAGCCCGTTCACCAGCGGGTAGCCGAAGGCGACGGCGAGGCCCGCGAAGACGATCGCCGCGACAACCATCACCACGCTCACCGCGTAGCCCCGTCGACGCAGCCCGTGACGCTGCAGCCACCGAACGGGCGGGTTGAGCAGCACCGCGACGAAACTGCCCACGACGAGCGTGAGGAGCATGCCCTTCAGCCGGAAGAGGGCCTGGCCGAGCCCGTAGACGCCGACGATGATGCCGACCGTCGCGAGGATCGAGGCGAGCGGCACCCGGGCGGTGCGGGCCGAGGCGAAGAGGCGCTCGCGCCGCGTCGCGGCGTCGGCCGACTCGGCGTCCGTCGTCGGATCCTCGCCCTCGGCGCTCACGCGGCCCACCGTATCCGACGGGCGCGCGCGAGCGCGGCTCTCACGCGCCGGGCGTCGCGCGCACCAGGGAGTGGAAGAAGAGCGCGACCGGCCGGTAGAGCACGTGGGCGAACTTCATCACCGGCAGCAGCACCAGCAGCTCGAGCGCCAGCGCCACGTGGGCGAGGAAGATCCCGTAGCCCCAGGCCGGTCCCCCGCCGACGTAGAGGGCGACCTCGGTCGCGAGCCCGCTCGCCCCGACCAGCCAGAGCATCCCGAGCAGGAGCCAGTCGCCGGGCTCGGAGTGCTCGACCGAGGTCGTCGCGCGCCGGACGCGATTGACGAGGAGCGTCGTGACGCCGACGAGGAGCGCCAGCCCGGCGACCGTGCCGAGCAGGCGCACGGGATACCACACCGGCTCGGGCGTGCCGGTCGCGCGCACGTGGAGGAGCGCCAGGCCGTAGTCGAGCACCGTCGCGGCGAGCAGGCCGAGGAACCCCCACATCGTGAGGGCGTGGGCGATCCAGCGGCGCCGGTACCAGGGCTCGGGGGTGCCCGTCGTGCAGTCCTCCCGGTAGCGGCGCTGGCCGAGCGACTCGACGATCGCCGCGTCCCAGGCGGCCCGCCACCCGTGGGCCCAGCCGGCCCGACCGGCGAGGAGGTGACGCGCGCCGAGCCCCTCGCGACGGGCGACGCCCCGGATCATGGAGGCGAGCCCGCCGAGGGCGACGAGCACGACGACGACCATCACGGCGATGCCCGTCCAGTGGATCGTGGCGTCGGGCACGAAGCGGAAGAGGTCGAGTCGGTCGGTCGGGGCCGGGCCGTGATCGAGGGTGAGCAGGGCGGCGAAGAGGGCCGCCAGCGTCGCGAGGACCCCGAGCGAGGCGAAGGGCCGCGTCGCGAGGAGGCGGGCGACGCCCGTCGGGTCGTAGCGGGTGATCGCGTAGCGCCGGGCGGCCGCCATGTAGGCGCCGGGGTCGGCCTCCATCGGGCAGCTCTCCGAGCAGGCGGCGCAGTGGTAGCAGGTCCACAGCTCCTTCGAGGCGAGCAACTCGTCGCGCAGCCCGACGACGCCGTAACGCACCAGGCGTCGCGGGAAGGTCCCGTCGTTGTCGGCGAGGGGGCAGACGGCCGTGCAGTTGCCGCAGCTCACGCAGGCGCTCACGTCGGGGGCGCCGAGGCGCTGGAGCTCGACGAGCAGGTGGGGGTCGACCACGCGGGGGGCCAGGGTCGTCATCGCGCGTCCTTTCGTCCGTAGTGGAAGAACCCCTCGTCGTCGGCCTCGGGGCTCTCGACGACGAACCCGTAGCGGCGCATGCCCATCACCCAGTAGACGACCTCGTGGGCGGGACGCCCCAGGGCCTCGGCGATCTCGGGGATGGTCCGCGGCCCCGCGGCGAGGGCCTCGAGGATCGGTCGGTGCATCAGGGGCTCGTCGCGGATGATCTCGCGGGTGTCACGCAGGGCCGTCATGCCGGTACCTCCACCATGCTCTCGATGAGCGCCCGGACCTGGGCGTCGGTGTTGCCGAGCAGGTCGATGGCGTCGCTCTCGCAGTACGAGACGCACCCGCCGCACCCCTTGCAGCCCGTGGGGTCGACGACGGCGACCGGGCGACCGGAGAGCTCCTGGCGCGAGATCGCCTCGTAGGGGCAGACCGCGGCGCAGGCGCCGCACCAGGTGCAGGCGTCGGGGTCGACGACGGCGACCTGGGGGTCGAGCTCGGCGACCCCGCGCATGAGCATCGCGCCACTCTGGGTGACGGCCGCCATCCCCGAGGCCACGCTCTCGCCGATCGTCTTGGGCGACTGACAGGTCCCGGCGATGAGGACGCCGTCGACCACCGTCTCGACCGGCCGCAACTTGGGGTGGATCTCGTTGTAGAAGCCGTCGCTGCCGACCGGCAGGTGGAGCAGCGAGGTGAGCTCGGCGTTCTCGCGCGGGACGAGCCCGGTGACGAGGACGACCACGTCGGCCTCGATCGCGAGCTCGGTGGACTCCGTGAGGAGGTCGGTCACCGTCACGCGCAGCCGACCGTCCTCGGTCGGGACGACCCGCGGCGGGTCGTCGTCGGGGTAGCGCAGGTAGGTCGATCCGCGCCGGCGCGACTCCTCGTAGCTCAGCTCGAATCGCCCGTAGGTCCGCACGTCGCGGTAGAGGTGGTACTGGCGGACCCGGGGGTCGAGGTCGGCCGCCTCCACCGAGGCGTGCACCGCGGCGGAGCAGCAGTACTTCGAGCAGTACTCGTTCCCGTCCGCCTGGCGGCTCCCCACGCAGTAGACGTAGGCGACCGTGCGCACCGGGCGTCCGCGGAAGTGGAGCCGGCCGTGGCGGCTCTCGAGGTCCCGGGTGAACTCCTCCAGGGTGACGACGCCGGTCAGGCCGAAGCCGAACTCCCCCGGCGACGGCTCGTAGGTCGCCGCCCCGGTCGCCACGACGATCGAGCCCACCCGGGCGGTGGTGCTCGTCCCGTCCGCCGAGGCGAGCGTCACGTCGTAGTTCCCGAAGCTGCCCGACTTCGCGGCGAGCTCGGTCGAGGTGTGGACGGTGACGCGGGGTCGCTCGCCGATCTCGGCGATCAGCTCGTCGACCATCGAGCGTCCGTAGCGCTCGTCCGGGAAGGTGCGCCCGAGACGGGCGACCTCGCCCCCCAGCTCCTCGCCGCGCTCGACGAGGTGGACGTCGAGGCCGAGGTCGGCGAGGCCGATGGCGGCCCGCAGCCCGGTGACCCCGCCGCCCACGACCAGCGAGGCGGCCGTCGTGTCCACCGAGCGCGGCACCAGCGCGTCGCTCTCGGCGGTGCGGGCGATCGCCCCGCGCACGAGGCCGGTCGCCTTCTCGGTGGCGGCCGCCCGGTCGTCGGTGTGGGCCCACGAGCACTGCTCGCGGATGTTCACCTGCGTGTACTGGAAGGGGTTGAGCCCGGCGCGGCGCGAGACGCCGCGGAACGTCGTCAGGTGGAGCTTCGGGGAGCAGGAGGCCACGACGAGCCCGTCGAGCCCCTCCTCCTCGATGCGCTGGACCATCTCCTGCTGGGTCCCGTCCGAGCAGGCGAACATCGCCGTCTCGGCGTAGGCGACCCCGGGCAGTTCGGCGACGGCGTCGCGCACCGCGGCGACGTCGACGTAGTCCGAGATGTTGCCACCGCAGTGGCAGATGAAGACGCCGATGCGTCGCTCGGTCATCGTCCCACCTCCTCCAGCACCGGCGCCGCGACGGCGTGGTGCGCCTCGAGGTACGCCGCGACACCCGAGACCGCGGCCCCGGCGTGGGCGATCGAGTCCACGATGTCCTTCGGCCCGGAGGCCGCCCCGGCGACGTAGACGCCCGGGATGTTGGTGCGACCCGGTTGGAGGTCGCCGTGGGGCTCGAGGACGAAGGCCGCCTCGTCGAGCTCGAGGACGTGGTCCGGGAAGAGGTGGGCCGCGGCCGGGTTGGGCATCACGCCGACGGCGAGGACGACGAGGTCGTACTCGGCCTCGGTGATCGCGCCGCCGTGCTCGATGTCCTCGTAGCGCACCACCAGGTTGTGCTCGGGCGTCTCGGTGATCGAGGCGACCCGACCCTTGATGTACTGGGCGCCCATGTCGCGCGACTGCTGGTAGAACTCCTCGTAGCGCTTGCCCGCCGCGCGGATGTCGATGTAGTGCATCGTCACGTCGGCGAGGGGCAGGGTCCCCATGATCAGCTGGTTCTGCTTGATCGAGTACATGCAGCAGATCTTCGAGCAGCGCGGGTTGCCGACCGTGTGGTCGCGCGAGCCGGTGCACGAGACGTACCCGATCCGCTCGGGCACCCTCCCGTCGCTCGGGCGCAGGATGGTGTTGAACGGTCGCGTGGGGGCGATCAGGCGGTCCATCTGCATGCCGGTGATCACGTTGGGGAAGACGCCCCACCCGTACTCCGGCTTGAGGTCGGCCGGGAAGAGGGTGAAGCCCGTCGAGAGGACGACGGCCCCGACCCGCACCTCCTCGACCCGGTCGCGCTGAGTGAAGTCGATCGCGTCGGCCGGACAGGCCCGCGCGCACGACCCGCACTCGGAGCAGACGCCGCAGTCGAGGCAGGCCGACGCGCCCGCGCGCACCTCGTCCTCGCTGAGCGTGCGCTCGACCTCGCGAAAGCCCGCGGCCTCCTCCGCGCGGCCCCGCTCGACGCGGGGGTGCTCGGTGAGGCTCTTCTGGCGGGCGAGCACGGCCGCGGGCTCGACGCTCGGGAGCCGCCCGTCGAGGGCGTCGACGCCCCCGAGCTCCTCGCCGTTCAGGTAGCGGTCGAGGTTGAGGGCGGCCCGGCGGCCCGCGCCGGCGGCGCGCGTGATGTCCGAGGCGCCGGCGACGACGTCACCGGCGGCGAAGACCGTCGGGAACGAGGTCTGCAGGGTGAGCGGGTCGGCGACGAGTCGGCCCCGCGCGGTGGCGAGGGCGCCCGCCAGGGCGTCGGCGTCGGGCGAGAGCCCGATCGCCGCGATGACCCGGTCGGCCGCGACGACCTCCTCGGCCCCGAGCACCGGCTCCGGGCGACGACGGCCGCTGGCGTCGGGCTCGCCGAGGCGCATCGCGACGCAGCGCAGCCCCCGCACCCGTCCCTCGTCGTCGACGAGGACCTCGGAGGGGGCGAGCAGGTGCCGCAGCTCGACGCCGTCGGCCTCGGCTCCCTCGATCTCGTCGACGTGGGCCGGCATCTCCTCGCGGCCGCGACGGTAGACGACGGTCACGTGGCTCGCCCCGAGGCGCGCCGCGCTGCGCGCGGCGTCCATGGCGACGTTGCCCCCGCCGACGACGACGACGCGCTCGCCCGCGAGGGCGTCGGCCCGTCCGAGACGGATGTCGCGCAGGAAGGCGAGACCGCTCGCGACGCCCGCGGCCTCCTCGCCGGGGATCGCCATCGGGGTCGCGACGGGGGTGCCGGTCGCGACGACGACGCCGTCGAAGCCGCGACCGGTGAGCTCGACCGGGTCCTCGACCCGTGCGCCGGTGAGGATCGTCACGCCGAGGTCGCGCACGTTCTGGATGTCGCGCTCGACGACCTCGCGCGGCAGCCGGTAGGTCGGCAGGGCGTAGCGCAAGAAGCCGCCCGGCTCGTCGTCGGCCTCGAAGATGGTGACGGCGTAGCCGCGCCGGGCCAGCTGCCAGGCGGCGGTGAGCCCGGCCGGCCCGGAGCCGACCACGGCGACGCTACGACCGTTGGGCTCGGGCACGACGACCCCCGCGGTGTCGTGCTCGGCGTAGTGGCGATCGGCGAGGAATCGCTTGATCGCCCGGATCGGAACGGACCCCTCGACCGAGGAGCGGGTGCAGCCGTCCTCGCAGGGGGCGTAGCAGGCCCGGCCCAGCGTGCCGACGAGCGGGGTCGCCTCGAGGACCAGTTGGAAGCCCTCCTCGTAGCGGCCCTCGCGGGCGAGGGCCACGTAGCCGTGGGCCTTGATGCCGGCGGGGCACTCGCCGCTGCACGGCGACGTGCCGGCCCGCTCGATGACGACCTTCTTCGGCACCGCCTGGGGGAAGGACAGGTAGACGGCCCGGCGGGGGACGAGGTCGGCGTTGAACTGGTCGGGGACGGCGACCGGGCAGACCGGCTCGCACTCCTGACACCCCGTGCAGGCCGCCCAGTCCACGTAGGTGGCGTGGTGGTTGACGGTCGCGGCGAAGCCGCCGTCGGGCCGGGGATGGATCGCGAGGACCTCCGAGGACGAGGCCACCGTCACGTTGGGGTGGTTCATCGTCGAGGACATCTTCGGACCGGAGATGCAACTCGCGCAGTCGAGCGTCGGGAAGACCTTCGAGAGCAGGATCATCCGCCCGCCGACGCTCGGCTCCTTCTCGACGAGCAGGACCTTGTAGCCCATGTCACCGAGCTTGAGCGACGACTCCATCCCTCCGATGCCCCCGCCGACGACCATCACGTCGTAGTTCATGTGTCCTCCGCCCGGCTAGATGAAGAGGTTGACGTTGGCCTCGTCGGCCTCGCCCAGGTAGGTGGCGACCCCGGCGTACTCGAGCCCGTCGATGAGCTCCTCGCGGTGGATGCCCATGACGTCCATCGACATGGTGCAGGCGATCATCTTGATCCCCTGCTCGCGCGCCGTCTCGATCATCGAGTGGATCGGGTCGACGTGGTGGCGCTTCATCATGTGGCCCATGAGGTGGGGTCCGGCGCCGGCCAGGTTGAAGTGGGACGTGCGCAGGTGGTCGGCACCGCGCGGCATCATCCATCCGAAGGCCCGCTCGAGGGGGGTCTTCGCGACGTGGGCCGACGCGTCGACGCGCAGCACGTTGAGGCCCCAGAACGTGAAGAACATCGTCACGTCGTCGCCCATGGCGGCCGCCCCGTTCGCGATGACGAACGCGGCGAGGATCTTGTCCATCTCGCCGCTGAACACGACGATGGTCTTCTTGGTGGTCGTTGTCTCGGCCATGGTTGCCTCCTAGGCGGCGTGGGCACTCGGCCCGAGGGGCGCGAGCTTCTCGGCGAACTCGCGCATGTGGTTGACGAAGGGCTCCGCGCACACCGAGCAGATGGCGGCCATGGTGACCCGTTGGGGCTCGAGGCCCTCCTCGGTCAGTCGAGACTGGGCGAGGGAGACGGCACGGGCGGTGCGCTGGTTGCAGTCGGGCAGCAGCGCGCACTCGTCGCCGTCGGCCGCGACGAAGACGCCGTCGAAGCCGTGACGCAGGGCGTCCACGATCCACCCGGGACGGATCGCGCTGGAGCACGGCACGCTCAGGGTGAAGACGCTCGCCGGGTAGTGCAGGTGGCGACTCCCCGCGAGGTCGATCCCCGGATCGGAGATGTTGGTCGTGGAGAAGACCAGGATGCGGGGGTGGGCCGGCCCGTCCACTCAGGCGGCCTTGCGCAGGAAGAGCCGGAGGTAACCCGGCTCCTCGACGTACCCGAGGAAGTCGTGGCCCATCTTCTTGCACCACGCGGGCAGGTCCTTCAGGGTGCCCGAGTCGGTCGCCATGACCTCCATCAGCCCGCCCGCCGGGACGGCCGGGATGCCCTTCTTCGCCGCCAGGATGGGCCCGGGGCAGGACGTGCCGCGCGCGTCGACCACGGCGTCGGCCTTCAGGTCCCGTAGTTCGTCGATGCTGATCGTCACGGTGACTCCTCTCGGGGCCCGCCGACGGCGGGCCTGAACACCGTGATATACCCTTTGATCAGGCAATGTCCAAGTGACGCGTCCGATTGTTTAGATAGTTATCACTTATGGACAGTCCAAATACCATTTGTCCTGGTGATGCTAGGCGCCGACCACGGCGGCCAGGTCCTCGACGCTCGGCGCGACGTACCACGCGCCGCTCACCGGGTGCGAGAAGCGGGTGAGGGCGTCGCGCACGCCGTCCACCGCCCCCGACATGCGCGCCAGCATCCGCTCGAGTCGCGCCACGTCGGCGGCGAAGGCGACGAAGTAGAGGCCGTGGGCCCCGAGCCCGCCGAAGGAGCTCGAGCGACGGAAGATCTCGAGCTCCTCGCCGTCCTCCTCGATGACGACCCGCCCGACGTGGCTGTCGGGGGGCAGGGGGTCGAGCTCGACGCTGTGGTCACGGGTGCGTCCGATGACGGCCTCCTGGCGGGCCGGGTCGAGCGACTCGAAGGCGGCGAGGTCGTGGATCCAGCGCTGCACCAGCACGACGCTCCCCCCGGCGCCCGGGTGCCCCGGCGCGACGACGGCGACCCGGCGCGCCGCCTCGACCGGCGGGTTCTGCGTCCCGTCCTCGAAGCCCGTGAGGTCCTGGCTGCGGTGGTAGACGAAGGCCGGCTGTTCGTCGGCGAGCTCGGCCACCCCCTCGAGGGACCGGCCGACCGTGCGGGCGACGTCGAGGAGGTCGTCGGGGCCCGCGCCGTGGAGCCAGACCCAGAGGTCGCGCTGGGTCGCCGGCGCGTAGAAGCCGTCGACCCCCTCGATCGAGCGGAAGCGCCCGAGGCCCTCGGGCCCGACGCCCCCGGCGCGCGTCCACGCGTCGGCCGAGCAGCCGATCACGACGTTCACCCCGCTCACCCCGCCCGCCGACCGTCGCACCTCCTCGAGGGCGTTGATCGCGTCGCGAGCCTCGCCGGTGAGGGCGAACTCGAGGTGGTGGTGGGCGCGGGTGCCGAGCGCCCAGATGCCGGGTTGGGGGGTCGTCATGGCCCGATGGTACGTCGCGGGGTCGAGGACCACCTCGCGACGGCCGCCGTCAGTCCGGTGAGCCGCCGAACGGGCCGGGCGACCGCGTCGAGCACGTCCTCGGGGCGAGCGACGACGCTCACGCGCGACCGGGCGCGGGTGAGGGCCGTGTAGAGCAGCTCGCGCGAGACGAGTCGCGACCCCGGCGGGATCACGACGACCACGTGGTCGAACTCCGAGCCCTGGGACTTGTGGATCGTCATCGCCCACCAGGGCTGCCAGTGGGTGAGGGTCGCGACGGGCACGTCCTCGAGGTCCCGGTCGGGCCGGTGCAGGACGGCCCCGCGGCGACTCTCGCGCACGAGGCCGGTGTCGCCGTTCACCACCCCGTTCGCCCGGTCGGTCCGCGTGACGAGGACCGGGACCCCGACGCCCGGCACCGGGCCGAGCCGCTGGCCGGCCCGCTCGGCGATCCGGTCGCTCCACCACCGTCGCCCGAGCGGCCCCTCGTGCTGGGCGCAGAGCACCATCACTGACTCGAGGACCTCGAGAAGGGAGGCCGTCTCCTCGCCCCGCGCGATCCGCGCGAGCGACTGGGCTCGCTCGACGGCCTCGTCGAGGACGGTCGCGAGCGCCCCCGTCGTCGGAGACTCCCCGATCGGGAGGAAGGCGGTCCCGGGAGAGTCGGCGCGCAGTCGCTCGAGGACGCGCGGTCCGTTCCCCTCGCGCACGTCGGCGAAGAGCTCGAGGAGGGACGCGCGGGCCGCGGCGCTCGCCCCCTCGACGCGCCGCACCTCGCGCAGGGTGGTGCGCGAGAGGGACGGGGCGGCGACGAGGTCGCCCATCACCGACCCGAGGTCGACGCTCTGGAGCTGGTCGGGATCGCCGACGAGCAGGAGGCGGCACTCGGGGGCGAGAGCGCCGAGGAGCTCGTCGAGGGTCGCGACGTCGACCATGGAGGTCTCGTCGCAGACGACCAGGCGGGCGGCGAGTGGGGAGCGACCCCGACGGTGGCGGTGGTCGGGACCGATGCCGAGCAGGGCGTGCAGGGTCGTCGGCGCGAGGGCTCCTCCGCCCGGCGCCCCGGAGGCGAGTGAGCGCGCGAGGCGTTCCGCGGCCTTCCCCGTCGGGGCGGCGACGGCCACCTCGGCGAGCGCCGAGGACCCGTGCGCCCGGGCGATCGCCGCGAGCAGGCGCGCGACCAACGTCGTCTTCCCGGTGCCCGGTCCCCCGCTCAGGAGGTGCACGCGCTGATCGGCGAGGGCGAGGGCCACCGCGCGGACCGCGTCGTCGTCCGCCGCCTCGGCGACCCGGCGCCAGTGGTCGGCGCCCGAGGTCGGCGCCGGTGCGGTGAGCGCCGCGGCGATTCGGTCCTCGAGACGCGCGTAGCGGTCGAAGTAGAGGCGGTCCCCGACGAGGGCGAGGGGGCGCACCGGCTCGTCGGGCCCGTCGCCGACCAGCTCGCCCGTGAGTCGCGCCCGCCATCCCTCGGCGTCGAGGTCCGCCAGGTCGCTCGGCAGGACGCGCGCCTCGGGCATCGCCGCGACGTCGTCGAGCGGCAGGCACGTGCCACCCCGCTCGAGGGTGAGGACGAGCAGCCCCGTCGCCCACGCGACGGCGGGCGCGAGCGGACCGGCCACGCGCTCGAGCGCGCCGAGCAGGCTCGCGAGCGCGCTCGGCTCGCCGTCGTCGGCACCGGCGAGTCGACTGGCGACGAGGTCGATCAGCTCAGACATCGCGCCTCCCGTCGAGCTCGTCGCTCACCCGCTCGACGAACGCCCGCGACGGGCGCATCGAGATGACGCCCGAGCCCGGGCGCGCCGGGTCCATGTACTGCACGAAGAGGTAGGCGGCCCCCGCCACGTGGCGCTCGTAGTCGTAGTCCTCGAGGCGCTGGCGGAGGAAGCGGTGCAGCGCCACGAGGTAGAGGATCGCCTGCAGGGGGTAGTGGTGAGCGATCATCGTGGTGAGGAGCCCCGCGTCCGAGCCGTCCTCGACGCCGCCGACCCGGCTCTGGTTCGTCTTGTAGTCGACGACGAGGAAGCGGTCCCGGGCGGGCGCGAGGGCGAGGACGGCGTCGATCGATCCCGTGAGGACGCCCGCGAGGGGGAGGTCGGACGGCGCCGCCGCGGCGGCCCACGCCGCGACGACCGGGTCGTCGGCCGCCTCGCGCACCACCGCCAGCAGTCGTCCGACGTCCCCACCGACGAGGGGGAGGTCGAAGCCCATCTCGACGAGACGCTCGGCGCGACCGTGGTCGCCGAGGCGAGCGTGGTCGCCGAGTGGGCCGACGGAGGACCGCCACGCCCGGCCCACGAAGCCGGTGACGCCCTCGGAGTCCTCGAGGACCAGCCCCTCGCGCGCCGCCGCGTGCGCGATCGCCGTCGCGAGGTACTCCGACGCAGGATCGGGGTCGTCGAGCTCCTCGAGCACCCGGTGCACCACCCGACCGAGCCGGGCCGAGGTGCGCACCGTCGAGCGGACCTCGCCGGGGACGTCGGGCCACGGGGCCTCGACGCCCTCGGAGTCGGCCGGCTCGGGCTCGGGGGCGAGGGCCGCGTCGGTCGGCCCGTGCAGGTGGGCGGCCATCGCGGTGTACGAGAGTCGGGCCGGGACCGGCGTCGAGCGCGGGATCGCGACCGCCCGTTCGAGTCGTCGCGGGTGAACCGGGGCGACGGGCCGCGGTGCGCCGCCCGTCGCCGTGATCTCCTCGAAGAGGAGCGAGTCCTCCTCGGCCCACCGGCGCAGGTCGGCGGCGGCGAGGAAGGGGGCACTCCCGCCCCCCCGGCTCCCGGTCTCCCAGGTCCAGACGACGTTGCGCACGCGGGCGCGGGTGAGGGCGACGTAGGTGCGCCGCGCGACCTCGCCGCGGAGCTTCTCCCCCTTCGCCTGAGCGCCGAAGGTGCCGTGCGACGCCGTCGGGTCGATGAGCGTGACCATCGCGTCGCCGCGGCGGACCCGATACGCGCTCACGGGCGAGGAGAGCCCGGGGGCCCGTTGGAGCGAGAGATACGGCAGCAGGACGATCGGGAACTCCAGGCCCTTCGCGGAGTGGACGGTCATGACCCGCACCGCGCCCTCGTCACCGGCGACGCGCCGCGCGGCGGGCCCCTCGCTCGTCGACGACGCGTCGACGTCCTCGCTCCCGACTCGGCTCGCTCCGAGGAACGCGCGCAGCGCGCCGAGGTCCTCGAACTCTCGCGCGGCGATGAGCTCGGCGAGGTGGGTGAGGTCGGTGAGGTGCCGCGTCGCGAGGGGTCGGCGCGCGATCCGCGCCAGCACGCCCGACTCCTCGAGCACTCGGGCGACGAACTCGGCCCGGCTCGACGAGACGAACGCGTCGTGCCACGCGAGCAGGCGCTCGCGGTACGGCGCGAGCCACCGGGCCGCGGCGTCGGGATCGGAACCCGACTCGTCACGGTGCTCGCGGGCGACGCGCGCCGGCTCGTCGCCGCCGAACCACGAGAGGGCGAGGTCCCGGGCGCTGCCGGGGTGGGCCGGCTCCTCGAGGGCGCGCAGCAGTCGTCGCCACTGGCCCGCCGCGTCCGAGGTCGTGACGGCCGCTCCCCCGATGACGCTGACCGGAAGGGGGCGCTCGCGCGCCTGCAGGCCGCGCGCCGCCTGGGCCGCGTGGGCGTTGGTCGCCACGATCACGCACAGGTCGTCGTAGCGGACGAGCCGGGGTCCGGTGGCCTCGACGATCGTCTCGCGGCCGACGACCCGCTCGACGTAGTCGGGCAGGAGCGTGCCGAAGACCTCGGTTCGCACCTCCTCGGCCGACGTGGCCGTCGCCACCTGAAACCGCCACGGAGCTCCGGGGCTCGGCGGTGGTGGCGGGTCCGGAACGCTCACGGGCACGTAGCGGATCGGGGCTCCGGGGATGACGAGACGCCCCTCGGGATCGGCCTGCTCGGGGATCCCAAACCCGATCCCGTCCGCGAAGGCGGCGAAGGCTCGATTGGCGCCCGCGACGAGAGGTGCCGTCGAACGGCGGTTGACGACGAGGTGCGCGCCGACGCCCTCGGGCACGGCTTCGCGGTAGACCTGGACGTCGCCCCCGCGGAATCCGTAGATCGCCTGCTTGGGGTCGCCGACGACGACGAAGGCCCGCAGTCGGCCCACCCCGGCGATCGACCGGAAGATCTCCCATTGCAGGGAGTCGGTGTCCTGGAACTCGTCGATGACGATCGCCCCGATCGTCGCGGCGACCCGCTCCCTATCGGCGGGGTCGGCCAGTCGCTCGGCGAGTCGCACCAGGAGATCGCCGTAACTCGCGATGCCCCGCCGCGCCCGACGCGTCGCGAGGAGTGAGCGAGCCTGCTCCACGACGTCCGCGAGCGCCTCGGTGGCCTCCGACGGAGCCGACGCGGCGACCTCGCCGTCGGGGTGGTGCATCACGTTGGTGAGGATCAGGCGAATCCGCTCGACCAGCCATCCGTCGCCCGCGTCCTCGCCTCCCGCGGCCCGCACGACCCGGCGTCGTGCGCTCCCCGTCTGGGCGAGGGCGTCGCGGATCGCACTCTCGAGGACGTCGGGACTCTCTGCGTTGTCGTCGAGGGTCCCCACCGGCTCGCCGAGCTGGGCGAGGGTTCGCTGAGCGAAGCCGTGAATGGTGCTCACCCGTACCTGAGAGAAGCGGGCGAGGGCCTCGCGCAACCGCTCGAGGCGGCCCGCGTCGAGCGGGCGGTCCTCGTTCACGAGTCGGCGACCCTCGACGGCTTCGCGCAGCGCCGCGCGGAGGCGACTCTGCATCTCTGCGGTGGCGGCACGCGTGAAGGTGACGATCACGAGTTCATCAGGGGCGATCGGGTCGTGGAGCTCGTCACCGGCGAGGTAGGCGAGGGCGAGCCGCTCGATCGTCCAGGTCTTGCCGGTCCCGGCACTCGCCTCGAGCGCCCACAACCGCGCCCCCCACGGGACCGCACCCGGCGCGTCGATCCGGAAGACGGGACGGTCGCTCACCGGCGTCTCCGCGGAGCGGGCGCGATCTCCGCCAGGAGAACGTCGAGGGACACGTGGCGGTCGAGCAGGGCCGCGAGTCGGGCGCGACCGTCGGTCCAGTGCGCGAGCGTCGTGGACAGGTCGAGAGCCCCGAGATGGGCGAAGCGGAGATCCCAGCGAGGCTCCGCGAGGAAACCCACGACGCCCCGGCGCGAGTGGCCCCGCCACTCGTCCTCGCTGGGGAGCGCCGTCGGCTGCAACGGCGTCGACTCCCACTCCCACTCGATGGGCCAGGGCGTCGTCAGGTTGTCGACGAAGATCCGGCGGATCTCGTCGAGGGTCGCCCGGGCCTCGTCCGGCGTGCCCTCGACGGTCCGCTCGAGGACGGCGATGGCGGCCCCCGGACCACCCTTGCGGCGACCCGCCACGCGCAGCGACAGCGGTTCCTCCGTCACCGCCCGGACCGCCACCGCCCGGAGCCACGGACCGATGAGGCGCGTGCGACGAACGAGGGAGCTCTCGACCGACACGACAGCGAGCCCCGCCGCGTCCTCCACCACCTCGACCTCGTCGATCAGCGTCGGGAGGTCGGCACTCGGCGGTCGACTCACGTCCACGCGTCGGGTGGGCCCGTGACGCCACTCCCGGTCGAGATCGGCGAGCGCGACCAGTTCGGCCCGGAGGGCCTCGCGCTCGTCCCGGTCGCCGTCGGGGAGGTCCCCTCCCGCGACGAGCGCGTCGAGAGCCTCCTCGAGCCACTCGGGTCGCTCGCGGGCCACGTCCCACAGGGCCGCGACGTGCCGGCGCAGTGCGCGCGGGACCCACTCGACCGCCAGGTCGTCCTCCACCTCGTCCACCACGCGCCCGAGCCGCGGGGCGAAGGCGCGGTCGACGTGGACGTCGACCGGACGGGTGAGGACGGCTTCCAGATCGGAGAGGCTCACCTCCACGGGCGACGCGACGTCACTCGGTGCGAGGGCGAAGCGGGCCTCTTCCGCCTCGCTTCCCAGCGACGAGTCCGCCGCCGCGAGGGCGGTCGCCACCTCGAGGTCGCGCGCGCTCGTCGCGAAGGCCCGCCCGGCCCCCAGGACGCCGCGCTCGCGCCAGGCGGCGTAGCGCTCCTCCTCGGGATCGAGGCTCGCCACGTCGAAGCCGTGGCGGGGGTGGGCGACGGCCTGGTCCCGCTCGAACCGGTCGCCGACGAGCGCGGCGCAGGCGTCGCGCAGCTCGCTGTAGGCGACGCCCTCGGGCACCGGCTGGCCGGTCGTCGCATCGCGGTCGTCGCGCAGGATCGTGAGGCGCTCACCGGCCGCGAGCACGACCTCGGCGAGGCGCCGCCGGGCGTCGTCGTCGGGCCGCACGTCACCCGGTCGGGGGTCGAGTCGACGCAGGTCGTCGCGCTCCCAGTCCGGCGCCTCGAAGGCGCCGGCGTCGAGGCCGAGGACGTACACGGCCCGGAACGGGACGCCGCGCAGGGTGTCGGGCGAGGTCACCGTGATCCCGCCCGTGAGGACCGGTCCCGGACTTCCCGCGGCGCGCAGCGCGTCGAGGACGAGGGCGACGTAGTCCTCGAACGCCACGACGACCGACGACGCGGGCCCGAGCGTCCCCATCTCGGCGAGCGCCCGCCGGAGGGCGAGGGCGTCGCCCTCCTCCGACGCGGGCACCTCGACGAGGCCGTCGAGCAGTCGGACGAACCACGTCGCCCACGCGACGAGGGGCCGCGCGGCGAGGTCGCTCGTCGCGACGTCGAGCAGCTCGACGACCCGCGTGATCGCGGCGAGCAGGACGAACTCTCCCGCCGCGACCTCGACCGGCACCGCGCCGGCAACGCTGCGCAGACCCGTCTCGTCGACCATCGCCCCGAGGGCGAGACGATCGAGGCCCCGGCGCCAGGTGTGGCGGTCGCCGGGCTGGGTCACCCCGAAACGCTCGCGGTGCGCGGCCGAGAGCCCCCAGCGCACGCCCGCTCGCTGGCTCCACTCGGCGAGGCGCTCGAGGTCGCCGTCGACGAGGCCCGTGCGCCGGGCGACGGCGGGCTCGGCGAGGAAGGCGAGCAGGTCACTGCGCGTGACCCGCCCGCGCAGGAGGACGAGGAGGTGGCGGACGGCGCGCCGGTAGAGGCCGTCGCCGTCGACGGCCGGATCGACGACGCGGTAGGCGAGGCCCGGCTCCCCGGGACGTCGTCGCGGAGGGCCGAAGGCCGCCCGCAGGGCCGGGGCGGCTCGCTCCACGTCGGGACAGACGACCAGCAGGTCCGACTCCTCCCACTCGGGATGTGCGGCGAGGTCGTGGACGATCGCGTCGCGCAGGACCTCGGCCTGGCGAGCGAGACCGACGCACCGGTGCTCGAGCACGCTCGCGTCGTGGGCCCCCGACGCGGGGACGACCATCTCGTCGTGACGCAGCGCGTGCTGGAGCGAGTCGAGGAGCGTCGCCGGCGCGGTGACGCGAGGTGGCTCCTCGTCGAGCTCGTCGGCGCTCGCGCGCAGGTGAGCGACGACGGGCGCCCGCGACGCGGCGACGCCGCCCCAGAAGCGTCGCAGCTCCGTGGCGGGCCCCTCGGATCCCGGGGTGGCGAGGTCCTCGGCGAGGTAGACGCCGACGTCGAGACGGGTGGCGAGGCGCTCGAGGGCCTCGACGAAGCGGAGTCCGCCGGGGAAGGTGGTGAGGCCGACGACGCTCACCCGCGACGAGGAGGGCAGGTGATCGACGACCTCGTCGAGGTGGGCCCAGGCCTCGTCCCAGCGCTCGGGCGGGCTCGGCACGTCGAGGTGACGTCGAAAGGCCCGCCAGAGGGCTCCCTGGGCGAGGAGGGTCTCGCCCCCCGGTCCCTCGGCGGCGCCCCCGGGCTGTCCCGCGCTCCACTCGAGGACCATCTCGGGGCGCCAAAGCGCGTAGCGGTCGAAGAGGTCGGCGAGGTGGCGGGCCCGGCCGAGGGTCGGACGTCCGCCGACGAGGAGGGGCGCGACGACCGGGTCGTCGGGGTGGGACTGGGCCCACTCGTGCAGCAGCAGCCCCGACGCCGGGAGGCGCCACGGATCGGGCGTCGCGGGCCCGAGGCGGCGCGCCAGGTCGGCGGTGAGGACGGTGTCGAGGACGGCCGCGGGGAAGGTGTGGCGCCAGTTGGCGACGACGCCGTCGGTCCGTCCCGCCGCCGCGCCGAGACGGCGAGAGGCCTCGCGCACCACCCACCGCCGGGTCCCGAGCGACGGGGTCACCACCCACTCCACGTGACGCACGCGCGCGAGGGCGCTCGCGAGGGCGGGGGGACGGGCGAGGTCCTCGGCGAGCGCCGCGACGGCGCCGGCGAGGTGCGACCGCACGACCACTCTCAGCACGTCGCCTCCTTCGCGGCGACGATACCAACGGCCCGTGACGCCCGGGCCGAAGGTCCCCCGCCCACCCCGACGCGGACGCGGGGGCCCGTTGTACGGTGGGCCCAGCGACTGAGGAGGTGCCCATGGCCACCCACCCGAAGGCTCGGACCGTCGCCCTGATCGGGCGTAACGGGGTCGGCAAGACGACGCTGCTCGACGCGCTCGTCGTGGCGACCGGCGGCCTGGAACGCCCGGGGCGCGTCGAGGACGGCACGACCCTCGGCGGGACCGACCCCGAGGAGCGTCGCCACGGGACCTCGCTCGGCCTCGCGTCGGCGCCGATCTGGATCGGCGAGGACAAGCTGACCCTGCTCGACGCCCCCGGAGCCCCGGACCTCGTGGGCGAGGTGGAGCGCGCCCTCGACGTCGCCGACGTCGCCCTGCTCGTGGTGGACGCCGTCACGCCGGTGACCGCCGAGACCCGCGTGCTCTGGCGCCTCGCGCGCGAGGCCGCCGTCCCGGTCGTCGTCTTCGTCAACGCGCTCGACGCCGATCACGCCGACTTCGACGCGACCCTGACCGCCCTCGAGGACCTGGTCGGGCCGACCCTCGCCCCGCTCGAGCTGCCGCTCGGCGCCGGCGTCGAGATCCGGGGCGTGCTCGACCTCCTCGCCGACGAGGCGCTGGTCGACGCGGCCGGCGGGGCGCGGCACGAGCGCGTCCCCGACGAGCTCGCCGAGCGCGAGGCCCGCGTGCGCGCGAGCCTCCTCGAGGCGATCGTCGTGGGCGACGACCGGCTCACCGAGCGCTACCTCGAGGGCGAGACGCCCGACGTCGAGGCCCTCGAGGAGACCCTCGGCCACCTCATGAGCGCCGGCTCCATCGTCCCCCTCGTCTGCGGCTCGGCGCTGCGGGCGGTCGGCGTGGCGCGCCTCGCGAGCCTCCTCGACGAGATCGCCGAGAGCCGACCGATCCCGGCCCTGGAGAACGGCGAGAGCGTCCTCCTCGCCCGCGACCCCCAGGCCGACCCGGTGCTGCGGGCCTTCAAGGTCATCGTCGACCCCTACGTCGGACGGATCGTCGTCGCCGAGGTCGTCGCCGGGACCCTGGCGGGGGACCTCACTCTCGTGAACAGCCGGACCGGCGGCGAGGAGCGACTGCACGGGCTCAGCTACCTCCTCGGCGCGAAGCTGGTCCCGATGGACCGGGCCGTGACGGGCGACGTCGTCGCCCTCACCAAGCTGGCCCACGTCCAGATCGGCGACTACCTCACCCGCCGGGGCCGAACCCTCGCCGCCCCGCCCCGGCCGGTCGCCGCCCCCGCGATGACGGTCGCCGTCGTCGCCGACGCGAAGGACGACGAGAAGGTGGCGACGGGACTCGCCCGGCTCGCCGAGGAGGACCCGGCGCTGCGGGTGCGCCACGACGCCCTCTCGCGGCGGCTCGTCATCGAGACGGCCGGCGAGATGCACCTCCAAGTGACCCTCGAGCGACTGAAGCGCCGCTTCAACGTCACCGTCGGGACCGAGCCCCCGCCCGTCCCCCTCTACGAGACCCTGACGTCCGCCCGCGACGTCGAGGGGCGGCTCAAGAAGCAGACCGGGGGGCACGGCCAGTTCGCCGTCGTCAACGTGCGCTTCGAGCCCCTCGACCCGTCGACCCCGCTCGAGTTCGTCGACGAGATCGTGGGCGGGGTCGTCCCGCGTCAGTACGTCGGGGCGGTGAAGAGCGGCATCGAGAAGGCCATGGCCCACGGCGGGCCCCAGGGATTTCCCGTCGTCGGGGTCCGCGCCACGCTCTACGACGGCAAGACCCACAGCGTCGACTCCTCCGAGGCCGCCTTCGAGGTCGCCGGGTCGATGGCCCTGAAGAGCGCCCTCGAGCAGTCCGGGACGGTCGTCCTCGAGCGGGTGATGGAGGTCGAGGCCGAGGTCCCGGCCGAGCACCTCGGCGAGGTCCTCACCGACCTCGCGGGGCGCCGGGGCCGGGTCCTCGGGACGGACCAGGACGACACGGACCTCGCCGTCGTGCGGGCCCACGTCCCCGAGGCCGAGCTCCTGCGCTACGGGCTCGACCTGCGCCGACTCACGGGCGGCCTTGGCCGAGCCCGGGTGAGCCCGCACCACCTCACCGAGGCGCCCCGCTCGATGGTCAAGTAGCCGACGTCGAGAGGTCGGTCGCGCAGTACTTGCACTTGGTCGCGGCGACGGGGAGGTCGGCCGACAGGCACGCGGGGCACGTCTTCGTCGGCGGCGCCGCCTTCGGCGCGGCGAAGACCTCCTTGCCGATACGCGACATGTACGCCCGGTACGGCACGACGAGGACGACGTAGATCACCGCCATGAAGATGACGAAGTAGACGATCGCGCTGATGAAGGCGCCGACGTTGATGAACTGGCCGTTGACCGTCCAGCCGAGGCCCGGGGTCCCCCCGGCGCGACTCTCGACCGCCGAGACGAGCGGCGTCACGATCGAGTCAGTGAAGGACTTGATCAGCGTCGAGAAGGCCGTCGCCACGACCAAGCCGACGGCGATGACGATCAGGTCTCCCTGCATGAGGAAGTTCTTGAATCCCTTGAGCACGTGTCCTCCCCTCGCCGACCGCTCTCGGTCGACGGGCCGATGGTACCCGGGGTGCCACGAGCGCCGCCGGGTCGAGTGGAAGACTTCCCGGTGATGACGCGCACCCTTCGCACCCTGTCCGTGCTCGCCAGCCTCGCCGTGTCGGGGCTCGGACTGAGCGCCTGCGGCTCCTCGCACTCGAGCGCCGCGAGCCCGACCTCCTCGACCACGACGACCGCGGTGTCCGGCGCCTCGGCCCTGTGCCCCCTCACGGGGACCCCCGCCCCCGGCGGCGTCGTCCCCCAGCGACCGGCGATCGCCATGAAGGTCGACAACTACTCGCTCGGCCCGGCCCCGGCCGAGGCCCGCCCCCAGAGCGGCCTCGACGCCGCCGACGTCATCTTCGAAGAGCAGGTCGAGGGCTCCATCACCCGCTACGCCGCCGTCTTCCAGTGCCACGAGTCGGCCGGGCTCGTCGGCCCGATCCGCTCGGCCCGCTGGACCGACGTGCAGATGCTCTCCGAGCTCGGTCACCCGCTCTTCGTCCACGTCGGCGGCATCACCCCCGTCCTCGACTACGTCAACAGCTCGTCGCTCGTGAACGTGGACCTCGGCTACCACGGGTCCCTCGAGACCAACCCGCCCGGCCGCTACGCCCCCTACGACACCTACACGACGACCCAGCAGGTCTGGTCGGCGATCAGCGCCCCGGCGAAGGCACCCGCGCCCATCTTCACCTACTCGACGACGGTGCCCGCGGGTGAGAAGGTGAGCCAGGTCCACCTCGACTGGTCGGCGACCTCCGACATCTACTGGCGCTGGAACCCCGCGACCGGGACCTGGCTGCGCTTCTACAACGTCGGCTCGCCGAGCAGCCCCAACGTCCAGCCCGACCTACTGGCCGACGGGGTCCAGAACCAGGCCCAGAACGTGATCATCCAGGACGTCACCATCACCTACGGACCCTGGGTCGAGAACAGCCAGGGGGGCCTCGAGGCCGAGTCCCACATCCTCGACAACTCCGGGAGGGCCTACATCCTGCGCAACGGCGTCATGGTGACGGGCACCTGGACGGCCGGTCCGGCCGGGACGCCGACGACCTTCACCGACGCCTCCGGGCACCCCATCGCCCTCCAGCCGGGTCGCACCTGGGTCGAGATCTACCCCTCGGGCGCCCCGATGGTCGCGACGCCGGTGACCCCCACCACGACCTCGACGGCTACTCCTGGATGATGTCGAAGGCGCGCAGGGCCCGGATGCGCTCCTGACGGCGGGCGCGCAGCTTGCGCTCGCTCAGCCCCGCGAGCTCGACGTAGGCGGCGATCAGTGAGCGGTGCACCCGCTCGACGGTGACGAACGAGTTGTCGTCCTCCGCGATCACCTCGTCGATGAGGCCGAGGTCCAGCTGGTCCTTCGCCGTCGAGCGCATGGTCGCGAGCGTCGTGCGCACCTGCTCGCGCGACGGGTTCGGGGTGCGGTAGAGGATCGAGGCGGCCGAGCGGGGCTCGGCGACGTAGGCCATGGCCTGCTCGAGCATGACGACGTGGTCGGCCATCGGGGTGGTCGCGAGGCCCCCGCCGCTGCCGAGGGCCCCCGCCACGAGCGAGATGACCGGGCGGGGGTAGTCGATCCCGCGCAGGATGGAGCGGGCGATCAGCCGGGACTGGCCACGCCGCTCGCTCTCGAGGGTCGGCTTGGCGCCCAGGGTGTCGGTGACGAAGAGGGCCGGCAGGCCGAGGCGCGCGCCCACGTCGAGGACGCGGTGCAGGTGGGCGAAGTCCTCCGGTCCGGGATTCGCCGGACGCTTGATCACGGTCTCGCCGATCCGGGCGTAGGAGGGCTGGGTGCCCACGACGACGAAGGGCTGGCTGCCGAGCAGGGCGAAGGCGCCGACGATCGCCGGGTAGCGCAGCGCGTCGCTCTCCTGGATGTGGTTGTAGAGGGCGACGGCGTCGGTGAAGGCGTAGCGCGTGACGAACTCGAGGTCGAGCCGGTTGGCGTCGGCGATGAGGTCCTGGTACTGCTCGAGGAGGGCCTCGGCCGCGTCCGGGGAGCGGGGCGGCCGCGGCGCGGCCGGGAGCAGGGTGGCCGTCGCGGAGGTGTCGTCGAAGCGGGGCCCCTTGATCCCCGGCGACCCGAAGACGAAGATCCGGCGCTGGCCCGTCGCCGTGACGTTGCGGATGAGACTCGGGCTCTCCGCGCTGAGCGCGTGGTGCTTGTCGGGCGGGGTCGTCGCCGTGAGGACCTTCCCGAGGTACCAGACGACCTCCGCCACGTCGGGCAGCACGACGTCGATGTTGCGGTCGAGGAGGTTGGCCTCGGCACTCTGGGACTCGGCCGGCACCGCCGTCCCCTCGAAGGCCTCGATCACGTTGGGACCGGCGAAGCCGAAGTTCGTCCCCGAGGTCGCGATGATGAGGTCGGCGCTCGGCACGGCGCTCGCCGAGACCCCGCCCCAGACGTTCCCGAGCAGGACCGCCACGTGGGGCAGGTCGACGCGCTCCTTGTAGTTGCGGATCGCCTCGACCATCCGGGTCATCTGGGTGAGGCCGGCGAAGTTCTCATGCTGGCGCACCCCGCTCGAGGCGTAGACGGCGACCAACGGGAGCGACTTCTGGACGGCGAGGTCGGCGGCCGCCTGGAAGGCCTCGCCCGAGACGACGCCGAGGGAGCCCGCGAAGAAGTCCCAGTTCATCGCGTAGAGCACCACGGCGCGGCCGTCGACGGTCGCCTGGCCGTAGGTCGAGGACTCGGTCTTGCCCCGCTTCTGCTCCCGCCGCAACTTGTCGTGGTAGGACTCGTCGGTCTCCTCGTCGTGCCCGCGGCGCACGAGGCCGATGAGGTCCTTGCCGATCCGCCAGCGCCCGTGGCTCGGGCGGAAGTGCATCAACTCCTGGAGGAGGCTCAGCTGCGAGGGGCTGTTCACCGTGCGGCGGTTGCGCAGGTGGGGCTCGACGGCCTTCTCGTGGGCCGGCAGGCCCATGGGGTACCCCTCACCGAAGGACGACAGGTCGAACTCGTCGTCGGGGTGCGCGTCGTCGCGCGGATGGTCAACCGACATGGGTGTCAATTATGGCACCAGAACGCCCTCAACCGACCGGGCGGCCCGATCGCCCCGAATACCGGCCCTACCCCCGGACGGCGGGACCCCCGACGGCCCTAGCCGATCTTGAAGTTGAAGCCGCCACCCCCGCCGTTGCCACCCTCGCCCGCGGGGAGGTAGGGGATCATGGCGTGGGCCATCCCCGGCAGCGTCAGGCTCTGCAGGTAGACGCGACCCGGGCCGGTGAGCTTCGCGAGGAAGAGGGTGTCGGCCCCGAAGAAGATGTTCTTGATGCCGCGCACCATCGTGATGTCGAGGTCGACGCTCGCCTCGAAGAGGCCGACGTGGCCCGGGTGGACCATGATCGACTCACCGGCCGCGAGGTCGTAGGTGACGAGCTCACCGGAGAGCTCGATCCAGGCGACGCCCGATCCGCCGACCCGCTGCATGATGAAGCCGTTGCCGGAGAAGATGCCGGCGCCGAGCTTCTGCTGGAAGCCGAGGGCCAGCTGGACCTCGGAGGTCGCCGCGAGGAAGCCGTGGCGCGACACCATGTAGTCGCGCCCGTCGGCGACCGAGATCGGGAGGATGCGACCGGGCATCTTCGCCGCGAAGGCCACCGTCCCGTTCGCCCCCTGGGCGGTGAACTGGGACATGAAGATCGTCCCGCCGGCGACGGCGCGCTTGAGGACTCCGAGCACCCCAGAGCTCCCGGCTCCCGCCGTGGCGGTGGACATCACGATCGAGGAGGTCATCCAGGAGAGCTCGCCGCCCTGGGAGATGACCGTCTGACCGGGCGCGAGCTGGACCTCGAGCACCGGCATGGTCGTCCCGAGGATGCGGTGGGCGACACCGGCCCCCGCTGCGTCGGCGAACTCGGGGAGTCCCCCGTCAGCGCTCTCGGTCATGGTGCCCCCTCAGGACGCGAAGTCCTCCTCACGGTACTCGCCGTCGGGGCGCTCGGCCGTCTCCTTCTCGCGGTTTCTCAGGTCGACGCGACGGATCTTGCCCGAGATGGTCTTGGGCAGCTCGGCGAACTCGAGGCGCCGGATCCGCTTGTAGCCGGCGAGGTGGTCGCGGGCGTAGGCGAGGATGTCCCGGGCGAGCTCGGCGCTCGGCTCGTAGCCCGCGACGAGGCTCACGTAGGCCTTGGGCACCGCGAGGCGCACCGGGTCGGGAGCGGGCACGACGGCCGCCTCGGCGACGGCCGGGTGCTCGATCAGCACGCTCTCCAGCTCGAAGGGGCTGATGCGGTAGTCGCTCGCCTTGAAGACGTCGTCGGCCCGCCCCACGTAGGTGATGTAGCCGTCCTCGTCGCGGTGGGCGATGTCGCCCGTGTGGTAACGACCGCCGGCGAAGGCCGCCGCGTTGCGCTCGGGGTCGTCCCCGCTCGCCTGGCGGTACCCGGCCATGAGCCCGACGGGTCGGCCCTGGGCGAGGGCCACGCAGACCTCGCCGTCGTCGCCCACCTCGCCGGTGATGGGGTCGACCAGCTCGATCGTGTAGCCGGGGATCGGGCGGCCCATCGAGCCCGGTCGCACCGCCTGGCCGGGCGGGTTGCCGATCTGGACCGTCGTCTCGGTCTGCCCGAAGCCGTCGCGGATGGTGATGCCCCAGGCCCGCTGGACCGACTCGATGACCTCGGGGTTGAGCGGCTCGCCGGCGCTCGCGAGCTCGCGGACCCCCGGGCGGGTCGCCGCGAGGTCCTGCTGGATGAGCATCCGCCACACCGTCGGCGGGGCGCAGAAGGTGGTGACGCGGGCGTCGGTGAGGACGTTCAGCATCGCGGGCGCGTCGAAGCGCGAGTAGTTGTAGACGCAGATGGTCGCCCCCGCGATCCACGGCGCGAAGAAGCTGCTCCAGGCGTGCTTCGCCCAGCCCGGGCTCGAGATGTTGAGGTGGACGTCGCCGGGCTGGATGCCGATCCAGTACATCGTCGTGAGGTGGCCGACCGGATAGCTCACGTGGGTGTGCTCGACCATCTTCGGCAGCGACGTCGTGCCCGAGGTGAAGTAGACGAGCAGGGGGTCCTGGGCGTCGGTCGGGCCGTCGGGGGTGAAGACGTCCGAGACCGAGGCGCTCTCGGTGAAGTTACGCCAGCCCGCGACGTCCTCGCCGACCGTCACGCGCACGTAGTCCCCGGGGATGTCGGCGAAGCGCGGGGCCACCTCGCTGCGCGCGACGACGGCCCCGGCGTGAGCCCGCTCGATCCGGTCGCGCAGGTCGCTCTCGGTGAGGAGCGTCGTCGCCGGGATGACGACGGCCCCGAGCTTGATGACGGCGAGCGTCGTCACCCAGAGCTCGACCTGGTTGCCGAGTAGCGCGAGGACCCGGGTGCCCCGCGCGACGCCGAGGGAACGTAGCCAGTTGGCCACCTGGTTCGAGCGGTGCGTGACGTCAGCGAAGGTGTAGTCCACCCGCGACCCGTCCTGCTCGACGATGCGCAGCGCGACCGCGTCCGGGTGCTCCGCGGTGAGGCCCGCGTCGAACCAGTCGAGGGCGAAGTTGAACTGGTCGAAGTGGGGCCAGGCGAAGCCCGCCCGCGCGCCGTCGTAGTCGTCGCGGTGCTCGAGCAGGAAGTCTCGGGCGGCTCGGAAGGTCTCGGTCGGCGTGGTCATCGCACCCCCCTGAAATGTGGTCGTGCGACGATGGTACGACCTACTAGGCCCCCGTGCGTCCCGGAACGATGAGGGCGGTTCGCGTGCTCGCCTGTCGCGTGCAGACCGATATCGGCAGACGCACGTAGGTCGATCGAACGAACGGGGCGAGCGTCACGACGACCCCGGACGCGCGGCGCGCGCCACAGAGCGATGCCGGGTAGTTGCCGGTCTCGGCGGCCCCGAAGGGATCGCTCACGGCTCGTCCGTGGGTCAGCACGTGGCGAGCGGGCATCATCCCCCGCGACATGCTGAGAGCCGGCGGCCCGACCCGGTGACGACGAGCGGCCACCGGCTGCACCGTGGGCACCCCCCAGATCGCGCAGGTGCCCCCGACGTTGGTGAAGACGATCGGGTAGTAGATGGTCCCCGCCGCCCCGTTCGCCGGTCCGAGCGTGACGCGCATCTGGGCGGGCGTGCACGCCGCGTCCGTGACGGCCGCCGGGGCCGCGACGCTCGGGGCGGCGAGGGGCGCGAGGCCCAGCGCGAGGGCCGTCAGCAGTCGAGTCGTGAGTCGCATGTTTTCCTCCTGCTCGGGTATCTCCGGTGGGAGCGACGCATTACCGACATCTTGTTCGAAGGTCGTTCGGGTCGTCACGTCACGGCCCCTCGGTAGCATCCGCTGTCGAGGGGCCCGTCGGGGGCGTCGACGAGGGAGGCTCGATGGGCGATGCACGTGATCCCTGGTGGGCGTTCGTTTCCTCGCACACCCAGCCGACCGCCGTCGCGCGGGCCGGGGCCCTCCTCGCGGCGAACGACCCCTACCGCCGCGCGCTCGGCGCGTGGGTGCCGACGGCGCCGGGAGTGACGGCCCCGGAGGGCGTGAGCGACGTCCTCGTCGTCGCGCGCCCCATCCCGGGCCTCGACGTCCTCGTCGCGACCGCCGAGCCGACCGTGTCCATCGACTACCGCCGAGCCTTCACCCACGCGCTCTCCCCCATCCTCTTCACCGACCCCGAGGGTCGGATCCTCGACGCCAACGAGTCCTTCTGTCGACTGGTGGGCTGGGACCGCGAGTACCTCATCGGCCGCAGCTCCGACTTCCTCACCCTGCCCGAGGACGTCGAGCTGACCCCGCGGTCGCTCGACCGCGCCCGCACCGGGGAGGCGCCGACCGACCGCTACGTGAAGCGCTACCGACGACGCGACGGGCGCGTCATCACGGTCGAGGTGTCGCGGTCCGCCATCTACGACGACGAGGGAGCGCTGCGCTACACGGTCGTCTCCGAGCGCGACGTCACCGAGGAGCGCCAGCTGAACGCCCGCCTCGCCTACGGCGCCCTCCACGACCCCCTCACCGGGCTCGCCAACCGCGCCCTGCTCGACGAGCGACTCGCCCAGTCGCGGGCGCGCCTCGCCCGCGAGCGGCGCTCGGGCGCCGTCCTCATGATCGACCTCGACGAGTTCAAGGACGTCAACGACACCCACGGGCACCTGGTCGGGGATCACCTGCTCGCCGCGGTCGCCCGCCGCCTGGAGAGCGTCGCGCGCGCTGGGGACACGCTCGCTCGCTACGGGGGCGACGAGTTCCTCTACCTCGCGGAGGGGGTCGCCGGCGACGACGGCGCCCGCCGGGTCGCCGAGCGCGTGCGCGAGGCCCTCTCGCGACCCTTCAGAGTCCTCGGGGTGTCGGTCACCCCCGGCGTCTCGATCGGCGTCGCCACGTGGGGCCCCGACGGGGGCAACGACGGCGTCGTCGAGGCGGCCGACCTCGCCCTCTACGAGGCGAAGCGCCGGGGACGCGGGACGATCGTCGCCTTCACCGACGAGTTGCGCACGCGCGCCGTCGACCACCTGTCCCGCTTCGCGGACGTCCGGGCGGCCCTCGCGCGCGGCGAGATCAAGATGCACTTCCAGCCCCTCGTCACGACGGCGACCGGAACCGTCGTGGGCTTCGAGGCGCTGCTGCGCTGGCGCCACCCCACCCGCGGCGTCCTCGAGCCGCGCGACATCCTCGCGCGTCTCGAGGGGAGCGAGGTGGAGCTCTCCCTCGGGACGTTCACGATCGAGCGCGCCGTCGCGTTCGCCGGACGGCTCTCGACGGTCGACGGCGTCGAGCCGTTCGTCACCGTGAACCTCTCCGACGCCCAGTTCCGCGACCCCGCGCTCACCACGCGCCTCGCTCGCGCCCTGGAAGTCCACGCCGTCGCGCCCGCGCGACTCATCGTCGAGGTCGCCGAGGCCGACATCCTGCGCGACGTCGCCGCGTCGATCACGACGATGGGCGAGCTCTCCACGATCGGCGTCGGCCTCGCCATCGACCACTTCGGTGCCGGACTCGCCTCGCTCGTCCACCTACTGCACCTCCACCCCGCGATGATCAAGCTCGACCCGGCGTTCCTGCGCCAGGGACCCCTCGAGCACGGTGACGTCGTCCTCGACTCCCTCGTCGAGTTCGGCGGCCGCTACGCGACCTGGGTCCTCGCCGAGGGGGTCGAGACGACCGAGGAGCTCTCGCGACTGCGCGCCCTCGAGTGCCCCTTCGGGCAAGGCTTCCTCTTCGCCCCGGCCCTCCCCGAGGACGACGCCGCTCGCGTCGTCGGCCGCCCCCTGCTCGACCCGGGCCACTCGGCGTCGGAGTAGCCGACGCGAGCGGAGCTCAGGAGGCGACGAGGTCGGGCTCGGCCGGCGTCCGCGCCTGACCGAGGGCTCCCCAGAGCGGCCCACCGACGAGGTAGAGGCCCGTCGAGACGACGAGCAGCTGTCGCAGCCACGTCGGCCACGGGTGCTCCCACAGGGGCTGGAGCCCGGGGAGGTGGACGAAGCCCAGGACGATCAGGACCGCCCACAGCGCCCAGTACCACTCGAGCTTCCGCCGCACGACCGACCAGACCGCCAGTATCGCGAGGCCGACCCCCGCCATCGTCGCGTTGGCGTAGGGCGCCACGTGGTAGGCCCACGGCGGGAGGGTGAACGAGATCGACGCGGGCAGGAAGTCGAAGCTGATCGTCACGAAGGCGATCCACGCGACGGCGGGCCCCCTCACCCGGCGCCCCGCCGCCAGCACGATCACGAGGACGACCGCGAGGTCGGCGAGGTAGTAGGGACGGATGTTCTGCTCGAAGACGAGCCGGAACGCGAGCGCGACGCCGACGAGGGAGAGCAGGACTTCCGGCTCGCGGACCCGGTCGCCCAGGCGGCGACGGGCGTAGGCGGCGACGGCGAGCGCGACCGCGAGCGGGGCGATCCTCAGGAGCGCGAAGTAGAGCGGTCCGTGCTTCGTCAGCTCCCACAGCCAGGTCCCGCCGTAGGTGCTCGAGTAGCCCGAGCCGACGACGATCCCGTGCAGCGCGCGACCCCCACCACTCCACAAGAAGGGCGTGGTGACGACGATGCCGCTCAGCGCCGCGCCCAGCACGAGGCGAGCCCTCCCGGCGCGGGGCGCCACGACGAGGAGGGGCAGGGCGACGAGCAGCGCGCTCTGCTGCGCGAGGACCGCGAGCCCGACGAGGACGCCCGCCGCGAACCAGCGACGACGCGGCGTGAGTCCGAGGGCGATCAGCGCGAGGCCGAGGGAGAGGAGGTCCTCGGGGTGGAAGAACTGCACGAGCGAGGCGAGGATCGGGAGGAGGGTCGCGGCGACGGCGCCCGCCACGACCTCCCGGCGCGTGCGCGCCGCCCTCGTCGCCCCGAGGGCCACAACGAGTCCGACGAGGAAGACGAGGCTGCCGAGGTAGCCCAACATCAGGGCGTGCTTGATGACGGCCGCGTTCTCGCTCCAGGCGAAGATCGCCGGGTAGCCGTGCGCGCACCCGGGCCCGAGCGCGGCGGCGGAGGGGAACGGGACGCGCGCCCCGAGGTGGAGCAGCGCCGCGACGACGCCCGCGACGAGCGGGTAGAGGGGGGCGGTCGACGTGAAGGGCACCGCGACGACCGGGACGTGCATCGCCACGTAGGGCGGATAGGCGCAGGCCAACTGGCCGTGGGCGATCGCGACGGTGGCGTAGAAGGACTCCGCGACGTCGCCCTCGGTCGGGCCCCCGAGCAGGGCGACGATCCCGACGTGCGCCGCGGCGATGAGAGCCCAGCCGACGAGGCGCTCGGCCGCCGTCAGGGGGTGATCGAACCAGTCCCTCCGGCGCCCGGGGGCGACGGGGTCGCTCACCGACGAGCGGTGCGCAGGGTCAGCGGGAACCGGTTGAGGGCGTCGAGCGTCGCCTTGGCGGCCGCGACCGTCTCGTCCTCGGCCTTCGCGATCCCGTAGCGCTCGCTCCCGTCGGCGAGGGCCCGGAGGGTCACCACCACGGGCCAGGTGCGGCTCGCCGCGAAGGGCGTCACCGAGTGCAGTACGAAGGGGACCGCGTAGCCGAGCTCGGCCATGGCGAGCAGCGTGGCCTCGGCGCCCCCGATGAGCGCCCCGTTGCGCGACCAGCCCTGGCCGTGGCGCCCGCCGTGCGACAGCTCGACCCGGATGGCCCCGTCCGTCGCGTCGGCGACGGCGCTCACCAGCACGATGCGCGAGTCGTCGGTCGGGACGTGCTGGAGGACGTCGCCGGCGTCGTCGACGCGCACGACGGCGTGGGGGTAGTAGAGGGAGGCGACCTGTCGCGCGACGGCCTCGGTCTCCTTGACCTCGAGCCCGACGGCGACGAGCGTGACGACGGTCACCACGCCGCCGTCGTCCTTCTCGAGGGCGACGTTGAGGACTCCCGGAAGGCTCCGCAGCTCGAGCTCGAAGTCGTCTTCGATCCGTGACGTCATGACTCTCCCCGTCCCTTTCGCTCGTAGAGGCGTCGGTCCGCTACGCGAATCAGCTCCTCGGGGTCGACCGAGTCGCGCGGCGAGGTCGCGACGCCGACCGAGAACTCGATCGGCTCCTCGGACTCCTTCAGCTGCGAGCGGAGTCGCTCCACGAAGCCCGCCGCCTCGAGACCGCCCGCGTTCGCCAGGATCACCGCGAACTCGTCGCCCCCGAGGCGAGCCGCCGTGTCGCCGCTGCGCACGGAGCGTCGCAGGGCGAAACCGAACTGGCGCAGCACGAAGTCGCCGACGACGTGCCCGCGACGGTCGTTGATCAGTTTGAAGTCGTTGAGGTCGATGAGGACCAGGGTGAAGGCCCAGCCGTAGCGGGCGCTCCGCGTCGCCGCGACCTGGAGGGCGCCGTCGAAGGATCGACGGTTCTCGACGCTGGTGAGGGGATCGTGGCCGGCGTTGAAACTGGCGAGGTGGAGCATGAGGACCAGCTGGCACGCCGTGCGCACGGCGTCGCACTCGTGGGCCGGGACGACGTCGGGCTGGGTGACGAGTCCGGAGCCGGAGGGCACCCGGGCGAAGACGGACGGCGACACCGCCCGCGCCCCGTTGCGAAAGACCTGGGTGCCGAAGCTCTCGTGGCGCAGGACGAGCACGACGTCGTCCAGCTGGTGCCGCTCGGCGAGCCGGTCGAGCACCGCGTAGATGTAGTGAATCCCGAGACCCTCACCGTCGAGCTCGTCGATCAGGGTCTCGAACAGCCACGGCTCGGAGAGCGTCGTCTCATGGCTCGTCGATGGCAACTCGTCCAGGCTCACCAGTGCGAACTCTCCGAGCCGGCACTGCCCACCCGCAGGAGCGACGCGTCGGCCGCGCCGGCGCCCAGCAGGTCGTCGAGGTCCACCGAGGGGACCGGACGGGAGATGAGGAATCCCTGACCGCGGTGGCAGCCGAGCTCCAGCAGCTCGTCGACGATCAGGTGGGACTCGACGCCCTCCGCGATCACCTCCTTGCCGAGGGCCCGCCCCAGCCGGATGATGGCCTCGACGATGGCGCGGTCCGAGGCGTCACGGGCGATGCCCCTCACGAAGCTCATGTCGAGCTTGAGGAAGTCGACCGGCAGGTTCTTCAGCTCGGTCATCGACGCGAAGCCCGTCCCGAAGTCGTCGAGGGCGATCTCGACCCCCATGGCCCGGAACTCCTCGAGCACCTTCACGGTCGCCGCGGCGTCGTCCACGACCGCGTACTCGGTGATCTCGATACAGAGGCGGTCGCCCGGCACGTCGTTACGGGTGAGGCTGTCGCGAACGAAGTCCACCAGGTCGCCCATCTTGAAGTCGGCCGGGGACATGTTGACCCGAACGGTGAAGTCGAGCTCCGGGTACTGGGTCCGCCACGTCCCCAACTGGCGGCAGGCCTCCGCGAAGACCCAGCGTCCGAGGGCCGTGACCATCCCGGTCTCCTCGGCGACCGTGATGAACTCGGCGGCGTTGAGCAGGCCGCGGGTCGGGTGCTGCCAGCGCACGAGCGACTCGACGGCGAGGAGCCGCCCGGTCGTGAGGTCGACTTCGGGCTGGAAGTGCAGCCGCAGTCCACCCGAGTCGATCGCCTCCCGCAGCAGGAGCTCCGTCTGAGAGCGGTCGTCGACGATCTTGCGCAGGTCGCGGTCGAACATGACGGCCCGGTTCCGTCCCCGGGCCTTCGCCTGGTACATGGCCACGTCGGCCCGACCGAGGAGCTCGCTCGCGGTCACGCCGGGTTCGGCCAGGGCGACCCCGATGCTCGCGGTGTGGTTCATCGTCGTCCCGCCGATCTCGACCGGCTGGGCGACGACGTCGAGGATGCGGTAGGCGCTCGCCAGCGCCTCCATCTCGCTGTGGGCGTGGTCCACCAGCAGGACGAACTCGTCGCCGCCGAGTCGAGCGGCCATGTCGCCCTCGCGAATGCTCGTGCGCAGCCGATCGGCCATCGTGACGAGCAGGCGGTCGCCACTCGCGTGGCCGAGGTAGTCGTTCATGACCTTGAAGCGGTCGAGGTCGACGACGAGGATGGCCGTGTCGCGCTGCTCGGTTACCCGGCGCCGCAGAGCGGCGAGGAGGGCGCGACGGTTGGCGAGGCCCGTGAGCTCGTCGTGGTGGGCGTTGTAGGTGATCCGCTCCTCGGCGTCGATACGCGCCTGGAGCTGGACCAGCATCGACGCGACGGCCTGCAGGGCGTTGATCTCCGCGGGGACCCAGTCGTGCATCTGGAAGTGCAGGAACCCGAGGACGCCCCAGGTGACGTTGCCCATGAGGAGGGGGACGCCCGCGCCGGCGGCCGGCGAGATGCCCGCGGCCTCCTCCACGCGGTCGAGGTACACGTCGTTCGCGTCGGCGATGCCCGAGAGGTACGGACCCTTCAGGTGCTGCGTGGCGGCGAAGATCGGGTCGACGTCGAACGGGACCTCCCCGAGCGGGTCGGGGTCGGGGATGTCGGTGCGCTGGGGCCACTCGGCCTCGAGGATCGAGAGGCCGCGCTCGTGGTCGTTACGGCGAAGGAGCGCGACGTCCGCGGCGAGGAACTCGCCGAGCACGTGGACCGTCCACTGGACGACCTCGTGTCGCGTCTCGGAGGTGGCCGACATCAGCCGCTCGGCGACCCTCGCGACCAGCTCGTCCAGCCGCTGCTGGTGCAGCAGGACCTGCTCGCGCAGGGCCAGGGTCGCGACGTGGCTCAGCAGGCTGGCGAAGGCTCGGACCACGGACTGCTCACGCGGCGACCACGCCCGGCCGTGACGCGCGACGACCAGCGCGGCGATCGCGGACTGGTCCGGCAGGTTGATGGGCTCGATGAGGGCTCCCCACTCGACGCCGAGGACGTCGAAGGCGACCGTGTTCGGCGGCACGCCGTTGTCGAGGGCGTTGACGACGCGCTCGGAGATGGCCCGGAAACCCGAGTCCGCCCCGGGACGCACGAACGGCTGGAGTGCGAGCTCACGCAGATCGGTCCCCGGCCGCGTGACGACGGTGATGATTTCGACGCCCGCGATCACGTGGACCAGCGAATCGACGACGAGACTGGTCTCGCGCCGCGCCTGGTCTAGGTACCACTCATCCGCGCTCGTCATTGGGCCTCATCTCCACGGCTCGTCCGACTCTCACCGGGTGGATCCCACAGTCGTGGGTGAATCAATGCTAAAGCCGCACTTCACCCACCGCAAGAGGGAATATCGTCGAGGACCCGGTCCCCTAGAACGTTCCCTCGCTGAGGCGGGCCATGTCGGAGCGCGTCAGCACTTCGCCGAGGGGGTGTCGGATAGAGTGGACGCTCGCCGCTGGGGCGTAGGAGATGCGCACCACCATCACGAGCGCCTCGCCGAGTCCGATTTCGAAACGCTCTTTCAGATCGTCGGAGAGCCGCGCCAGTTCGTCGACGTAGCGCTCTCCTCCGAGCGTGAGAAGGTCGTTCGAACCCGTCGCGTAGAGGAAAAGGGGGGCCACCGGCTGCACGGCCAGCCCGATCGTCTCGGCCGTGAGCCAGAATCGCTCGAGGGCTTGACCACCCCTCACGTACCACGCGGGCTCGTCGCGGGGCACCGTGATGGCCGCCAGCGCCGAGCTGGTGCCGATCAGGAGCTGGGTGCGCAGACCCAGGGACTGCCCCGCCCGCCACTCGGCGAGCAGGTCCATCACGTCGGGACGACGCAGGACGTCCGAGACGGCGATGGTCGCCGGATCCATCTCGAGCGACCGGACGTCGAGGCCGTCCTCCAGCCGGTCCCGACCCGGGAACCGCAGCTCGCCGAGCATCTGCTCACGCACGTGGGGCAGGATGAAGCGCAGGCGATCCGATCGACCGAGGACGTCACCGATCCCGTCCATCGTGGTCCGATCGCTCACGAACCGCAGAGTCGCGCCCTCGCGCGTCACGGCGTGCGTCAGGTGCTCGACGTGGGGGGTCGGGATGGCGCCGGGCTGTCCGGCCTGTCGGTTGGACGTCCGGGTCGCCACGTGGCCGATGAGGCCCGCGAGCGCCGGATCGGTCTGGTCGCCGAGTCCCATCGTCGCCACGTGGTGCGAGGCGGGGCCGTGGGGGAACAGCTGGACCATGCCCAGTCGTCGACGCGCCGCGGCGGCGACCCGTGCGTTCATGAGGGCGGCCCCCAGCGCCACGAAGGTACCGCGATGGGCGACGTCCATCGCTGACGTCCGTTCGGGCAGCATGAAGAAGCGGACCTCGTCCGCGTCGGCCTCGAATCGCCACGGCTGGACGTTGCCACCGGAGGGGGCCCGGCGAGCCGCGTCGACGACGTAGGTCACGTCGTCGTCGGTGTCGTCGAGCGGGGGCTCGGTGGGAGGGGCACTCGCGAGGTCGAGGTACTCGCCGCGTGACGGGTCGACCTCCTCGATCTCCCCGAGGATCTCGTCGACGTCGAGCCGCACCTGACCGGACGGCAGCTCTCGGCCGAGGCCCAGTCGTCGGACCGCCGCCGCCACCGTCACGCCCCCGAGGCTCACCTCGCTGCCGAGCTGGGGCCACCCGGTGATCGTGGTGCCGAACTCGAAGAAGCTGGCCGCCATCCGCGCCGAGACCTGCGACGGGCCGACGACCTTGATCATGTGGCCCGCGAGCTCCGCGGGAGTGAGCTCTGAGAGCCGCGAGCTGTCGAGGTCGCCGAGCAGGCCGTGGAAGATCGGCCGCGTCGGGTCGAGGTCGAAGCGCTCGACGTCCAGCACTCCGCGATCGGAGGTCTCCATGATCACGGGGATGCGCCGCGAGCGAGCCGCCTCCCGGACGCGGACCTTCATGTCGAGCGAGTCGCACTCCTCGACGACGAGGTCCAGGTCCTCGAGGAAGGCATCGAGGTTCTCCTCCGTGACCCCGGAGGTCACGGCCGACACCTTCAGGTACGGGTCGATCTCGGCGATCCGGCGGGCCGCCACCACGGCCTTGTTCACGCCGATGTCGAGCACGCTCGCCGGGACCCGGTTGAGGTTCGACAACTCGAGGGTGTCGAAGTCCGCGATGCGCAGCTCGCCGACGATGCCCTCGAGGGCGAGGGTGTAGGCGATCGCGTGACCGGCGCTCGCCCCCACCACGCCGACCCGCAGGCCCCGCAGGCGGGCCTGCTCGTCGGCCGTGATCTTGTGCCGGTTGCGGTCGAGCCGGACCCGGTCGAAGGCGCGCGGTCCGAGGACTCGGACGACGGCGCGCCGCCACGGGTAGTAGACCCACCGCTGGACGTCGCGCCGCGCGGCCTCCTCGGCGACCGGGCGGACGGCCGTGAGTTGGGAGCGCTGGTCCTCGAATCGATCGACCACCTCGAGGGCGGGATCCTCGCGCAGGACCCGCATCACTTCCCGGTCGCTGCGCCGCGTCACGTCGAGGACGACGGGGTGGCGCGAGTACAACGAGACCGGCTCGCCGCCGTTCGGGGTGACGGCGTGGGAGTCGGGCCCCCGGAGCAGCTGCTCGGCCTCACGGCGCAGGGCACGCTGGTTGTCGGGGTCGGCCAGCTCGGAGGCACGCGAACGCTGCCAGGTGACGGCGACGGTGCGGTAGCGGGCGTCGGGGAACGGGACCCAGTTCTCGCTGAGGACCTCGCCGCCGGCGAGCTTTCCGAGCGGCACGAGGGCGTCCGACACGCAGGCGATCGTTCGCTCGGCCCCCAGCCAGTTGGCCGCGTGCACCATCGCCCGCGACAGGGCCGTCACCAGGCGAACCCCGACGACGGCCTCGCCCCTGGCCCACGCCCCCTTCGCCTCGATGATCCCGAAGCGGGCCTCGCGGTCGATGAGGTCCCCGATGTCGTCGATCTCGGGGAGTTCCGCCATCTCCTCCATGAGGGCGGTGCCCCAGCGATTCTCGACGGGACCGTGGAATCGCACGCCGACGACGGGCTCGCCGTCGGCCCCGAAGCCGATCAGGAAGAGCGGGATCCCGATCCCCTCGTCCAGCTCACGGCGGCGCAGGGTCCCCTCGAAGCCGTAGCTGCGATACTTCCCCTCGGCGTCGTCCAGGTAGCGCCGCCACAGATCGGGCCGCTCGAGCGGGTGATGGCCCTCGAACCGCACTCCCGACGCCTCGTCGGTGAAACTGGCCCCGTACCGATAGCGTCGACTCAATCCACTGGCCACCGAATGTCTCCGTATCCGGCCGCCGCGGGTGTCCACGCGTCGGATGGGCCCGGGGCGGCGCGTCACCGGAACTGTAGTGAGGGATCCCTCGAAAGTGGTGAATGCTCCGATCGACGACGCCACAGGAGATTGAATGGAGCCCGTGCTCGTCGCCGTCGCGATCTACTCCGGACTGCTCGGACTCGTGATCGGATCGTTCCTCAACGTCGTCGTCTACCGGGTCCCCCGCGACCTCTCGATCGTGCGACCGGGCTCGGCCTGTCCGCAATGCGGGACCCCGATCGCGCCGCACGACAACGTCCCCGTCCTCTCGTGGATCCTCCTGCGCGGCCGCTGCCGGTCGTGTCGCGAGCCCATCTCGATCCGCTACCCCCTCGTCGAGCTCGGCGTCGGACTGCTCTTCGCGGCGAGCACCGTGCGATTCGGGCTGCACGTCTGGCTCGTCGCCGTCTGGATCCTCGAGGCGGGCCTCGTCGCGCTCGCCCAGATCGACGCCGAGCACCTCACGCTCCCCCGGTCGATCGTGTGGCCGATGTTCGCCGCCCAGCTCGCCGTCCTCGCCGGTGCCGCCGCGCAGGAGCACGACGGGCGACGGCTCCTCGTCGCCGCGATCGCCGCGGCCGCCTGGTTCGTGCCCTACGTCATCATCAACCTCGTGAGCCCGCAGGCCCTGGGCTTCGGTGACGTGCGACTCGTCCTCTCGCTCGGACTCGGTCTCGGGTGGTTCGGACCGGGCGTCGTCTTCGTCGGGTTCTTCGCCTCCAACCTGCTCGCGATCGTCGTGGGCGTGGTGAACCTCGCTCGACACGCGACGACGCGCCGTCAACCCCTCCCCTACGGGACGTACTTGGCGCTCGGGACGATCGTCGCCCTCTTCGTCGGTGGGCCCATCGTGAACGCCCTGGCGCTACCGGGACTGCGCTGACCGACCGCGCGGCGAGCGCCACCTCCTAGAAGACGAACTCCATGCGCAGGCCCTCGCCGTCCCACTCCGCGTCGGCCGGGATGCGCTTCGCGGCGCGACCCTGGACGCGCCGCGCCGTCCACATCATCGCCGCCACGTCGAGGCGGTGAGTCAGCGGGATCGGACTCTCCTCGTCGAGCATGCTCTCGATCCCGGCGATGCGGCTCACGAGGAGGTCGCGCCGCTCGTCGCGACCCTCCTCGCGGTGCTTCGACCACCGCAGCGGGGTCTCTCCATTCAGGTGGAAGAAGCTGAGCTCGGGGTGCCCCTCGTAGACGGTGCGCTGGCGGTACGGGGACATCTCGAAGCCCACCTGGCGGTAGGTCTGGAGTCGGGCCAGGGACACCACGTCGAGACCCTCGAGCCGCGGCGGGTCACTGAGGAGCGCGTCGCGCGACGGGACGCGCTGGATCGAGGTAGCGCGCCAGCGCAGCAGGCGACGCGCCTCGAGGTCGCAGGTTCGATACGACGGCTCCTCGGTGGCGGGATACCCGACCGGGGCGGCGATGACGACGACCGCGTACGCCGGGAACTGGCTGAGGACCTCCACGAAGGAGTTCATGACGACGGGCGTCTCCGGGGCGAAGGTCGCGGCGTGGACCTTCGCCGGGCCGACCACCCACCGGCGACCCCACGGCAGCGCCGCCGCCACCATCGTGTAGGGGAGTTCCGGTCCCCGACGCAGACTCACGGCTTACGCCGTTTCGCCGAGATATCCCATCTGCTCCAGGATACGCACCAACTCCTTGGGTCGGGTCGTGACCGACATGGCGTCCTCGTAGGTGACCGTCTGGCTCTTGATCAGGTTCGCCAGGCTGAACTCGAGGATCTGCATGCCCTCCTTGGCGTTGGTGTACATCACGTTCGACAGCTGGTTCGAGCGACCCTCGCGAACGAGGTTGCGCACGGGGTGGGTCGCGATCAGCACCTCGTAGGCCGCGACCATCCCCCCGCCGATCTTGGGCAGCAGGCGCTGAGCGACGATCGCCGTCAGCGAGGCGGCCAGCTGGACGCGCGTCTGCTCCTGGCGCCAGGCCGGGAACACGTCGATGATGCGGTCGATCGCCTGGGGCGCGTCGTTGGTGTGCAGGGTCGCGAACACGAGGTGGCCCGTCTCCGCCATCGTGAGAGCCATCTGGATCGAGTCGATGTCGCGCATCTCGCCGATCAGCATGACGTCGGGGTCCTCGCGAAGGGCCGACCGCAGCGCCCGCTGGAACGTCGGTGAATCGAGACCGATCTCTCGCTGCGTCACCGCCGACATCTTGTGGTGGTGCACGTACTCGACCGGATCCTCGATGGTGAGGATGTGCGACGCCCGCGTCTCGTTGATGCGGTCGACGATCGCGGCCAAGGTCGTGGACTTCCCCGAGCCCGTGGGTCCCGTCACGAGGACGAAGCCACGCGGCTGCTGCGCGATCCAACTCGCAGCCGACGGAAGACCGAGGTCGTCGAACGAGGGGATCCGAGTGGGAATCACGCGCAGCGACAGCGCGGGCTCACCCTTCTGGGTGAAGAGACTGCCCCGAATGCGCGCCAGGTCTCTCCACGAGAACGCGAAGTCGACGTCCTTCTCATCTCGGAAGATCTCGAGTTGTCCCGACGAGAGAAGCGGCGTCACCAAGTCCAGGATCGCGCTGCCCTGAATGTCCGCGGCCCCATCGACCGGCCGCAGCTTTCCCTCAACCCTGATCCGTGGCGGCGACCCGTGCGTCAGCAAGAGGTCCGAGCCCCGTTGTTGCCACAGCAGGTCAATCCACGGATCCATCAAATTGGTGTCCTCATTCACCGTTACGACCCCTCTATCGAGAGACTAAGAGGCAGCGCCACACGAGTTACAACTCGTGTGGCGCTGCCTCCTCTTACGTCAATTCAGAGTAGGGCTCTTCCCCTACTGCACGCCATTGCAGGCCTGCGGCCCATTACCTTCCCACTTGATCCATGTGGTAGTACCGGTAGCGAGCGCCGGAACTGTAACAGTCCCCGTCCCGACATTTCCAGGCTGAGCATCTGTGTTAGGCAGCGCCGTAGCGGTAGACAACTTGGTCGGATCAATTCCCGTGTAGACGTATAGGACCCCACTAAGCAGACCGAATTCATAGTGTGGCTTGTTGCTGGGCCATGACGCGATGTAGGGGTGACTTTGATTGGCTGTCGTACCGCTCTGAAGGTTGACAGTCGTCGCTGTCCCCGACGGGTTCTGGGCATTGAAAGCCGCGATCGCGGTCTGAACCGTTGCCCCATCAGCCTGGCACGCCGCCACGGCGCTCTGGCCCGTGATGCCACCGAGGGCGAACACCACGACCGCGGCCAAGATTCCGAGTACGACAATAACGATGAGCAGTTCAATCAGGGTGAAGCCTGCATTGACTCCCTCATCCATCCGACGCTGCCGGATCTGACGATACATCTGAAGCATGAGTTCCTAACTCCCCTTCTCGTTGTTGCCGACACCTACGAGATGCCTACCACCGTCGAGGCACTCGCGCCCCGCAGCGAACCGAACTATACACTGCCCCCACTTCGTTTCCCCAAAATTTTCCTCAAGTTGATCCCTGCTGAGTATTGACTCAGCCTCTGAGACGGGGTGCTGAATCATCGACGAGGAATACGGTCTCTGCCGGGCGCAACTCGGTCGCCTCAACACCCCCTGGCGTGGCTCGTGAGCACCCCTCGCGGGGTGCGGGATGACGACAATCCCTGGTGGCGCGGGGACGGGGGGCTCTGGAGGTGGCCGCGCGCTTCCCAGGGAGCGAGACCCGATGGCGTCGCGTGACGGCCCCATCCCCGGCGACACGTCGGGCGGTACGGTCGCCTCCCCACCGGCCAGAACTCACCCCACACATTGGAGACGGGCGAGTGGGCCCACCCCCCATCATCGGCGACATCCTCAGCCGTTGTACGTCCAGCTCTCGATGTACATCCCCTGACCACAGAACTGGCTGCAGGTCGTCGTCTCGGGGAGGTTGACCGATCCGGTCCCCAGGTAGGGGTAGTCGTCGAAGACGACCACGGCCTTCACGAGAGGGGTGGCCTCGCACTGGGTCAGCGTGGAGCTCGACGGGCACGCGTACAGGGTGACGGTCCGGGTGGCCTGGCTCGCCGGCACCTGCACGGTGGAGCACCAGACGGTGATCGAGTAGGTGGGGTCACCGGCGTTCGCGCCGGGGAAGGTGATCGACGACGTCGGACCGCTACCCCAGCAGTAGGAGGGGGGGTTCGGCGTGAGCGTCGAGTTGGGACCGTCGACCATCGGCGTGTAGCGGATGTTCTGGATCGCCACCTCGACGGCGGAGCTCGCGTCGTACTGCAGGGTGCGAGCCTGCGCGAACTGGCCGGTGTTGTTCAAGTCGTTCATCGCGAGGTCGGTGAGCGCCGCGATGATCATCCCTCCGGCGATGATGAATATCAGGGCCAGGATCAGCGTGGCGCCACGGTCACGCTCGTCGCGCGGAAGTCGTGGGGTCATCGCCTATGACACCTGACAGGGATTCGAGTCACCCATTCCAGTTCCACCAGGAGTTCTGGAAGGTGACCTTCACCGGCCCGTACGTCGTGCCACCCAACGTCACGAAGTAGTAGACGGTCTCGGCGTTCTGGTCCGTGGCGGTGCAGGTAAAGGACCCGTTGGCGTCCGTCACCTGAGGACGGGGACAACTGATCGATGACGACGCATCTCCCGTCCCGTTACTTCGACCACTCTGGCTGATGGAGAACGCCTGGCCGCTCACTGGATTCCCGTACTGATCGCAGAAACTTCCCGTGATCGTGGCGGTGGAGCCCGAGTACTGGTTCCACCAGTTTGACGTGTACACGGTCTGCGACGACGGCGAGAGCACGCTCGAGGAACCCCCGCACGCCGCCACGGCGGGACCGGCGGTGTAGGTGACCGTCACTGAGCCGATGGTCGAACCGTCGACGGTGACCGAGTAGGTGACCTTCTCGGCGGTCGTGTCACTGAGCGAGCAACTGATCTTTCCGCTGTTATCCGTCGAGGTCGACGGACACGTGATCTTCGAATGACCCGACCCACCGCCGGAGACAACCTGATTGACCGTGAAGGGCATGTTCACCACCGGATTGCCATTGCTGTCACAGAAGACCCCGGTCAGTGTGGGCCCGGTCGACGAGCTCACGGGCGCCGTCGTCGCGCTCACGCTGATGGACGAGGCGCCGACGGCGCCGGCACAGTGAGTCGCCGGCGACCCGAAGAACACGACCGTCGCGCTCGCCGCGCCGGTGACGTTCGGGCTCGCCGTCGTGTCGACGGCTTGGTAGGTGACGGTCTCCGCCGTACGGTCCTTCACCGTGAACTTGACCTGTCCGTTCGACCCCGTCACTTGACTCGTCGGGGTGATCGTCGACTGTCCGTTCTGCGTCACGGTCACGGTCTGCCCAGCGACCCCCGTCCCGCCCGACGTGCAGAAGATCGCCGTCAGCGTCGCCGACGCCGAGCCGTTCGCCGCCACGTACTGTGGACTGCTCGTCAGGCTCGATGGGAATCCCGAGCAACTCGCCGCCACGGTCGTACCACCACCACCACCACCACCACCGCCGCCGCCTCCGCTACTCGACGAGATCGTGATCGAGTTGCTGGTCGCCGACGTCAGGCCCGACGACGTCGCCGTGATCGTGTAGGTGCCGCTCGCGCTGATGGTGCAGCCCTGGAACGTGACGACGCCGAGCGAGACCGTCCCCACGCAACCGGTGAGGGTCCCGGGGGTGCCCGTCGCGATCTTGAGGGTGACCGGGGCGGCGCTCGCCGTCGACAATTGGCCGGAGCTGTCCGCCTCCCAGATGACGGGCTGGGTCGGGAACGGGCTCCCCGCCGCGCCACCAACCGGCTGGACCTTGAAGATCAGCTGCGTCGCCGTCCCACCGAGGGAGATCGCCGGGGCCGTCGGGTTCTGGACGGCCACGCTCAGCGACTGGCTGGTCCCGGACGAGGTCGACACGGACAAGGTGACGAGCTGCGGGCCGCTCGCCTGAGTGCTCCCCGCCGAGCACGTCCCGGGACTCGAGACGCTGCCCGGGAACGAGGTGCCGTCCCACCACTGGACACCCGTCACCGACGCGGCGAGGCCCCCGGTCAGAGAGGTGAACTGCAGTTTCTGGTTGTAGTCGCTCGGCGTGGCGCACGGCGTGTAGAGGCCCTGGGACTGGATCTGCGTCAACGCCTCGTTGGCTGCGCTCCGCAGCGCGGAGTCCAGGCTGGCGAGGCTCCGGTGCTCCGCGGAGGCCGCGATGGTTGTCGAGAAGGCCATGACGAGCGACACGGTCGCGAGACCCAACACCGTGAGGGCGAGGAGGACCTCGACGAGGGTGTCGCCCGCGTCACGACGATGCCGAGCCAGGTAGGCGGCGGGCCACTTCATCAGTAGCTCCCCGAGAGCAGGAGGGCGAGCGCCACTCCCTCGAGACCGGTTCCGTGCATCTGGGCGGACACGAAGGAGGGGGCCGCCACGTCGAGCATCAGCGTGCCCGTCTTCACGTACGAGTTGCCCGAGCTCGGGCCCGCGCAGGTGACCTGGGTCGTGCCGATCCAGGTCAGGGCCCCGCCGTAGTTGCAGGCGTTGCCGTAGGGCTGACCAGAGATCTGGTTGTTCGGCATCACGGTGAGGGTCTTGTCGGAGCTGAAGGTGATCCACTCGCCGGGGTCGGTCGACTCCGCGTCGGCCATGACGACCTGCCACCCCGTCGCCGGCTGACCGAGGGAGTTGAAGACCTTGATGTTGGAGATCGTCACGGTGTTGGTGCTGCCACCCGAGTAGCTCGTGTCGGTCTGGTAGATCGCCGGGGAGCCCGCGACGCCCGTGTAGAAGGGCGAGTAACCCGACGGGCAGCTCCCGCTCGACGTCGCCTGGGCGATACCCGGCGGCGACGAGGACAGGTTGATGCAGTCCCCGAGGAACGCCCCCGCGTCATTCGTCTGCCAGGTGGGGAAGTTGTGGGCTGTCCAGGGCGACGAACCCGTCACCTGGACGGTGAAGGACATCGTGTAGCCACCGGGCAACCCGCCCACCGACATCGAGACGCCGGTCGCGGCGTTGGCGTGAAGGCTGGCTCCGTCGGCGATGGGCGCGAAGCTGATGAAGCACATGTTGCTCGCGTAGGTTCCCGTCCCGGGCGTGGCGAACGAGCAGGTCGTCGCCGTCTGCGGCGTGTTCACCAGTCCCCCCGTCGCCTGCGAGGAGCCCGCGTCGGGAGCGGCCGTGAGGATGTAGTTGTAGTTCGTCTGGGTGGCGTTGACGTTGAGCTGGACGTTGGTCACGCACGACGACGACGTCGTCGTCGTCACCGCGGCCGTGCCCACGCTGGTGCACACCCACGACGTCCCCGCACCCGTTCCCGTCGGCGTCAGCGTCACCGTCGTCGCGGTCGGCGAGACGTCGAAGGCGACCGTGGAGGTCGACGTCGGCGTGGTCGACGCACCCGCCGCGCAGTACTCGCGCACCAGCTCGTCGAGGCTGCCCGCCGGGATGATCGCGTAGGTGACGACGGTCTGGAACGTGTTGGTGCTCGTCGAGAAGTTCCACTCGAGGCCGACGAGCTGCGTGCCCGTCCCGCACGCCGGGGTCGAGCCGGTCGTGATCTGAACGGCCGACCGCACGTCCTGGGTGAAGCCCGAGGCGACGACCTGGGCGTCGGAGGAGTTCGTGAGCCGCGCCGCCGTCGTGCTCGAGAGCGAGAACATCGCCACGAGCGCCATCGCCAGCGCCCCGATGATGAGGGGCATGATGGTGATCACGATGACGAGCTCGACGAGGGTGAAGCCCGCGTCATCGCGCGTCGTGCAGGAGTGACCGCCGGGCACGTGCGGGGCCGAGGTTCCCGCGCGGTGGCGGAGCCAGTGACGAGTCGAGCGCGTCATCCCACTTTCACCTGCCGGTAGATACCGTACATGGCCGAGATCAGCGCCACCGCCACGAAGCCGACGACGACACCCATGGCGATGATCACCGCCGGCTCGAACAGCGACGTTGCGTGGTCGACCTTAGTCTCGAGCTCCCGGCCGTAGTATTCGGCCGCCACCTCGAGCTGCTGATCGAGGGTTCCGGTCTCCTCCCCGACCCGGAACATCTGCTTCGCGGCACCCGGGAAGAGGCCCGTGCGGGTGATCGGCCCCGCGAGCCCCTGGCCCTCGAGCATGTCCTCGCGAACGCCCTCGAGGGCCTTGCGGTAGACGGTGTTGTTGGCCGACTCGGCGACGACGGCCATCGAGTGGGGCATGTCGACCCCCGCGCGCAGCAGCGACGCGAGGATCCGGCAGGTGCGCTCGAGCACGGCCGTCTGGGCGATGTCCCCGATCACGGGCAGGCGCAGGATCAGCGTGTCGAGGATCTCGCGGCCCTTCGAGAGGCGACGCATGGTGATCGTGCCCGCCACGAGGACGACGATGACGAGCGCGATGAGCCACCAGTTCCGCCCCGTCCAACTCGACGTCGAGAGGAGCATGCGGGTCACGAGCGGCAGCTTGGCGTGGAGCGACGCGAAGAACGTGACGAACCGCGGCAGCACGAAGACGGCGAGGACCACGACCGTGACGACGGACATCCCCGCCACGACGCTCGGGTAGATGAGGGCCGAGGTGATCTTCGAGCGCGCCTTCTGGTCGCGCTCCATGTACTCGGCGAGCTGGTTGAGCACCACGTCGAGGTTGCCCGTGAGCTCGGCCGACTCGAGGATGCCCACGTAGTAGTTGGGGAAGGCCTCGGGGTGAGCGGCGGCGGCGGCGGCGAAGGTGTCGCCCCCGCGCAGGCTCGCGATCAGCGACAGGATGACGTTCTTCATCATCGCGCCCGTCGTCTCCTCCTCGATGACCTCGAGGGCGTCCATGATCGGCACGCCGGCCGCCACGAAGACGGAGAGCTGGCGCGAGAAGTTCATCACCTCCTTGCGGGGGACTCGCTTCTTCGTGATCTCGAACTGCAGGATGCTGCGCTTCTCGACGACCTCGATGGGCTGCAGGCCCCGCTCCACGAGCGCGAGGTGCACGGCCCCGGCGCTGGCCCCGGCCTGGACCCCCGCGACCTTCTTGCCCGTGGCGTCGAGGGCCTGGTAGGCGAAGCGGTGGGGCTTCTTCGCCTGGCGGGCGGCCTTCTTCTTCGCGCGGTCCGCGACCTTGTCGCTCTTCGAGCGGCGCGCGGCGGTGGCGCGCTCCTTCTTGGACGGCTTCGGGGCCTTGCCGGGAAGGGTCTCGGTGTCGCTCATAGGGTGTACACACTCCGGAAGACTTCGGCGATGGTGGTGACGTTCTGCTCCACCAGGTGGATGGCCTCCTGGCGCAGCGTGCGCATGCCCTGTTTCACCGCGAGGGCGCGGAGCTCCTCCTGGGTCGCCCAGCCGACGACGAGGCGCCGGATCTCGGGGGTCATGACGAGCAGCTCGTAGACGCCGACCCGGTCCTGGTAGCCGGTGTGGGAGCAGAAGTTGCAGCCCCGTCCCGCGACGAACTCGTCCTTCTCGGAGCCGCCGCTCTCCTGGTAGAAGATCATCTCCTCGGGCGTCGGCTCGTAGGGGGCGATGCACGACGTGCAGATCCGGCGCAGGAGTCGCTGGCCGACCACGGCGATGACCGACGACGCGACGAGGAACGACTCGATGCCCATGTCGAGCAGGCGGTGCAGCGCCGACACCGAGTCGGTGGCGTGCATCGACGAGATGACGAAGTGCCCGGTGAGGGCCGACTGGACAGCGACCCTCGTCGTCTCGACGTCGCGGACCTCGCCGACGAGGATCACGTCGGGGTCCTGGCGCAGGATCGACTTCAGTCCCGAGGCGAAGGTGAGACCCGCCAGCTCGTTGGTCTGGATCTGGTTGATCGAGGGGAAGACGTACTCGACCGGGTCCTCGATCGTCATGACGTTCAGGCGCTCGTCGCTGACCTCGGTGACCGTGGCGTAGAGGGTCGTCGTCTTGCCCGACCCCGTCGGGCCGGCGCACAGGACCATCCCGAAGGGCGCGCGAACGAGCTTGCTGTAGACCTCGTGGGTGTCGGCCGGCATGCCGAGGTCCCCGAGCCGTAGGACCGAGCGCGTCTTGTCGAGGATTCGCATGACGCACTTCTCGCCCATGATGGTCGCCACGGTCGAGACGCGCACGTCGACCTCGCGGCCGTCGATCATCGTGGTCAGCTGCCCGTCCTGGGGTCGGCGCCGCTCCACGATGTTCATGTCGGCCATGACCTTGATGCGACTGATGAGGCCGGGCCCCACCGTCGCCGGCAGCTCCAGGATCGACTTGAGCGCGCCGTCGATGCGGAAGCGGACGCGCACCACGTTCTCCGAGGGCTCGATGTGAACGTCCGACGCGCGATCGCGCATGGCCTGGGTCAGGATCCGGTCGACGATCTGGACGACGGGGGCGTCTTCCGCGACGACCTCGTCGACGGGGGAGTCGGTCACGCGGCGCCGGGCGTCGTCGACGACCCGGAACGCGGCGATGAGGCGGTCGACGTCCGACGTCGCCCGGTAGTTCGCGTCGATGGCCCAGCGAACGTCGGACAGTGACGCGAGCAGCATCGCCACTCGGCGCCCGGTGGTGCGCTCGAGTCCCGCGCGCAGCGCGTCGTTGGGCTCGACCGCCGCCACCACCAGGGTGTCGTTGTCGATCCGGATCGGCATGACCAGCTGCTCGCGCGCCATCTCCTCGGGGATCATCGTGACGATGGACTCGTCGATCGCCTCGATGTGCAGGTTGACGACCGGCAGCCCGACGAGGGAGGAGAGCACCTCCGTGAGGGCCCGCTCGCTGATGACGTCCGACGCCACCAGGATCTGGCCGAGCCGCTGCCCGTTGGTCCGCTGCTCCACGAGGGCCGTCGCCAGTTGGTCCTCCGTGATGAGGCCCTGGCTCACCAGCAGGTCACCGAGTCGACCCTTCAGGGGGGCGGTGGCGGCTTCCGGAATGGGGGTCTCGACGCGCCCCGAGACGGACGACGTGATCTCGTCCGCATCGACGGTGTCGACGTGCCCCCTCTCACGACGCTTGAAAGCCACTACCGACCTCAGCCTTCTCTACTTGACGAACAGGAATAACTCACCCCTAGCACGTTCGACCCCCCGGGGTCGACGCGGCCAGCGGCCCTGGCCCTCGCGCTTACTTTAGGTGGCGTCGGGAAGGACGGCCCAACATTTCTTCAATATGACGTGCGACGGTCCATCACGTGTCGATAGGACAGGTGTCGCCACCTCGCGTCGCGGCCCTGCTGACGGGCTCCACCCGGCCCGCGATCGTGCGACCGGGGCGGCCTTACCCGAAGCGCTGCATCGACTGAGGCGCGACGACGACGGCCTTCCCTCGCGCGAGGATCTCAGCCCCCTGGCGCAGCACGTCCATCAGGTCGCGCGAGAGGGGAATCGACGTGCCCTGTGGGCCACACAGGGACACGAACCCCTCAGTATCGAGAATCTCGATCACGTGATCGTAATTCTCAGGCTCCCGCTGTGGGAGAACGGCGATCGTTGCCATCGTTTCCTCCGAGCCCTCACTACTGCCCGACAAATCCAGGATAACTATCGGACAACGAAAAAAACGTCATACCCGGGGGCCCGGTGACAGGTGGGTGACGCTCCGCGTCGCGGTCGCGTTTCACCGATCCGCGTGGTCTCCCCTCGAGGGCCCGCGCCCACCTCCCGTACGGTGGTGCGCCATCGAGCGATGCGCCGAGCCGCCGACGTCGGCGGGCCCGTCGAGGGTCCGAGGACCCGTGGCGCCCCGGGTGCGGCGCTCGTCGGGTCGCCCGGGTGTGGCGCGGGGCGACCACGGCGTCAGGCGAACCGGACGCGCGACTGGGGCTGGATGACGACCGCCTTGTCGCGGGCCATGTAGAAGGCGGCGGTGCGCACGACCGCGATCAGGTCGGACGGCACCTCGACGACGACGCCGTCGCTCGTGGTCATGGTCGCCGTCGTGGCGTGCTCGAGGGACTCGACGATGCGGTCGTAGCGTTCCGCCGGATTGATCGGCAGAACTATCGCGTCCACGTCGTCACCCTCCACTTCTCGATCGTCACCGGGACGACCACCACGTCTCGGTCCAATGTAACGAGGAGCTTCCTTAGAGGAGCCTGAGTTTGGAGTCCTCTTATGAAAAACACTTTCTCAATCCGACGGAGGAATTCGACAAATTATTGGCGTCGCCCCGTGACGTGGCATTTGCGGTGCCGTCTGGCGTGCTACAACGACGGATGGGGGTAGCCACGAGGTGCCGACCATGATCGAGGTCTCCGACCGTCCCGAGTCCCGGGACCCCAGTGCCGACCCCCCGGGATACCCGGCCGACCTCGTCGACGCGATCGTCACCGAGCGCGGTCTGCACCTGGTCCTTCGGCCGATCCGCCCGAGCGACGCCCCGCTGCTCGCCCGCTTCCACGAGCAGCTCTCCTCGGACTCGGTCTTTCGCCGCTACTTCTCGGCCCACCCGATGCTCTCGGACGCGGAGCTCGTCCACCTGACGACGGTCGACTACTGCGACCGGCTGGCCTTCGTCCTGCTCGACGGGGCCGACCTCGTCGGGGTCGGTCGCTACGACCGCCTCGGCGAGACCGACCGGGCCGAGGTGGCCTTCCTCGTCGACGACGACTACCAGCACCAGGGTCTCGGGATCCTCCTCCTCGACCACCTGGTCGACGCGGCCCTGCCCCGGGGCATCACGACCTTCGTCGCCGAGACTCAGGCCGGAAACCGTGACATGATGCGGGTCTTCAACCGCTCGGGCTTCCCGGTCACCTCGCGGTTGGAGGACGAGGTCATCTACGTGCGCTTCCCCATCACCCCGACCGAGGAGAGCCGCTTGGTGCGCGCCGCCCGAGCCGCGCGCTGGCACGCGGCGCGCGCCTCGTGACCCTCGTCACCCACGAGCCCCTCGACGACGACGGGCACGCCGAGCCAGGACATCCGGAGCGACCCGAGCGCCTGCGCGCGGCCTGGGCCGGGGTCGCCGACCTCTCGCTCGCCGGCGAGCTCGTGCGCGTCGCGCCCCGCACCGCGACCCGGGCCGAACTCACCCGGGTCCACGCCGGTCCCTACCTCGACGAGGTCGGCGCCTTCAGCTACGGCGGCGGCGGGGACATCGACGGCGACACCTACGCCACCTACGACTCCTGGCCCCTCGCCCAGCGAGCGGCCGGGGCGGGACTCGCCGTGGTCGAGGAGCTGCGCCGGCGCGGGGACGGCGTCGGCTTCGTCGCACCCCGACCCCCGGGCCACCACGCGACGCGCGACCGGGCCATGGGCTTCTGCCTCATCAACAACGTGGCCGTCGCGGCCGCGGCGCTGCGCGACGAGGGCGAGCGGGTGCTCGTCCTCGACTGGGACGTCCACCATGGCAACGGGACCCAGGCCATCTTCTGGGACGATCCGACGGTCCTCTACGTCTCGAGCCACCAGTGGCCCCTCTTCCCGGGCTCGGGGGTCGCCGCCGAGATCGGTGGACTGAACGCCCTCGACGGCGTCGTCAACCTGCCCCTGCCCGCCGGGGCGACGGGCGACGTCGTGCGCCAGGCCCTCGAGGAGGTGGCCGCGCCGGTCATCGACGCCTTCGCCCCCACCTTCGTCCTCGTCTCGGCCGGCTTCGACGCCCACCGCGACGACCCCCTCGCCGACTTCATGCTCTCGGCCGGCGACTTCGCGGCGCTGGCGCGCTTCGCGGTCGCCCTCGCCCCGGGACCGGGGCGGCTCGCCTTCTTCCTCGAGGGCGGCTACGACCTCGGGGCGCTGCGATCCTCGGTGCGCGCGACCCTCGCCGCGGCGCTCGCCGACGAGCGGCCCAACGAGGCACCGACTAGCGGGGGGCCCGGGCACGACCAGGTGCGGCGCATCCTCGCCGAGCGGCGCGAGACGCTCGACCTGGTGCACGCGGAGCTGGAGGAGGGCCGATGAGCTCCCATCCCCACACGATCGCCGTCGGCTTCGACGGCTCGCCCGACGCCCGCGGGGCGGCCACCTGGGCCCTCGAGACGGCGGCCCTCCTGCGGGCCCACGTCGTCCTCGTCTACGCCCGCGGCCTGCTCGAGCGCCACCGGGACCCCGCGCGCGAGTTCGCCCTCCTCGTCGGCCAGCTCGTCGGGCGAGCCGGCTTCAGCCCCCTGCACCTGTCGTGGCACGTCGGCGACGGCGACGCCCTCTCGGTCCTGCTGCGCGCGACCGAGGCGCCCGTCTTCGCCGACCTGCTCGTCGTGGGCTCACGGGGACGGGACGAGCACGCGGGACTCCTCCTCGGCTCGACCAGCCTCCAGCTCGCCGAGCGCAGCCCGGTCCCCGTCGTCATCGTCCCGACGGGCCACACCCTCGACTGACCCACACGACCGACTGATCCGGACGGCCGACCGACTCAGACGACCGGGCGACCCCCGGCGAAGCGACGGCGCGTGTCGTAGAGGACGAGGTTGAGCGGCGCGTGGCGGAGCGCCCGGGGCAGCCGACGCCACCCCCGGGCCACCAGCGTGACGAGGCGGTCGGCCCGGCGCGCGCGCCGGAGGTCCCAGGGGATCCCGAGGCCCGCGCGCAGCTCGGGCGCGAGGAAGTGGCCGACGAGGAGCGTGTGGAGGGGTCCGAGGACGCGCCCGAGCCCCAGGGGCAAGAACTCGAGGGCGACGAAGGAGCGCAGGTAGGGACCGGTCACCTCGTCGAAGCGGCACTCGGCGAGGTGACCCCGCCAGTAGTCCTCGAAGGCCGCCCGATCGGCGGGCCACCAACCGGCGGGGACCTGGAGGGTCGTCCCGAGGCGCTCGGCGATCCGGTAGAGCTCGTCGTCGACCTCCCCGACCTCGAGTCCGCTCAGGGCGACCGCCTGGCGGGCCCCCTGGTAGAGGCAGGCGGCGACCCAGCCCTGGAGCTCGGGGTCGAAGGCGCTGTAGGCGACCTCGTCGCCCGGTCGGGAGCGGACCGGTCCGTGCGAGCGGTCGATCTCGCGACGGATGCGCCGTCGCTCCTCGTCGGTGCCGACGAGGGCGACGACGAGGAAGGCGAGGGTGGTGCGCGTGCGCTTGAGCGGGTGACGCGTGAGCGAGCCCGACGCGACCGGGCTCGACGCCACGGCGCGGCCCACGGGGACCCGCGCTAGCTGCAGGACCACGTTGGCCCCGGCGGGCAGCAGGGCGATCCCGCTCATCAGGGCGTCCTCGAGACGCGGGGTGATCGACGAGGGGCCGTCCACGACCCCACCCTACGACGGTCACGGCTGCTGTAACAGTCGTTACACTTTCTCCATGCCCGCGTCGCTCCCCACCCCGGTGACCGAGACCCTGGGCTTTCGCCTCGGGCGGCTGCAGCGCGTCCTACGCCGGCGCTGGGAGGAGGACCTCTCCGACCTGCACCTCACGCCGCCCCAGTCGGCCATCCTGCGCGCGATCAGCGCGGCACCCGGGTCGGGCATCCGCGCGCTCGCGCGCTCCCTCGGCGTCGACGCCATGAGCGTGAAGCGCTGCGTCGACGACCTCGAGGCGCGGGGCCTCGTCGAGAGCGGGCACCGCTCCCTCGATCGCCGACCCCGCACCCTGCGCCTGACGGCGGGCGGCCTCGCCCTCGTCGCGCGGGTCAACCAACGCCAGCGCCGACGTGAGGAGGACCTCGCGGGAGCGCTCAGCCCGACCCAGATGTCCCGCCTCACCGCGGCTCTCGCCCGACTCGAGGCCCACTTGGGGATCGGCGCCCCCGACGACGAGGAAGAGGAGGACGCGTGAGCGACCCGACCGAGCAGTCCAAACACCCGGGACATCACTGGGACGCGCGCTACCGCGCTCACCCCTGGGCGACCGAGCCCGACCCCGAGCTCGTCGAGCGGGCGAGCTCCCTCACCCCCGGCACGGCCCTCGACCTCGGGTGCGGCACCGGGCGCCACGCCCTCTGGCTCGCGAGCCGGGGCTGGCGCGTGACGGGCGTCGACGGCTCGACCGTCGGCCTCGAGATCGCCGCCGAGCACGCCCGCGAGCGCGGCCTGAGCGCCGAGTGGGTCACGGCCGACCTGACCACCTGGGTGGCGTCCCACGCCTACGACCTGGTCGTCGTGGCGAACATCCACCTCCTCCCCGAGGAGCGCTCCTCCTTCTTCGCCCGCGTCGCCGCCAGTGTCGCCCCCGGCGGCCACCTCTACGTGATCGGCCACCACGTCGACGCCCTGGGCGTGGCGGGCCCGCCCGACCCGCGCCGCCTCTACACCGACGAGACCCTCGCGCGCGCCTTCCCCCACCTCACGACCCTCGAGCACGCCCGCCTCGAGCGGCCCGCCGAGGGCGAGGGCCCCGCGGGCGTCGACGTCCTGCTGTGGGCCACCCGACCGACCAACCCGGAGACCAGCCGATGAGCCTCACCGACACCTCGACCCGCGCGCGCGAGCGCCGCGGCGTCGCCCTCGCCGTGATCGCGACGGCCCAGCTGATGGTCATGCTCGACATGACCATCGTCAACGTGGCCCTGCCGACGATCCAGCGGGCCCTGCACTTCTCGACGACCAACCTCTCGTGGGTGATCGACGCCTACGTCCTCGTCTTCGGCGGACTGCTCCTCCTCGGCGGACGGGCCGGCGACATCTTCGGGCGCCGTCGGATGTTCCTCATCGGCATCGCGCTCTTCGCCGGCTCGTCCCTGCTCGGCGGCCTCGCCGCCTCCCAGGGCTGGCTCATCGCGGCCCGGGCCCTCCAGGGCGTGGGCGCGGCGATCGCCTCGCCCACCGCCCTCGCCCTGGTCGCGACGACCTTCCCCGAGGGCACCGAGCGGCACCGGGCCATGGCCGTCTACGCCTCGATGACGGGCGCCGGCGGAGCGCTCGGCCTCGTCCTCGGCGGACTGCTCGTCGACGTCGCCTCCTGGCGCTGGGTCCTCTTCGTGAACGTGCCCATCGGGGCCCTCCTGCTCGTCGCCGCGCCCCTCGTGCTGCCGGTGATCGACGGCCACGGCGGACGGCTCGACGTGCCCGGGGCCCTCACGGTCTCCGGCGGCGTGGGCTCGATCGTCTACGGGCTCATCCACGCCCCGACCGGGGGCTGGGGCAGCTCGACGACGCTCGGCGCCTTCGCCGTCGGCGTGGTGCTGCTCGTCGCCTTCGCGGTCATCGAGGTGCGCAGCGCCGAGCCCCTCATGCCCCCCCGCTTCCTCGCCGCGGTGCCCCGCACCGGTGGGCTGGGGGTGATGCTCCTCCTCGGTGGGGCGATGCTCGGCCTCCTCTACTTCCTCACCCAGTTCCTGCAGGAGGTCTTCCACTACAGCCCACTCCTCACCGGCGTCGCCTACCTGCCGATCCCCTTCATGGTCGCGACCTCGAGCCAGGTCGTCGGACGGGTGATCCGCCACACCGGACCGCGGCCCTTCGCCATCGCCGGTCCGGCGCTCGTCGGGGTGGGACTGCTCTGGACCTCCTTCCTCCACGACGGCCTCACCTACTGGCACGTCCTCGGGCCGCTCCTCGTGACCGGGCTCGGCATGGGCCTCACCTTCGTGCCCCTCACGCTCAACGCCGTCGCCGGGGTCACCAACCGCGAACAGGGCCTCGCCTCGTCGCTCCTCAACACCAGCCAGCAGATCGGGGGATCCCTCGGCCTCGCCGTGCTGGTGACGATCGCCGCCACCTCGAGTCAGAACACCGCTCGCGCGGCCGCCACCGCGCTGCGGGCCGGGACGACCTCCCCGGCGGCCGTCCACCTCGCGGCGACGGTCCACGGGTTCCAGATGGCGGTGCGCACCGCCTCCCTCGCCGCGCTCGGCGCGGCCCTCGTCGCCCTCGTCTTCGTGCGACCGACGGCCCGGCCGACCCTCGGCGACGAGGTGGTGGTGGTCGCCCACTAGCCCCGACCGGACCCCGGGCGCCTAGAGCAGACGGCGCTCGTGGGCCCAGTGGGTCAGTTCGTGGCGACTGGAGAGCTGCAGCTTGCGCAGGACGGCCGAGACGTGACTCTCGACCGTCTTCACCGCGACGCCGAGCTCGACGCCGACGTCCCGGTAGGTGAAGCCGCGCGCGATGAGCCGCAGCACCTGGCGCTCGCGCGGGGTGAGCTGGTCGAGCTCGGGGTCGGGCGTCGTCCCGGCCGGCAGGTCGCGGAAGGCGTCGAGGACGAAGCCCGCGAGACGCGGCGAGAAGACCACCTCACCCTCGGCGACGGCCTCGACGGCCGCGGCGAGGTCGGCCCCGCCGATCGACTTCGTGACGTAGCCCCGGGCCCCCGCGCGGATGAGGGCGATGACGTCCTCGGGCGCGTCGGAGACCGACAGCGCGAGGAAGGCGGCGGACCCTCCGGCGGCCCGCACGGCCTCGACGACGGCGCGACCGCCGCCGCCCGGCAGGTGCACGTCGACCAGGACGACGTCGGGACGACGCTCGAGGATCATCGCGATCGCGGCGTCGACCTCGTCGGCCTCCCCGACGACCTCGACCCGATCGGCGAGCTCGGCCCGGATGCCCGAGCGGATGAGCTCGTGGTCGTCGACGAGGAAGACGCGGGGCCTCACGGGACGGCCCGCCACTGGAGCTCGACCTCCGTCCCCTCGCCCGATCGGCTGGTGACGCGGGCGACGCCCCCGGCGCGCGCGACCCGCTCGACGATCGAGTGGGCGACGCCGTGGTGGTCGTCCCCCACGGCGTCGGGGTCGAAGCCGCGGCCGCGGTCGCGCACGTAGAGGCTCATCTCCCCGGGGGCGATCTCGGCGAAGACCGACACGACGGGGGCTCCCGACCACTTCGCCGCGTTGACGACGGCCTCGCGGGCGGCGAGCACGAGGGCCTCGTGGGCCTCGGTGACCGGGGCGTCCCCGACGAGGACCGTCTCGACGCGCACCGCGTAGTCGGCCTCGACGTCGCTCTCGATCGCGCGCACCCGCGCCGCCACGCTGTCGCGCGCGGCCCGCTCGTCCCCGAAGAGCCAGCTGCGCAGGTCCCGCTCGGTCTTGCGGGCGAGGCGCGTCACCTCGACGGGGTCGTCGGCCGACTTCTGGATCAGGGCGAGCATCTGCAGGACCGAGTCGTGCAGGTGGTCGGCGACGTCGGCCCGGGCCTGGGCCCGGCTGCGCGCGAGACGCTCCTCGGCGAGCTCGCGGACCGTCTCGCTCCACCACGGGGTGAAGAGGACGAGGACCCCGACCCCCGTGACGACCAGTCCGCCGAGGAGGTCGGTGACCGGGCTCGCTGCGGTGCGCGAGGCGACGAGGAGGTTGAGCCCGGCGACGACGGCGGCGATGCCGAGCCCGACCCGCACGGCGGTCGCCCGCCAGCCGCTCGAGCGCCCGACCCGCACGACCGGCGCGGTGAGGGAGGCGTTGAGGGCCCGCCGCTCCTCGGGCGAGGCCCCCCGCCAGACGACGATCGCGCCGATCACGGTGGGCAGGAGCGGCCACACCGCGGCGACGCCGAGGCCGTGGCCGAGGGCGGCCAGGGCGAGCACGAGGACCGTCGCCACGGCCGTCGTCGCGACCGCCGCGTGGCGCTCGCGCCCGTCCCGCCAGACCCGCTCCGCGAGGCCGACGTCCTCGCCCCGGCGGGGGACGGCGACCCACGCGACCACGTAGGCGACGAGGCCCACCCCGTGGACGAGGACCGCGGCGAGGACGGCGGCCCGCACGACCCACACCCGCAGGCCGAGCCGGACGGCGAGGCCGCTCGCGACGCCCCCGAGGACCGCCCCCCGGGCCCGCCGTCGCCACGGCCGCGAGGCGTGACCGAGGCGCGGGGCCTCGTCGGGGTCGCCCGGGGCGACGGGAAGCGGGGAGTCGGCGTCGATGGGCGCATCTTGGCACAGCCCCCACCTCACGGACCCTCCGGCACTCCCCCGAGGAGACCCCGGACCCGCGCGCCCTCCTCGGGGTTCGCCCCCATGGACCGCGTCCCCCGCGACCACCTACGGTGCGGACATGAGCGACCCCGCGACCGAGACGCCGACCCCTCCCCCGCCCCCGGGCCCGCACCGCCTCGAGCGACCGCGGCAGGGTCGCGTCCTCGGCGGCGTCGCGGCGGCCCTCGCCGAGCGCTTCGACGTCGCCCCCCTCACCGTGCGCGTCGCCTTCGTGGTCGCGGCCTTCCTCGGGGGGGCGGGGATCGTCGCCTACCTCGCGCTGTGGATCGTCCTACCCCCCGAGGGCGGGCCGCCCGCGGCCGCCCGCGGCCGCTACCTCGTCGCCGTCGGCGCCGGGCTCGTCCTCATCCTCCTCCTCGTCGATCGCCCCAACCCCCTCGGCGGGGGACGCCTGGTCGCCGCGGCGGCCCTCCTCACCCTCCTGCTCGCGCTGCTCGACTCGACGCGGGCGACGGGCCGGGCGCGCCGGGCGGCCGCCGCCGGCGCGGGGGCCGTCCTCACCGTCGTCGTGCTCGTCCTCGCCGGCGTCGTCGTCATCGGCCCGCTCGCCGGCGTGCCACTCGGCAGCGGGGTGGGCTCGCGCACGGTCCACCCGAGCACCCTCGCCGGGACCTACACCGAGCGGATGCTCGCCGGCAACCTCGTGGTCGACCTGCGCCACGCGCGGGTGACGTCGGGGGCCCGCCTCGAGGTCTCGGTCGACGTGGGCAACGTCACCGTCATCGCGCCGCCCGGGGTCGACGTCGTCGTCACCACCCGCACCGGCCTCGGTCGGGCGTGGGAGGACCCGCGCTTCCCCACCGTGGCGCACGCCCGGGCGACGATCTCGCTCGACGTGGGCGTCGGCGTCGGTCGCATCTGGCTGCGTCGCTAGGGCCCCGACGAGCGGGGCGGCCCTCGGTAGGGTGACCCCCATGGCCACCGCGGGAGGCGTTCGGGCGCGCTGGCGCGATCGGGCGCGATCGACGGTCCGGCTCGACGCGCACCTCCTCGCCCCCGTCGCCGGCACCGTCACGGCCGTCCCGGTGGTCGCCGTCTTCGCCCTGGGAATGGTGTCGGGCACGACGCTCGGGGCGATCGCCATGGCGATCGGTGCCGAGCTCGTCGCGGTCGTCTCGCTCATCGGGTCGCCCCGCCTGCCCCTGCCCCTCGCCGTGCTCGACGCCCTCGCCATGGGTGGCGCCGTGCTCGCCGGGGCGCTGAGCGCCGACCGCACGTGGCTGCACGTCGCCGTCCTCGTCGTGCTCTGCGCGGGGGCGGGCCTGCTCGTCGCCCTCGGGCCGACGATGGGCGCCATCGGCAATCAGAGCGTCGTCGCCTTCGTCGTCTTCGGTCGCTTCGCCGGGTCGGCCGCCGTCGCCGGACGGCTCGCCCTCTTCGTCGCCCTCGGTGCCCTCGTCGAGGTCGTCGCCCTGGTCGCCCTGCGCCTGCCCGCCACCCTCGGGTACCAGCGGCGGCGCCTCGCCGACGCCTGCGAGGCCGTCGCCGAGATGGCCCGGGCCGAGGCCGGGCGCTCCGCCATCGCCGCCCTCCAGGTCGTCGACGAGGCCGAGGCGACCATCGCCCCGGCCTCGCTCTTCGGGCGGCGCGACGTCGGCGAGCTGCGCGGCACGCTCGACCTCCTGCGGCGGGTGCGTCTGGAGCTGACGACGATCGCCGGTCTGCGCGACCGGCTGGGCGAGCTCGGCGCCACGACCCACGACCTCGACGCCCTGCGCGAGGGGATGTCCGTCGCCCTCGTGGAGGTGGCGACGGTCCTGCGGGGTCGCCCCGGGCGGGGGGCCCGGGTCGCGATCGACGTGCCCCCCGTGCCGCGCGCGCCGGACTCCCCCAGCGACGACACCGACGAGGCGAGCCTCCTCGCCTCCCGGTACCGGTCGCACCTCGCGGCCGTCGCGGGCCAACTGCGCTCGATGCGCCAGCTGGTGAACGACCTCGCGGCCGAGGGCGTCCGCGGGGCCTGGAGCCCTCCGCGCCCGACCTGGGACCGGGTCGACCTCGACCGGGTCCGCGAGGCCCTCGGCGTCGTGCGCGACGCCGCCCGGCGCGACGGCCCGGCGCGGCGGCACGCCCTGCGCCTCGCGGTCGCGGTGCCCGGCGCCTCACTCCTCGCCGCGGCCCTGGGTCTGCCCCGCGGCTACTGGGTCGCCCTCAGCGTCGCCTTCGTCCTGAAGCCCGACTACGCGAGCCTCGTCCACTACGGCGTGGGTCGCGTCGTGGGCACCGCCGTCGGGGCGGCCGTGGCGGCCCTCGTGGTGGGGGCGCTGCACCCCGACGCGGGGGTGACGACGGCCCTCGTCGCCCTGTGCGCCTGGGCCGCCTTCTCGACGTGGTCGGCCAGCTTCACCGTGAGCGTCACCTTCGTCACGGCGCTCGTGCTCGTCCTGCTCGCCGTCGCGACGCCCGATCCCTGGGCGACGGCGCTCGACCGCCTCCTCGACGTGAGCCTCGGGGGCCTCATCGCCTGGATCGCCTACCGCCTCTGGCCGACGCCCGCCCGCGCGGGAGTCGTCGCGGCGATGGCCGACCTCGCCGACGCCCTGTCCGCCTACGCGACCGGCACCCTCGACGCCACGGCGGCCGTCCCGCCCGACGCGGCGGCGTTGCGCTGCGCGTCGCGCTCGGCCCGGGTCGCCTGGGCCCGGGCCGAGGTGGCCGTCGGGCGCTCGGTCGAGGAGCCGGGGTCTTCGCGCCTCGCGGCCCGGGAGGGGCGGGGACTGCTGCGCGCCACGATCCGCGTCCTGCGCGCGACCCACGCGCTGCGCCTCGACGCCGAGCGGGGGGTGCGGGCGCCGGGGGTCGACCTCGCCGAGCTGCGTAGCGGCGTCGCCGCGGCCCTCGCCCGACTGGCGGCCCACCTGCGCGGCGAGCCCCTCGTGGCGGCGGCGCCGCTGCGCGCGGTGGTGGAGCGCGTGAGCGACGCGCTCGCCGCGGCCGGGGCCCCGCCCTCGATCGCGGCGCACCTCGACGAACTCGTCGACGCCGTCAACACCGCGAGCCACGTGGCGGGACTCGCGCCCCCGCCCGTCGCGACCGACTAGGCCGTCTCGGCGAGCGCCGCGAGGACGAGGTCGCGCTCGTCGTGCGACTCGCCGAGCAGCAGGGCCGCGCGCGCCGGGGCGACCCCGGCGAGCAGGACCACCTCGATCAGTCGGCCGAGCTCCTCGAGCAGCGGGCGGCCGCTCCAGGCCCCCTCGTCGAGGTCGGCCGCGGCTCGCCGCAGCCCCGTCATGGCGACGCTCAGCCGGCGGCGCACCTCGAGGGGGTCGTCGCCCCGCCAGGCGTCGACGCGCCGGTCGAGCGCGTCGAGCAGGGGCAGGCGGGCGAGGTCGTGGAGGACCTGGGCGACCAGCACGTTGTGGGTGCCCTCCCAGGACTCGTAGACGATGGCGTCACGGTAGAGGCGGGGCAGGATCGAGAACTCCTCGATCGTCCCGTTGCCCCCGAGGATCTCGATGGCGTCGCGCACCGCGACGGTCGCCTGGCGCGTGGTCACGAACTTCGCCAGGTTCACGAGGAGCCGGTGGACGAGGACGTCGTCCTCGTCGGCCGTGCCGGCGTCGAGGCGATCCTCGAGGGCGCTCAGCTCCACGACGAGGGCGAGCGCGCCCGCGCGGGCGGCGCCGAGGTGGGCGAGGGTGCGCTGGACGGCCGGGAACTCCCCGATCGGTCGACCGAAGGCTCGACGGGCCCGGGCGTAGGCGCGGGCCTCGGACTCGGCTCGCCACATGATCCCGCTCGCCCCGACGGCCGTCATCCAGCGCGAGGTGTTGAGGACCCCGACCGCGGTACGGAACCCCTCCTCGACCGGCCCGATCGGCCAGGCCCGCGCCTCCTCGAAGTCGATCTCGCCCGAGGCGAGGCCCCGGGTGCCGAGTTTCTCCTTCAGCCGGCGCAGCCGGAACCCGTTGGGCCGGCCGTCGATCTCGCGGGGCACGACGAAGCACCCGAGGCCGGACGTCCCCGGTGCGTCGCTCACCCGCGCCGTCACGAGGAACTGGTCGGCGTCGGCGACCGAGCAGAACCACTTCTCGCCCGAGATCGCGAAGGTCCCGTCGCCGAGGTCGACGGCGAGCGTCGCGTTGGCCCCGACGTCACTGCCGCCCTGGACCTCGGTGAGGAACTGGGCGCCACGCGCGGGCGGGTAGGCCGACGTCGCGAGCGCCGGCAGGAAGCGGGCCGCGACCTCCGCGCTCGCGCGCCGGCGCAGGGCTCGCGCGAGCCCGATGGTGCAGGTCGCCGGGCAGGCGTGCCCGGCCTCACCCTCCCAGGAGAGCAGGTAGAGCAGGACGGCCTGCTCGAGGGCCCGGCCGGGCGTCGCGCTCAGCTCGAGCAGTCCGCTCGACCAGACGACCCGGCCCGCGTCGTGGTACGAGGGATCGAACTCGATCCGCTCGACTCGTCGACCGAGCGCGTCGTAGGGGACGGGGACCGGCAGATGGTCGCGGTGCTCGTAGCGCAGGGCCCGGGGACCCACCGTCTCCACGACGGCTCGCGCGAAGTCCGAGGCGAGCGCGTCGAGCGCACGGCGGCGATCTCCCGTCACGTGGCGGTCGAGGAGGGCCCCGAGCAGGGCGTCGTCGCGGAACGGGTCGGGGGGCAGTCCCGCGCGCCAGCGGTCGAAGTCCGCGCGCGCGTCGTCGAAGGAGGTCACCGTTGCAGTATCGTCCCGGTCAGCGCGCGCCGCCAGACGAGAGGAGCAGCGTGGACGTCGCGACCTTCGTCACCCGCTTCCTCGGACCGGTACCCGTTCGCATCAGGGCCTTCGACGGGAGCGTGGCCGAGCCCGCGCGTCCCACACCGGTCTCGCTGGTGCTGCGCAGCCGCGACGGCCTCGCCCGGATCCTCACGCGACCCGGCGAGCTGGGCCTCGCCCGCGCCTACGTCACCGGCGGGCTCGACGTCGAGGGCGACCTGCGGGCCCTCGTCGACCTCGAGATCCCCCGCATCGACCCCTGGCGCCACCTCGGCGACCTCGCGGCGCTGGTCGCCTCGGTCGGCCCCGACGTCCTGCGACCCCGGACCCCGCCCGCGATCGAGGCCCGGCCGCGCGGGCGCCGTCACGCCCGGGGCCGGGACCGCGCGACGGTGACCCACCACTACGACGTCTCGAACGAGTTCTACGCCCTGGTGCTCGGACCCTCGATGGCCTACTCGTGCGCGGTCTTCGCCGAGGGCGACGACGACCTGACCTCGGCCCAGACGCGCAAGGTCGACCTCGTCGCCCGCAAGCTCGGGCTGGGGCCCGAGCACCGCCTGCTCGACATCGGCTGCGGGTGGGGCACGATGGCCATCCACGCCGCGCGCGCCTACGGGACCCGCGTCGTCGGGATCACCCTGTCGGAGCCCCAGGCGGCGCTCGCGCGCGAGCGGGCCGCGGCGGCCGGCGTCGGGGACCTCACCGAGTTCCGCGTCGCCGACTACCGCGACGTCGCCGACGGCCCCTTCGACGCGATCAGCTCCATCGGCATGGTCGAGCACGTCGGTCGACGGGCCCTGCCGGAGTACGTGAGCCGGGTGGTGGGCCTGCTCGCCCCCGGCGGGCGCTACCTCAACCACGCGATCGCCCGACCGTCCGCGCGACCCCTCAACCCGACGCCCACGCGGGCGAGCGAGGTGCGCGACACCCTCGTCGACCTGCTCGGACGGCGGGCCTCGCGGACCCACAGCCCCTTCATCGACCGCTACGTCTTCCCCGACGGCGAGCTCCACGAGGTCGGCTCGATCGTCACGCGCTTCCAGCGCGCCGGGCTCGAGCTCGCCCACCTGGAGAGCCTCCGCGAGCACTACGCCCTGACCCTCGACGCCTGGGTCGCCAATCTCGAGGCCCACGCGGCAGAGGCGGAGTCCCTGGTCGGAGCGGAGCGACTCCGCGTCTGGCGCCTCTACATGACGGCCTCCTCTGCCGCCTTCACCCGCCACCACCTCGAGGTCCACCAGGCCCTCTTCGTGAAGCCCGACGGCGGCCGCAGCGGGCTCCCCCGCCGCCCCGCCTGGGCCCTCGCCACCTGAGAGCGCCTCAGGTCCTTCGTCCGGGACTAGGGGATTCTTCGGGCCTTCTTACCTGACCCCACTACCGTCGCTCCCCGTGAGCATCACCGACCGACCCGTCCGGCCCTCCTGGTCGACGCGCACCACCCACCGCGCGCGCCCGGGACGTCCCCACCCCTCGGCCGTGCACGCCCTCGAGGCCCTCGCCGGCATCGGTCTCGGTGGCACGCTCGCGCTGTTCGCGGGAACCGAGACGGGCGGGGCACTGACCTCGCCCGGGGGGTGGTTCCTCGCCGGGGGGCGCCTCGCGGGATTCGTCGGCGCCTACGCCCTCGCCCTCCTCGTCGTCCTCGTCGCTCGCCTCCCCCTCCTCGAGCGGGCCGTGGGCCAGGACCGGCTGGTGCGCTGGCACCGGACCGTCGCCCCCTGGGCCGTCGGTTCGATCGCGGTCCACGTCGTCACGATCACCGTCGGGTACGCAGAGATGTCCCACCTCGGCGTCGTGAGCCAGGTGACCCAGTTCCTCTTCCACTACCCCGACATGCTGGCCGCCGTCGTCGCCTTCGCACTGCTCCTCGTCGCGTCGTTCTCCTCTCACCGCATCGCCCGGCGCCGGATGCGCTACGAGACGTGGTGGGTCATCCACCTCTACCTCTACCTGGCGGTCGCGCTCGCGGTCGCCCACCAGATCCACGTCGGGGTCCCCTTCCTCGGGCACACCGACTCGACCGTCGCCTGGCTGGCCCTCTGGGTCGTCGTGGCGGCCATCGTCGTCGGCTCTCGGGTCGTCGTCCCGCTGGTGCGCAACTCCCGCCACCAGCTCCGCGTCGCCGAGGTCCTCGAGGTGGCCCCCGGGGTGCACTCCCTCACCCTGGTCGGCACCCACCTCGAGGACCTCGCCGTCGCCGGCGGGCAGTTCTTCCAGTGGCGCTTCCTCGCCCCCGGACTCTGGTGGCACAGCCACCCCTACTCCCTCTCGGCCCTGCCCCAGCCCCCCTACCTGCGCGTCACCGTGAAGGCCCTCGGGGACCAGTCGACCCTGCTCTCGCGCCTGCGCCCCGGCACCCGGGTGATCGCCGAGGGCCCCTACGGGACCTTCACCGCGGACGCCCGGACCTCGGACCGCGTCCTGCTCGTCGGCGCCGGCGTCGGCGTCACGCCGCTGCGCGCGCTCGCCGAGGACCTGCCCGAGCGCACCGACGTCATCGCCATCCTGCGCGGCACCACGCCCGAGGACCTCGTGCACCGCGACGAGATGACCGAGATCGTCGGGGCCCGCGGCGGCGTCGTCCACGACCTCGTGGGCTCGCGCCACCAGGTCCGCCTCGACGCCCGGGCGCTGCGGCGACTCGTCCCCGACCTCGCTCAGCGCGACGTCTACGTCTGCGGGCCCGAGGGCTTCACCCGCGCCGTGGTCGCCGCGGCCCGCGGCGGCGCCGTGCCCCTCGAGCGCATCCACGTCGAGTCCTTCGCCTTCTAGGAGACCCCATGAACCGCACCCCCTTCGTCGTCGCCGGAACGCTGGCCGGACTCGTCGGCGTCCTCGCCTTCCGCTCGACGCCCGCGAAGGTCGTCCTGCCGACGGCGACCGGAGCGACCGGCACGAGCGCCCCGACGACCGCGGCCCCGACCGGGTCGGGGTCGGGGTCGGGCGGCGGCTCGACCACGACCTCCGCCGCGAGCACCGGCGCGAATGGCTCGACGTCCCCCACCGCTGCGGCAACCGGGTCGAGCGGGGGCGCTCCCACGACGGCCGCGGCGGCGACCGGGGTGCGCACCGCGACCGGCCCCAGCGTGAACTACTACTTCGGCGTCCTCTCGGTGAAGGTGACCGCGAACGGCTCGAAGATCACCAAGGTCGCGATCGCCTCGCACAACGCCTTCGGCAACCCCCGCAGCCAGTACATCGACCAGGTCTCGATCCCCATGCTCGAGCAGCAGGCGATGTCGGCCCAGAGCGCCCAGATCCAGGGCGTGTCGGGCGCGAGCTACACGAGCGCCGGCTTCGCCCAGTCGCTCCAGGGGGCCCTCAGCGCGCTCAAGCTCAAGTAGCGTCGGCGCCGTGGCCGACGCCGCCCGCCACCACCGCATCGAGGTGATGGGGACCGTCGTCACCGTCGACCTCTTCGGCGACGGCCTCGACGACCGAACCGCCGAGGGCCTCGTCGAGGCAGCCGCGGCGAGCCTGCGCGGCGACGACGCCGTCTTCTCCACCTGGCGCCCCGACAGCCCGATCAGCCGACTGCGCCGGGGCGAGGTCACCCTCGGCGAGACGCCGCCCGAGGTCGCCGAGGTCCTCGACCTCTGCGCGCGGGTGCGCGACATGACGGGAGGCTGGTTCGACCCGTGGGCCCTGCCCGGGGGCGTCGACCCCACGGGGCTCGTGAAGGGGTGGGCGGCCGAGCGGGCGCTGGCGGCCCTCGAGCACCCGGCGGTGCGCGCGGCGATGGTGAACGCGGCCGGGGACATCGCCTCGCGCGGGGACCTCGACGGGGATCCCCTCACGGTGGGCGTCGTCGACCCGCGCGACCGCACCCGGCTGATCGCGGTGGTCGCGCTGCGCGGCGCCCTCGCCACCTCGGGCGACTACGAGCGGCCCGACCAGCTCATCGACCCCCACGACGCGGCGCCGCGCTCGCGCTACCTCTCGGCGAGCGTCGCCGGACCGGACCTCGCGATCGCCGACGCCCTCGCCACGGCGCTCTGCGTCGGGGGCGACGAGGTGCTCGAGATCGTCGCCGGCTCGGGCGACTACAGCGCCTTCGTCGTCGACCGGGACCTCACGGCCCGGGTGACTTCAGGGTTCCCCCTCGTTCGCTAGGGCCGCTGCGCGGCCTCGCACTCGGCGCGCAGGCCCTCGAGCGTCGCGCGGATGGAGGACACCGTGAAGGTCGCCCGGTCGTCGTCCTCGTCCTTCAGGGCCGGGCCGCGGTCGTCACGCCAGCGCTCGGTCACCCGGCACCCACTCGCCGTCGGCTCGATCTCGTACTCCCAGCGCGAGACGGGCTCGCCCTCGTAGGTGACGACGAAGTGGAACCGCCGGGGCGGCTCGTAGGCGACGACCTCGGCGATCGTCGCCCAGGTGTCGTCGCCGCGCGCGTTGGTGCCGCGAAAGCGCGCCCCGAGGGCCGCGCCACTCGCGCCGTCGATCCAGGCGCCCCCAGTGTTCTCGGGCGAGCGGGCGCCCATGGTCGAGAGGTCCGACACCCGCGCGAAGACGTCGGCCGCGGGAGCCGCGATGTCGATGCTGTCCGTAAGGTCCACGGGGGCGACGCTAGCGGTCGACGTCCCCTTCCGGACGGTGCGACGCCGAGGGCTAGCGTGGACGCCGTGAGCCGGGAGCGAATCCTCGACGCGTCGCTGAAGGAACTCGAGTCCCAGGGCATCACCCGCTATCGCATCAAGCGCGTCGCGGACCTGGCCGGCGTCTCGGTGTCGCTCCTCTACAGCTACTTCACCGACCGTGAGGGCCTGCTCGCCGAGACGATCATCGTGCGCTACCACGAGGAGGTCATGCGGGCCGCCGTGCGCTTCGTTGCGCCCCTCGCGGGCGTCACGACGGCCGACGAGCTGCGCCACGCGATGCAGCACATGATCGACGACGCCGAGCGCCCCGAGCGCTACCACTCGCGCACCGTGCGGGTCGAGAGCTTCTCCTTCGCCAACCACAACGACCGGGCGACCGAGGGCATCCAGGACTCCCAGCGCGAGGCCGGGCAGTTCATCATCGCCCACGTCCAGCCGATCGTCGACCGGGAACTGCTCGTGCCCTCGATCGACGCGGCGGCCTTCGCGCGCGTCTGGTACGCGCTCTTCTTCGGCCGGGTCGCCCTCCAGGGCGACCACCCGCTCGCGGCCTCGCTCGACGAGTGGCGGACCTCGCTCTACGCGATCGCCGAGTCGATGATCCGCTCGTAGCCCCGCGCCCAGCGCAGCCAGGCGAGGACCGCGAGGCCGAAGCCGATCTCGTAGACGATCTCCCCCTGGAGGAGGAAGGTGACGTGCCCGGCGGGCAGCGACGCGGCGGCGAGCAGCCCCCCGGCCAGCTGGAGCCCGAAGATCGCCCGGGTCCCCGCCCGGGCGTCGCGCCGTACCAGGGCGATGGTGATGGCCCCCTGGACGAGAGCCATGACGACCCCGATGGTCATGTGGGTCCAGTTGAAGAAGGCGTTGACGTCGTAGGGGGTAAGGAGGAGCAGCCCGAGTCCGGTCGCGACCGCCCGCAGGGCCGACCCCAGCGCCGGGACGATCGCCCCGAGGGCGCTCGCCGCCCGCCAGAGGCCGACGCCGCCCGCCCCGAACGCCGCGATGAGGAGGGGGATGGTCGGCGGGTAGACGCCGTAGAAGGAGATCCCGTCCTTCTGGGCCGTCGTGTCGTGGCGCACCAGGACGCACACGACGAGTAGCGCGTAGAAGACACCCTGTCCGGCGATCAGCGCTCGCCGGGCCGCCGGGACGACCGCGGCCGTCCGGTCATCGAGTGCGTCGACGCCCTCCGTGGGGCCCCCTAGCCGCGGTACCGGGCCCGCGACGCGGCCAGCTCCGCCTCGGCCTCCTCGCGGCCGGCCCACCGGTCGACCTTGACCCACTTGCCCTCCTCCAGGTCCTTGTAGACCCGGAAGAAGTGACTGATGCGATCGAGGATCTCGGTCGGCACGTCGCCGATGTCGGTCGCCGTCTTCCAGCGCTTGTCGTAGGTCGGCACGGCGAGGAGCTTCGCGTCCTCGCCCTTCTCGTCGGTCATGACGCACATGCCGAGGATCTTGGAGGCGATGGTGACGCCGGGGAAGGTCGGGTACTCGGTCAGCACGAGCGCGTCGAGCGGGTCACCGTCACCGCCGAGGGTGTGGGGGATGAACCCGTACTCGGCGGGGTAGCCCATCGACACGACCAAGTGGCGGTCGAGGACGATCGAGTCGGTCTCGTGGTCGTACTCGTACTTGTTCTGGCTGCCCCGGGGGATCTCGATGATGACATTGACGCTGTCCATGGCCCGTCTCCTCGCTCGCGCCCATCGTAGCGACGCGAGGGTGCGCCCTCCGGACCGGGAGCGGGCCCGGGCCTAGACTCGTCGGGGCCGCCAGGCCGCGTCGAGGAGGGCACATGGAGCGGGTCGGAGTCGTCGGAAGCGGGCTGATGGGCTCGGGCATCGCCGAGGTCGCCGCGCGCGGCGGGGCGGACGTCATCGTCATCGAGCGCAACGCCGAGGCCCTGGCCGCCGGGGTCGCGCGCATCGAGAAGTCCCTCACCCGGGCCGTCGCCTCCGGGAAGCTCTCCGAGGAGGAGGCCAATCGCGTCCGGGGGAACATCAGCTTCACCGAGGACTTCACGCGCTTCGCCGACCGCCAGATCGTGATCGAGGCGGTCGCCGAGGACGAGGCCACCAAGGTCGGCGTCTTCAAGCGCCTCGACGCCGTCGTCGCCGACCCCGACGCGATCCTCGCCACCAACACCTCCTCGATCCCGATCATCAAGCTCGCCATGGCCACCAAGCGCCCGGAGCAGGTCATCGGCATGCACTTCTTCAACCCCGTGCCCGTCCTGCGACTCGTCGAGGTGATCTCCTCGCTGCTGACGAGCCCCGAGACGACGGCCCGCGTGCGGGCCTACGCCACCGACGCCCTGGGCAAGAAGGTCATCACCTCCCCCGACCGGGCCGGCTTCGTGGTGAACGCCCTGCTGGTGCCCTACCTCCTCTCGGCGATCCGGATGCTGGAGTCGGGCTTCGCGAGCGCCGAGGACATCGACACCGGCATGGTGGTCGGCTGCGCCCACCCGATGGGGCCGCTCGCTCTGACCGACCTCATCGGCCTCGACACCACCCTCGCGGTCGCCGAGTCCCTCTACTCGGAGTTCAAGGAGCCGCACCTCGCCCCGCCGCCGTTGCTCTCGCGGATGGTCCAGGCGGGGCTCTACGGCCGCAAGTCCGGCCAGGGCTTCTTCGCCTACCGGGGCTAGTGGCCCACTACGTCCTGACGCTGCGCTGCGCGGACCGCCCGGGGATCGTCCACGCGGCGAGCGCCGCGATCGTGGCGATCGGCGGCAACATCCTCGAGAACGACCAGTTCACCGACCCCGAGACGGGCACGTTCTGCATGCGCACCCGATTCGAGGCGGCGACCGACCCGGCGGGCGCCGCGGCCCGCCTGGCCGACGAGCTCGCCGAGTACGGCCCGGTGATCGAGCTGCGCGACGAGTCGGTCGTCCACCGTGCCGTGGTCATGGTCTCCCAGTTCGACCACTGCCTCGCCGACCTGCTCTACCGCCGCGAGCGCGGCGAGCTCCCGCTCGAGATCACGGCCGTCGTCGCCAACCACGAGACGTGCCGTCCCCTCGCCGAGCGCTACGGGATTCCCTTCCACCACGTGCCGGTCACCGCGGCGACTCGCGAGGCGGCCGAGGACGCCCTGCGCGAGGTCGTCGCCGCGACCGGGTCCGACGTCGTAGTCCTCGCCCGCTACATGCAGATCCTCTCCCCGCGGCTCTGCGCCGAGCTCGCGGGACGTGTCGTCAACATCCACCACTCGTTCCTCCCCGGCTTCAAGGGAGCTCGCCCCTACCACCAGGCCTACGAGCACGGGGTGAAGCTCATCGGCGCAACGGCCCACTTCGTGACGGCCGACCTCGACGAGGGCCCGATCATCGAGCAGGACGTGGTGCGCGTGAGCCACGCCCGCCGACCGGCCGAGCTGGTCGCGCTCGGTCGCGACGTCGAGCGGACGGTCCTCGCCCGGGCCGTCGCCCTCGTCGCCGAGGACCGCGTGATGGTCGTCGGGCGCCGGACGGTCGTCTTCGCCCAGTAGGGCGACTCAGGTGACGGGGTTGCGCGTCCGGTACGCGGGATCCCGGTGCTCCTCGTGCTCGATCACGGCGACCAGGTGCTCGACGGCGTCGTAGACGTCGACGAAGCGCACGTAGAGGGGCGCGAAGCCGAACCGGCAGATGTCGGGGTCCCGGAAGTCACCGATCACCCCGCGCGCGATGAGGGCCTGGATGATCCCGTAGCTCTCCGTGTGGCGCAGGGCCACCTGGCTGCCCCGCCGGGCGTGGTCCCGGGGCGTGACCACCTCGACGACACCCGCGAGACGCTCCTCCACGAGCTCGATGAAGAGGTCGGTGAGGGCGAGGCTCTTCGCGCGGACCTCGTCCAGGGAGGTCCGCTCGAACACCTCGAGTGCCCCGTCGAGGGCGGCGAGGGCGATGACCGAGGGCGACGAGGTGACGAAGGCCTGCACGCCCGGGGCCGGCTCGTAGTCGGGCTCGAAGGCGAAGGGGCGGGCGTGGCCGAGCCAGCCGGGCAGCGGGTTCTCGAGAATCCCCTGCCAGCTCTCGCGCACGTAGAGGAAGGCCGGCGCTCCCGGCCCCCCGTTCAGGTACTTGTAGGCGCACCCGGCGGCGAAGTCGACGTCGGCGCCGGTCACGTCGAGCGGCACCGCGCCCGTCGAGTGGGCGAAGTCCCAGAGCATGAGGGCCCCGGCGCCGTGCACCCGGCGGGTCACGCCGGCGAGGTCGAGCATCTCGCCGGTGCGGAAGTCGACGTGGGTCAGCATCACGAGCGCGACGTCGGGCCCGAGGTGCTCGTCGAGCCGGGTCCGGTCGATCGGGCGGATCTCGATCGGGCGGCCGGCGAGGGCGGCGACCCCGCCCGCGATGTAGAGGTCGGAGTGGAAGTTGACCTCGTCGGTGAGGACGACGTGACGATCGGGCCGCAGCCGCAACGCGCCGATGAGGGCCTTCGCGAGCAGGATCGTCAGGGTGTCAGCGACGACGACCTCGCCCGGCCGGGCCCCGATGAACGGGGCCAGCCGGTCCCCGAGGGCCGTCGGCTGGGCCATCCAGCCCGCGGCGTTCCAGCTGCGGATGAGACCCCGGCCCCACTCCTCGTCGACCGTCTCGATGATGCGCCGACGCGCGCCGACGCTCAGGGGCCCGAGGGAGTTGCCGTCGAGGTAGAGGACCTCGTCGGACAGGACGAAGGCGTCGCGCAGCGGGGCGAGCGGATCGGCGGCGTCACGGGCCGCGCACTGTTCACGGGTCGTCATGTCCCTCCTCGGTCGTCGATCAGCCTAGGGCCGGTCCTCCGGCCGCGGCGATGCGCCGGGCGACCCCGTCGGGATCGGTGAGGCCCACGACGACCTCGTCGTAGCGCTCGCCGTGGAGCGCGAGCCGCAGCCCCCGACGCTCGGAGCGGTGCCCGACGATGAAGGTCCGCCTCCCGTCACGGTAGAAGGTGCCCACCACCACGACACCGGGCAGTGCCGTCCCGGGTGCCTTCAGCCCGTGGAAGCCGGCGACCACGTCCTCGACGAGCTCGACCGCGTCGAGCGAGGCGACGGGGATCCGCAGGTCCCCGTGCAGGGCCTCGACGCGCTCGGCGGCGCTGAGCGCCACCACCACGACGTCGCCGTCGACCTCGATGTCCGCCACGGTCCCGACCCTACGCCCCGCGACGGGCGAGGACCTCGACGTTCACCACGAGGAAGAGCCCGTCGGGCTGCTCGGCCCAGCGACGAAAGGCGGCGGCGTAGCGCTCGAGGTCGGCGGGCGCCGCCGCACCGATGTCGAGGGCCTGGTGGGCGAAGTCGCTGACGCGCACCCGGTCGGCCCAGAGGCCGCCCCACCACTGGCGGTCGTCGTCGGTCGCGTAGGTCCAGTTGGACGAGCCGACCTCGATCCCCTCGAAGCCCGCCGCGCGCACCCACCCCGGGAGGTGCCGTCCGCCGTCGGCCTCGGCCCCGTTGGCCCGCGCGACGGCGTGGTAGACGTCGCGCCACTCGTCGAGGTCGGGGTCGGCGGGGTGCCAGACGAAGGCGCCGTAGTCGGCGTCGCGCACCGCCAGCCGACCGCCCGGACGCAGCACGCGGCGCATCTCGGCGAGAGCACGCACCGGGTCGGTCAGGTGCTGGAGGACCTGGTGGGAGAAGACGACGTCGAAGCTCTCGTCGCCGAAGGGGAGGGCGTAGACGTCACCCACCTCGAAGTGCAGCGTCGGGTAGGCCGCGGCGGGGAAGGCGCCCCGCGCGTCCTCGACGACCGTCGCCACCCGGTCGAGCCCGACGACGGCGCCGGCCGGGACGCGGCGAGCGAGGTCGGCCGTGATGGTGCCGGGCCCGCAGCCGACGTCGAGCAGCCGCGTCGTCGCGCCGAGGTGCGGCAGCACGAAGGCCGCCGAGTTCTCCGCCGTGCGCCAGCGGTGGCTGCGCAGGACGGACTCGTGGTGTCCGTGGGTGTAGCGGTCGCTCACGCGAGCCCTCCGGGGTCGGCGACGCCGGGGATCGGGAAGCCGAACACGTCGGCGTCGAAGGCCTGGTAGCCGGCGTAGTCCACCAGGTCGTAGAGGTCGGCGCGCGTCTGCATCTCCTCGAGCAGTCCCATGAGGCGCCCCTCGCGCGCGAGGGTCGCGAGGGCCCGGTCGGCCGCACCCATCGCCAGGCGCAACAGGGAGACCGGGAAGATGACCATGTCGTAGCCGAGTCGGCGCAGGTCGTCGACCCCGAGGGCCGGGCCCTGCCCGAACTCGGTCATGTTCGCGAGCAGGGGCACGTCGAGGGCGCGGCGGACGGCGGCGAACTCCTCCTCGGTCCGCAGGGCCTCGGGGAAGACGGCGTCGGCGCCGGCCTCCACGTAGGCCAGCGCCCGGTCGATGGCGCCGTCGAGCCCCTCGACGGCGCGCGCGTCGGTGCGGGCGATCAGCAGGAGGTTGGGGTCGCGGCGGGCGCTCGCCGCGGCGCGCACGCGGCGCACGGCGTCCTCGCGGGCGACCACCTGCTTGCCCTCGAGGTGGCCGCAGCGCTTCGGGTTGACCTGGTCCTCGAGGTGGAGGCCGGCGACGCCGGCGTCCTCGAGCAGCTGCACCGTGCGCGCGACGTTCATCGGCTCCCCGAAGCCGGTGTCGGCGTCGACGACGACCGGCAGGGCGGTCACGCGCGCGACCTGGGCCGCGCGCGTCGCGACCTCGCTGAGCGTGGTGAGCCCGACGTCGGGCAGTCCGAGGTCGGCGGCCATGACGGCCCCCGAGAGGTAGAGGCCGGCGAACCCGTGGCGCTCGGCGAGCATCGCCGAGAGGGGGTTGAAGGCCCCGGGCAGGACGAGCGGCTCGCCGGTGCCGAGCCGCGCCCGCAGGCGGCGTCGCTTCTCGGCGTCCGGGGTCGGGTCGTGCAGCATCAGAGGAGTCCCGTCGTGAGGATCGGGCGTGCCACCTCGCTCGTGACCGTGAGGCCCGCGAGGTCGCCGGACAGCAGCTCGGGGAGGCGCGCCGCGAGGTCGAGGAATCGCTCGACCTCGGCCGGGGCGAGCACCCCCTCGGTCAGCTGGCGGAACTTCGCCACGTACTGCGCCCGACCGAAGGGCCGCTCGCCCGCCGGGTGGGCGTCGGGCACCACGACGGTCGCCTCGCGGCGCGTGCCGTCGGTGAAGAGGATCTCGGCCCGGCCCCCGTAGGCGCGCCGGGTCGGGTCCGGATCGTGGTAGCGGGCCGTCCACTCGGGGTCCTCGAGCGTGCGAATCGACCGCCAGAGCGCGACCGTGTCGGGACGGGCGGCCCGCGTCGGCGCGTAGGAGCGCTCGTGGTGCCAAGCCCCGTCCTGCAGGGCGACGGCGAGGATGTAGGGCAGCGAGTGGTCGAGGGTCTCGCGGGTGGCGGCCGGGTCGTACTTCTGCGGATCCCCCGAGCCCGACCCGATGACGGCGTGGGTGTGGTGGGACGTGTGCAGGACGATCTCGGCGACCCCCACGCCGGTCGCGAGGCGCGGGTCGGCCGCCCGGAGACGGCGCGCGAGGTCGATCCAGGCCTGGGCCTGGTACTCGGCCGAGTGCTCCTTCGTGAAGGAGTCCAGGATCGCCCTCCGGGGCTCGTCCGGACCGACGAGGGTCACGTGGTAGCCGGCCCCGGGACCGTCGAGGAGCCGGGCGATGACCGCGTCGGCGCCCTCGTAGATCGGCTCGGGCGCGGTCTCGCCGCGCATCGCCCGGTCGACCGCCTCGATCGCCGCCTTCGCGGCGAAGGCCGGGGCGTAGGCCTTCCAGGTGGAGATCGTCCCCTTGCGCGACTGGCGCGTCGCCGTCGTGACGTGGACGGACTGGTTGACGGCCTGGAAGACGACGGGGGTGGGCAGGTCGAGCAGGGTCCCCAGCCCGACCGCGATCGCCGGGGCCAGGTGGGCCACGTGGTCGATGGCGTGGGCGTGGAGGCTGATCGCTCGCGCGAGCGAGATCTGGACCTCGTAGGCGTTGGCGATGGCCCGCACCAGTCGGTCACCGTCGACGGCGCCGCCCACGTGCTGGGCGACGGCGACCAGCGGGGCGATGGCGTCGCCGGGGTGGGCGTACTCGGCGGCGAGGAAGGTGTCGTGGAAGTCGAGCTCGCGCACCGCGACGGCGTTCGCCCACGCCGCCCACTCCGGCGAGACCCGCTCGTCGGGGTCGAGCCCGACGACCGTCGCTCCGGGGCGGGCGGGGTGTCGCCGCGCCTGGTCGCGCGCGGCGGCGACCGGGGGGCGCGCGAGGGACGCCGTCGCCACCGCGGCGTCGTCGATCACGCGGTTGACCACCATGTCGCGCACGTCGTCGTCGAGGGGGGCGCGGGGTGACGCGACCTCGGCCAGGCGCCAGGCCAGCTGGTCCTCGCGCGCGAGGACCTGGTCGCTCGCCCCTGCCCGGACCTCGTACTCCCTCACGGCAACCTCCGGGTGATGGCGGCGCTCGCGCGCTGCAGCTCGACGACGAGGGCCTCGACGTCCTTCGGGATGTCCTCGATCAGGGCCGAGAGCTGGATGCCCGCCACCAGCTCACCCGCGCGGTCGAAGACCGGGACGGCGATCGAGAGGCCGCCCGCCTGGCGCTGTCCCTGACCGAAGGCGTAGCCCCGCTCACGGATGACGCCGAGGTTCGCCACGAACTCCTCGCGAGTGACGGCGACGCCGCTCGCCAGGCGGATCTCGTCGACGCCCTCGAGCAGTCGCTCGAGGTCTTCGTCCTCCAGATAGGCGGCGTGGACGCGCGCGCCGCCGACGGTGAGGGGCAGCTGCTCGCCGATGGGGACCTGGTAGCGCATCGGCGGCACGCTCGCCACGCGGTAGAGCAGCACGGCCGTCAGGTCGACGCGCACGGTGAGGGTCGAGGTGAGGTTCGTCGCCGCCGTCAGCTCGCCGAGAACGGTCTCCGCCGCCTGCACCAGGCGATTGGTTTGGAGGAAGACCGTCCCGTCGAGCAGGGGCGCGACGCCGAGGCGGTAGTCGAAGCCCTCGCGCTCGACGTAGCCGTAGTGGACGAGCAGGTTGACGATCCGCTGGGTCGTCGCGAGGTGCAGCTGGGCCGCCTGGGCGATCTCGGTGAGGCGCATCGGGGCCCGGCGCTCGCGCAGCACCCGCAGCACGACGAAGGGGCGGTCGAGCGAGCGAGCCGAGTTGAGTGCCGACTCGTCGTCGCGGACCCCGTCCTCGGCGGGCGGCGTCGGCCGCTCGTCGACGACACGGGTCCGCGCCACGTCAGACCTCCCCGAGAGCCGCCTCGACGCGATCGCGCGCCGGAGAGGTGATCGGCGCGCGCCACGGCGAACGGGCGCCCACGTGGGCCTCGGAGCCCCGACGGAAGTGCTGGGCCTGCGCCTCGGTCTCGATGAACGGCAGGTCCATCGGGAAGAGACGCGCGCCCCGCGGCCGGGGTCCGGCCTTCGAGACGTGGCCCCACAGGGAGTGCCCGACGACGTCCTCGGCGAGGAGGGCGGCGTCGATGAGTCGGTCGAGGTTGACGCCGGTCGAGACGCCCCGCTCCTCGAGCAGGTCCACCAAGTCCTCGGTCGGGATCATTCGCGTCATGCGTCCGTGTCCACCATACGGGCATCCGCCCATGCCCCCGATGGAACTGTCGAGGACCAGGGTGCACTCCGCGTCGAGGGTGCGCAGGGCCTCGTAGGCCGAGAGGAGGGCCGTGCCCCGGGCGTCGTGGAGGTGGAGGTGGAAGCGGGTGATCTCCGGCCAGCGCTCGCGGATCGCGCGCAGCTGGGCCGCGACGTCCCACGGGAGGTTCCAGCCCATCGGGTCCCCGATCCACACGCGGTCGACGGCGAACCCCCTCGCCGTCCACATCTCGTACTGCTGAGCGAGCAGGTCCATGCGCTGGGCCTCGGTGAAGGGTCCGAGCCAGTTCGACCCCCAGGCCGCGTTGATGCCGATGCCGGCGCGCGTCGCGCCCTCCGCGACGGCCCGCTCGACGACGTCGTCCCAGGCCTCGATCTCCTGGCGCTGCGAGCGGTTGGTGTTACGGCGCACGAAGACGTCGCAGAGGTGCACCAGGGTCGTCGGCACCTCATCGGGCTCGCTCAGCGGGGGGACGTAGGCGCGCCGGCGCTCCCGGCCTCGCTCGTTCAGGGCGAGGGCCGTGTAACGCACCCCCTCGACCGGGTGGAACCGCGTCACGATCTCGTCGATCGAGGCCATCTGAGGCGTCCAGTCGGGGCTCACGAACGAGCCCACCACGATCGTGCGCAGGCCAGTGAGTGAGAGGGCGTCGAGCAGGGCGATCTTGCTCGCGACCGGGATCTCCGCACTCTCGATCTGCATCCCCTCTCGCATGCCCTCCTCGATGATCTCGACCTGGGGCCAGCCCGTCGCGGAGATCGGCTCAGTAGGCGTGGTCATCATGGAGGCTCCCGATCTCGTCGTCGCGGTAGCCGACGCCCCGGAGGACCTCGGCGGTGTGCTCCCCCAGGCGCGGGGGTGGTCCAGGGGGGGCGAGTGCGGAGCCGTCGACGCGCACCCCGCTGCCGACGACCGCGACCGTGGCTCGCTCGGGTAGCCCGAGTGGGATCTCGTGGACCAGCCCGCGCCCGCGGACCTGCTCGTGCTCGAGCACCTCGGGGAGCGAGAGGACCCGCCCGGCGGGCACGCTCGCCGCCGCGAGGTCCTCCTCCCACTCCCGCGCGCTGCGCGAGGCGAGGGTCGCCTCCATCTCGGCCGTGAGTTCCGCGCGGTGGGCCTTACGCAGCTCGCGCGTCGCGAAGCGGGGGTCCTCGAGCAGGTCGGGCCGACCGAGCACCGCGCAGACCGACGCGAACTGGTACTGGGCGTTGGCGGCGATGTTGAGGAGCCCGTCGCCGGTGTGGAAGGTCCCCGAGGGGGCCGAGGCCGCGTTGTCGTTGCCGAGGCGCCCCGTGTAGTGGTGAGTGATGAGGGTCTCGGAGACGACCCAGCCCATGGCGGTGATCGCGACGTCGAGCATCGAGACGTCGAGGAAGGCCCCCACACCCTCGCGAGACGCGCGCACCAGTGCCGCGGCGATCGCCATCGCCGCGGCGTAGCCCCCGAGGGTGTCGCAGACCGGGAACCCGATGCGCGTCGGCTCGGCGGAGGGGAGTCCCGTGACGTCGTTCATCCCCGAGAGCCCCTGGATGATCTGGTCGAAGGCCGGGCGATCCGATAGCGGACCCTCCGCCCCGAAGCCCGACACCGCGCAGTAGACGAGCCGGGGATTGATCTCGGCGAGCCGCGCGGGCCCGAAGCCGAGCCGGGTGAGGACGCCGGGTCGCATGTTCTCGACCAGGACGTCGGCCCCCGCCACGAGACGCTCGAGGGCGTCGCGTCCCGCGGGGTTCTTGAGGTCGAGGACGATCGAGCGCTTGCCCGCGTTCTGGGCGACGAAGGCCGCCCCCATCGCCTCGGATCGGAGGTACCCGTCGTCCCCCATGTCGCGCGCGAGGTCCCCGGTCCCGGGGATCTCGATCTTCACGACATCGGCACCGAAGAGCGCCAGTTGGTAGGCGGCGAAGGGGCCCGCCAGGACGGTCGTGACGTCCAACACCTTCACGCCGTTCAGCAAACTCGACATCCTCGTCCGACTCCATTTCGCGATGGCGGGCCCCTGGGGCCCGACCCTGGTCGTGCGCGACTCGTCCTCCCGACGGCCCGGGAGGGGTGAGCCCCCGCGGCCCGAGGGCCGCGGGGGCTCACGATCAGGCGGCTCAGCCCTCCTTCGCCACGACCTGCGCCAGCTGCTGCGGCGTGACGTAGGTCCGGACCACGTTGTTCAGCTTCGAGTCGAAGCCGACCATCTGGAAGCCGCTGAACACGTTGTGGTACTTGTTGAAGTCGTCGTTCCCACCCGCGCCGTTGTAGTTGATCTTCTTGTGGTGCTTCAGAAGAGTCACGCACTGCGTGTAGGTCGAGCACACCGTTCCCGGCGGGTCCGAGACCAGCATCACGTCCTTCACCCAGACCTTCGGATTCGTCGAGTTCGCCATGGTCATGGCCAGCGAGGCGATGACGATGGAGTCGTAGAAGTTGAAGCTCGTGGGCAGGATGGACGTCGTACGCCAGACGCTCTGGTAGTCCGACAGGAAGTGGTTGTACGCGTTGTCCGCCGTCGTCGGCGTCGCCGGCAGCGCCGCCGTCAGGTTGGTCGACGCGGCCGACCCGAAGGACTGCGCGTAGGACCCCTGCGGAGCCGACTGCAGGTCGTCGCCGACCCACTGGGCGGCCGTCGTGTAGCCGAGCTGCTGAGCGTCACCGAACAGGGTCGCCGCCGTCTGGGTGTCCATCGAGTCGAAGATCACCTTGGGGTTGCCCGCGAAGGCCTGGGTGAGCTCCGAACTGTACGAGGACTGCCCCGGCGTCAGCGTGATGTTCTGCTGGATCGTCCCGCCGAGGGCCTTGAAGGCCTTCATGAGCGGCGGCACGAAGCCCTGCGAGTTCGCCGAGTTGTCGAACATGAGCGACGCCGTCTTCCAACCGTGGCTGATCGCGTAGTACGCCATGGCGATCGCCTCGGTCGAGTCCGACGCCGTCGTGCGGAACACGTACGGCTTGTTCATGTTGTCCAGGTTCGACAGACCGCCGACCATGAAGTCGACGACGTTGTTCGGCTGGAACTGGTTGATCACGGCCTCGATCGTGGGCGAGAACGGCCCGACGATGAAGGTCGGGTGACTGAGCATCAGCTTGCGGAAGGCCGGCAGGGTGTCGACCGAGTCCGCCGAGTCGTCGACCGTGGCCGACGTCAACATGTGCCCGAGCACGCCGCCACCGTGATTCACCTCGTAGATGCCCACCTTGATGCCGTGCACGCCCCACGCCGACAGGATGGACTTCGTGCCGGTGTACGGCAAGATCGACCCCACGGTCAGCGGCTTCGGCTTGCCCGACGCACTCGCCGGGACCGTCATCAGCCCCGCCGTCGCGAGCGACGCCACCGCCGCCAGCGACACCGCGACGCGTCCGGTTCCCCGACCCCGGGACAACCGCCTCTTTCGTATCATCAGGTACCCCCCTCTTTCTTCCTGCTTCGCGGCCGCGGGTCCATCCCGCGGCGACGATCGTGAGACTCTGGTCAGTGATCGGCCCCGGCGCGACCGAGGAAGATCGCCGCGAGGTCGAGTGATGCGATGTCCGCCGCCGTGCCGTGCACGTGGTTCGAACCGGCGACGAAGATGTGGACGAACGTCGCGTGCTTGAGGGCGCGCTCGACGTTCTGCTCCACGACGAGGACCCCGGTCCCCGTCTGGGCGATGCCCTCGATCTGGTTCCAGACGACGTCGGTGTAGGCGGGCGAGAGCCCGGCCGTCGGCTCGTCGAGCACGATCACCGTGGGCTCGACCATGAGCGCGCGGGCGATGGCGAGGAGGTTCTGCTGACCCCCCGACAGGTTGCCCGCCCGCTTCTCGGTCGCCTTGCTCAGGTCCTTGAAGATCGAGAGCACGTACTCCATGCGCGCCGCGGTGTCGCCCTTCGAGGCGTAGCCGCCGACGTCGAGGTTCTCGCGCACCGTGAGGGTCTTGAAGACGTTGTCGTTCTGGGGCACGTAGACCAGCCCGTGCCGGGGCATCTGGTGCGGCGGCATGCGGGTGATGTCCTGGTCGCCCAGGGTGATCCGGCCGTTGGTCGCTCGCAGGATCCCTACGACGGTCTTCGCGAACGTCGACTTCCCGGCTCCGTTCGGCCCGATGATCGTCGTGACCGCCCCGGCGTCGACCGATAGCGAGATGTCGTTGATGATGGGCGTGCGGCCGTATCCGGCCGTCACGTTCTCAGCCGTGAGTACTGGCATTGATCACCTCACCTAGGTAGGCCTGGACGACGTCCTGGTTCGCCCGCAGGTCGCTGAGCTTGCCGGTGGCGAGCGTGCGGCCCTCGGCGAGGACGATGACGTGGTCGCAGATCTTCTCCACGACGTTGAGATTGTGCTCGACCATGAGGACGGTCACCCCGCTCGCCTTGAGGTCGAGGATGTACCCCCCGATCCGGTCGATGAGGGCGGGATTGACGCCGGCCATCGGCTCGTCGAGCAGGAGGACCCTCGGCTGAGCCATGACCGCACGGGCGATCTCGAGGAGCTTCTTCTGCCCGCCCGAGAGCTCGCGGGCGCGGTTGTCCCGTAGGTCGTAGAGGCCGTAGGTCTTCAGGGTCTCGAGGGCCCGCTCGACGTTCTCGCGCTCCTCGCGCCGCACCGCGAGGGGGCGGAAGAAGATGTTGAAGAGCGACTCGCCGGCCTGGTGCTTCGGGGCGACGAGCAGGTTCTCGAGGACCGTCAGCCCACCGAGTTCGCGCGAGAGCTGGAAGGAGCGCATGAGGCCCCGCCGGGCGATCTTGTGGCTCGGCCAGTTGGTGACGTCGGTGCCCACCAGCTGCATGCGGCCGCTGTCGCTCTGCATCATTCCCGACAGGAGGTTGACGATGGTCGTCTTCCCGGCGCCGTTCGGTCCGATGAGGGCGGTGATCTGCCCCTGGGGGACGTCGAAGGTGGCGCCGGCGACCGCGAGCACGCCCTGGAAGGCCTTCTTCAGGTCCTGGCACTGCAGCGCGTAGGCGGGCGCCCCCGTGGTCGGTGTCACGTTGTCACTCACCGCTCTTCCCCTGTCCCTCCGTCGCGGTCGTCAACTCGCGGCCGCGACCCCGGGCCCGATCCGCGAGCATGCCGGCGCTCTTGCGCACCCGCTCGGGGACGACGCCCTGGGGGCGGAACCAGAGCATGACCATCAGCAGCGCGCCGACGACCATCGTGTCGATGTACTCGATGAGCCCCGGGTGCCCCGGGATCTCGGGCAGGAAGGCCGGCAGGTGGATGAGGAGCGTCTCCACCACCAGGGCCCCCACCAGCATGCCGACGTTGTTGCCGACGCCGCCGACGATGATGACCGCGAAGACCACGAAGGTCTCCCCGGGCAGCCAGGCCGTGGGGTTGAAGGAGCCCCCGAACTGGATGATGAGGCCGCCGCCGACACCGGCGTAGAAGGCCCCGATGATCATCGAGGTCAGCTTGTAGCCGAAGGGGTTCTTCCCCAGGGCCCCGGCCACCCCGTCGTCGTCGCGGATCGCCCGGAAGGTGCGCCCCAGGGGCGACTTCATGATCCGGCTCATGAAGAACCACATGAGCAGGGCGATGAGCCCGGTCACGACGGCGAAGAACGGGATGAACGAGTTCGTCGTCAGGTGGAAGATCCCCGCCATGGGCTGGGGGACGTTGTAGAGGCCGTCCGCCCCGTTGAAGAGGGGCACGTAGTTGTTGATCACGTCGTAGAGGACGAGCGACAACGACACGAGGACCATCGCCAGGTAGTCGGTCCGCAACCGTCGCAACACGATGAAGGCGACGAGCACCGCGACGGCCGACGCGACCAGTCCCCCCAGCAGGAGGTTGAAGGGGAAGGGCAACCCCCAACCCATGATGTACTGCTGGCCGGTCCCCGCCGCGTTCGGGAGGCTCGCCGCGCCGGTCACGTACGCGCCGATGGCGACGAAGGCGATGTAGGCGAAGTTGAGGATCCCGGTCTCCCCGTACTGGATGTTCAGCCCCATCGCGAGGATGAAGTAGTCGAACAGGAAGAAGACCAGGGTGAAGACGTAGTACCAGAACGCCGACATGGGCTATCCCTTCGGTCGCGAGAAGAGGCCGTTCGGCCGGAACAGGAGAGTGAGGATGAGGATCACGAAGGCCACGTCCAGCTTGTAGGCCGGGTCGATGAAGGCCGCCGAGATCTCGGTCGCCATCCCGATGATGACGGCTCCGGCCATCGCGCCGTAGATGCTCCCCACCCCGCCGACGATCACCGCCGCGAAGATCACGAAGAGGAAGAGCTCGCCGGCGGCCGGCGTGATGTTGCCCTCGGAGATGCCGAGGACGGCGCCCGCGAGACCGGAGAGCGTCCCCGACAGGAACCAGGTGATCGTCGTGATCCGCCGGGTGTCGATGCCGCTCGTCATGGCGAGCGTCGTGTTGTCGGACATCGCCCGCATCGACTTGCCGAGGCGCGTCGTCTTCAGCATCACCGCGACACCGACCATGACCACGACCGAGATGGCCATGACGAGGAGCTGGTCGCGCGTGAGGAGGAACGGCCCGATCCTCACGACGCGCTCGATGGGCATCGCGTAGGCCCGCACGTCCGGACCCCAGATGGAGTAGACGACGTTCAGGATGATGAGCGAGAGACCGAAGGTCACGATCATCACGTAGAAGGTCTTCGAGAATCGCCGGGCGAACCGGCTGAAGAGCAGGTGGTTGATGATCACCGCGAGCACGCCCATCAACAGCGACCCGCACACCGTCGCGATCCACACGTTCCAGTGGAAGAACTCGGCGTTGAAGACGTACGTGAAGTACGCGCCCAGCGCCATGAAGTCCCCGTAGGCGAAGTTGATGTAGTTCGTGATGCCGAACTGCAGGCTCAACCCCACCGCCGCGATCGCGAGTACGGACGCCGTCACGAAGCCGAAGCCCACGGACAGCCAGAAGAGCGTCACTACTCCCCCCCCATTTCCCCCCTCGTGCGACGAACGTCAACACGAATTTGAGAGTTTCTATCAAATAGGTCCCCCTACGTCAAGGACTTCGATAGAAATGTGGACGTCGTCCTATCAGACGCCGCCGTTCCGCGGTGTTCACCCTCAGGAATCTCATGGGCCGAGAGGTCGAGGGGGCCGTCGCCTCGAGCACTACTCAGAGGTAAGCCCTCATCGCGAGCGGTCGTCGCTCGCGGGCCGCGGCGGCGCCGGCCGACGGCGCTCTCTCAGGAATCAGCTCGCGAAGAGGGCGGCGAGGACAGCCGCGCGAACGTCCCCGTCGGCGTCGAGGTGCGGGGCGATCGTCGTGAGGCCGAGTTGACGCACCAATGCGTCTCCTACGAGGTAGGCGACGACGGCGCCGGTCGACGGCGCCCTCTCAAGAATCAGCTCGCGGAGAGGGCGGCGAGAACGGCCGCGCGAGCGTCCCCGTCGGCGTCGAGGTGCAGGGCGATCTTCATGATGCCGAGCTGACGCACCATTCCGTCACCGACGTGGTGGGCGACGACGGCCTGGACGTCGTGGTCGAGGAGGAAGCGGGCGACCCGGGCGTGGTGACGCGCCGAGCTGCCCTCGTCGTGACGGATGCTCCAGTCGACCTGGTGCTCCTCCCAGGAGCGCACCTCCCCACCCTCGACGTCGACGACGGCGAGGCGGTCGGCGCGACCCCACCGGGGGTCGACGGTTCCATCGGGCAGGACGGGCACGCACGCGATCACTCGTCCATGGTAGGCCCTCAGTCGCGGGTCAGCCTCTTGTAGCGCGTGCGGTGCGGCTGGTCCGCGTCGGTACCGAGACGACGGTGGCGATCGGCCTCGTAGTCGGAGAAGTTGCCCTCGAACCAGCGAACCTCACTATCGCCCTCGAAGGCGATGACGTGGGTCGCGATGCGGTCGAGGAACCACCGGTCGTGGCTGATCACGACGGCGCAGCCCGGGAACTCCAGCAGGGCGTCCTCCAGCGCGCGCAGGGTGTCGACGTCGAGGTCGTTCGTCGGCTCGTCGAGCAGCAGGACGTTGCCGCCCCGGCGCAGTACCGTGGCCAGCTGGACCCGATTGCGCTCGCCCCCCGACAGGTCGCCGACGCGCTTCTGCTGGTCGCTCCCCTTGAACCCGAAGCTCGCGACGTAGGCCCGCGCCGCCACCTCCCGACCCCCCACGACGAAGCGGTCCTGACCGCCCGAGATCTGGTCGAAGACCGTGGCGTCGGGATCGAGCTCCTCGCGCGACTGGTCCACGTAGGCGAAGCTCACCGTCGGTCCCACCTCGATGGTCCCCGTATCGGGCGCCATCTGACCGACGAGCATCCGGAAGAGCGTCGTCTTGCCGGCCCCGTTCGGGCCGATCACCCCGACGATGCCCCCGGGCGGGAGCAGGAACGAGAGGTCCTCGATCAGGATCCGATCGTCGAAGGACTTGGCGACGTCGTGCGCGTCCACGACCCGGTCCCCGAGGCGAGGCCCCGGTGGCACGAGGATCTCGAGCCGGTCGGGGCGCCGCTCGGCCGACTCGGCCTCCGCGACGAGTTGGTTGAAGGCGCTCACGCGCGCCTTGCCCTTCGACTGGCGGGCCCGGGGCGACATCCGGATCCAGTCGAGCTCCCGCTCGAGCGCGGCCTGGCGGGCCCGGTCGGCCTTCTCTTCGGCGGCGAGTCGCGCCTGCTTCTGCTCGAGCCACGAGGAGTAGTTGCCCTCCCACGGGATCCCGTAGCCCCGGTCGAGCTCGAGGATCCACTTGGCCACGTTGTCGAGGAAGTAGCGGTCGTGCGTGATCGCGACGACCGTCCCCGGGTACTCCTGCAGGGCCCGCTCCAGCCAGGCGACCGACTCCGCGTCGAGGTGGTTGGTCGGCTCGTCGAGCAGGAGCAGGTCGGGCTTCGCGAGGAGGAGACGGCAGAGGGCGACCCGGCGGCGCTCGCCGCCCGAGAGGGTCGCCACCTCGGCGTCGGGCGGTGGCAGCCGCAGCGCGTCCATCGCGATCTCCAGGGTGCGGTCGAGGTCCCACGCGTTGAGCGCGTCGATGCGGGTCTGCAGGTCGGCCTGCTCGCCGAGGAGGGCGTCGAAGTCGGCGTCGGGGTCGGCCATCGCCGCGCACACCTCGTTGAAGCGCGCCAGCAGGTCGCGCTGCTCGGCCACCCCGTCCGAGACGTTCTCCACCACGTTGCGAGTCGGGTCGAGGGTGGGCTCCTGGGGGAGGTAGCCGACGGTGAAGCCCGGGGTGAGTCGGGCCTCGCCCGTGTAGCCGTCGTCGAGGCCCGCCATGATGCGCAGGAGCGACGACTTGCCCGAACCGTTCGATCCGATCACGCCGATCTTCGCCCCGGGATAGAAGGAGAGGTTGATCCCGCGCAGGACCTCGCGGTCGGGCGGATAGAAGCGACGAAGGTCGCGCATGGTGAAGATGAACTGGGCTGCCACCTCACCAGTCTGACAAACGAGCGACCCGTCCACGTCGGGCGACCCGTACACTGCCGCGCGTGAATGCCCACAAGGACCACCACGGGCACCGTCACGCCCCGGACTGGGTGATCCTGACCATCGCCTGCCTCGCCCAGTTCATGGTCGTGCTCGATGTCTCGATCGTCAACGTCGCCCTGCCCTCGATGCAGCGCGATCTCCACTTCACGCTCGACAGCGCGCAGTGGATCGTCAACGCCTACGTGATCGCCTTCGCGGGCTTCCTGCTGCTCGGCGGTCGCGCGGCCGACATCGCGGGACGGCGACGCGTCTACCTCGTCGGGATCGCAATCTTCACGATCGCGAGCATCGGGGCCGGCTTCTCGGCGACGGGCACCCAGATCATCGCGGTCCGGGCGCTCCAGGGCCTCGGCGGAGCCATCCTGTCTCCGGCGACGCTCACGATCATCGTCACCACGTTCCACGGCGCGAAGCTGCCCCGCGCCATCGGTGCCTGGTCCGCCGTCGCCGGGGCCGGCGGGGCCGTCGGCGGCCTGCTCGGCGGCCTGCTCACCGGGTGGGCGTCGTGGCGGTGGGTCTTCTTCATCAACGTCCCGGTGGGCGTCGTCGCGATCGTCCTGGCGCTGCGCTACCTGCGCGAGCTGCGCAACCGTGACGCCGCCGTTCGACTCGACCTCGTCGGCGCGTTCCTCGTGACCGCGTCGCTCGCCGCCGCCGTCTACGGGGTCGTGCAGACGGCGACCACGGGCTGGGGCGACACGGCCACGCTCGCGTGGATCGGGGGCGGACTGCTCGGCCTGGTCGCCTTCGTCGGGTGGGAGGCCTCGGTCGCGTCGCACCCGCTGATGCCCCTGCGGCTCTTCCGTTCGCGGTCCCTCAGCGCGGCCAACGCGACGATGCTGCTGGTGGGCGGAGCCTTCTTCACGATGTGGTACTTCCTCACCTTCTTCTACCAGCAGGTGCTCGGCTACGACGCCGTGCGCACCGGCTTCGCCTTCTCGCCGATGGCCCTCGCGATCATCGTGGGCGCCCAGCTGAGCAGCCGCCTCGTGCGGCGCGTCGGGGTGCGCCCGCTGCTCGTGGCCGGCACGCTCCTCGCGACCGTCGGGTTCTGGTGGACGGCCGCGCTGACCCCGCACAGTCACTACGCGACCGACGTCGTCGTCCCATCGGTCATGTGCGCCTTCGCGATCGGCCTCCTCTTCACCCCACTCGCCACCGCCGCCACGGCCGGGGTCGATCGTGCCGACGCCGGCCTCGCGTCGGGCGTCCTCAACACGTCGCGCCAGGTCGGCGGCTCGGTGGCTCTCGCCGCCCTCGGCACCGTCGCGATCGACCGCAGCGCCACCTTCGTCCACCCCTTCAGTGCGATCGCCCTGGTGAACGGGTACGACTGGGCCTTTCGGCTCTCGGCGGCGATCACGCTGGCGGCCCTCGTGACCGCCCTCGTCGTCCCGCGCGCGGCCGGCCGAAAGCACTAGGCGTCGGGACCGCGCGAACCGCTCGCCCGCGAGGGCGCGCACTAGTGTCTCCGAGGTAGTTCGCGGCTCGCTGGCCCACCCGGGGCCCTCGGGCTCGAACGCTCTGGAGGGAGTACATGAGTATGGGAGAGAAGGTGGGCGCCCGTCGTCTGGGTGCGCTGCTGGGGGCCGCGTCGCTGGTTCTGGGTGGACTGACGTTCGGCGCCTCGATTGCCGCGTCGTCGGCCGGCGCCGCCGCGAAGTTCAAGGCCTGCGTCGTCACCGACACCGGTGGCATCAACGACAAGTCCTTCAACGCCTCGGCCTGGAAGGGTCTGCAGGACGCCGCGAAGAAGAACAAGAACATCGCGATCAGCTACCTGTCGTCGACGTCGTCCGCGGACTACGCGCCGAACATCAACACGTTCATCCACAAGGGCTGCGGCATCATCGTGACCGTCGGCTTCCTGATGGACTCGGCGACGGCGGCCGCGGCGAACGCGCACCCCAGCCAGAAGTTCGCGATCGTGGACGACGCCCCGACGGTGAAGAAGGGCACGCACGTGCTGGCGCTCCAGTACGAGACCGACCAGGCCGCCTTCCTCGGCGGGTACCTGGCCGCCGCGATGACCAAGACCGGCACCGTGGCGACCTACGGCGGTATGCAGTTCCCGTCGGTGACCATGTACATGAACGGCTTCGTGGCCGGCGTGCGCTACTACAACAAGGTGCGCGGCGCGGCGGTCAAGGTCCTCGGCTGGACTCCGGCGGCGGGCGCGTGCTCGCTCGCCAAGTGTGACGGCACCGGCACCTTCGTCGGCAACTTCACCGACCAGACCGCGGGCAAGACGATCACCGCCGGCGACTTCGCCGCGGGCGCGGACATCGTCTTCCCGGTGGCGGGCTCGGTGGGCCTCGGATCGGTGGCCGCCGCCCAGCAGGCCGGCAAGGGTCACAGCGTGATGTGGGTCGACAGCAACGGCTGCGTCTCGGACGCCGCGGACTGCTCGTGGTTCGTCGGCACGGTCGCCAAGGGCGTCGAGCCCTCGGTGCGTGACGCCGTCCTCGCGGCCGCCTCGGGCAAGTTCAAGGCGGGCACGTACCTCGGCACCCTGAAGAACCAGGGCACGGCGCTGGAGTACGGCGGGATCTCGATCCCGGCGTCGGTGAAGTCGCAGATCGCGACGATCACCAAGGGCATCGAGAGCGGCCGCATCTCGGTCAACCCGAACAGCTACCCCGCGAAGTAACGTCCGCTCGACGGACCGACAAAAGGCCCGGGCCGCGTCAGCGGCCCGGGCCTTTTGTCGTGGCTACGATAAGCACCTATGCGTCTTGAGCTCCGGGGCATCACGAAGCGCTTCGGATCCTTCACCGCCAACCACCGCATCGACCTCACGGTCGAGCCGGGTCAGATCCACTGCCTGCTCGGCGAGAACGGAGCCGGCAAGTCGACGCTGATGAACGTGCTCTTCGGCCTCCTCCAGCCCGACGAGGGGGAGATCCTGATCGACGGCGAGGCCGTGCACTTCACCAACTCGGGCGAGGCCGTGCGCCGCGGCATCGGCATGGTGCACCAGCACTTCATGCTCGTGCCGGTCTTCACCGTCGCGGAGAACGTGGTCCTCGGCTTCGAGCCGGTGAAGTCCTTCGGCCGCCTCGACCGGAACCGGGCCCGCGAGGAGATCCGTCACGTCTCCCAGACCTACAACCTGGAGGTCGACCCCGACGCCGTCATCGAGGAGCTGCCCGTCGGCATCCAGCAGCGCGTCGAGATCCTGAAGGCCCTCAACCACAACGCCGAGCTGCTGATTCTCGACGAGCCGACGGCCGTCCTCACGCCCCAGGAGATCGACGCGCTGATGGAGATCATGCGCTCGCTCGCCGCCTCGGGCAAGTCGATCCTCTTCATCACGCACAAGCTCAAGGAGGTCAAGGCGATCGCCGACGTCATCACGGTGATCCGCCAGGGCGAGGTGGTGGGGACGGCGCAGCCCACCGACTCCGAGGGCGACCTCGCGGCCCTGATGGTCGGGCGCTCGGTGAACCTCACGGTCGAGAAGGAGGACGTCACCCCCGGGGAGGTGGCCCTCGAGATCACCGACCTCGTGGTGCGCGACGACCGCGGGCTCCCCGCGGTCGACGGCCTGTCGCTCTCGGTGCGGGCGGGCGAGATCGTCGCCCTGGCCGGCGTGCAGGGCAACGGGCAGACCGAGCTCGTCGAGGCGATCGCCGGGATGCGCCCCGTGGAGAGCGGGTCCATCCGCCTGCGGGGTCGCGACGTCACGAACGCGACGCCCCGCGAGGTGCTCGACGCCGGTCTCGGGCACGTGCCCGAGGACCGGCAGCTGCACGGACTGGTCCTCTCGATGTCGGTCGCCGACAACCTCGTCCTCAACACCCCCCGGCGCGCGCCCTTCGCCCGTCGGGGCTCGCGCAACCTGGGCGCCGTCGCCCAGAACGCCGGCGAGCTCGTCCAGCGTTTCGACATCCGCACGACCTCCATCCAGTCGCCGGTCGCGTCCCTCTCGGGCGGGAACCAGCAGAAGGTGATCGTGGCCCGCGAGCTCTCGCGCCCGCTCTCCTTCCTCGTGGCCTCGCAGCCGACCCGTGGCCTCGACGTCGGCTCCATCGAGTACGTCCACCGCCAGATCGTCGACGAGCGCAACGGGGGCCTCGGCGTCCTCATCGTGAGCTCGGAGCTCGACGAGGTCCTGGCCCTCGGCGACCGGATCGCCGTCATGCACAAGGGCAAGATCACCGGGGTCGTCGACCCCTCGACCAGTCGCGAGACCATCGGCCTGATGATGACCGGGGCCCACGCGGAGGAATCATGAGCGACGCCGCCGTCAGCGTGTCGTGGTGGGCCCGACTGCGGTCGCGCCCGGCCCTCGTCACCGTCTTCGCCCTGCTCCTGGGGTTCGTCGTCGGAGCCCTCGTCATCGTGACGACCACCGCCAGCGTCCTCGACGCCTGGCGCGGCTTCTTCCACAGCTGGTCGGCCCCCGGGCACGCGCTGAAGCTCACCGTCGACAACGTGGGGGCCGCCTACCGCACCATGTTCGAGGGCGCCATCCTCAGCCCCTCCAACTTCTGGCACGCGCTCACCACGGGCCACGGGTGGCCCCTCGCGCTCACCCCCCTCTCGGAGACCCTCACCTACGCGACGCCCCTCGCCATCGCCTCGATCGGCGTGGGCATCGCCTTCCAGACCGGCATCTTCAACATCGGGGCCAACGGCCAGGCGATCCTCGGTGGCATCGCCGGCGCGGCGGTCGGGTCGATGATCCACCTCCCGATGGTCCTGCACCTGCCGCTCACGCTCCTCGCCGGCCTCCTCGGCGGCGTGGTCGGCGGGATGGTCCCCGGACTCCTCAAGGCCTACACGGGGGCCCACGAGGTCATCGTCACCCTGATGTTCAACTACGTGGTGGCGGCCTTCTTGATCCTGACCCTGCTCTCGACGGCCCTCCAGATGCCGGGCCAGCAGAACGACATCTCGCGCACGATCGACGGGAGCGCCCAGCTGCCGCCGCTCTTCGGGGCGAGCTCGGGGCTGCGCGTCAACTGGGGCCTCTTCGTCGCGGCCGCGGTCGCCGTCTTCGCCTGGTGGTTCCTCGAGCGCTCCTCGCTCGGGTTCGACTTCCGCGTGACCGGGGCCAACCCGCAGGCGGCTCGGGCGTCGGGCATCAACGCGAAGGCCGTCATCGTGCTGGTCTTCGCCATCTCCGGGGGCCTCGCGGGCCTCGCCGGGGTGACCCAGATGGCCGGCACCACCCACTTCGTCGACGGGGGCTTCCTGATCGGCAACGCCGGCATCGGCTTCACGGCGATCACCGTCTCACTGCTCGGGCGAAACCGTCCCGGCGGGATCGTCCTCGCCTCGCTCCTCTTCGCCGCCCTCGGGGTCGGGGGCCGCGCGATGCAGGCGGCCACGGGGATCCCCCTGGACCTCGCGACGGTGATTCAGTCGGCGGTCGTGCTCTTCGTCGCGACGCCGGTGCTCGTGAAGGAGATCTTCCGGCTGCGCACGGCGCCGACGGCGGCGGTGCAGCTGGCGACCAAGGGATGGGGATCGTGAGCGAGGTCAGCGTGGCGACGGCTCCCACACGCCGAGCGCACCAGGGGCGGACTCGCTCCATCGGCGTGATCATGGGGCTCATCGGGCTCTTCACCCTGCTGGCCTTCGGCGTGGGGTCGGGCATGTCGGCGCAGTCGTCGCTGACCTTCAACCCGGTGAACCTGAGCGGGACGATCCCCTGGCACGTGGGGACACTCACCCTCTCGACCGCGTGGACGAACATCGTGCTCGCCCTGGCGATGATCGCCCTCGCCGTCGAGGTCAACCTGCGCCTGCCCGCGCGCGGCGTCATGGTCCGCTTCGGGGTCGTGGCGGTCCTCTTCTTCTTCTCGCTACTGCTCTGGGCGGCCCGCACCGGCGGTCCCGCCCCGATCAACTTCGTCAACCTGACGGCCGTGCTGGTGGGCAGCTCGGCCCTCGCGATGGTCCTCATCTACGGCTCGCTCTCGGGGGTCATGTGCGAGCGGGCCGGCGTCGTCAACATCGCCATCGAGGGTCAGTTCATCGGCGGCGCCTTCGTCGGATCGATGATCGCCTCGACGACGCACAACTTCATCTTCGCCGCCGTCGTGGGCGCCCTGGTGGGGGGCCTCCTCGGTCTCATCCTCGCCTTCCTCTCGCTGCGCTACCTCTCGGACCAGATCATCGTGGGCGTCGTGCTGGTGACGATGCTGGGCAGCCTCTCCTCGTACCTCAACCTGCAGGTCTTCACGCCCTTCCCGCAGTACAACACGGGGAACCTGGCCCCCGACCTGCCCATCCCGCTGCTGGCGAAGATCCCGCTGCTCGGTCCGGTGTTCTTCAACCAGACGGGCTTCTTCTACCTCATGATCGTCCTGGTGGCCCTGGTGAGCTTCGGGCTCTTCCGAACCCGCTGGGGACTGCGCGTGCGGGCCGTCGGCGAGCACCCCAAGGCCGCCACCACGGTGGGCATCCGCGTCATCGGCGTGCGCTACGTCAACGTCATCGTGGGCGGCGCCATCGCCGGAGTGGGCGGGGTTGCCTTCATGGCCTCCCAGGGCCAGTTCCAGCCCGGCTACACCTCGGGTCTCGGCTACATCGCGCTCGCGGCGCTGATCTTCGGCCGGTGGCGCCCGTCGGGTGCCGTCGTCGCCTCGGTGCTCTTCGGGCTCTCGGTCTACCTGGCCGACAACCTGCAGACCTACCAGATCCCGGTGCCGACCGAGGTGCTCGGGATGTTCCCCTACGTGATCACCATCGCCGTGGTCTCGGGACTCATCGGCCGCGTCCGACCGCCGGCGGCCGACGGCATCCCCTACCAGCGCGACTGAGTCCGGGCGCCGAGGCCCTCCACCGCTCGCGCGGCGGCGTCCATCGCCCGCTCGAGGGCACCCGCCACCGACGCGCCGGACAGGCGGGCCGCGAGGTAGGCGCCCGTCGCGGCGTCCCCGGCCCCCGTCGTGTCGACGACCCGGGTCGCCCGCGACGGAACCTGGACCTCCCCGTCGGACGAGACCACGATCGCGCCGCGCGCTCCCCGGGTCACGAGGACCTCGGGTCCCCTCGTCGCGAGGACCGCGGCCGCCGCCGCGGCGTCGCCGGCGTCGGCGAGCGCGACGGCCTCCTCCTCGTTCGCGAAGATCATGGTGGCCCCCGCCGCGGCCTCGAGGAAGCGGGCAGCGCCGAGCTCGCGCAGGGGCGCCACCGAGCAGGCGTCGACCGAGACGCCGGCACCGCGAGCTCGCGCGGCGTCGATCGCGACCCGCGCGACGGCGCGCGTCGCGTCGTCGAGGATCGTATAGCCGGAGACGTGCAGGTGGTCGAAGGGCGCGCGCAGCCGGGCGAGGACGTCCTCGGCGCTCAGGGCGGAGTTCGCGCCGCGCCGCGTCAGCATCGCGCGCTGCCCGTCGGCTCCCACCACCGCAACCACCACTCCCGTGGGACCGGCGTGGACGGCGAGGTCCACCTCGACGCCGCGCGCGGCGAGGTCGGCGCGAGCCAGTTCCCCGAGGGGGTCGTCGCCGACGGCCCCGACGTAGCGCACCGCGCAGCCGCCCGTCGCGAGGGCCACGGCCAGGTTCGCCGCCGATCCGCCCCCGCCGATCGCGACGTCGGCCGCGGTGTCGCTGGTCGGCTGGATCGCGGTGAGGGGGCGCGCCACGACGTCGAGCATGACGTCGCCGACGACGACGACCCGGATCACGACCGGCCGCTCAGCTCCCGGGCGATCGCGCCGGCCAGACCCGCGTTGGCGACGACCAGGTCGGCGTTGGTGGCGACGCTGCGCCCCGCCGTGTAGCGGGCGAACTCCTCGAGCAGGACCGGCGTGACCGCCTTGCCGGTCGCGCCCCGGCGCTCGGCCTCGGCCAGGGCGCTCGCGAGGGCGGCGTCGTGGAGGTCGGCGTCGAGCTCGCTCGCGGCGGCGACGGGGTTCGCGAGGAGCATCCCCGTGGGTCCGAGCGCGCGGTGCGCGGCGAAGGCGCTCGCCGCGCTCGCCGGGTCCGCCACGGACCAGTCGAGGGTGAACCCGGTCGAGCGCCGGTAGAAGCCGGGGAAGTCGGTCGTGCGGTAGCCGACGACGGGCACCCCGAGGGTGTCGAGACGCTCGAGGGTGGCGCCGACGTCGAGGATCGACTTCACGCCCGAGGCGACCACCATCACCGGGGTGCGCGAGAGCGTCGTGAGGTCGGCCGACTCGTCGAAGGTGTGGATGGCGTCGCGGTGCACGCCACCGAGTCCGCCCGTCGCCATGACGACGATGCCCGCGCGGTGCGCGAGCCAGATCGTCCCGGCGACCGTCGTCGCCCCGTCGCGTCCGGCGGCGAGGGCGAGCCCGAGGTCGCGGGCCGAGAGCTTCATCGCGTCGCGCGCGGGGTCGGCCAGTCGGTCGAGCTCCTCGGGGGTGAGCCCGACGACCGCGCGCCCGTCGAGCAGCCCGATGGTCGCCGGCACGGCGCCGGCCGCGCGCACGGCGGCCTCGCAGGCCGCTGCGACCTCGAGGTTCTGGGGTCGGGGCAGACCGTGGACGACGATGGTGGTCTCCAGGGCGACGACGCCGCACCCGTCCGCGAGGGCCGCGGCGACCTCGTCCCGCACCACGAGGGGCAGAGCGGCAGAAGGGGTCACGGGGAGTCCAGTGTACTGTGGAGGGATGCCGAAGCCCGGGGAGATCGCGTGGGACGTCCTGCGCGCTCGGGCCCGGGAGGCCGCCGAGAACGCCTACGCGCCGTACTCCCGCGTGACCGTCGGCGCCGCCGCGCTGACCGCGGAGGGCCTCATCGTCGAGGGCTCCAACGTCGAGAACGCCAGCTACGGGCTGACGCTCTGCGCGGAGTGCTCGCTCGTGAGCGACCTCGCCCGCACCGGTGGCGGACGCCTCGTCGCGGTGGCCGTGGTCGCCGGGGACGGTGAGCCCCTCGCCCCCTGCGGACGGTGTCGCCAGCTGCTCTACGAGCACGGCGGGCCCGACCTCTGGATCGACGACGGGCCCGAGCGGCCCGCCCGGCGCCTCGCCGAGCTGCTGCCCGGCGCCTTCGGCCCCGACGACCTGGGCCTGCGCCGCTCGTGAGCCCCGCCGCCGTCGACGTCATCATCGCCAAGCGCGAGGGCCGCACCCTCACGACGGCCGAGATCGACTGGTTCCTCTCCGCCTACGACCGGGGCGAGGTGGCCGAGGAGCAGATGTCGGCCCTGCTCATGGCCGTCTTCTTCCGCGGCCTCGACGGGGCCGAGCTGCGCGCCTGGACGGCCCGCATGATCGCCTCGGGCGAGCGCCTGGACCTCTCGGGCCTCTCGCGCCCCACGGTCGACAAGCACTCGACGGGCGGCGTCGGCGACAAGATCTCGCTGATCCTCGCCCCCCTCGTCGCGGCCTGCGGCGCGGCCGTTCCCCAGCTGTCGGGTCGGGGTCTCGGGCACACCGGCGGGACCCTCGACAAGCTCGAGTCGATTCCGGGCTGGCGGGCCCAGCTCACCAACGACGAGGTCCGCCACCAGCTCGAGACCGTCGGCGCCGTCGTCTGCGCCGCCGGTGCGGGACTCGCCCCGATCGACCGCAAGCTCTACGCCCTGCGCGACGTGACCGGGACCGTCGAGTCGATCCCGCTGATCTCGTCGTCGATCATGTCGAAGAAGATCGCCGAGGGCACCGGGGCCCTCGTCCTCGACGTCAAGGTCGGGCGGGGCGCCTTCATGACCGACTACGCGCGGGCCCGCGAGCTCGCGGCGACGATGGTCGCCCTCGGTCGCGACCACGGCGTGCGCACCATCGCCCAGCTCACCAACATGGACACGCCCCTCGGGGTCGCCGTGGGCAACGCCCTCGAGGTGATCGAGTCGGTCGACGTGCTGCGCGGCGGCGGGCCGGCCGACGTGCGCGAGCTGACCGTGGCCCTCGCGCGGCTGATGCTCGAGGCGACCGGGATCGACGACGACCCGGCGGCCCGACTCGACGACGGCTCCGCCTACGCCGCCTACCGCGCGATGATCGCGGCCCAGGGCGGCGACCCCGACGCGGAGCTGCACCCGGCCGCGCAGTGCACCGAGGTCCTCGCCGAGCGCGCGGGCGTCGTGACGTCCGTCGACGCGCGCGCCGTGGGCGTCGCGGCGTGGCGTCTCGGGGCCGGACGGGCTCGCAAGGAGGACGCCGTCTCCGCCGGGGCCGGGGTGCGGTGCCTCGTGCGACCGGGCGACGTCGTCGCGGCCGGGCAGCCACTCGTCGTGCTCTACGCCGACGACGCAGCCCACCTCGGCGAGGGCCGCACCACGATCGCGGGCGCCGTCACCCTCGGTGACGAGGCCGTCACGCCGGCGCCGCTCCTCTACGAGCGCCTCGAGTAGCGCTCGGGACACCCCGGGGCCAGGGCTAGCCTGGTCGCCATGCCCGCACCCGCCCTCACCCCCGACCTGGCCCGACGGGCGCCCAAGGTCCTCCTCCACGACCACCTCGACGGGGGCCTGCGCCCGGCGACCGTCGCCGATCTCGCCCGTGAGCAGGGCTACGGGGCCCTGCCCAGCCTCGACCCCGACGTCCTCGCCGAGTGGTTCGTCGCCGACGCGCCCGGGGGGGACCTCGTGCGCTACCTGGAGGGCTTCGCCCACACCACGGCCCTGATGCAGAACCGCGAGAGCCTCGAGCGGGTGGCCGCCGAGTGCGCCCTCGACCTCGCCCGCGACGGCGTCGTCTACGCCGAGATCCGCTTCGCGCCCGAGCAGCACCTCGCCGGCGGGCTGACCCTGGAACAGGTCGTGACGGCCGTCCTCGACGGCTTCGCCCGGGGCGCCGCCGACGCGCGTCGCGAGGGACGGGTCATCGTGGTGCGCGCGATCCTCTCGGCCATGCGCCAGAACGCCCTCTCCGAGACGATCGCCTCGCTGGCCGTCGCCTTCCGGGACCGCGGGGTCTGCGGCTTCGACATCGCCGGGCCCGAGGACGGCTACCCCCCGACGCAGCACCTGAGCGCCTTCCATCTGGTGCAGCGTGAGAACTTCCACCTCACCGTCCACGCGGGCGAGGCCTTCGGCCTCCCCTCGATCTGGGAGGCCGTCCAGTTCTGCGGCGCCGAGCGGCTCGGCCACGGGGTACGCATCGTCGACGACATCACCAACGTCGACGGGGAGTTCCGCCTGGGCCGGCTCGCCAACTACGTGCGCGACCGGCGCATCCCGCTCGAGGTCTGCCCGACCTCCAACGTCCACACCGGTGCGGCGGCCTCGATCGCGGCGCACCCGGTCGAGCTCCTGCGCCGCCTGCGCTTTCGCGTGACCCTCAACACCGACAACCGGCTCATGAGCGGGATCACCCTGTCGGGCGAGTTCGCCGCCTGCGCGGCGAGCTTCGGGTGGACCCTCGACGACATGCAGTGGCTGACGCTCAACGCGATGAAGAGCTCCTTCTACCCCTTCGACCAGCGCCTCCGGCTCATCAACGAGGTGATCAAGCCCGGGTACGCGGCCCTGGTCTCCTAGGGCGTCAGGCGGGCGGCGAGCTCCTCGCGCACGCGCTCGAGTCGACGCGTAGCGTCCTCGCGACGCTCGTCCACCCCCTCGAGGGGCCCCGGGGGACCGACGATCTCGAGGTAGGCCTTGAGCTTGGGCTCGGTGCCCGAGGGACGCACGACGACGCGCCCCGCGGCCCCGAGGTCGAGGCGCAGTCCGCTCGTCGGTGGCAGGCCACGCCAGCCGGCCGCCAGGTCGTCGACCCGCTCGACGGCGACCCCGCCGAGGGTCCGCGGCGGGTCGGCGAGCAGACGCGCGACGGCCCCGGCGATCCGCTCGCTCGCGCCGTCACCCTCGACCCGCACCGTCACCTGGGTGACCGCGTGGACGCCGTAGGTCGCCTCGAGCTCGTCGAGCCGGTCGACCAGGGTGCGGCCCTCGCGGGCGAGGTCGTCGGCCAGTCGGGCGAGGGCCAGGGCGGCCGAGAGCCCGTCCTTGTCGGCGACGCCGGGGTCCACGGCGTAGCCGAGGGCCTCCTCGTAGCCGAAGGCCAGCCGTCCCGCACCGGCGGCCCGGGAGATCCACTTGAAGCCGGTCAGGGTCTCCGCGTAGGGGACGCCCGCGGCCGCGGCGATGCGCGACAGCATCGTGGACGAGACGATGGTGGTAGCGACGACGTCGCCGGGCTCGGCGCGAGCGACGAGCGAGGCGCCGAGCAGCCAGCCGATCTCATCGCCCCGCAGCACCCGCCACCCAGACGGCGTGCGCACCGCCGCGCCGAGGCGGTCGGCGTCGGGGTCGTTCGCGATCACGAGGGCGCTGCCCGAGCGCTCGGCCGTCGCCAGCGCCAGGTCGAGGGCGCCCGGCTCCTCGGGGTTGGGGAACGGCAGCGTCGGGAAGGCCCCGTCGGGCGCGAACTGCTCGGTGACGAGGCTCACCCGGTGGAAGCCGGCCTCCTCGAAGAGGCGCGTCATCGTCGCCCCACCGACCCCGTGCAACGGGGTGTAGGCGATCGCCAGGTCGCTCGCGCCGCCGAAGCGCTGGACGAGGTGGCGCCGGTAGGCGGCGAGGACCTCCTCGGGCACGTAGCGGTGGAGCGGGTCGGTGCGCTCGGCGAGCGTCGCGGGACCCGGGTCGCGCATGCCGGCCTCGACGACCGCGTCGTCGGGTGCGACGATCTGGGCCCCCGAGGGACCGTAGAGCTTGTAGCCGTTGTCGGCCGGGGGGTTGTGGCTGGCCGTCACCATGATCCCGGCCGCCGCCCCGAGGGCGCGCACCGCGTAGGCGGTGAGGGGGGTCGGCAGGGGGCCGGGCATCTCGACGACCGGAACGCCGGCGCCCAGGAGGACGGCGACGACCTCGTCGTTGAAGGCCTCGGAGCCCCGACGGGCGTCCCGTCCCACGACGACGCCGCGGGCGGGGTCGGCCGCCCCCGTTTGCAGCCAGGCGACGACGCCCTGGGTCGCGCGGCGCACGGTCAGCCGGTTCATCCCGGCCGGGCCGGCCATCACGGGCCCGCGCAGGCCGGCCGTCCCGAAGCGCAGCGGCGCGGCGAAGCGTCGGGCCAGCTCGTCCTCCTGCTCGTCGCGGACCAGCTGGGCGATCGTCGCGCGGTCGACCTCATCGGGGTCGGCGGCCATCCAGGCCGTGGCCCGGGCGAGGAGGTCCGGGTTCACAGGACCGGCGCGATGCGCGCCAGCAGCTCGCCGAGCGAGGCCGCGGCGGCCTGCCCGGCCTCGAGGACCTCGCGGTGGTCGAGCGGCGCCGCGGCGACGCCGGCCGCCGGGTTGGACACCAGCGCCAGGCCGAGCACGCGCGCGCCCAGGTGGTGCGCGGCGATCGCCTCGAGGACCGTCGACATTCCCACGACGCTCGCCCCGAGGGCTCGCAGCATCACGATCTCGGCGGGCGTCTCGTAGTGGGGTCCGCGCAGGCCCGCGTAGACGCCCTCGGTGAGCTCGGGCGCCCGCTCGCGCACCGCGGCGCGCAGCTCGGCGCTGTAGAGGTCGGTGAGGTCGACGAAGCGCGTGTCGTGCGGCGGCGGCGGGGCGACGCCCTCGAGGGGCGAGGTCGCCGTCAGGTTGAGGTGGTCGCGGATCAGCACGACCGAGCCCGGAGCGAGCGTCGGGTCGATCCCGCCCGCGGCGTTGGTGAGCACGACCGTGCGGGCTCCGGCGCCGACGAGGGTGCGCACCGGGTGGACCACCCGCGCGACCTCGTGACCCTCGTAGAGGTGGACGCGGCCGGAGAGGAGGGCGATACGTCGCCCGGCGTGCTCGACCACGAGGACGCGCCCGCTGTGGCCGGCGACGCTCGGGGCGACGAAACCCGGCAGGTCGGTCGTCGCGATGTCCGCGACCGGGGTGCCGAGCCCGGCCGCGCCCTCGCGCCAGCCGGACCCGAGGACGACGGCGGCGTCGAGGGGCTGCCCGCCCGTCGCCGCGAGCAGGGCCTCGGCCGCGCGGGCCGCCAGTTCGTAGGGGGTCTCACTCATCACTGTCCAATCGTGTGCCAGACCGTCGTGGTCTCGAGGAAGGCCCGAATGCGCCGCAGGGCGGCGGCGTCGGGGTCGCGGGGGTCGTCGGCGAGGACGCGCTTGATCGAGCCGGCCCCCCGCGCGGCGAGGTCGGCGCGCATCTCGCCCGCCCCCGCGAGGTCGAGCCCGTCGACGTCCTCGTGGTCGGCGAGGACCGGGGCGAGCTCGGCGAGCCGTCCGGTGAGGACGTTGAGGACCCCGGCCGGGAGGTCGGAGGTGGCCGCCATCTCCCCGAGCAGGACCGCGGGGATCGGTCGGGTCTCGCTGGCGAGCACGACCACGGCGTTGCCGGCGCAGATCGGCGCCATGACCGTCTCCACCAGGCCCAGCAGGGAGTCCTCGGCCGGGGCGACGACGCCGACGACGCCGCTCGGGGAGGGGATCGAGAAGTTGAAGTAGGGACCGGCCACGGGGTTGGTCCCGCCGTAGACCTGGGCGATCTTGTCGGTCCAGCCCGCGAACCAGACGATGCGGTCGATGGCGCGCTCGACGGTCGCCGTGGCGTGGACCCGCTCGACACCCTCGGCCGCGACGACCTGGTCGACGAGCTCCTCGCGACGAGCCTCGGCCATCTCGGCGACCCGGTAGAGGACCTGGCCGCGGTTGTAGGCGCTCGCCCCCCACCAGCCGGGCTGGGCGGCGCGCGCGGCGCGCACCGCGTCGCGCAGGTCCTTGCGCGAGGCCTGCGCCGCGTTGGCGAGGAGGGCCCCCGCGGCGTCGAGGACCTCGTAGCTGCGGCCCGACTCCGAGCGGGGGAAGGCCCCGTTGAGGACCAGCTTGTAGGTCTTGCGCACTCCGAGTCGCTCAGACATCGAGGTAGGCCTCCAGTCCGTGGCGGCCGCCCTCGCGGCCGAAGCCCGACTCGCGCACGCCGCCGAAGGGGCTCGTGGGGTCGAACTTGTTGTAGGTGTTAGCCCAGACGACGCCGGCGCGCAGGCGCTCGGCCACCCAGAGGGTCCGGCTCCCCTTCTCGCTCCACACCCCGCAGGCGAGCCCGTAGGTCGTGTCGTTGGCCTTGGCGACCGCCTCGGCCGGCGTGCGGAAGGTGAGGACCGAGAGCACCGGGCCGAAGATCTCCTCGCGCGCGATGCGGTGGCTCTGGGCGACGTTGGTGAAGACGGTCGGGGGAAACCAGAACCCCTCGCTCGGCAGGGCGCAGGCGCTGGTGAGGCGCTCGGCTCCCTCGGCCTCGCCCGCGTCGGCGAGCTCCCGGATGCGGGCCAGCTGGGCGGCCGAGTTGATCGCCCCGACGTCGGTGTTCTTGTCCAGCGGGTCGCCGACGCGCAGCTGGTCGACGCGGCGCATCAGCCGTCGCACCACCTCGTCGGCGACCGACTCCTGGACGAGCAGGCGCGAGCCCGCGCAGCAGACGTGTCCCTGGTTGAAGAAGATCCCGTCGATGATGCCCTCGACCATCTCGTCGACGGGGGCGTCCTCGAAGACGATGTTGGCGCCCTTGCCCCCGAGCTCCAGGGTGAGGTGCTTGCCGGCCGCGGCGGCCCGGCGCTGGATCATCCGGCCGACCTCGGTCGACCCGGTGAAGGCGATCTTGTCGACGTCGGGGTGCTCCACCAGAGCGGACCCGGTGCGACCGTCGCCGGTCACGATGTTGACCACCCCCGGCGGCAGCTCGGCCTGTTGGATGATGTCGGCGAGCACCAGGGCCGAGAGCGGCGTCGTCTCGGCCGGCTTCAGGACGCAGGTGTTGCCAGCCGCGAGGGCCGGGGCGAGCTTCCAGGCGGCCATGAGCAGCGGGAAGTTCCAGGGGATGATCTGCCCGGCGACGCCGATCGGTCGCGGGGCCGGACCGAAGCCGGCGTGCTCGAGCTTGTCGGCCCAGCCGGCGTAGTAGAAGAAGTGCGCCGCGGCGAGGGGGATGTCGATGTCGCGGGTCTCGCGGATGGGCTTGCCGTTGTCGAGCGTCTCGACGACGGCGAGCTCGCGGGAGCGCTCCTGGATGAGGCGCGCGATGCGGAAGAGGTACTTCGCCCGCTCCGACCCCGGCCGCGTCGACCAGGCCGGGAAGGCCCGTCGGGCGGCCGCGACGGCGCGGTCGACGTCGTCCACGGTCCCGTGGGCCACGGTCGCGAGCGACCGACCGGTCGCCGGGTTGAGCGTCGCGAACTGCTCGCTCGCCTCGGGCGCCGTGAAGGCCCCGTCCACGAAGAGCCCGTACGACTCGCGCAGGTGGGCGACGGCGGTCGACTCGGGTGCCGGGTCGTAGTCGAGGGCGTTGAGGGGGGAAGCCAGTGCCGGGTGATCGTCCATGTCAGTCTCCGCTGAAGAGCTCGGGCCGCACGTAGACGCCGCGGCGCTGCTTGGTTCGCTGGGCGAGCAGGTCGTTCAGCAGCGACGACGCCCCGAAGCGGAAGTAGCGGGGGCTCAGCCAGAGCGCCCCGGCCGTCTCGTTGACGATGACCAGGTAGCGCAGCGCCTCCTTGGCGCTGCGGATCCCGCCGGCCAACTTCACCCCGACGACCCGCCCGGTGGCCTCGGCGAAGTCGCGGGCCGCCTCGAGCATGACCAGGGCGACCGGCGGGGTCGCCGAGACGGCGACCTTGCCGGTGGAGGTCTTGATGAAGTCGGCCCCGGCCGCCATCGCCAGCCAGCTGGCGCGGCGCACCGCGTCGAGCGTGACGAGCTCCCCGGTCTCGAGGATGACCTTGAGGTGAGCCGACCCGCAGGCCTCGCGCACCGCCACGATCTCGTCGAAGACCTGGCCCAGTCGACCCGAGAGGAAGGCCCCGCGATCGATCACCATGTCGACCTCGTCGGCGCCGGCGGCGACGGCCTCGGCGACGTCGGCGAGCTTCACCGCCAGCGAGGCCCGTCCGGACGGGAAGGCCGTGGCGACCGAGGCGACGGCGACGTCACTGCCCGTGAGCGCCTCGCGGGCCGTGGCGACCAGGTCGGGGTAGACGCACACCGCGGCCGCCGACGGGGTCGTGGGGTCCCCGGGGTCGGGCCGCCAGGCCTTGGCGCACAGCGAGCGGACCCGGCCCGGGGTGTCCGCGCCCTCGAGGGTCGTCAGGTCGACCATCGAGATCGCGAGGTCGAGCGCGTCGCGCTTGGTCGACTGCTTGAGGGATCGAGTCGCGAGCTTCGCCGCCCGGGCGGCGGCGCCGACGGCGTCGACGCCCGAGAGGCTGGCGAGGAGGGTGCGCAGGGCGGCCTCGGTCTCGATGACCGGGAGCGAGGCCGTGTCCGGGATGCGCACCACCGCGGAACCCGACGCGATGCGGCTGGGCGTACTCACCTGCTCCACGCTAGCAACGACGAAACCCGCCGCCGGTGGGCTCAGGCGAGGTAGCGGGGCAGCTGTCCGGCGGCTCGCCGCTCGGCGAGCGTCGGGGCCGCGGCGTCCTTCGCGCTGAGGATCGGCTCGCCGCTCAGACGCCACGGGACGGCGATCGCCGGGTCGAAGGGGTTGATCTCGAGCTCGACGGGGGCGTTGAACGGCGAGGACAGCAGGTAGACGAGCGTCGCCGACTCGCTCACGACGACGAACCCGTGGGCCACCCCGGCCGGGAGCAGCACCCCACGACCGTCGCCGGCCCGCAGCGTCACGACCTCGACGGCGCCGAAGGCCGGCGAGCCCTCGCGGACGTCGACGATGACGTCGTCGAGCTCCCCCGCCGCGCAGGTCACGACCTTGGCCTGGCCCTCGGGGGCGAGGGAGTAGTGCAGGCCCCGCACGACGCGCTGGGCCGAGTGCGAGAGGTTGGCCTGGCGCACGGTGAAGGGCTGGCCGGCCGCCTCGAGGTCCGGCGCCTGGAACCACTCGCGAAAGAAGCCCCGCTGGTCGCCCCAGACCGGGGACTCCAGCACCACGAGACCGGGGATCGACGTGGGGCGGACCTCCATCAGCGGCCGCCCGTCAGCGGACGCCACCAGGCCTCGTGGTCGCGGTACCAGGCGACGGTCGCGGCGAGGCCCTCGGTGAAGTCGACCTGGGGCCGGTAGCCGAGCTCCTCGCGGATCTTCGTCCAGTCGACCGAGTAGCGCCGGTCGTGCCCCAGGCGGTCCTCGACGGGCCGGATCCGCTCGGGCCCGGCGCCGAGGAGCTCGAGGATGCGCTCGGTGATCGCGCGGTTAGTCAGCTCGGTGCCGCCGCCGATGTTGTAGACCTCGCCGGCGCGGCCCCGCTCGAGGACCGCGAGGATCCCCCGGCAGTGGTCGTCGACGTGCAGCCAGTCGCGCACGTTGAGGCCGTCGCCGTAGAGGGGCACGTCGAGGCCGTCGAGGAGGTTCGTGACGAAGAGCGGAATGAGCTTCTCCGGGAACTGGCGCGGACCGTAGTTGTTCGAGCACCGCGTCACCATCACCGCGAGCCCGTAGGTGCGGTGGTAGGCGAGGGCCGCGAGGTCGGAGCCGGCCTTGCTCGAGGAGTAGGGCGAGTTGGGCTCGAGGATGTGGTCCTCGCGCCACGACCCCTCCGGGATCGACCCGTAGACCTCGTCGGTCGAGACGTGCACGAAGCGCTCCACTCCGGCGCGCCGGGCGCTCTCCAGCAGCTGCTGGGTGCCCACGACGTTCGTCTCGAAGAAGACCCGGGCTCCGTCGATCGAGCGGTCGACGTGGCTCTCGGCCGCGAGGTGGACCACGGCCCCGGCCCCGGCGAGCGCGGCGTCGGTGACCCGAGCGTCGGTGATCGAGCCCTCGACGAAGCGCACGCGGGGGTCGGCCAGCACCTCGACCAGGTTCTCGCGGCGGCCCGAGTACGTGAGGGCGTCGAGGATGACGACCTCGTCGACGCCGAGGCCCTCCGCTCGCTCGAGGAGCATCTCGGCGACGCGGGAGCCGATGAACCCGGCCGCCCCAGTGATCACTACGCGCATGGTCGCCCTCCGGACCCCGAGAATCGGCCACTTATACTAATGAGGTGAGGGGAATCATCTTGGCCGGGGGCAGCGGCACCCGGCTCTACCCCATCACCCGGGCCGTGTCGAAGCAGCTCCTGCCCGTCTACGACAAGCCCATGATCTACTACCCGCTGAGCACGCTCATGCTCACCGGGCTGCGCGAGATCCTCCTCATCACGACGCCCCACGACCAGGCGGCCTTCCGCCGCCTCCTCGGTGACGGGTCGCACCTCGGCATCCACCTCGCCTACGCCGTCCAGGACCAGCCCAACGGGCTCGCGGAGGCCCTGCTCCTCGGCGAGGAGTTCCTCGCCGGAGACCGGTGCGCGCTGATCCTGGGCGACAACCTCTTCCACGGTCCCGGACTCGGCACCCACCTCAGCCAGCACACCGAGGTCGAGGGGGCCATGATCTTCGCCTACCAGGTGAGCGACCCCGAACGCTACGGCGTGGTCGACTTCGACGAGACCGGACGGGTCCTCTCGATCGAGGAAAAGCCCGCGACGCCGAAGAGCAACTTCGCGGTCCCGGGCCTCTACTTCTACGACGGCCGGGCCAGCGAGTTCGCGCGGGGCCTCCAGCCCAGCGCACGCGGCGAACTCGAGATCACCGCCCTCAACAACCTCTACCTCGAGCGCGGCGAGCTGCGCGTCGAGGTGCTCTCGCGCGCGACGACCTGGCTCGACACCGGGACCCACGAGTCCCTCTACGAGGCCGGGGGCCTGATCCGCACGCTCCAGCACCGCAGCGGCCTGCGGATCGGCGACGTGGATCAGATCGCTCGCGACCACGGCTGGGTCTGACGCTGGTTCGGCCCGCTGTCTAGAGTGGGTCCCCAAGGAGGTGCCATGTCGACCTACGCCCTTTCTCGTCCGCGCCGCGTCCTCGCCGACGTCCTGCCCGCGTCGCTACGCGTCGAGGTGATCCTCGTCACCGGCGCGGCGCTCCTCGTCGGACTGCTCGCGCAGGTCTCGATCCCCCTCGGCTTCACGCCGGTGCCGATCACCGGACAGACCCTCGGCGTCCTGCTCGTCGGAGCGGCCCTCGGGACGCGCCGCGCGGCCCTCTCGCTCGGCCTCTACGTGGCGGCCGGCGTGGCCGGGGTCCCGTGGTTCGCCGACCACAGCGCCGGCGTCCCCGTGGCGACCTTCGGCTACCTCCTCGGATTCGTGCTCGCCGGCAGCGTGCTCGGCGCGCTCGCCGCGCGGGGCCAGGACCGCACCGTCGTGCGGGCCGCGGCCTCGATGGTGCTCGCCGAGGCCCTCATCTACGCCGTCGCGGTGCCGTGGCTGGCGCTCTCGCTCCACGTCTCGCTGGCGACGGCGATCTCCCTCGGCCTCACCCCGTTCCTCGCGGGCGACGTGCTGAAGGCCGCCCTCGCCGGACTCGCCCTACCGGGCGCGTGGCGGCTCGTCGAGCGACTGCGTCAGTCCTCGATCGGGTAGCCCAGCCGGGCGCAGGCCTCGCGCTGGACGAGACGCTTGTGGGCCGCCACGATGCGGCGGTCCTTCTCGGTCATCGCCCGGGCCACCTCGAGCGCGCGCGTGACCAGGTCCGCCTCCTCGGCGACCTCCTCGACGATCCCGGCCTCGCGAGCCATCGGCCCGGTGAAGCGTCGGGCCGTGAGCATGGCGTCGATGGCCGTCGCCCGGGGCAAGCGGTTGAGCAGGATCGTCGCCAGCTTGTCGTCGAGGGCGAGGCCGATGTCGGTCTCGTTCATGCACCAGAATCCGCGGTCGGCGCGCATCACGCGGTAGTCGAGCGCGCACGAGAGGAGGGCTCCACCGGCGAAGGTGTGGCCGTTGAGGGCCCCCACGGTATAGGCGGGGAAGACGAGCAGGCGGGCCACCGTGCGGTGGAGCTCGCTCAGGATCGGCCCCAGGCGTGACAGGTCGTTGTCGTAGCGCGGCAGGTCGAGGCCGTTCGAGAAGAACTTGCCCTCACCGGTCAGCACGACGGCGAGTGGGCCGTCGCGACCCTCGAGATCGTCGAGGTGCCGGTGGAGCTCACCGAGGGAGTCCTCGTTGATGCGATTCTCCCCGTCGCGCCACGTGAGCAGCGCTACCGGGCCGTCGAAGCTGAGGTCGATCACCACGGGGCGAGCCTAGGGGAAGCGGGTACGCTGCGGGCGTGAGCGACGCACACCCGATTCCCGACCCCGACGTCTCGGCCGAGCGGCCCGTCTCCGACCACTGGGTCTGGGTCGGGTCCCACCGACCCGCGGTGCCCCGGGTCCTCGTCGAGCGCATGACGAGCGGGTGGGCGTCGGCCCCCCTCGACGCCGAGCGCCACCCGGCCGTTCGCGCCCACGCCGCGCGACGCGCCCGGATCGCGGCCCTGATGCCCGGCACCACCCTGGTGATCCCCTCGGGTGGGCTGAAGGTACGCGCCAACGACACCGACTACCGCTTCCGCCCCGGGACCGACCTCTTCTACCTGACCGGTTGCACCGAGCCCGACGTCGCTCTGGTGATCGGACCGGACGGCGCGTCGCGCCTCTACGTGCCCGAGCGACGCGACGCGCGCACCCACGCCTTCTTCACCGACGCCCGCTACGGCGAGCTGTGGGTCGGGCCGCGTCGCGGGACCCGCGAGGCCGCCCACTACTACGACGTCCCGACCGCCGCGCTCGAGGACCTCGCGAAGGACCTCGCCGCCCTCGCGGGCACGCCCGTCGCGACGGTGCGGGGACTCGACCCCGCCCTCGACGCGCTCGTCGAGCCGGGCGCCGCCGACGGCGACCTCGCCGCGGCGCTCTCCGAGATGCGGCTCGTGAAGGACGACTACGAGGTGGCCCAGCTGCGTGAGGCCATCGCCGCGACGGTGCGCGGCTTCGCGGACGTGGTGCGCACCCTGCCGTCGGCCGTCGGCCGGGGCGAGCGGGTGATCGAGGGCGTCTTCAACCTGCGGGCCCGCGTCGAGGGCAACGACGTCGGCTACAACACCATCGCCGCGAGCGGCGCCCACGCGACGATCCTGCACTGGACCGAGAACGACGGCGTGGTGCGACCGGGCGAGCTGCTCCTGCTCGACGCCGGGGTCGAGGGCCACCAGCTCTACACCGCCGACGTGACCCGGACCCTGCCGATCTCCGGGACCTTCAGCCCGGCCCAGCGCCGCATCTACGACCTCGTCTACGCGGCCCAGGAGGCCGGCATCGCCGCGGCCCGACCGGGCGCCCCCTTCCGCGCGCCCCACGAGGCGGCGACGGCGGTCCTCGCCGAGGGGCTGCACGACCTCGGGATCCTGACCGACGCCCCCGACAGCGCCCTGCGCCGCGACCGTCAGACCCACCGTCGCTGGACCCTGCACGGGGTGAGCCACATGCTCGGTCTCGACGTCCACGACTGCGCGGCGGCCCGCGACGAGCACTACCACGGGGATCTCCAGCCGGGCTACGTGCTCACCGTCGAGCCGGGCCTCTACTTCCAGCCCCACGACCTCACCGTGCCCGAGGAGTACCGGGGCATCGGCGTGCGCATCGAGGACGACATCCTCGTCGGCGCGGACGGGCCCGTCAACCTCTCGGCCGCACTCCCGCGGACCTCGAGCGACGTCGAGGCGTGGATGGCCGAGCTGCTGGCGAGTCCCCGCGATCTCGGGCTCGGAGCCTAGGGACTACGCCGGGACGACCCGCACCGGCAGCCGGCGCGGCCCGCGCACCTGCCCCTGCGACCAGGTGACGGCCTCGGGGTCGACCAGTTCGACGCGCGGGAAGCGCGCGAGGAACTCCTCGAGCGCCACGCGCATCTCCATGCGCGCGAGGTTCGACCCCGCGCAGCGGTGGATGCCGAGTCCGAAGGCGAGGTGGCGGTTCTCCAGGCGGTCGATGACGAAGCGGTCGGCGTCGGGGAAGACCTCGGGGTCGCGGTTGGCGGCCGGGAAGCCGAGCAGCACCCAGTCGTCCTCGCGCATCGGGCACCCGAGGAACTCCACGTCCCGCTTCACCAGGCGCGCCATCGTGACCGGCGCGTAGAAGCGCAGGAACTCCTCGACCGCGATCGGCATGAGGTCCGGGTCCTCGCGCAGGCGCGCGAGGTCGTCGGGGTGACTCGCGAGGTGCCACAGGGCCGACCCGATGGCCGACCACGTGGTGTCGATGCCGGCGATCAGCACCAGGATGATCGTGCCGAAGACGTGCTCGGGCGCGAGGGGCTGACCGCCCACCTCGACGCCGAGCAGGTACGAGGTGAGGTCGTCGCGCGGATGCGCCCGGTGGTCCTCGATCTGGGCCGTGATGTAGGCCTCGATCGGCGCGAACTCCTCGATGCGCTCCTCGACGGGGTGGTTCACCCCCTCGAGCACCACGTGGATGAAGTCGCGGAACACGTCCTCGTCGGCCTCGGGGAAGCCCAGCATGCGCACGATGACCCCGGGCGGGATGAACTGCGCGTACTGGGTCGCCGCGTCGAACTCGGTGGCGTCGCCGAGGTCGTCGAGGAGTCGCCGACAGAGCTCACGCACCCGCGGCTCGAGGGCCCGGACGGGCCCGGGGGCGAAGGCCGGCAGGATGAGGCGCCGGGCGATCGTGTGGAAGGGCGGGTCCGAGGTGATCGGGGGCGCCACCCCGATCGGGGCCGGGGGCGCGTCCTCGAGGGGGCGGCCGTTGCCCAGCACCACGGTGCGGCTCGTGAAGTGCTCGGTGTCCTGGGCGACGGCCGAGACCCCCGCGTGGGTCGCCGGGAACCAGGCGCCGCCGTAGCGGTCGGTGTGGGCGACCGGGCAGCGCTGACGCAGGTCGTCCCAGATCGGGTAGGGGTCGTGCACCCAGGCCGGGTCGGTGTGGTCCCAGTCGGTGGCGAAGTCGGTGACGGGCGGGTTCTCCACGGTCACTCCTCGATGTCGATGGCGTGCTCGGGGCAGTTCACCTGGGCCAGGCGCGCGAGGCGCTCGGCGCGATCGTCGGGCGGGCTCGCCACGAGAACGACCCCGTTGCCCAGCTCGTCGAATCCGAAGACGTCGGGCGCCAGGTTGAAGCACCGTCCGTGCCCCTGACACCGCGCCGCGTCGATGGTCACCTTCACGTCCCCTCCTCCGTGATCGGTTTGGCGCCGAACCTAGCACCGGACCCCCGGGCCGTCACCTCCACCCGAGGGTCGCGGCGACGGTGGCGGCGACCCGGGCCACCACGGCGTCGGCCAGGGCGTCGCGACCGGCCCACAGGGCGACGCCGTGCCACGCGCTCGGGACCTCGAGCACCTCGATCGCCGGGGCGATCCCGCGCAGGGCTCGCGCGTCGGGGGCGAGCAGGTCGCGTCCGCCGGTGACGACGATCGTCGGGGGCATCGCCGACCACTCGCCGAAGAGCGGCGAGACGCCGGGGTCGCGCCGATCGCCACCGGCGTAGGCGGCGGCGCACTGCTCGAGCCACCCCGCCTGCAGGACGGGATCGTCCTCCGCACCGGGCTCGCGGGACCAGTCCCGCGAGAGGTCGAGCCAGGGCGAGAGGAGGGCGAGGGCGGCGGGTGGGCGGGCCCCCGCCTGGATCGCCGCGGCGAGTGCTCCGGCCCCGGCCGAGTCCCCGACGGCGACCGACCACTCCCCCGCGTCGAGGACGCGCGCGACGTCGTCGCGGGCCGCCGGCGCGGGGTGCTCGGGGGCCAGCCGGTACTGGACGGCGACGACCTCGGCCGACCACTCCCCGGACAGGGCCTCGACGAGACCGGCGGCCGTCGCGGGACTGCCGACGCAGTAGCCGCCGCCGTGGACGTAGAGGACGGCCCGTCCGGCGAGGGCCCCGGGCGGGACGAACCGCTCGACGACGACGCCGGCGATCTCGTCGGCGCGACGAGTCACCGGGGTGGAGCGCGTCAGGGCGCTCGCCACCGCCAGGCGTCGCCGCTGCTGGGCGATCGGCACGTGGGGGTCGAAGACCAGCCGTCGCAGCGTCGCGAGGCTGGATCGCGCGTCCTCGCTCACGACGCGGCGAACTCCTCGCGCGGGATCCCCAGGAAGAAGAGCACGGCGTCGAGGTAGGGCACCGAGAGGGTCGCGTCGGCCGCCGCGCGGACGGCCGGCTTCGCGTTGAAGGCGACGCCCAGTCCGGCGAGGGCGATCATGTCGAGGTCGTTCGCGCCGTCGCCGACCGCGACGGTCCGCTCGAGGGGGACGCCGGCCTCCGCGGCGAAGCGCGCCAGCGCGCGGGCCTTGCCGGCGCGGTCGACGATCTCGCCGAGCACCCGGCCCGTGAGCCGGTCCCCCGACACCTCCAGGCGGTTGGCGGCGAGGCGGGTGATCCCGAGCGGCGTGAGCAGCGGCTCGAGGATCTCGACGAAGCCCCCCGAGACGACCGCGGCGAGGTAGCCGTGGCGCTCGAGGGTGCGCACCAGCGTCCGCGCGCCCGGGGTGAGGCGCAGGTCGGCGCGCACCTCGTCGAGGACGGCGACGGCGAGTCCCTCGAGGGTGGCCACCCGCGCGCGCAGCGAGGCGGCGAAGTCGAGGGCCCCGCCCATGGCGGCGGCGGTGATCGCGGCGACCTCCTCGCCCCGTCCGGCCCGCTCGGCCAGGAGGTCGATCACCTCGTCCTGGAGGAAGGTGGAGTCGGCGTCCATGACGACGAGGTGGGTCGCGTCGCGGCGACGACCCGCCGGCTGGACCGCGACGTCGAGGCCCCGCGAGCGGGCGAGCGGCGCGAGCGCGCTCGCGAGGTCGCCCCCGCCGCGCACCCGTAATTCGTCGGCGGTGACGGGTCGATCGCCGAGGTGGACGAGGTCCTCGACGACGGCCCCGGCCTCCTCGAGGACGCGGCGCAGCTCCGCGAGGTCGTCCTCTCCCCGACGGGCGCCGATGACCGTCACGGTGCGCCCGGCCTCGGCGGGGCGCCCGTCGCGGGCGGTAGAGGGACCGGGCTCGGGCGTCACCCCTCGAGCGTAGACGTCACCCCGTCGCGCCCCGCAGCCGCCGGACCTCGGCGACGTGCGGGTCGTGGCGGGCGTCGAAGCGCCAGAGGGCCGGCAGGGCCGCGGCGGCCAGGCCGACCGCGCCGCTGCAGCCGAGGCCCCCCGCCGCGAGCGAGAGTCGCAGCGAGGAGAGGCCGGCCATCAGCCCCGCGCGGAACTGACCGAACGTCGGCCCGAGGGAGTAGGAGATGAGTTCGACCCCGGCCATGCGCCCCCGAACCTCGGGCGGGATCGACTCGTTCCACAGGGTGTTGCGGAAGATCCCGCTCACGGCGTCGGCCCCGCCCGCCACCACGAGGCCGGCCAGGGTCAGCGTGAGGGAGCTCGTGGTGGCGAAGAGCGCGATCCCGAGGCCCCAGAGGGCGGCCGCCGCGACGACCGCCCGGCCGTAGTGGTGGACCCGGTGGGTCCAGGCGCTGCTCAGCGTGGCGACGAGCGCCCCGACGGGCAGCCCGAGGTAGAGGAGCGAGAGGGCGTAGTGCTCCGGGAAGCGCTGCGCCACGAAGGGGAGCATCATCACCGGGTACGCGAGGGCCATGGCCAGCAGGTCGATGACGTACGTGCCGACGACGTCCGGGCGCGTTCGCGCGTAGCGCAGGCCGCTCGCGATCGAGGGGACCTCCTCGCGGGGGTCGCGCACGGGCCCCTCGACGCGCAGCCCGAGGAGCACCACGAGCGACCCGGCGAAGGCCACCACCGTCGCCGCGAAGACCGCCCCCGTCCCGAGCGCCACCACCGCGAGGCCGCCGAGCGACGGTCCCACGATGGAGGAGACCGTGGTGCGGACGTTGGAGAGCGCCGCGGCCGCGCGCTGGCGATCGTGGGAGACGAGCACCTGGGTGAGCGCGGTCAGGCTCGGTCCCTGAAGGCTGCCCGCGACGATGATGACCGCGTCGACGACGTACAGGACGGCCGCGCGCGGGTGGGGCGAGAGAGCGTTCACCATGAGGGCCGCCGACGCCAGCAGCTGGACCAGCTCGGTGGCGAGGATGAGTCGACGGCGATCGAAGCGATCGGCGAGGACGCCCCCGTAGAGGCCGAAGACGAGCAGCGGCACGATCTCCACGAGGCCGAGCGCGCCCACCGCGATCGGCGAGTGGGTCAGCTGCTTCAGCTGGTAGGCGGTCGTCACGTACGTCGCCTGGCTGCCGATGGCCGAGACGAAGCCCGCCACGTAGAGCCGTCGGTACCCCGCCGACTCCCGCAGCGGGGTGAGGTCGACCCCGATCCTCACGACGGGGCGCCCGCGACCCAGCCGCGCGCCGGGTCGTAGTGGCGCAGTACCCGAGCGGGCACGCCACCGAGCACCACGTGGCCGGGGAACCGACCGCGCACCACGGCGCCGGCGGCCACCGTGGTGTGCTCGCCGAGCTCCGTCCCCGGCAGGATGACCACGTTCGCCCCGAGCCAGCTGCCCGCACCGATGCGCACCGCGGCCTCGACCGGGGTCTGCCAGCCGATCGGCTGGTCGGGATCCTCGTAGGAGTGGTTCTGGTCGGTGATGTAGACGTAGGGACCGGTCTGGATCTCGTCGCCGAGCTCGATGGACCAGTGTCCGATGATGTGCGACCCCCGCCCGATCACGCAGCGTCGACCGATCCGCACCACCGGAGTCGTCAGCATCTGCTGGTCGGGACCGATGCCCGCGGTCAGGCACACACCCGGCCCGATCATCGCGCCCTCACCGATGCTGAGGTAGCGCTCGTTGTAGATCACGCCCTGCGGGGCGATGAGGGCGGCCCCGCGCCCGAAGTGGTGGAAACGCCGCGCGTACTCGTCGTCCGGTCCTACCGTCGCCACCTCGTCGAGGTAGCGGCGCGTCCGGCGCACCGTGGCGCCCAGCCACCGGCGCGCGCGCAACCGGAAACCCATGGGGGTGAGGCTAGCCCGAGGCTCGCGACGCGCCGCGAGGCGCGTCAGTCGAGCGTCAGCGGCGCGTCGGCGTCGATCTCCCCGACGACGTCGGGCGTGAGCGCATTCGCCAGGTGCTCGCGCACCCGCTCGTCGATCTCGGCCATGAGCTGGGGGTTCTCGCGCAGGAACGCCTTCACGTTCTCGCGACCCTGGCCGAGCTGCTCACCCTCGTAGGTGAACCAGGCCCCGGCCTTCTTCACGAACCCGAGCTCGACCGCGACGTCGAGGACCGAGCCCTCGCGGCTGATGCCCTGGCCGTACATGATGTCGAACTCGGCCTGCTTGAACGGCGCGGCGCACTTGTTCTTCACGACCTTCACGCGGGTGCGGTTGCCCACCACCTCGGCGCCGTCCTTGATCGACTCCACCCGGCGGATGTCCAGGCGCACCGACGAGTAGAACTTCAGCGCGCGTCCACCGGGCGTCACCTCGGGCGACCCGTAGATCACGCCGATCTTCTCGCGCAACTGGTTGATGAAGATCGCCACGGTGTTCGACTTCGACAGCCCGCCGGTCAGCTTGCGTAGGGCCTGGCTCATGAGTCGGGCCTGGAGCCCGACGTGCGAGTCGCCCATGTCGCCCTCGATCTCCGCCTTGGGCGTGAGGGCGGCCACCGAGTCGACCACGATGACGTCGAGCGCACCCGAGCGGATCAGCATGTCGGCGATCTCGAGGGCCTGCTCGCCGGTGTCGGGCTGACTGATGAGCAGGTCGTCCACGTTGACGCCGATCGCGCGAGCGTAGACCGGGTCCATGGCGTGCTCGGCGTCGATGTAGGCGCAGACGCCACCGTTGCGCTGGGCCTCGGCGACGATGTGCATGGCCAGGGTCGACTTGCCCGACGACTCGGGCCCGTAGAGCTCGACGATGCGGCCCCGCGGCACGCCGCCGATGCCGAGCGCGAGGTCGAGGGCGAGCGCTCCGGTCGGGATCGCCTCGATGCTCATGTGCAGGTTCTCGCCCATGCGCATGATCGAGCCCTTCCCGAACTGCTTCTCGATCTGCCCGAGTGCGGCCTCGAGAGCCTTCGCGCGGTCGTCGGTTGCCATCGGAACTCCTTGTCCTCGTTGCTCGGGCACTCTAGGCCCCACCCGTGACAACGGTCGGGTGCCTACGTCGAGACTATAGCGAACACCTGTTCGCCGCAATGGGTCAGTCCACCAGGGACGAGTACACCAGCTGCTGGAACTCGCGGCGCAGCGGGTAGGTGCCGCTCGGCAGCAGCTGAGTGAAGAATGACGCCGTCACGCCCTCGGCCGGGTCGACCCAGAACACCGTGGAGGCGGCGCCGCCCCAGCCGAAGGTGCCCTCGGTGGCGAGTCCCTTCAGCCGACGGCGGTCGATCACGACCGAGAAGCCGAGACCGAAGCCCACGCCGGCGAACTCGGTCTCGGAGAAGGAGTCCGTCGCGATCGCGGTGAGGTCCACGTCGCCCGGCAGGTGGTTCTCGGTCATCAGCTCGAGCGTGCGGTCCGACAGGATCCTCACGCCGTCGAGCTCGCCGCCGCGCAGCAGCATCGACGCGAAGCGGTGGTAGTCGCCGGCGGTCGAGACGAGTCCCCCACCGCCGCTCAGCAGACGAGGCGGGTGCGTCGCGTAGCGGCCGAGGTCCTCCAGCGGGACGGCCGTCCCCTGGAAGGCTCCGTAGAGCGCCGCGAGACGGTCTCCCTTCTCGGCGGGCCAGTGCCAGTCCGTGTCGGTCATGCCGAGGGGATCGAGGACTCGCTCACGGACCACCTCGTCGAGCGGCCGCCCGCTCCAGATCTCGATCAGGCGACCGAGGACGTCGGTCGCGATGGAGTAGTTCCACCGCGCGCCCGGCTGGAAGAGCAGCGGCGTCCCGGCCCAGTCATCGACCGCCCGCGAGAGGTCGGCTTCGGGGGGCCATCCGAAGTCGTAGCCCCGGTCACGGTAGATGGCGTCGACCGGGTGGAGGTAGTTGAAGCCGTAGGTGAGGCCGCTCATGTGCGTCAGCAAGTGGTGCACGCGCACCGGCTCGGTGGCCGGCACCGTCTGCGGCGCACTCGCCGGACCGGATACGTAGACCCGCGGCTCGCGCAGCGACGGGATCCAGCGGCTCACCTCGTCGGTGAGGTCGAAGACCCCCTCCTCGTAGAAGGTCATCGCCGTCACCGTGGTGATGGGCTTGGTCATCGAGTAGATGCGCCAGACCGTGTCGTCGCTCACCGCGAGGCCGCGCTCGCGGTCGCGCCACCCACCGCGCCCGACCCACGCCAACTCCCCCTCGCGGGCGACCGTCGCGAGCCATCCCGTCAGGCGGCCGTCGGCGACGTAGCGGTCGAAGTGCGTCGCGATGCGCTCGAGGCGCGGCCGGTCGAACCCGAGCGCGCTCGCGTCGGCGTTGATCTCCAGTGTCATGGTCCCCCTCGTCTCGCTACGCGTTGGATTCGGTCGCGTCGATGGCGCGGCGCAGCACGTCGAGCGCGCTGATCGCCCCGTAGGCCCGCACCCGGGGACGGTCCCCGGGGAGGCGCAGTGCCGCGTGGCTCGTCACGCCGCGCAGGTCCACGCCGACGAAGACCGTCCCGGGACGCTGGCCGTCCTGCTCGTCGGGACCGGCGACGCCGGTGACGGCCAGGCCGACGTCGGCTCCGATCACTCGACGCACGCCTCGCGCCATCGCCTCGGCGGCCTCGGCGCTCACGACCGGCCCGCGCGGCACGTCGAGCAGGTCGAACTTCACCTCGCTCGCGTAGCTGACGACGCCGCCGCGGAACCACTCGGAGGCGCCGGCCACGTTGACCAGCCGGCTCGCGATGAGACCGCCGGTCACCGACTCCGCCACCGCGAGCGTCCACCCGCGACCCCGCAGCCGCCCGGCGATCGCGTCCTCCATCGTCTCGTCGTCGACGCCGAAGACGATGTCGCCCAGGGTCTCGCCCAGGACGCGACGGACGTGCGTCTCCTCCTCCGCGAGCAGTCGCTCCGCGTGGGCCGCGTCGTCGCCCCGCGCCGTCACTCGAACCTTGATGCCCTCGATGCCGGAGGCGAGGAACGCGAGGGTCACGCGCTCGTCGCCCCCCAGCTCCTCGATCCGCCCGCTCAGCGCCTCGGCGAGGGCCGACTCCGAGGCCCCCCAGGTGCGTACGACGCGACTGCGGATGACGGCCTGACGACCGGCGCGCCGCTCCCGCTCCACCAGGTCCGGCAGGATGGCGCGCTCGAACATCTCGGTCATCTCGTAGGGGACGCCCGGGACGGCGTAGACGACCTTCTCGCCCAACGGGCAGATGAGTCCCGGCGCCGTGCCGCGGACCTGGGGGATGATGGACGCCCCCCGCGGCACGTCGGCCTGCAGCAGGTTGTTCTCCGGCATCGTCCGCCCCCGGCTCGCGAAGGCCGCGCGGATCGACTCGACGAGTTCCTCGTGGCGCTCGAGCGGAACGTTCATCACCTCGGCGATGGCCGCGCGAGTGATGTCGTCCTGGGTGGGCCCGAGCCCACCGCAGGCAATCACCGCGTCGCCGCGCGCGAGTGCGGTACGCAGCGCCAGGACGATCCGCTCGTGGTTGTCGCCCACGTGCTGGTGGAAGTAGGAGGGGATCCCGTGAGCGGCTAGTTGCTCGCCGATCCACTGCGAGTTCGTGTCGGCGATCTGCCCCAGGAGCAGCTCGGTGCCGACGGCGACGACCTCAACGCGCACGGCCGATCCTCCTCCCGTCTCGGTAGTACTGCCACCCGGTCACGACGGTCATCGCGACGGCGACCCAGATCGTCACCTCGCCGAGCCACACGTGGTGCGCGAAGATCGGCAGCACGCAGAACGCGATGGCCCAGTCCTGGACGAAGGTCTTCCACTTGGCCAGCCGGCTCGCCGGGATCGAGAGGCCCCGCTGGGCGGCGCGCGAGCGATAGACGCTCATCCACACCTCGCGGGCCGTGATGACGAGGGCCGGCACGAGGAACGAGGTCAGCCCGTGCGGGCGCGAGATGACGATCGCGTAGAGCGATCCGAGGACGAGGACCTTGTCGGCGAGGGGGTCGAGGAAGGCCCCCGAGGTCGTGGTGCCGTGGCGGCGCGCCACGATGCCGTCGAAGTAGTCCGAGGCCGCAGCGAGGAACCCCACGAGCGAGGTCCACCAGGAGACGCGGTGCACCACGATGAGATAGACGAAGAGCGGCGAGACGAGGATTCGGAATCCCGTCATGAGGTTCGCGGGGGTGAGCAGGGCCGTCTCCCCGTAGCGCGGCTTCGTGGTCACGCGACGACCGCCTCGAGATCAGTCCCGCGACTCGCCACGATGGTCGCCTCGACGAAGGTCCCGACCGGGACCGTCGAGTCCAGGTAGACGACGCCGTCGATCTCGGGACACTCCCTCACGCTACGCGCCACGCCCGGAGCGTCGACGAGGAGCCGGGTCCGAGTGCCCACCAACGCGTCCCGACGACGGGCGGTGATGGCGTCCTGGACCTCGCTCGCCTCGCGCAGACGAGCGAGCGCGAGCTCGCGGTCGACCGCGTCGTCGAGGTCGGCGGCGTAGGTGCCGTCCTCCGCCGAGTAGGTGAAGAAGCCGGCCCAGTCGAGTTGGGCCTCCTCCAAGAAGTCGAGGAGGCGCGCGTGGTCCTCCTCGGTCTCCCCGGGGTAGCCCAGGATGAAGCTGGAGCGGAAGGTAGCCCGCGGGTCGCGCCCGCGGGTCGCCGCGATGCGCTCGAGGAAGCGCTCGCCGTCGCCCCAGCGACGCATGCGTCGCAGGAGGGGGCGCGAGACGTGCTGAAGGGAGAGGTCGAAGTAGGGGACGCCCGTCGCGAGGACGGCGTCGATGAGCGTCGAGGTGAGGCCCGAGGGGTACAGGTACAGGAGGCGGACCCACTCCACCTCCTCGCGCAGACGAGCCACTAGGTCGACCAGGGGCTGACGCGAGCCCGCCTCGAGCGCCTCGATGGCTCCCGCGCTGCCCCGCTCCCGACGGTCGAGTCCGTAGCTGGCCAGGTCCTGGGCCACGAGGACGATCTCGCGCGCGCCGCTCGCGGCGAGCGCGCGGGCCTCCTCGAGCACGTCCTCGACGCGTCGCGAGCGCTGATCGCCCCGGAAGGAGGGGATCGCGCAGAACCCGCAGCGTCGGTCGCACCCCTCGGCCACCTTCAGATAGGCCCAGGGCGTGGCGCGCGCCGGGCGGGGCAGGTTCAGGAGATCGAAGGACGGCACCGGTCGTCGGCGCAGCGTGACCGGGGTGACCTCGGGAACGAGGTCGACGCCGAAGCCGGCGACCAGGTCCACCTCGGGCAGGGCCTCGGCGAGCTCGTCGCCGTAGCGCTCGGCCATGCAACCCGTGACCACCACCCGCGCGCCACCACGACGCCGGTCGACGAGGTCGAGCACGGTCTCGATCGACTCCTCGCGCGCGGCCTCGATGAAGGCACAGGTGTTCGCGACGACGAGGTCCGCCTCCTCGGGAGACGCCGCCGGCTCGTAGCCCTGACTCGCGAGACGCCCGGCCAGCTTCTCGGAGTCGACGTGGTTCTTCGGACACCCCAGGGTCTCGATGTAGTAGCGCACGACGCCTCCGAACGTGACGACACCGAGCGCTGGGCGCTCGGTGTCGGTGGCGGAGAGGGAGGGATTCGAACCCTCGGGCCCGCGTTAACGGGCCGCATTCTTAGCAGGAATGTGGTTTAAACCTGACTCACCCACCTCTCCCAGCGCCTCCGACTCTAGTGGCTCGCGATGCTCGAGGGAATCCCGTCGGACGGGCCGTCCCGCATAGTGCGACGCGGGTGGCCGTTCAGGACGCGCGAGCGCGGACCTCGGGCAGGCGCTCGACCAGCTCGAAGAGCTCGCGGTCGCGGTCCCAGGTGAGGTGGTGGCGAACCTGGTCGAACGGGAGCCACACCAGCTCGTCGACCTCGTCGTTCGGGGCAAACTCCCCGTCGCTCACCTCCATGAGGTAGTAGGCGACGATCTTCGGCTTGCCCTTGCGGTGGGTGTAGTTGGTCGTGCCCACGAAGCGCACGACGCGACACTGCATACCGGTCTCCTCGAAGACCTCGCGCACGGCGGCCTGCTCGAAGGTCTCGCCCTGGTCGAGCTTGCCCTTGGGGAAGGTCCAGTCGCCGCGCGCCTCGCGGTAGACGCAGGCGACCTCGACGTGGCCCGCCGACACGAACCGGATCACGACCCCCCCGGCCGCCCGGATCAGGTCGTCGGGCGCGTCGCGGGGGACGATGAGCTCACCGGTCACGAGATGCACATCCGTGACCGTAGAGCGCGCGTCACGTCAGCGCCAGCATCGCGAAGGGGTGCGGAAAGCACGTTCGTAGAGTAGTGAAAATGCTCGCCACCACCGTCCCCCTCGCCGAACGCCTCGCCCTCTACGGCCTGGCGGGCGTCGCCGCGGGCGTGGCGAACGGCGTCGCCGGTGGGGGCACCTTCATCACCTTCCCCACGATGCTCGCCCTCGGGGTCCCGGCCCTGCAGGCCAACGTGTCGTCGACGGTGGGGGTCCTACCGAGTTACCTCGGCGGGATCCGCGGATTCCGCCAGGAGATCTCGCGTCACGGTGCACTCGTGCGCTCACTGCTCCCCGCCTGCCTCGCCGGCACGCTCGTGGGAACGGCCCTCCTCCTCGGCGGCTCGTCGCTCACGTTCGAGCGGGTGATCCCCTGGCTCATCGGCGTCGCCACGATCGTCTACGGGCTGAGCCCGATGATCACGCGCCGCCTCGCGCACCTCGACCACCAGCACCCCGCCCGTCAGCGCGTCGTCGTCGGAGGGGTCTTCCTCGCCTCGATCTACGGCGGCTACTTCGGGGCGGGACTGGGCATCGTGCTGCTGGCGATCCTCGCCGTGGCCCTCCCGCTGGAGATCGGCGCCCTCCAGGGGATCCGCAACGTCCTCTCCCTCGTGATCAACGTCGTCGCGGCGATCGTCTTCCTGGCGCGCGGTCACCTGGCCCAGGCGGCCGTCTACCCCATGCTCGCGGGCACGCTGGTCGGCGGATGGCTCGGGACGATCGCCATCCAGCGGATGCGGCCCGTCATGGTGCGTCTCGTCATCGTCGCGATCGGCGTCGTCACCACGGTGCACCTGGCCCTCAGCTATCGGTAGGGCCGGTCGGTAATTCCGACTATTCCGATAGACTTACTCCATGAGGCGCCTCTTCTCCTTCCCCAACCCGGTCAACGACGCCGCCGCCCGCACGGTGGCGCTCGGGGTGGTCGTGATGTCGCTGCTCGCCCTCACCGTGACACGCTGGGCACTGGTGCCGCTCGCCTACGGCTTCGCCGCCCGCGTGGCGACCGGCCCGACCCTCTCACCGCTCGGCCAGTTCGCCACCCGGATCGCGGCGCCGCGCCTCTCCCGCTGGCGCCGTGAGGTCGCGGGGCCGCCCAAGCGCTTCGCCCAGGCCATCGGCACCGTGCTCACCCTCGCCTGCGCGGCGACGTGGTGGGCGGCCGGCTGGGACGTCGCGCGGTGGATCCTCGTCCCCCTCGTCGCCGCCGCCTCGCTCGAGGGGTTCTTCGGCTACTGCGTGGGGTGCGCCCTCTTCGGGGGACTGATCCGATACGGCCTCATCCCCGAGAGCGTCTGCGCCGAGTGCGGCGACCTGCGCCAGCGCTTCGCCGCCGCCGGCTTCCCCCCGCCCGAGGTGTGAAGCCGATTCGGGGTCCCGGTTCCCTAGGCTGAGCCCATGGTCGCCCCCCGTCGCTGGTCCCGCCTGATCGTCCCCGCCGTCCTCGTTCTCGCCGGGACGGCGACGCCCCTGGTCGCCCGCGCCGCCGAGCCCCGCCTCGTCGTCTCGAGCCCCGCCCCCGTTCCCGCGGGCGACGCCGTCGTCACGCCCCCGACGACGGGGACCTTCGACGTGGCCCTGCGGCAACCCAACGCCGCGGCGCTCCGGTCGTTCCTCACCGCCCTCACCACCCCCGGATCACCCGACTACCGGCACTTCCTCACGACCGCCCAGTTCGCCGAGCGCTTCGGTGCTCCGGCGAGCGAGGCGGCGGCGGTCCGCGAGTACTTCACCTCCTTCGGCCTCCGGGTCGGTCCCCTCAGCCGCGGCCACATCCTGCTGCACGTCTCGGGCCCGTCGAGCGCGATCTCGCACGCCTTCGCCACCTCGCTGATCGGCGTGCGGCGCGCCGACCACTCGGTGGCTGCCCAGTTCGGCGCGCCGGCGACCCTGCCGTCGTCGATCGCCCACGACGTCGCCGCCATCGCGGGGCTCGACACGGTCGTCGCCCCCCATGCGCAGAGCCTGCGCCACTACAGCGCCGGAGCGCACGTGACGACCCCCACCACCTGCGGCCCGGCGACGGGTGGCGCCGCGCCCACCAGCACTACGCCCAACAGCCTCGGCGGCTACACGCTCCAGCAGCAGGCGCAGCTCTACGGACTGTCGAACGTCTACGCGAAGGGCTACGACGGCACCGGTCAGACGATCGCCGTCTACGAGCTGGAGGGATACAACGCGAGCGACGTCGCGACCTTCGCCCAGTGCTACGGGCTCTCGCCCAGCATCACCAACGTGAGCGTCGACGGAGCGTCGTCCGCGGGCAACGGCAACGAGGCGACCCTCGACATCGAAGAGGCGCTAGGCCTCGCCCCGGGGGCGTCGATCGTCGTCTACACGGGCCCGAACAACAGCGCGGGGCCGACCGACATCTACCAGCAGATCGCCGACGACAACACCGCGTCGATCGTGACCACGTCGTGGGGGACGTGTGAGGCCGACCCGAACGGAGCCCCCGGCGCCGAGCAGGCGATCTTCGAGCAGATGGCCGCCCAGGGCCAGACCGTCGTCGCCGCCGCCGGCGACAACGGCTCTTCCGACTGCAACGGCATCGTGAACAACCAACCGGCCGTCGACGACCCGGCCTCCCAGCCCTTCGTGACCGGGGTGGGCGGCCTGTCGGTCACCAACATCGCGCCGCTCACCCAGACCGTCTGGAACGACGCGGCCGGGTCGGCCGGATCGGGCAGCGGCGGAGGCGGCATCTCCCAGATCTGGTCGCGTCCCTCGTGGCAGACCGCTCCCGGCATCACCTCGAGCGAGACCATGCGCCTGGTGCCCGACCTGTCGGTCATGGGTGACCCCGCGACGGGCTTCATCGAGTACTTCCCGACGAACGGGTCGCCGAGTTGGGGCAGCATCGGCGGGACCTCGATCGGCTCGCCCATCGTCGCCTCCATGCTGGCGGTCGGAGCGCAGTCCTGCGGAACGGCGCGTCTCGGATTCGTGAACCCGTCCCTCTACCGGATGGCGACGACCGGATACGTGGACGTGACGACGGGCAACAACGACCTCTACGGCGTCGGCGTCTACAACGCCGGACCGGGCTACGACATGGCCTCGGGTCTCGGCAGCCCCAATCCGCAGACCTTCTACGCCGGACTGTGCCCCTCGGCCCTCGACGCCGCGAAGACGATCGGGACGGTCTCGAGCTCGCGCGTCGCGACGAACGCCACCTCCACCGTCTCGTTCACGCTGCAGGACCAGAGCGCCCAGCCCATGACGAACCTCCTCGTGTCGGTCGACGCCACCGCGGCGTCGGGCCGGGTGATCCTCAACGGGGACCCGTCCTCGATCACCGGGAGCGGTCAGGCCCACTACTCGGTCACCACGAACGCCGCGGGCACCGGCTCGGTCACCGTCGCGAACTCGGTCCCGGGACCGGTCACGGTGAACGTCAGCTACCAGAGCCAGCCCCTCTACTCGACGGTGATCACCGTCCTCGCGAGCGGGGCGACACCCCTGCCGCGCGCCGCCGTCTCCCGCGTCGCGGGGCTGACGCGGGCCGCGCGGGTCAGCGTGCGCCCGCCCCAGCTGCCCGCCGGTCAGTCGGTGACGCGCTACCAGTATTCGCTGAACGGCGGAGCCAACTGGGTGAGCGTCACCACGGCGACCTTCACGATCCCGCGCCTCGCGCCGGGCGTTCACCGCGTCATCGTCCGCTACCTGGTGGGCTCGCGAGCGAGCGCCGTCTCCGCTCCGGTACGCGTGGCGGTCCGCTCGTAGGGTCTCCCACCCCCTGCACCGAGCCGTCCCTAGACTGAGTGGGTCCCGCACTTCGCGCGTCATCCCCATCATGAGGAATTCCGCACGCATCCGGCGCAGCGTTCTGGCGCTCGCGGCTCTCGCGGCCGGGCTCGTCGGCGTCACGCCGAGCCCGGCCAACTCCGTGACGGCCGCCCCCGCTCCGCTCCCCCTCTACCAATTCGTCAACTCGGGATCGGGTCCGCTGCCCTGGAACGCGGCCTCGCTCGCGGCCCAGACGGGTGGGGGCCTCATGGTGGGAGGCCCCCACGGGACCCAGAGCGCGACGACCGGGGCCCTCGCCTACCGGACCTCGACCGGGGACGTCGCGGTGGCGACGGTCGGGGCGTCCGGAGTGACGAACTGGCAGGACCTCTTCGCAAGCCAGATCGTGGCGGGCACTCCGGCCGCCGACCCCGTGCCCCTCATCGACCCCTCGGGCAACGTCGACGCCCTCTACGTGGACACGACGGGCCACCTCGTCCTCCTCTCACCGAACGACCCCGTGACGCCCACGTGGCTACACCTCCACGCCGGGGCGGCCTGGCGACCCGAGGTCGCGACCGACCTCACCGCCATAACCGGCGTCTCGGCGGCGGCCGGACTCCCGAGCGTGTCCGTGAACGGCTCCGTCGCCACCATCGCCTTCCGCACCACCCAGGGCACGGTGGCACTGCTCACCCTCACCTGGGGGGCGGGCGAGACGATCCCGGGCGTCCCCGCTCCGGCTATCGACCTCGTCGCCCTCACCGGGGGGCCGTCGGTGACGAGCGATCCCGTCATCATCCCGGGCCCGATCCCGGCCGTCGCCGCGGTGACGACGGCCCACCACCTCGTCGTGTTCTCCCAGTCGGTCGCGGGCGCCTGGGTGTACCAGGACCTCACACAGATCACCCGCGGACCGGCCGTGAACGGCCCCCTCGTCACCGGCTCGTCGAGCGTCAGCGTCTACGTGGCGGGACTGACGGCGGGAGGGAACGCCACCCTCTTCGCCGCTCCGCTCACGAGCTTCAACTCTGCCGGGGCGATCTCCAACGGACCTCCCGTCACGACGACGACGTCCGTCGGACAGCTCGCACGTCGCGCCCACGCGGGAACGCCCGCCACCTCGACCACGACCACCGTTCCCCCGACCACCACGACCACCACGACCACCGTTCCCCCGACCACCACGACCACGCTGCCGACGCCGAGTAGCACCTACCCGTGGACCGTCCTCAACGTCACCGGTGACGCACCGGGTTCGCCACCCCTCACCGGATCCCTCTACATGGCGGTCGCCCCCTCGGGTCAGGTGACGATCGCCGGTGGGGCGGCCAACTGGGGCGACCTCTTCACGCTCACCAGCCCGAACGGCGTCTCCTCCTGGATCGCGACCGACGTCTCGGTCACGGCCGGCAACGGGGCCCGAACGGTGGGGTCGGTCGTGACCGGCGTCGTCGTGGGCGGCGTCCTCAGCCTCTTCGCGGCGGGCATCAGCGCGCCGCCCCCCCAGGGGGTGGGCGTCTACGCGATCCCCTCGGCCAAGTGGACCCAGGCGGCCCTCGACGGCTGGCCGATCCTCAGCGAGACGGGGGGCCTCGGCACCACGTCCTCCCCGTGGGTCGGCTGGGTCGGGACGAAGAGCCTGACCTCGTCGTCCGACTACGTCATGGGTCAGAGCATCTACTCGGCCCACAAGCGCGTGACGTGGCTCTCCTTCTGGACCGTCAGCGGACCCCTGTCGGGTGAGGCGCTCGCCCCGGCCACCTACTACCGTCACGGCTTCGCCGCCGGCGCGTGGGTCGCGACCCAGATCGACGCCTACCGGGCCAGTGGCCTCGGGCTGAAGCCCGACTGGGTGATCCTCGACCCCGAGGGCTACCCCGACGCGCACTCGGGCCTCGACGCCCCCGGGGGGGCCACCACCGCGACGATGGCCACCTACACCGGCTACTGGTCGGCCATGGTGAAGGGCTGGGCCCAGGGGATCGCGTCCGTCGACCCGTCACTCAACCCGGGCGTCTACGCCTCGCAGTCGGAGTACCGGAACTACCACCTGGCCGGACTGCCCTACCCGGTCTTCGAGGCGCTGGCCTTCAGCGGTGGCGGCCCGGTGCCGATCGCCGGAGCCCACGGAAGCAACATCCGCGGCTTCATCGCCTTCAGCGCGGCGTGCTCTCCCGCGACGACGCTCCAGTCGGAGACCTCCACGCTTCTCACCTCGCCGTGGGGCGGCCAGTTCAACACGCTGCAGTTCAACGCCGGCGTGTACTGCCCACCCCCCGGGAACCTAGGCTGAGCCCGTGGAGGATCGCGAGAATCCCGACCTGCGAGGGCGGCTCCGTCAGCTGGCCCAGCCCCTCGTCGACACCCTCGATTCTCGGCTGAGGGCCCAGGTGGACGCCCGCGTCGACGAGATCCTGCGGGACCGGCTCGCCGTGATCGAGCGCGCGGTCGCCGACCTCGACCGCGCCGTGCGCGAGCTCCAGGCCCGCCTCGACGGCTAGCGCGCCGATCGGCGCGCGCGGTCGCGTCGCCACGCCCAGCGCACCACGAGCACGCTCAGCACCACGACCGCGATCACGAAGATCCCGAAGACGACGGCGAACACGGCGCCACGCTAGTGCCGTCACACCCCGGGGGCACTCTGGACGTGTGATCGACGCGTCCCCCACCCTCCTCTCGGCCCTGCGCGGCGACCCCGCCCGTCGACCGGTCGCCGACCCCGCGCTCGGCGCCGGCGTGAGAGCGCTGCTCGAGGACGAGCTCTTCGCCGTGCTCGGCGACAGCCCTCGTCGACTCGTCGTGACGCCCGCCAGCGTGAGGGGCATCGCGGGCGCCGCCGACATCACGGTGGGTCGCCGCGCTCGCCTGCGCGGGGCCCTCGTGGGCACCGGGCTGCGGGTAGTCCTCGACGGGGGGCGGCCGAACGGCCTGGCCGCGGCCCTCTGGGCGTCGTGGCTCCCGGAGGCGCCCGCTCCCCTGGCGGAGCTCGCCGCCGACCTCCCCGGTCCGGATCGCCAGCGCCTGCTCGACGTCGTCGACGAGGACCTCGCCTCGCTCGCCCGCGTGATCGGCGCGCCGCCCCCCTCGTGGACGCGGCGCACGGGCGCGCGCGCGGAAGTACGGGTTCGTGCCGGGACCGTCGTCCTGCGCGACGCGCTCGACCTCGTCCTCGGCTCGACGCGGGCCGTGACTCGCGACGTCGTCCTACTCGACGTCGTCACGTCCCCGCTCGGCGAGGGGACGGCGCGCCTGCGCGACTACCACGCCCTCGTCGAGACGCTGCGTACGGGCGTCGCCCCACTGCGCACCGCAATCCTCTCCGCCCCCACGGCCGAGTGGTCGATCGCGGACGTGGACTTCGCCCTGCTCGCCCGCGCCGCCCGCCACGTGGCCGACATCGCGGCCGAGGGAGGATCGCGGTGAGCCTTCGCGTCGAGCGCCTGACCCCGGGAGTGATGGACCGACTCGTCGAGGACGCCCCGGCGAGCACCGCCCTGCCCGAGGGTGCCGCCGCCCGACTCGTCGAGCGTCTCGACGACCTCGCGCGAGGAGCCGGGACCCTCGACGCGTGGACGATCGAGCACGCCGGACGCACCGGATCGGACTTCGTCTGGACGGCTCGGCGGGCGCGACGTCGCGTCGGCCACGGCGCGCTCGCCCGCGTGCGCGGCGGCCGGGTCGCGAACGTCGCCGACGGCGTCGCGGACGAGCTCGACGACCTGCGCGCCCGGGGTGCCACCGGTCAGGTCCACCCGCGTTCGCTCGCCGCGTGGGTCCACGGCCTCGACGGGGTGGGCACGGCCCTCGTCGCGGCGGCGGCCACGACATGGTGTGCCGAGATCGACGATCTCGCGGGGGGCATCGGCACGCCGTGGCGGGTTGCGACCGACGCCGTCGTCCGCTCCCGCCCCGGGGGGCTCGTCCTGCGGGCCCGACGCGACCTCGTCGTGCCCCACGAGGGACGATCGGTCGTCGTGCGGATCCGTTCCGGCCATCCCGGACCGAGCGCGGGCCCCGGCCTGCGGGCCGACCTCGCCGTCGCGACCCTCGCCCGACCCGACGGCCGTGCCCCCGCGCGCCTGATCGGAGCGTGGCCCGAGGCCGGGATCGCCCTCAGCGTCGACGGCGACGAGGCCGCCCTGCGCGCCGGTGCACGGGACCTGCTGAGGGCCGCGCGACGGCTCGGGGGAGCCCGGCTCGCGGCGTGAGCCCGCCGACCACTAGCGTGGATCGGTCATGTCGCTTCGCACTTCCCTCCGCAACATCGCGATCATCGCCCACGTCGACCACGGTAAGACCACCCTGGTCGACGCGATGCTGCGCCAGACCGGGTCCTTCGGCGCCCACGAGGAGGTCACCGAGCGGGTCATGGACTCGGGCGACCTCGAGCGCGAGAAGGGCATCACCATCCTCGCGAAGAACACGGCCGTGCGCTGGGGCGACCTGACGATCAACATCATCGACACCCCGGGCCACGCCGACTTCGGTGGCGAGGTCGAGCGCGGCCTCGCCATGGTCGACGGAGTAGTGCTGCTCGTCGACGCGGCCGAGGGGCCCCTGCCCCAGACGCGCTTCGTGCTGCGCAAGACCCTCGAGCGGCGCCTGCCCGTGGTCCTGCTCATTAACAAGGTCGACCGCCCCGACGCCCGTTCGGCCGAGGTCGTCAACGAGGTCGAGAACCTCTTCCTCGATCTCGACGCCGACGAGCACCAGATCTCCTTCCCCATCCTCTACGCGAGCGCGCGTCAGGGTTGGGCGTCGACCGATCCCGACCAGCCGGGCACCGACCTCACCCCCCTCTTCACCACCATCGCCGAGTACGTGCCGGCCCCCGCCTTCGACCCCGACCACGGTCTCCAGGCGCTGGTGTGCAACCTCGACGCCTCCCCCTACCTCGGCCGCCTGGCCCTCTGCCGCGTAGTGAACGGGACCCTCGAACGCGGTCAACGCGTCGCCTGGTGCCGTCTCGACGGGACGGTCGAGCACGCGCGCATCACCGAACTCTTCATCACCGAGGCCCTCGAGCGCATCCCGGCCCAGAGCGCCGGACCGGGCGACATCGTGGCGGTCGCGGGCTTCGACGACATCACGATCGGCGAGACCCTGGCCGACCCCGACAACCCGATCGCCCTCACCCCGCTCCGCGTCGACGAGCCCAGCCTCTCGATGACGATCGGCATCAACACGTCACCCCTCGCCGGGAGCGAGGGCAAGCTGCTGACGGCCCGCATGGTGAAGGACCGCCTCGACCGCGAGCTCGTGGGCAACGTCTCGCTGCGCGTCCTGCCGACCGAGCGGCCCGACGCCTGGGAGGTCCAGGGTCGCGGCGAGCTCCAGCTGGCCGTCCTCATCGAGACGATGCGCCGCGAGGGCTTCGAGCTCACCGTTGGCAAGCCCCAGGTCGTGACGCGTCTCGTCGACGGACAGATCCACGAGCCGATGGAGCGCGTGACGGTCGATGCTCCCGAGGAGTTCGTCGGCGCGGTGACCTCGCTGCTCTCGACGCGACGGGGCTCGATGGTCGACATGGTCAACCACGGCACCGGCTGGGTGCGCCTCGAGTGGCGGGTCCCGGCGCGCGGGCTCGTGGGCATTCGTACCGAGTTCCTCACCGAGACTCGGGGCGCGGGCATCCTGCACTCGGTCTTCGACGGCTACGCGCCCTGGGCCGGCGAGATCCGTCCCCGGCGCACCGGCGTCCTCGTCGCCGACCGGCGCGGCGTGACGACGGCCTACGCCCTCATCGACCTCGAGGCGCGCGGCGAGCTCTTCGTCGGACCGGGCGTCGAGGTCTACGAGGGGATGATCGTGGGCGAGAACTCCCGCGCCGACGAGATGAACGTCAACCCCACCCGCGAGAAGAAGCTGACCAACATGCGCGCAGCGGCGGCCGACAACTTCGAGAAGATCACGCCGCCGACGATCCTCAGCCTCGAGCAGGCCCTCGAGTTCATCGCCGAGGACGAGGCCGTCGAGGTCACCCCGTCGTCGGTGCGGCTGCGCAAGCTCATCCTCGACCAGCCCACGCGGGCCCGCGCGCGCAAGCGCGCCGAGTCACTCGCCTGAGCTAGCAACGCGAAAGAGCAGCCACTGGTCGGGTGGCGCGTCAGGACGGTGGGGCACAGGCCGCGACTCGCGTCGGACCTCCCCGTCGGCGAGGTCGCCGGCGACCGAGGTCCAGAGCCGCTCGGCCGCCTCGTTGCTCGCCTGGAAGGCGATCGCCCAGGGACCCGGATGGCGGCGCAGCGCCCAGCGGGCGAGCTCGCGTCCCCGACCCCGTCCGCGGACCCGACGCACGAGGAAGAAGTCCCCGATCGTCGACGGCCCCCCGGCCGGATGATCGACGAGGACGAAGCCCACCGGCTCGCCCGCGAGCCGCGCGAGCCAGACCTCGGCGTCGACGCTCTCGCGCAGGGCCCGCAGGCGGCGGTCGCGGAAGAGACCCTCGCCGCTCAGGTGCGCGTCGACGTGGGCCGACATGTCGTGGCGGTAGAACTGGTAGAGCCGCTCGAGGACGATCCGGCTCTCGGGACCCTCGCGCTCGAGGTCGAGGTCGCCTACGCGCACCGCGCCGACGCTAGCCCCCCCCGCACGCCCGGGGGACACGCCGTCGCGATCGGGCCCGTCACGAGGTCATCCCGCCGAGTCCCACGAGGGCCCGGGCGTGCTCGATCTCGCCCATGTGTCGCAGGCCGTGCTGGTAGATCCAGCACTCGACGCCGTCGAGGCGGGTGATCCCCTCGGGACCCGCGACGCGGGCCGAGAAGGTCGAGGCGAGCGACTCCGGTAGGGGGTGGGCGACGACGACCTCGCCGAGGGTCGCCGGATCCATCCCCGCGAGCCACGCCTCGGTCCGCGCGAAGACCGCCGCCTGGTAGTCGAGGTAGGCGGACCAGTCACCGATGCGCTGGCCCGTCATCTCCTCGACGCTGCGGTGCTTGCCGTGGTCGGCGATGGCGAGGTCGAGTCGCCGGGCCCACTCGTCGTCCCACACCAGGGAGCCGGCTCCGAGCATGAGGGCCGCCCCGTCCTCGATCTGGACGGCGTGGAAGAGCGAGAAGGCGATCGGCAGGACCCCGGGGCGCTCCACGTGGTTCACGTGGGCGAGGTCCATGGTCTCGGTGGCCTGGAGGTAGAGCGAGTGCAGCGCGCGCACCCGGCGAGACAGCGAGTCGAGGACGAGGTCCACGGTCACTCCTTTCCCATCTCGGCCCGGTGGGTCGCGGCGGCGTCGCGCTCCGACGGGCGGGCCCGCACGTGGAAGGCGATCCGCTCGATCTCCCCGGTGAAGCGGAACGGCTGCTCGTAGTCGGTCGTGATCGGGGCGTGAGTGTCGCAGCCGATGTCGAGTCCCGACGACCCGAGGATGCGGACGAACTGCGGGATCGCTCCGGCGCCGATCGTGAGGTCGTCGACGCCGAGGGTGACGCGACCGGCCTGCCCCTCTCGCTCGAAGCGGGCCCACAGACGGTGCCGCCCGGCCTCCACTCGCAGGGGCGCGCTGACGCGGCCCTCGCGGCCGAGCGCGTTGTAGTTGAAGTGGATCGCCCCGTCCTGGAGGAACCACCCGATCCCGAGGTCGCCCCCACCCCGGGCGAAGAGCACGCCCTCGGTCGCCCCAGTGAGCACGACGTCGGCCTCCACGAGCCAGTCGCGCCCGCCGAAGGCTGGCGCCGCCTCGCTCGGGATGCGGGCGATCGGCGGGTGGTAGACGTAGTCGCGCCGCGCGTGCACGGTCCCCGGGCGGGCCGGCGCCATGAAGAGCTCGATCCCCCGGTCGTCGAGGGGCAGCACGCCGTAGCGTTCGGCCTCACCCCACCAGAGCTCGCGCAGCTCGCGGGCGAGGTCGGGGTGCTCGCCGGACCGGTCGTGGCACTCCGAGAAGTCCTCGTCGAGTCGGTAGAGGGCCCACCGGTCGTCGTCGAAGGGCTGGCCGGCCGGGTGGTAGGTGGTGAGCTTCCATCCGTCGCGGTAGATGCCCCGATGTCCGAGCTGCTCGAAGTACTGGGTCGAGCGGGTGGGGGCCTCGGGATCGGAGAAGGTGGTGCGCAGCGAGGTCCCGTGCAGCGGGATCTGTTCGACCCCGTGGTAGGTCGCCGGCATGGTCGCCCCGGCCACGTCGAGGATCGTCGGAGCGATGTCGATCGCGTGGACGAACTGGGTCCGTCGCTCCCCCCGAGCCGCGACACCCCGGGGCCAGTGGATGACGAGGGGGTCGCGCACGCCACCCCCGTAGGTGTTCTGCTTGTACCACTTGAGCGGCGTGTTGCCGACCTGGGCCCAGCCCCACGGGTAGTTGGAGTAGCCGCGCGGCGTGCCGACGTCGTCGAGGCGCGTCGCCACCAGCTCGTCGAGGTCGTCGGTGAGCATGTTGAAGTACGAGAACTCGTTCATCACGCCGTAGGGTCCGCCCTCCTGGGAGGCCCCGTTGTCGGAGCAGACGATGAGGAGGGTGTTGTCGAGCTCGCCGGTGCGCTCGAGGAAGTCGACGAGTCGCCCGATCTGTTCGTCGGCGTGCTCCAGCATCGCCGCGAAAGCCTCCTGGGTGCGCAGCGAGAAGAGGCGCTGGCTGTCGGTGAGGTCGTCCCAGGGCGGGACGCCGGGGTTGCGGGGCGCGAGGTCGGTCCCCTCGGGGATCACCCCCATCGCGAGCTGTCGGCGGTAGACGCGCTCGCGCACCACGTCGTAACCCTCGTCGAAGCGGCCCCGCGCTGCGGCGAGGTACGCCGCCGGGGCGTGGTGGGGGGCGTGCTGGGCCCCGAAGGCGAGGTAGGTGAAGAAGGGTCGGTCGGGTCGGAGTCCCTTCGAGTCGGCGATGAACTGGATGGCCCGATCGACCAGGTCCTCGGAGAGGTGGTAGCCCTCCTCCGGCGTGCGCGGCGGGTCGACGGGGTGGTGGTCCTCGGTCAGCTCGGGGTAGAACTGGTCGGTCTCGCCGTTGAGGAATCCGTAGAAGCGATCGAATCCCTTGGCGAGGGGCCAGTTGTGGAAGGGCCCCGCCGCGGACGCCTCGTCCATCGGTGCGAGGTGCCACTTGCCGACCATGAAGGTCGCGTACCCGTGGTCGCGCAGGATCTGCGCCACGGTGGCGGCCGTGGGCGGGATGGCGCCGCGCATGTTCGGGAATCCCGAGTTCCAGTTGGAGATCGCCCGCATGCCGACGCTGTGGTGGTTGCGCCCGGTGAGGAAGCAGGCCCGCGAGGGCGAGCAGAGGGCCGTCGTGTGAAAGCCCGTGTACTGCAGGCCCCCGCGCGCCAGGCGGTCGATGCGGGGCGTCGCGATCTCCGATCCGTAGCAGCCGAGGTGGGCGAAGCCGGTGTCGTCGAGGACGACCAGCACGACGTTCGGGCCGCCGAGGGCGGCGGCCGGCGGCGGCCACCAGGGCGTCGACTCCCGGTACGTCGGCCCGATGACTCCGGAGAACTCCGGCTCGCTGGCTGTCCCCATCGCCCCCCCCTCCGAGGCTCAGTGTAGATATTGACACACCAATTGCCAATACCTATCCTTCGGGGATGCCCCGACCTCTCGTCGAACCGGCGTGGTGCTAGTCGAGGACTCCCTCGACGGTCGCCACCAGCGACGCGTCGCCAACCGCGCCGCGGTCCTCGACGCGATGATCACGCTCTGGAGCGAGGGTCGCTACGAGGCCCGCGCCGCCGAGATCGCGGAGCGGGCGGGCCTCTCACCCCGCTCCCTCTTTCGCTACTTCGACGACCTCGACGACCTCGTGCGCGCGACGATCGAGCACGTGCTCTCCCTCATGGGCGCGGTCGGCGAGGTGCGCGCCGCCCCCGCGGACCCCACCGCGCACAAGGTCCGAGCCCTCGTCGCGAATCGTGACGAGCTCTACGACGTCGTGGGCGTGGCGGCCCACGCTGCCCGGGTCGCCCAGCACCGCTCGGCCCTCGTCGCCGAGCGCATCGCCACGACGCGCCGCACCGCGCGCGACCAGGTGGCGCGACTCTTCGCCCCCGAGCTCGCCCGGGCGCCGGAGGGTACCCTCGAGCTGGTCGACCTCCTCACGTCGTTCGAGTCCTGGGAGCTGCGCCAGGGTCTGAGTCCCGCGGCACGCCAGCGCGTCGAACCCCGTCTCGTCGCGACGCTGACCGATCTGCTGAGCCGGGAGGGATGATGAGACTGCTGCGCACACCCGAGGAGCGCTTCGCCGACCTCCCCGACTACCCCTTCGAGCCCCACTACGCCGTCGTCGGCGACGAGATCCGCGTGCACTACCTCGACGAGGGGCCCGCGAACGGCGAGGTCGTCATCCTGATGCACGGCGAGCCCTCCTGGTCGTACCTCTACCGGAAGATGGTCCCCCACCTCGTCGACGCCGGACGGCGCGTCGTCGCCCCCGACCTCGTCGGCTTCGGCAAATCAGACAAGCCCGCCGACCGGGCCGACTGCACCTACGCCCGCCACGTGGCCTGGATGAGCGAGCTCCTCGTCGACCAGCTCGACCTCACCGCGGCGACCCTCGTCGGCCAGGACTGGGGTGGGTTGATCGGGTTGCGGGTCCTCACCGGTGCGCCGGACCGGTTCGCCCGCATCGTCGTCGCCAACACCGGACTCCCAACCGGCGACCAGCGGCTCTCCGAGGCCTTCCTCGCGTGGCAGGACTACGCGCGGACCTCCCCCGTCTTCCCCGTCGGACGGATCGTCGCGGGCGGGTGCGCCGAGCCACCCGACCCGCAGGTCGTCGCCGCCTACGACGCCCCGTTCCCCGACGAGTCCTTCAAGGAGGCGGCCCGCATCTTCCCGAGCCTCGTCCCCACCTCGCCCGACGACCCCGCGGCGGCCGACAACCGGGCCGCCTGGGAGGTCCTGCGGGCCTGGACCAGGCCCCTGCTCTGCGCCTTCTCCGACCGGGACCCGATCACCGCCGGGGGCGACCGACCCTTCCGCGAGCTCGTCCCCGGGGCCACCGGGCAGCCCCACACCACCGTCGAGGGCGCCGGCCACTTCCTCCAGGAGGATCGCGGGCCCGAGTTCGCCCGCGTGATCCTCGACTTCCTGGAGCGGACGTGAGCGCGACCCGGGGCTCGGTGCGCCACTACCTGCGCGTCCGCGCCCCGGCGGCGCGCATCTGGCCCTACATCGGCGACCCGACTCGACTGCCCGAGTGGTTCCCCGGGATCACCGAGTGCGTCGTCGAGGGGATGCAGCGAACGATCACGACCGAGATGGGCCTCTCGATGGTCGAGACGCTGCTCACCAACGATCCCCTCCAGCACCGGTTCCAGTACCGGATCACGTCGGGGATCTTCCGCGAGCACCTCTCGACCCTCGACGTCCTCGACCTCGGCGACGGGACGTCGGTCGTCGAGTACAGCTGCGACGCCGACCCGGCGCCGCTCGCCCTAATGATCGCGGGTGGCGCCCTCGACGGGCTGCGTGCCCTGCAACGACTCGTCGAGGAGGAGTAGATGGGACGCAAGATCCTGTTCGTCACGACCGACCAGCAGCGCTACGACACGCTGGGGTGCAACGGGGGGATCCTCTCGCGCACGCCCGTCGTCGACGGACTCGCCGCCCAGGGGATCCGCTACGAGCGAGCCCTGCCGCAGTCCGTCGTCTGCATGCCCTCACGCGCCACGATGATCACCGGCCAGCACCCCTCGACCCACGGCGTCTGGATGAACGGCGTGCCCCTGCCGGTCGACGCGCCCTCGGTCGCGGCCACCCTGCACGAGGCCGGATACCGAACAGCCCTCGTCGGCAAGGCCCACTTCGAGCCGTACTTCGACGCCTTCGGTCGCTTCCTCGAGAACACCCTCAGCCGAGTCGGCACGACCCCGCCGGACGGCACGCACCGGGGCTTCGAGCACCTCGAGCTCGCCACCCACGGCGTCATGGGCAACCTCCACTACGCCCGCTGGATCCGCGAGAACCATCCGGAGATGGTCGGCCAGTTCTACGCCACCGTCGACGCCGACCTCCAGGTGAACGCCGCGGGCGGGGGCGACACCGGCGCCCCGCAGGTCAAGGTCAACCAGGTGCCCCGCGAGTGGTACCACACCGACTGGGTCGCCGACCGCACGATCGCCTGGCTCGACTCCCTCGGCGCCGACGAGGACTGGTTCTGCTGGATGAGCTTCCCCGATCCCCACCACCCCTGGGACCCGCCCCAGTCCGAGATGGGGCGCGTCAACTGGCGCGACGTCGATCTGCCGGCGGGGTACCCCGAGTCGGCGTCCGAGCGCGAGGCCCTCCTCGACGCGAAGCCCCGACACTGGCGGCTCTGGTACGAGGGGTCGCTGGTGTCGAACTACGAGGCGCCCCCCGCCTGGGTTCCCGCGACGCTCACGCCCGACCAGGTGCGCGAGGTCAACGCTCGCAACGCCGTCGAGGTCGAGCTGATCGACGAAGCCCTCGGTCGAGTGCTGCGAGCGATCTCGGCCCGGGGCTGGGACGAGGATCTCGACGTGATCTTCACGACCGACCACGGTGAGCTCCAGGGCGACTTCGGACTCCTCTTCAAGGGTCCCTACCACGTCGACGCCCTGATGCGCCTGCCCCTCATCTGGCGGCCGGCTCCCTCGGCCGCCGTCGCCCCGGCCGTCGTGTCGCGCCCGGTGGGGCTCGTGGACCTCGCGCCGACCTTCTGCGCGATCGCCGGCGTCGCGACGCCGAGCACCTTCGAGGGGACCGCACTGCCCACCGACCCCCGTAGCGAGCGCGACCCGGTCCTCACCGAGTGGGACTCGGCCCTCTTCGGGGTCGACGTGCACCTGCGCACCATCACCCACGGCGACCTCGTCTGCACCACCTACCTCCCCGGCACGGTCCACGACGGCAGCGAGGGGGAGCTCTACTCACTCGCCGACGACCCGCTGCAGCGCGAGAACCGCTTCGACGACCGATCACTCCGAGCGCGGCGTGACGAGCTCGTCGACGAGATGCGCGCGCTGCGACCGCCCGAGACGTCTCCACGCCGACCCCTCATCGCTCCCGTGTGAGCTGGTCGAGCGAGGACGGGGGGCCCGAGCGAACGCAGTGGGCCGACGGAGGCCTCCACCTCCGGGCGACGTCGAGGCTCTCGGTCACGGCGCGCGAGACGCTGGTGGCGACGATGTGCGTCTGGGGTGGCGAGCGGCTCTACCTGCTCACCCATACTGGCGGCGACGACGCGACGCTCAGCGTCGAGGAGATCGACCCCCTCTCACTCGAGACGATCCGCTCCACCGGGCCCCTCCCCGCGGGACCCATCTGGCCGGGTGGGCTCGCGGCTCGACCCGACGGCTCGCTCCACGCGGTCGTCGGGCGCTGGGCCTACCGCCTCAGCCCCGACCTCGAGATCCTCGCCCGACGGGAGCTACCCCGCCGCGCCCCGTACAACTCCTTCGTCACCCTGGGCAGCGGTCCGCTGGTCACGAAGGACTTCGCCGGGGCGCGGCCCGGCCACGAGACGATGTCCGACGCCCCGAGCGAGTTGGTGGCCCTCGAGCCCGCGAACCTCCAGGTCCTCGACACCCTCGAACTGCCCGAGGCGAGCGTGGCGCGCCTCTCGGCGCGCGCCGACACGCTCTACGTCGTGGGCGTGGAACATCTCTGGCGGGTCCACTGGGTGGCCGGGCGCCTGCGCCTCGACGAGGGCTTCGCCGCGCGCTACCGCGACCTGCCCGGCCAGGGCTACGCGTGGGACTGCACGCTGGTGGGCGAGCACGCCTGGCTGCTCGACGACGGGGAGGGCTCGCATCGCTTCGACGGGACGCTGCGCGGCAAGGGCGTGGCCCTCTCGCCACTGCACCTGACGCGAATCGACCTGAGGACCGCGGCCGTGGACCGGGTCGAGATCTGCGGGCGCCCCGGGGGCCTCGTCGCCAATCCTCCCGTCGTCGACCCGGTGCGCCACGTCGCGGTCGGCTACGACTCGGGCAACGGGGTGCTCGCCGCCTTCGACGAGCTGAGCCTCGCCCCGCTCTGGCGCCGAGACCAGGATCACGCCAGTCACCTCATCCTCTACTCCGCGACGGGCGAGCTGGTGACCGGCGACGGGCCCGACGTCGTGATCCTCGACGTCGCGACGGGCCGCGAGCTCGGTCGAGCCGTCGGAGCGCTCGCGATGCAGTCGGTGCTCTTCCCCACGCCGGGTCAGGGCCGCGACGTCTACGTGGCCTCGTTCCTCTCCCTCGCGCGGATCGTTGTCACCGACGCCTCCTGAGCGGGAGTGGTCCCGCGGGCCCGGTAGCGTGGTCGCCGGAGGGATGCCAGAGCGGACGAATGGAACGGTCTTGAAAACCGTCGTGGGCTTGCTCACCGTGGGTTCGAATCCCACTCCCTCCGCTCAGGGATGGGCCGCGGCGTCGTCGCCAGCCCTCCCACCGAGGACGCGAAGGCCAGGATGATCTCTCGCGCCTCGGCCGCCTCGAGACGGCCGTCGTCGAGGTAGTCCCACACGCCCGAGAGGGCGTGGAAGACCGACCAGACCGCGGCCCGCACGAGGTCGACCCGCTCCGGGGCGGGGGAGATCATCTCGGTCCAGCGACCCACGATCGTCTCGCGCAGCTGGCGAGCCGCGCGCGCGACCGGCGCGGGGAGCTGGGCGAGGTCGGAGAAGATGTGACGCAGGAGCCGCTGATCGCTCGCCGGCAGCGCGAGGAGCAGGTCGACCTGCTGGGCGACGATCCGAACCGGCGGGGTGTCCGGGGGGCGGCGGATGACCGCGCTACGCAGCGGAGCGAACCGGGCGCGCGCCGTGGCGAGGACGAGGTCGTCGAGCCCCCCGTAGTAGCGGTAGAGGAGCTGGCGACTGACCCCGACCTCGTCGGCGACGGCGGCCATGGTGAGGTGGGCGAAGCCGTCGCGCGCGATGATCGCCGCGACGGTGTCGACGATCTCCTGGCGCCGGTCCTCGGCGCGCCGGTACGACCGGCGCTCGTCTGACGCGTCACTCCCCACGTCTCCATCCTCTCCGAGGTCGCCCTGCCACCAATGTTTACAGAGTGTAAACTTTTGTCTCGACCGCCCTGGAGGACCCGTGACGACACCCCCCGCCCCCTCACGCCTCGATCGACTCGGCCGGTGGAGCGCCCGCCGTCCGGGACGCGTGCTCCTGCTCTGGCTCCTCGCGCTCGCCGCCGTGCTCGGCGCGTCGCGCGTCATCTCCCACGTCTACAACGACAGCGTCTCGATCTCGGGCACCCCGGCCGCGACCGGTGCGGCCCTGCTCGCCGCCCACGAGCCGAGCACCGGCGTCGCCTCGGGCACCGTCGTCCTGGCGGCGCCCCGCGGGACGCTCATCGCGCACCAGACCGCGGTCGAACAGACCCGGACGCGACTCGCGGCCCTGCCCGACGTGCTCGCGGTGGGCGACCCGCTGGCTCCGGGAGCGACGAGCCTCTCACGCGACGGATCCATCGGCTACCTCACGGTGAGCCTCTCGACCTCCACGCGATCGCTGCCGAGCGGCTTCGCCGCCTTGCTCGGGACGGCCGTCGCCCCCGCCCGGGCCGACGGCCTGCACGCGGCCTTCGGCGGGGGCTTCGATCAGGTCACCCGCCCCAAGGTGTCGGATCGTCGCTCCGAGACCATCGGGCTCGTGGTCGCCGCCGTCGTGCTGGCGATCGTCTTCGGCTCCCTCCTCGGCGCCCTCGTTCCCCTCGTGACGGCCGTGGTGGCCGTCCTGCTCGCCCTCGGCGCCCTCGGACTACTCGCGGCCACCCTCAGCTTCGGGACGGCGGCCCCGACGCTCGCGGCGATGATCGGCCTCGGGGTCGGGATCGACTACGCGCTCTTCCTCACCACGCGCTTCCGCCAATTGGTGATGGACGGCGTCGACCCGGTGGAGGGGGCCGGACGCGTGACCGCGTCGAGCGGGCACGCGGTCCTGACCGCCGCCGCGACCGTGGCGGTCGCCATGCTCGGCCTCTACGGCTCGGGCGTCACCTTCATCGGCCAGCTGGGCCTCGCGGCCGTGGTCGGCGTCGCCACCTCGGCGCTGGCCGCCGTCACCCTGGTCCCGGCGATGCTCGGCTGGCTCGGGTCCCGCGTCGACCGGGTCGCCGTGCGCCGCCCCGTCGCCGAGGGCGGCGGCGAGACCGACGGCTGGCGCCGCTACGCCGCGCGCCTCGAGCGTCGGCCGGTGCGCTTCCTGCTCCTCGGGGTCCTCGCCCTCCTCGTGCTGGCGATCCCCACGCTGTCACTGCGAACCGGGCACGTGAGCGACGGGACCGACCCGACCACCTTCTCGGATCGGCAGGCCTACGACCTCATCGCCACGGGCTTCGGACCGGGCGCCAACGGCCCCCTCACCGTCGTGCTCGACGTGCGCCACGCCCACGGCGTCGCGGCCCTCGTCGCCACCGCGCAGCGTGACCTCGCGGCCACGGCGGACGTGGCGTCGGTGAGCCCGGCGCGACCCTCTCCCGACGGGGCCCTCGAGGTCCTCACCGTCGTCCCCCGCTCCGGGCCGGCCGACGCGGCCACCCCCGCCCTCGTCACCCGCCTCACGGGGACCGTCCTGCCCCGGGTCATTGCCGGGACCGGGGCGGCGGCCTACGTCACCGGGGCGACGGCCTCGCAGATCCAGTTCGACGGCGTGGTGACCTCGCGGACCCCGCTCATCATGGGGATCGTGATCGCGCTCGCCGTCTTGCTCATCCTGAGCGCCTTCCGTAGCCTGGCGCTCGCCCTCGAGGCGGCCGTCGTCAACCTCCTCTCCATCGGCGCCGCCTACGGCGTCGTCGTCGCGGTCTTCCAGTGGGGCTGGGGCCGGTCCCTCCTCGGGGTGAGCCAGTCGGTCCCCGTCGAGGCCTACGTCCCCATGATGATGTTCGCGATCGTCTTCGGGCTCTCGATGGACTACGAGGTCTTCCTGCTCTCCCGGGTCCGCGAGGCGTGGGGGATCCACCGCGAGGCCGGCCGCGCCGTGACCGACGGGCTGGCGCACACGGGCCGCGTGATCAGTGCGGCGGCCACCATCATGATCAGCGTCTTCCTCTCCTTCGTCACCTCGGACCTCGTCGTCGTGAAGCAGCTGGCCGTCGGACTGGCCGCCAGCGTGGCGATCGACGCGACCCTGGTGCGCCTCCTGCTCGTGCCGACGACGATGTTCCTCCTCGGCGAGCGGAACTGGTGGATCCCGCGCTGGCTCGACCGCGTCCTACCGCGTCTCGACGTCGAGGGCGGTTCGCGCTAGTCGCGCGCGACGCGCTGTCGCAGGTCGTCGATCCACGTCGAGGCCGCGCGGCGCGCGGCGTCGACCTCGGCCCGCCGGGTCGAGGCCGCGCGCCCGCTCACCGGATAGGAGCCGAGGAACTTCACGCGCGCGAGGTGGGCCTGGAGATCGGCGAGGCAGTCGGCGACCACGTCGTCGGCGACGTGGCCCTCGAACTCGATGACGAAGCAGTAGTCCCCGAGGCCCCGCTTGGTCGGTCGACTCTCGAGCTTCGTGAGGTTGATGTCGCGGGCCGCGAACCGACCCAGGATGCCGTAGAGGGAACCGGGGCGGTCGGCGTCCTGGAAGCAGACGATCGAGGTGCGGTCGTGACCGGTGGGCGCCGCGATCACGTCGCGGCCGACGAGGACGAACCGCGTGGCGTTGTCGGGGTGGTCCTCGACGTCGGCCTCGAGGGTCGCGAGGCCGAAGAGGGTGCCGGCCGTCGCCGAGCCGATCGCGGCCCAGGGCTCGGGGCTCTCGGCGACGAGGCGCGCCGCCTCCGAGGTGGACGAAGTGGGCCGCACCTCAACACCGGGGTGCTGGGTGAGGAAGGCTCGGCACTGGGCGAGGGCGTGAACGTAGCTGAGCACGGCCGTCAGGTCTCCCGCCGCGACGCCCGGACGAGCGAGCAGGTGCAGGTGGACGGGCAGGACCAGCTCGCGGACGACGAAGAGGTCGTGGTCGAAGACGAGGCCGTCGATGGTGGCCGAGACCGTTCCCTCGATGGCGTTCTCGAGGGGAATGAGTCCCTGGTCGACGCGACCCGCGGCGACGTCGGCGAGCAGGTCGGCGAAGGTCGGCGCCGGCACGGGCTCGACGCCCTCGAGCGTGAGGACGGCCTCGTGCGAGAACGAGCCGGCCGGGCCCAGGAATCCGACGGTTGGCGCCATGTCCCATGGTACCGAGGACCCCGAACGGGCCGACCCGGAAGGGGGCTCTACGATGGTCCGGGCCGTTTCGAGGAGAAGCCATGGGTCACCCGATGTTCCAGTACGACGCGCGCGCGACGGAGGCGGTCTTCGACTACTGCCGTGAGCGGCTCTCGATGGATCCCGTCCCCCTGGACCTCGGCGGGCTCGCCGACCTGCCCACCGCGGAGATGGACGGACTCATCACCGAGGAGGGCCACCCGGCCGAGGAGGTGCTCGACTTCTTCCGCGAGCGGCTCGCGCCCGCCGTCGTCTCGATCGACGCGCCGACGTTCCTCGCCTTCATCCCCAACGCACCGACCAAGAACTCGCTGCTCTTCGACATGGTGGTGGCCTGCTCCGGGCTCAACGGCACGAGTTGGCTGGAGGCAGCCGGGGTCGTCATCGCGGAGAACCAGGCGCTCGACTTCCTCGCGCGCGCGGCCGGACTGCCCGCCGGCGCCGGCGGCGTCTTCGTGTCGGGCGGGTCGGCGGGCAACCTATCCGGTCTCACCGTCGGTCGCGACCTCGGGCGCGCCGCTCGTCCCCACCTCGACCCGCACCGCGTGCGCTTCGCCATCTCGGCCGACGCCCACTCGAGCGTGGGTAAGGCCCTCCACGTGATCGGGGTCGACGCCCTCGTCGTCGAGCCCGACGACCACCGCTTCACCCGAGCCGTCCTCGAGGCCGCCCTCGCGGCCGACGATCACCCCGAGGACGTCATCGGCGTCGTGGCGACGGCCGGCACGACCAACGCCGGCATCATCGACGACCTCGAGGGCCTCGGCACCTTCGCCCGCGAGCACGACCTCTGGTTCCACGTGGACGGCGCCTACGGCGGCGCGGCCATGCTCAGCCGGACCCTGGCCCCGGAGTTCGCGGGCCTGCGCCACGCCGACAGCTTCGTCGTCGACCCCCACAAGTGGCTCTTCGCGCCGCTCGACTGCGCGGCCCTCCTCTACCGAGACCCCACCGCCGCCCGTCACGTGCTGGCCCAGCAGGCCGGCTACCTCGACATCCTCCACGAGGGCGACGACGCGGACTACGAGTGGAACCCCTCGGACTTCGCGCTGCACCTCTCGCGCCGGGCCCGCGGACTCCCGTTCTGGTTCTCCCTCGCGACCTACGGCGTCGCGGCCTACCGGACGGCGATCCAGGCCGGCATCGACCTCGCGCTGCGCACCGCCGAGATCGTCCAGGAGTACGACCACCTCGAGCTGGTGCGCCCGGCCGGGCTGTCGATCGTGATGTTCCGCCGACCGGGCTGGTCGGACGAGCGCTACACGGAGTGGACCCACGACCTGCTGCGTCGCCAGATCGCCTTCGTCACCCCGACGAAGTGGGAGGGCGAGACCATCGCCCGCTTCGCGTTCCTCCACCCCGACACCGACGAGGCGCTCATCCGCACCGTCCTCGAGTCGATGAGGGACTGAGGTGGCGCGCTCCGCGCTCGCTGAGGCCTTCGACCACCACGCGTGGGCCAACCGCACGCTGCTCGCCGCCCTCGCCGCCCTCGATCCCGCGCGACGCGACGTGTCGCTGCTCGGCACCTACGGCACGGTCATCGCCACCTTCGAGCACCTGGTGAGCGGCGACGGCTTCTACCTGGCGACCCTCGGGGAGCCCGAGGAGGGGGACGCCGACACCGGAGACGTCCACGACCGCCTCGGCGCGCTCGCCGAGCTCGTCGAGCGGCACGCCCGCGCCTGGGAACGAGTGCTCGCGACCCTCGGGGAGGACCCCGACCGGGTCGTCACCGACGTCGACGAGGCCGGCTGGCGCCGCGACGCGAGTGTGGGGCTGCGCTGCGCGCAGGCCCTCCAACACGGCACCGAGCACCGGGCCCAGATCCTGACGGCCCTCACCTTCCACGGGCTCGCGGCGCCCGACCTCTCCGTCTGGGCCTACGGGGACGCGACGGGTCGAGTGCTCGAGACGCCGCCGAGCTAGCCGAGCAGCGGGTCCGCGGGCCAGCGGGTCGCGCGTCCCGCGTCGCGGGCCCGGGACCACGCCACGCCGCCGAGGGCCTCCAGCACGACGCGGTTCCCGAGATACGCCGTGACCTCGGCGTGGTCGTAGGGCGGTGAGACCTCGACCACGTCGAGACCGCCGAGAGGTCCCTCCATCGCGATGCGGCGAACCGCGTCGAGGAGTTGACGACTGGAGAGGCCGCCGGGCTCGGGGGTGCCGGTCCCCGGCGCGTGGCCCGGGTCGACCACGTCGACGTCGACCGAGAGCCAGATCGCGTCGCAGTCGGTGCGGGCGAGGTCGAGGGCCTCGTCGAGGACGGCGTCGAGACCACGCGCCACGATCTCGGACATCTCGAAGGAGCGCATGCCCTGCTCGGCCATCCACGCCAGGGTCTCGGGCTCGGGCCAGTAGCCGCGCAGCCCGATCTGGATGAACCGGTCGCCGCGGCAGGCCCCCGAGTCGATCAGCCGGCGCATGGGCGTCCCGTGGCCGTAGAGGGAGCCGAACTGGGTGTCCCCGGTGTCGGCGTGGGCGTCGAAGTGGATGACCGCGACCCGGCCCCAGCCCCGCACGCGGGCGAGGCCGGTCACGTCGGGCAGGGCGATCGTGTGGTCGCCGCCGAGCACCACCGGCAGCACGCCCGCGCCCGCCACCTGGGCCACGCGCGCCTCGAGGCGCGACAGGGCGATCTCGGTCTCCCCCGACGGCATCTCGACGTCGCCGAGGTCCACGACGCGCAGGTCGACGAGGGGATCGACGCCGAGCGCGAGGCTGGGCCGCGACCCGTCGTGGGGCAGGTAGTCCGTCAGTCGGATCGCCTGAGGTCCGAAGCGGCACCCGGAGCGGTGCGAGGTCCCCCCGTCGAACGGGGCCCCGATGATCGCCGCGCCGGCGTGGCGCCAGCTGGTCGGCTCGTCGGGGTCGGCCGCCGGGACGCCGAGGAACGTCGCGTCCGGTCCGTACATGTTGCCGATTCTCACGCGGTCCTCCTCAGTCGAACGCCGCCGCCAGCTCGGCGGCGATCTCGTCACGGTGTCGGGCGACGAGCGAGACGTGCCCCTCGTCCGGCCGGTGGCGGATCCGGGCCCCGGGGATCGTCGTCCCGAGCCAGACCCCGTGGGTCGGGGGCACCATCCGGTCCTCGTCCCCGTACCAGATGGTCACCGGTCGCTCGATCGTCGCCGGGTCGAAGCCCCAGGGTGCGAGGAAGGCCTGGTCGTCGTCGTGGAAGCCGAGCCAGCCGCCGGCGACGGCGTCGCGTACGAGCTGCGACCACCACGTGCGGCCGTCCTGGTCGAAGACGGCGAGGTCGGCCGCCGAGAGCAGCCCCCCGAACAGGTCGACCACGTTCTCGGGGGTGGCCTCCCCCAGCGCGGCCGCCGCCGTCGCGAGGGCCTCCTCGTAGGCCGGACCGCCCTCGAGGGCTAGGCGGAACTCCTCGACGTTCTCCTCGGCCATCCCCGCGGTCCAGTCGAAGCCGACGCCGTAGGGGGCGACGCCCGCGAGGCTCCAGGCCCCGACGCAACGCTCCGCGTCACGGGCCGCACAGGCGAGGGCGTGTGGTCCGCCTCCCGACCAGCCGACGCTCGCGTAGCGGTCGCGCCCCACGTGATCGAGGGCGAGACGGACGTCGGCGACGACGTCGGCGACCGTGCGACCCGCGCGGCGGGTCGACCCGGCGTAGCCGGGACGGCTCAGCGCGATCACGAAGAGCCCGTGGGCCTCGGCGACGGCGGCGAACTCGTGCGCGAGGAGGGCTGAGCCGGGCGTCCCGTGGTGCAGGACCACGGTCCGGCCGTCGGCGGGGCCCACGTGCCGTCCCTCGATCAGGCCGCCGTCGGGGCGGCGGACGCGGAACAACTCCTCGGGCATGGCTCCTCCGTGACGTCGCGGCGCAACGCGCCTCACCCTACGCTACGGACCGTGGGCCACCGTCGCGTCGTCACCGCCACCCGCGTGGTCTCGGCCGCGCCGGAGCGGGTCTTCGACCTGCTGGCCGACCCGTGCCAGCACCCCCTCCTCGACGGGTCCGGCACCGTGCTCGCGGTGCGGTCGGCGCCGCCGCGGCTCTTCCTCGGCGCGACCTTCGCCATGGGGATGCGAATGGGCCTGCCCTACGTGACGCGCAATCGGGTCGTCGTCTTCGAAGAAGGTCGCGCGATCGCCTGGCACCACCCCGCCCGGTTCGTCTGGCGCTACGACCTCGAGCCCGTGGAGGACGGGACGCGGGTGACCGAGTCGTTCGACTACTCCGCGCCCTGGGGCGTCGTGATCGAGTGGCTGGGGTGGCCCGAGCGCAACCGTCGAGCCATGGCGGCGACGCTCGAGCGGCTCGCGCGGCTCGTCGCGGGTGAGGCGGTCTAGGCCCCGAGGTCCTTCACGATGACCGTGTGGGGCAGACCGGTGTGGGGGCTGAGGTGCTCGGACCCGGGCACCGTCGACCAGCCCGTCGCCCGGTAGAAGCCGAGGGCGGTGTCGCGGCCGTTGGCCCACAGCTCCTCGACGCCGCGCGCGCGCAGCTCGGCCTCGCCCATCTCGGCGACGGCGGCGCCGTAGCCGCGCCCCTGGACGTCGAAGTCGGTCGCCATGTAGCGAAGCTGGTAGGCGACGCACTCGGGGTGGACCGGCGAGGGCGACGGATAGTAGGAGGCGGTCACGACGACCCGGTCTCCGATCAGGCCGGCGACGTGGATTGCCGTCTCGTCATCGTCCCGGGGGTCGTCCACCACAGCCGCGGGGTCCGCGCCCCGCAGTACTCGGCGGCGTACGTCGTGGAGGCGTTCGGGTCGCACCCGCTCCACGCGGAAGTCGTTCTCAGTCAAGGTCCCTCACCATGGTCAACAGTCGTAGCGACGGGTCTCGGGTCATGGTACTCATCTCGCCGGTGGGGACGAATCCGAGCCGGCCGTAGAAGGTCCGGGCCCGAGTGACCGTCTCGGTCACGTGCAGGTAGAGGTGACGCCCGCCGACCGCACGCGCCCAGCGCGCGACCTCCTCGACCAGCGCGTCCGCGACGCCGGTGCCGCGAGCGCGGGGCGCGACGTACATCGCGTAGAGCCAGTGGGTCCCGGGGGCCTCGTCGTTCCAGCCCCCCGACGCGAGGCCGACCTCCTCACCGTCGAGCAGGCCGAAGTAGAAGTTCCAGTCGCGAGCGGCCTCCCGCCAGCGGTGCGGGGACCAGCGACTCAGGTCGGCGAAGGTCGAGCCGTAGGCGTCGGGCGTGTCGCGCAGGGCCTCTAGGCGAATGGCCCGCAGGGTCGTCGCATCGGCCACCCCGCAGGGCCGCACCCCGATCTCAGGCATCGCCCATCCACGAGGCCGTACGGCGCTGGGCGTCATCGCCCGCGGCCAGGCGAGTCCGCACCATCAGTCGATCCTCGTCGGGCCGGTTCTGGGAGAGCTTCGCCTTGGCCTCGATGGACGACACCTCGATCTCGACGCCCACGATCGCCCGACACATGCGCTCGACGTAGTCGGCGTCGACACTCTCCACCCGCCACGCGTCGGATCCGTCGCCCTCGAAGTGGCGGGTCTGATCGACCACCTGTCGGCGCACCCAGTCGAGGTCGTCGTGGACGCGCACGACGCCACGCACCTCGGCCGCGACGTAGTTCCACGTCGGCACCGCGGGCGCCTCGGCGAGGCTCGGGTACCACCGCGGCGACACGTAGCTCGAGGCATCGAGGACCAGGACGAGCACGGGCGCGCCGTCGGCCTCGCGCCACCAGGAGTTGGCCCGAGCCACGTGGGTCGTGAGGGTGCGTCGATCGGCGCTCAGCACGAGCGGGACGAAGACGCTGGTGAGGCCCTCGGGGCCGGGGTGGACGAGGAAGCCGGCCCCGGCGCGCGCTAGGACGGTCGCGGCCCCGTCGTCGTCGAGGGCGAAGGAGGGGAGGGTGTACATCGCCCCATCCTCCCACCCCTACTCGTCGCGGCGGGGCAGGCGAGCCGAGTACATCGAGTAACCGTCGATCTGACGCACCAGGATGGTCGCGAGGACCGTGGCGATCACCATCGGGGGGACGAGGTCGAAGGCCCCGTGGGTCAACTCCAGGACGAGGACGAGCCCCGCGAGGGGTGCCTGCATGGAGGCGCCGAGCATCGCCGCCGCCCCCACGAGGGCGTAGGCGCCGACCGGCGTCCCGGGCCAGAGGTGGGACCAGACGATCCCGAGGACGGCCCCGAGCACCGCGCCAGCCGAGAGGAACGGTGTGAAGACGCCGCCCGCGCCTCCGCTGCCGAGGGTGGCGGCCGTGGCGATCGGCTTCAGAGCGGCGAAGGCGAAGAGGAGACCCAGCGATCCCACCCCGAGGAAGGCCTGGTGCGCCATGTCCTTGCCGTTGCCGAAGAGCTGGGGGAACCAGATGCCGAGCACGCCCACTCCGGCGAAGACGACCGGCATGGCCCAGAGCATCGTGCGGCCCGAGGCCCGGTGGTGGGAGACCCACCCGATGAGGCGGACGTAGCCGACGGCGAGCAGCCCCATCAGGATCCCCGCCACGGCCGACCAGGTGATGAGGGACCCGGAGTCCCGGTAGAGGGGCACGTCGACGTAGGTCGCCCCCGAGGGCAGGGTGAGCCACGCGGTGACCGTCGCGATGAAGGTCGTCGCCAGAGCGGGCAGGACGACCGGGAGGGCGAGACTCCCGTAGAGGACCTCGGCGACGAAGAGGGCGCCGCCGAGCGGCACGTTGTAGACGGCGGCGAACCCGGCGCCGCCCCCACAGGCGACGAGCAGGCGCCGCTGGGCGGGGGTCAGACCGAAGCGGTCGGCCATCGACGAGCCCGCGGCTCCCCCCATGAGCTTCGGGGCCGCCTCGCGACCGATCGACGCGCCCAGTCCGATGACCATCTCCGAGAGAGTCGACGTCAGGATGCTGCGGCGGAACGAGAGTCGTCCGTCGCCGCGCCACAGCGCGTCGTCGATCTCGGCGTGCTCGTGGCGCAGCCGCGAGCGGATGAGGTACCAGCCGACGGCCCCGATCATCCCGGCGACGACCAGCACGAGCACGCGCCGCACCCCGCCGACCGCCTCGACGGCGGCCTGGTAGCTGCCGGCACGGTGTCCGTAGCCGATGTACTCGAAGAGGCGCAGGACCGCCATCATGAGGTCGCCCAGGAGCCCCGTCGCGACGCCGGTGATGACGAGGGCCAGCCAGAAGCGCGGCGTCAGCGCGGCGTCGCCGTCGGGTGTCGCGTTGGGCTGCTCGATCGCCCCGCGGCCGGACGCGATGCGCCGTCGGATGAGCGGGGCAGGCACCCGCTGGCGCTCACTCTGGTCGCGTCCTCGTCGCATGTCCCCTCGGCGGTTCGGCGCCAGTCTAGGAGTCGCGCCTCCGGCACACCGACTCGTGGCCCGGCCCCTCGACGATGACCCCGCAGCGAGGGCACACCAGGTGCACCCAGCACACGGGGTCGCCGCCGTACTCGAACTCGTCGTCGTAGTCCGCGCGAGACGGCGTTCGGTCGGTGGGGCCCACGCCCCAACCCTAGGACCGAGGGCCCCCGCGCGCACGGCGCCGCACGCGGGCCCCGCCCGTCGGGCGTAACGTGGACGAGTGACCAAGACAGCGGCGTGGACCTTACGGGCCTCAGCCCTCTGGAGCATCTGGGTGTGGGCCGTCCTCGTGCGCAACATGTGGGTCGACCACGTGCACACCTTCGCGTTCCGGGCCGTCCACATCGGACTCGCCGTCGTGTCGCTCGTCTTCGCGGCGGCGACCCTGGTCATCGCGCAGAGACTCGTTCGACCCCAGGAGACCCACCGTGCGTAACCGCATCCCCCACCTGCTGCTCGCCCTGCTCACCGTCCTCGCCCTCGGCGGACTCTGGCTCTCCGTCGCCCAAGCGAGCCCCAACAAGGACGTGAAGGTCCTGCTCTGCGGGCACCAGCTCGCCTACGCGCCCAACGAGGTCATGATCGCGTGCGCCGACGGCAACTACGGGTTCAGCCACGTCCGCTGGTTCGACTGGGGCCGCTCGACCGCCTACGCCCACGCGACGATGTTCCGCAACGACTGCACGCCGACCTGCGCGGCCGGGAAGTTCACCACCACGCCCGTCGAGATCGAGCTCTACGACCTCTCGGGCAACCGCTACCACACGCTGAACGGCGTCGGCTTCAACGCGGGTCTGGACAACCGACCCGTGGCGATGAACTAGCGAGGACCGCGTGCGGCGGTGGGGCCGCCGGAGCGCCGCCCTCATCGTCGCGGCTGCGTCCCTCGCGGGAGGCGTCACGAGCCGGGCCGGGGCCAGCCCGACGAGCGCGACCACGGCGGCCGTGGGCCCCTGCGGGCAACGAGCCGTCGGCCACTACACGAGGGTCGCGTGGATCGTGCTCGAGAACGTCGGCACGTCACTCCTCGACAACCCCTCGGCCCCCTTCCTCGACCACCTGACACGCGAGTGCGGGGTCGCCGTGAACGATCACGGCGTGGCGCACCCGAGCCTGCCCAACTACCTGGCGCTCGTCTCCGGGTCCGCTGCCGGGGTCGCCGACGACGCCGACCCCGCGTACCACCACCTCGATACCCCGTCGATCTTCTCCCAGCTGGGGTCCCGGTGGACGTCGCTCGTGGAGTCGATGCCCACCCCGTGCGACCGCGTCTCGAGCGGGTCCTACGCGGCGAAGCACAACCCCGCCGTCTACTTCACCTCCCTCGGCCCCGCGTGCACGCACCAGGACGTCCCGCTCACGTGGCCCCTCACGTTGTCGCGCGCCTTCACCCTCATCGTGCCCAACGTGTGCCACGACATGCACGACTGCTCGATCGCGATCGGTGACGCGTGGGTCCGGCGGGCCGTCGACGCCATCGTCGCCAGCGCACCCTACCGAGCGGGCCAGCTCGTCCTCTTCATCACGGTCGACGAGAACGACGCCGACGCCGCGAACCGCGTCCCCACCTACGTCGTCGCCCCGAGCGTGCCACGGGGCACCGTCGTCACCTCCGCCTACACCCACTACTCCCTCCTCGCCACCACCGAGGCCCTCCTCGGGCTCCATCGCCTCGGGGCGGCCCGACGCGCGGCCACTCTCCTCTCACCGTTCCACCTCGGGGGCCTTGCTCGGGACGAAAGGCCCTCCCCGCACCGGTGACGCCCGAGAGCGCCAGAACTACGGTCGTAAGGGTCAGCGAACGAGCCGCGACGAGGTGGCGTGATGTTCCAGGTGCGATTCCACGGGCGAGGGGGTCAGGGGGTCGTCACCGCGGCCGAGCTCCTGGCCGTCGCGGCCTTCGACGAGGGGCGTTTCGCCCAGGCCTTCCCGAGCTTCGGTTCGGAGCGCACGGGGGCCCCGGTCGTCTCCTACTGTCGCCTCGACGACCGCGAGATTCGCTCGCGCGAACCGATCAACGAGCCCGACGCCGTCCTCGTCCAGGACGTGACGCTGATCCACCAGGTGGACCTCTTCGGAGGACTCGCCCCGGACGGCTTCGTGCTCATCAACACCTCGCGCACCGTCGAGGAGCTCGGCCTCGCCGACCTCGCCGAACGGTGCGATCCGTCGCACCTCGCCACCTGTCCCGCCACCGAGCTGGCATTGGAGCACGTCGGCCGCGCCGTCCCGAACGCCCCGCTCCTCGGGGGCTTCGCCGCCCTGACGGGCCAGGTGCCCCTCGAGGCCCTCGCCGTCGCCCTGCGCGAGAGGTTCCCCGGGATCGTCGGCGACCGCAACGTGGCCGCCGCCACCGCCGCCTACCACCACGTCCGCGCCGAGCAGGAGGCCATCCGTGCTGCAGCAGATTGAGGGCTCGCGCGCCATCGCGGAGACCGTGGCGCGCTGCCGACCCGAGGTGGTCTGCGCCTACCCCATCTCGCCCCAGACCCACATCATCGAGGCGATCGGCGCGATGGTGAAGGACGGGCGACTCACCCCGTGCGAGTTCATCAACGTCGAGTCGGAGTTCGCGGCCATGTCGGTCTCGATCGGCGCGTCGGCCGCGGGGGCCCGCGCCTACACGGCGACCGCGAGCCAGGGCCTGCTCTTCATGATCGAGGCCGTCTACAACGCCGCGGGTCTCGGACTGCCGATCGTCATGACCCTCGCCAATCGCGCGATCGGGGCCCCGATCAACATCTGGAACGACCACAGCGACGCCATGGCCGTGCGGGACGCGGGCTGGATCCAGCTCTTCGCCGAGACCAACCAGGAGTCGGCCGACCTCCACGTCCAGGCCTTCCGGCTCGCCGAGGAGCTCTCGGTCCCCGTCATGGTCTGCATGGACGGCTTCATCCTCACCCACGCGGTCGAGGGCGTCGACCTGATGGACCAGGAGCTCGTCGATCGCTTCCTGCCCCCGTACGAGCCCCGCCAGGTCCTCGACCCCGACGACCCCGTCTCCATCGGGGCCATGGTGGGCCCGGAGGCCTTCGAGGAGGTGCGCTACCTCGCCCACCTCCGTCAGCTCGACGCCCTCGAGCTCATTCCGACCGTCGCGGCCGAGTTCGCCGCGCTGACCGGTCGCGCGAGCGGGGGCCTCGTCCACCCCTACCGACTCGAGGACGCCGAGACGGTCGTGATCGCGATGGGCTCGGTGCTCGGCACGATCAAGGACGCGGTGGACGCCCGACGCGACCCGGGCGAACGGGTCGGCGTGCTCGGGATCACCTCGTTCCGCCCCTTCCCCATCGCCGCCGTCGCCGAGGCGCTCCGGGGGGCTCGCCGCGTCGTCGTGATCGAGAAGTCCTTCAGTCTCGGCATGGGCGGGGTGCTCGCGACCGACGTCGCGATGTCCGCCCCGTGGCTCGGTCAGCGCCTGGTGACGGTCGTCGCCGGGCTCGGTGGCCGGCCCATCACCCGACGAGGCATCGAGGACGTCATCGAGCGAGCCCGGCGCGACGACCTGGCCCCCCTCACCTTCCTCGACCTCGACGAGGGCGTCATCGCCCGCGAGCGGGCCCGCATGTCCGCGTCGCGCCGCTCGGGGCCCTTCGCCGAGAACGTCCTGCGCGACCTCGGCAGCGCCACGGAGGCCCGGCGATGACCGAACCGACCGCCACCCGCGTCCACTTCTACCAAGTCGGCAGCTTCGCCGTCGGCAACCGCCTGCTCTCGGCCGACGACCGTACGGTCCAGTCGAACCCGGCGCGCACCAACTCGATCGACTCCGGGCACCGGGCCTGTCAGGGCTGCGGCGAGGCCCTCGGGGCTCGCTACGCGCTCGACGCGGCGATGCGCGCCACCAACGATCGGCTCGTCGCCGTCAACGCGACCGGCTGTCTCGAGGTGTTCTCGACGCCCTATCCCGAGACGTCGTGGCGGATCCCGTGGCTGCACTCCCTCTTCGGCAACGCCCCGGCCGTCGCCACGGGTGTCGCCGCGGCCATGCGCGTGAAGGGTCGCGACGACGTGCGCGTCGTGGGCCAGGCGGGCGACGGCGGCACCGTCGACATCGGCTTCGGAACCCTCTCGGGGATGTTCGAGCGCAACGACGACGTCCTGTTCATCTGCTACGACAACGAGGGCTACATGAACACGGGCGTCCAGCGCTCGGCCGCGACGCCCCCGGCGGCGCGGACCGCGACGACCGACGTCGTCGGCCCCGAGCCCGGGAACGTCTTCGGGCAGGGCAAGGACCTGCCGCGCATCGCGATGGCCCACGACATCCCCTACGTCGCCACCGCGACGGTCGCCGATCTGCACGACCTCGAGCGCAAGGTCGAGCGCGCCATGGAGGTGCGCGGGGCCCGGTACCTCCACGTGCTCGTCCCGTGCCCCCTCGGCTGGGGCTCGGCGTCGAGCGACACCGTCCGCCTGGCGCGACTGGCCACCGAGAGCGGCCTCTTCCCCGTCTTCGAGGCCGAGGACGGCGTCGTGACGGGCGCGCGACGGATTCGCCGACGGGTCGGGGTCGAGGAGTACTTGCGGCCGCAGCGACGCTTCGCCCACCTCTTCAACGGCGCCGGGCGGCCCGACGTCGTGGCGCGCCTGCAGGCGATGGCCGACGCCAACATCGAACGCTACGGGCTCGCCCCGGACGAGGAGGAGTGATGGAGAGACCCTTCGCGATCACGCTCGACGTCGGTTCGAGCCGGGCGAACCACACCGGCTCGTGGCGGGTCGAGCGGCCCGTGTACGTCGACCGGCTACCCCCGTGCAACGACGCCTGCCCGGCCGGGGAGAACATCCAGCGCTGGTTGTACCACGCCGAGTCCGGCGACTACGAGAACGCCTGGCACACCCTCGTCGAGGAGAACCCGCTGCCCGCGATCATGGGGCGCGTCTGCTTCCACCCGTGCGAGACGGCCTGCAACCGGGCCCAGGTGGACGAGGCGGTCGGGATCAACGCCGTGGAGCGGTTCCTCGGGGACACCGCCCTCGCGCACGGGTGGTCGCTGCCCGCGCCGGGACCCGCGACCGGCCGGAAGGTCCTCGTCGTCGGAGCCGGTCCCGCCGGGCTGAGCGCCGCCTACCACCTGCGCCGCCGGGGCCACGCGGTGCGCCTGGTCGACAGCGCCCCGCGCCTCGGCGGGATGCTGCGCTACGGCATCCCCGCCTACCGCCTCCCGCGCGACGTCCTCGACGCGGAGATCGCCCGCATCGTGAACATGGGCGTGGAGGTCGGACTCAACGAGACCGTGACCGACATCGCGGCGGCCCGCGAGGCGGCCGGGGCGGACGCCGTCTTCCTCGCCGTCGGTGCCCAGCTGGGCAAGCGCGTCTCGATCCCCGCGGGCGACTCGGCCAAGGTGATCGACGCCGTCTCCTTCCTCCACCAGGTCGCCGACGACGACCCACCCCTCCTCGGACGCCGAGTCGTCGTCTACGGCGGTGGCGACACGGCCCTCGACGCCGCCCGCACCGCGAAGCGGCTCGGGGCGACCGACGCGGTCATCGTCTACCGCCGCAACCGCGAGAAGATGCCGGCCCACGCCGAGGAGGTCGAGCAAGCCCTCGGGGAGGGCGTGACCGTCCGGTGGCTCTCCACGATCGAGCGCTTCGAGGGCGAGCGGCTGGTGATCGAGAAGATGGCCCTCAACGCCGAGGGCTTCCCCGAGGCGACGGGCGAGTTCGAGGAGCTCGACGCCGACGCCCTGGTCCTCGCCCTCGGTCAGGACACCGACCTCTCGCTGCTCGCGGGCAGCGAGGTTGCCGTCGCCGACGGCGTCGTCCAGGTCGTCGACTCGATGATGACCGACGTGCCGGGCATCTTCGCCGGGGGCGACGCGGCTCCCTCGAACCGCACCGCCACCGTGGCCGTCGGCCACGGCAAGCGGGCGGCGCGGGGCATCGACGCCTACCTCGCCGGGCGGGTCGACGAGCGCCCCGCGCGCCACGCCCTCGCCGAGGCCGGACGGCTGAACACCTGGTACTACGCGGACGCCCCGCGGACCGAGCGGCCCGAGCTCGAGCGGATCCGCCGGCAGACCAACTTCGAGGAGGTCATCGGTGGGCTCACCGAGGACAACGCCCTCTTCGAGGCGCGGCGCTGCCTCTCGTGCGGCAACTGCTTCGAGTGCGACAACTGCTTCGGCGTCTGCCCGGACAACGCCGTCATGAAGCTGGGGCCGGGAGAGCGCTACGCCTTCAACTACGACTTCTGCAAGGGATGCGGGATCTGCGTCGCCGAGTGCCCGTGCGGGGCGATCGAGATGGTCCCCGAAAGGATCTGACGCCGTCCGCCGACGAATTCGAACCATGTTCGAGTTGGGAAGCGGAGTGACTGAGGCATAAATTTCTTTGCTTTACCCACGCCGTCGGTGGTCTACTGGCTGGAGTGTCGAAGATCGCGTCATCCGACGAGGGCTCGCTCTCGGGGCCGTCACCCCCGCCTGACGCGACGGGGGGAGTGGAGCGCGCCCAGCTCGACACCGAGTTCGATCCGCGCGTCGTCCTCCGGGTCGTGCGGGACGGGGCGCGCGTCGTCGACTTCGTCTACGCGAACGTCAACGCGGTGGCCGCGAACGTCCTGCGCCTCAGCCCGAACGAGGTGATCGGGACGCGCCTCAGCGTGATCTCGCCCTCCTTCCTCGCCTCGCCCCTCGGCGAGCGGCTGGTGGCTGCCACCGAGACGGGCGCCCCCCTCGACATCCACGGGCTCCCCCACCGCGACCGCGACGGCCGGGACCGCGTCCTCGACGCGAGAGCCGGGTGCGTGGGCGACGTGGTGAGCCTCTCCTGGCGCGACGTGACCGACGAGTCCCTCCTCGAGCGGCGTTACCGCATCGTGGCCGAGCACGCCTCCGACGGGGTGCTGGAGCTCGACGAGCACGCCGTCATCACGTGGGCCTCGCCGAGCTGCGGGCACCTCTTCGGCCTCCCCCTCGAGGAGATCGTCGGTCGCGACGCGAGATCCTTCCTCGACCCCTCGACGCCCCTCGACGACCAGGTCGTCGACGAGATGCTGTCGACCTCCCTGTCCACCAGCGTCGAGGTCGTCGTGCGCCACGCCGACGGGCGTCCGCTCCACGTCGCCGTCGCGGTGCACGCCTTCCGCGACGAGATCCGGGACCGCGACATCCTCGTCGCCAGCCTGCGGATGATCGACGACGTGGTCCGAGAGCGCCAGCGGTTCCGGGAGCTCGCGGACCGCTACGAGCTCCTCGCCCACCACAGCACCGACGTCGTCATCCTCGCCGACCCCGACGGCACCATCCGGTGGATCTTCGACACCGTGACGAACGTGCTCGGGTGGACGCCGGAAGAGATGATCGGACGGCGCAGCGAGGAGTTCATCCACCCCGACGACCTCGCCCTCTTCCTCGGCGCGCGCGACGCCCTCCTGCGCACCGAGGCGGTGAACCTGCAGTTCCGGGCGCGCACGAAGGACGGCGCCTTCCGGTGGATCGAGGTCAGCGGGCGCGACATCCCCGACGCGTCGGGGCGGTCGAGCCAGCGCATCGTCGCGTGGCGCGACGCCGAGGAGGCCGTCCGTCGCCAGGAGGAGCTCGCCGTCTCCGAGGCCCGCTTCCGCCTCCTCGCGGAGAACGCCTCCGACGTCGTCGTCCAGACCAGCGCCGAGGGCGTCATCGAGTGGGTCTCCCCCTCGGTCGTCGAGATCCTCGGGTGGAACCCGAGCGACATGGTCGGCCGACCCATGACCGACTTCAACGACCCCGCCGACGTGCCCGAGCGCCTCCTCGCCCGCCAGCGCGTCCTCGCCGGCGAGCTGCTGCCCCCGTTCGACTGCCGCTACCGCACCCGTAGCGGTCGCTGGCGCTGGATGTCGGTCTTCTACCGGCCGATCCACGACGCGTCGGGCGCGACCACCTCCATCGTCTCGGCGATGCGCGACGTCCAGGACGTCGTCATCGAGCGTCGCGCCCACAACGCCCTCGCCGCCGGCAACGCCGTGCTGGCCGTCGCCATCGACGAGCACGACCTGATCTCGCAGCTCTGCCAGACCATCGTCGACCAGGGCGGCTACCGGTTCGCCTGGTACGGGCGGCGCCACGACGACCGCCGCAAGTCGATCAGCGTCGTGGCGGCGAGCAAGGAGCACCGCGACTACCTCGACGGGTTCACCCTGAGTTGGGACGACGGCCCCTCCGCCCAGGGACCGACGGGCCGCGCCGCGAGGACGGGACGCACCACGGTCGAGAACAACATCCCCCACTCCGCGACCTTCCGCCCGTGGCTGCCCCGCGCCGTCGTGCACGGCTTCGCCTCGTCGTGCGCCATCCCCGTGACGGTGGGTGGCGCGATCGACGGCGTCTTCACCGTGTACGACGACCAGCCCGACGCCTTCCCCCCGAGTGCCGTCAGCCGCCTCGAGGAGTTCGCGTCGCGCGTGGGGGTGGGAATCGCCCAGCTGCGCGAGCGCGAGCGCCTCGTCGCCGCCGAGCGCGAGGGCACGCTCCTCACGACGGCGATGGACCAGGCCGTCGAGTCGATCATCATCACCACCCTCGAGCCACGGATCATCTACGCCAATCCGGCGGCGAGTCGGGTCACCGGGTACTCCCGCGAGGAGATGATCGGCCAGAACCCCCACCTCTTCTCGAGCGGCGAGCACGACGAGGCCTTCTACCGGGAGCTCTGGGGGAACCTCGTGGCCGGACGCCCCTGGCAGGGCATCCTGACCAATCGGCGCAAGGACGGCCAGATCTTCGACGAGGACGCGACGGTCTCGCCAGTCCACGACGCCGACGGCACGGTCTTCGCCTACGTCGCCGTGAAGCGCGACCTCAGCCACGAGCAGGGACTCGCGACGGCCCTGCGTCAGAGCGAGAACGACGCCGAGGCGGTCTCCCTGCTCATGCGCGAGGTCCGCGCGGGCGGCGGGCTCGCCGCGACCGCGCAGTCCCTCTGCGACGCGGTCGCCGGCCTCGACTTCGTGACCTCGGCCGCCCTCTACCAGCGCGACGTCGACGGGGGCTTCTCCTGCCTCGCCACCCGGGGCTCGATGAACGACGCCGTTCGGCCCGGACTCCCCTTCCCGTTCGCCGACCACGCCCGCGTCGCCGACGAGGTCCGGGACGGGGCCTGGATCGTCGACCTCGAGCAGCCGGGCGACCTGCACGACGAGCCCCTCGTCGGGTACCTGCTCGAGCGCGGCATGGGCCTCGCCGTCATGGTCCCCGTCCGCGACGGCGGCGAGCTGGTCGGCATCCTCGCGACGACCGAGCCACGCCGCGCCCGCACCGGCGCCCCCCTCGCCCGCCGAGCCGCCTACGACGACCTCGGCGGCCTCGCGTCGGCCCTCGTCGGCCCGATGCTGGCCGCGGCCCGCGGCCGGGAGGTGACCCGCCGTCGGATCCGCTCGATCATCGAGCGACGCGAGTTCTCGCCGGTCTTCCAGCCGATCGTGCACCTGGCGACGGGCGAGCTCTTCGCCTTCGAGGCCCTCACGCGCTTCCGTGACGGCACCCGCCCGGACCTCGTCTTCGAGCAGGCTCGCGAGGTGGGGCTCAGCCGCGAGCTCGAGCTGGCCTGCGTCGAGGTCGCCATCGAGGAGGGCGCCAAGCTCCCACCGGACCGCACGCTCGGGATCAACCTCTCGGCCGACAGCCTCGACGCCGCGACCCTGCGCGACCTGCGCGCGCGCGCCGGGCGCGACCTCGCGGTCGAGGTCACCGAGCACACGCGCATCGACGATCCCGCCGAGGTGCGTCGCATCGTCTCCTCGGTCGAGGGGTGCCGCCTCGCGGTCGACGACGCGGGGGCCGGCTTCGCCGGTCTCCAGCACATCCTCGAGCTGAGCCCCGACACCGTGAAGCTCGACATCGCCCTCGTCCACGACGTCGATCGGGACCCCGTTCGCCAGGCCCTCGTCTCCGGGATGCGCCACTTCGGCGAGCTCGCCGACATCCGTCTCATCGCCGAGGGCGTCGAGACGGCGGAGGAGGCGCGCGCCTGTCGCGAGCTCGGGATCGATCTCGCCCAGGGCTACTTCTTCGCGCACCCGGCCCCGGCGGCGACGTTCCGCGACCTCGGCGCCGAGTAGGGTCACCGGCGCGACCGAGGAGGAGCCGTGAGCCGCGTCAGCACCTACCTGAACTTCCCCGGCACCACCGAGGAGGCCGTCGCCTTCTACGCGGACGTCTTCGGCACGTCGGTGCGCGACCTCCAGCGCTTCGGCGAGGCCCCGGGCCTACCACCCCTCGGGCCCGGCGAGGCCGACCAGGTCCTCCACGTCGAGGTGGAGATCCTCGCGGGCCACGTCCTGCAGGCGACCGACATGCTCGTCTCGCTCGGCCACGAGCAGCGAATCGGCAACAACGTGACGATCGCCCTCGAGCCCGACACCCGCGAGGAGGCCGACCGCCTCTACGGTCGACTGTCCGAGGGCTCGACCGAGGCGACCGGCATGTCGCCGATGTTCTTCGGCTACTGGGGGACCTGCCTCGACCGCTTCGGCGTGCGCTGGATGATCAACCACGCCCGATGAGCGGTCCCCGACCCCGCCCGGTGGACCCGCGCGGACGACGAATCGTCGTCACCGGCGCCACCTCCGGCCTCGGTCGTAGCGTCGCGACGGCGCTCGCCGAGCGCGGGGCCCACCTCGCCCTGGCGGTCCGCTCGCCCGAACGCGCCGCGCCGCTCGCCGACGACCTGCGTCGACACCACCCCGAGACCCGCGTCGAGGTCGTCACCCTCGACCTCGCCGACCTCGCCACCGTCCGCCGTGCGGCCCGCGAGATCGTCGACGGTCTCGGCGCCGTCGACGTCCTGGTGAACAACGCCGGGCTGATGGCCATCGACGAGCAGTACACGGCGCAGGGCGTCGAGCTCACGATGGCGGTCAACCACCTGGGCCACGCGGCGCTCACCACCGAGCTGCTCGACGCGCTCGAGCGCGGCGTCGCCCCCCGCGTCGTCACCGTGACGAGCCTGGTGCACCACGTGGGCTCCCTCGACCCGGCGACACTCGCGATTCCGCCCCGGCACTACCGGCGCTGGTCCGCCTACGCCGCCTCGAAGCTGGCCAACCTGGCGTTCGCCCTCGAGCTCGAGCGGAGGTTGCGCGCCGAGGGACGGACCACCGTCTCGCTGGCCGCCCACCCCGGCGCCGTCGCCACGCACCTCGGCCACGAGGGGACCGGCTGGAGCAACGCGATGATGCGACGGGCCGCTCCCCGCGTCCTGCCGGGCCCCGATTACGGGGCCCGACCGATCCTGCGCGCCGCCCTCGACCTCGATCTCGCCGGCGGGACGCTCGTCGGACCGGCCGGCCTCGTCGTCGGCCCGCCCCGGGCCGAGCGACCCTCGCGCGCGGCTCGCGACCCTCGACTCGGCCCGTTACTCTGGGCCGCGACCCACGACCTCATCGAAGGAGCCCCGTGACCCCCACCGTCCTCTTCCTCTGCGTGCACAACGCGGGGCGCAGCCTCGCCGCCAAGGTGATCATGGAGGACCTCGCCCGCGGCCGCGTCCGGGTGACCTCCGCCGGCTCCGAGCCGGCGGACGCCCTCAACCCCGCCGTCGTCGCGGTCCTCGCCGAGCGGGGCCTCGACGCCTCGCGCGAGTTCCCGACCCCCCTCACCGACGAGCTCGCGCGAGCGGCCGACGTCGTGGTGACGATGGGTTGCGGCGACGCCTGCCCCTTCTACCCCGCGACGCGCTACCTCGACTGGGACCTGCCCGACCCCGCCGGGCGACCCGTCGAGGCGGTGCGGCCGATCGTCGACGAGATCGAGCGCCGGGTGCGCGCGCTGCTCGACGAGCTCCTCGCCGACGCGCAGTAGGTTCCGGGCGTGGAGCCGACCGAGCTGCGCGAGCCGCCCCTCGCCGGGGACGAGGTCGCGACCCTGCTCGGCTCCCTCGAGCGTCAACGGCGCACCTTCGCCTGGAAGTGCGGGGGGCTCGACGGCGAAGACCTGGGTCGACGACTCGGCCCCTCGGCGATCACCCTCGGAGGACTCATCAAGCACCTCGCGCTGGTCGAGGAGTACACGCTCGGGACGAAGTTCCTCGGTGAGCCCCTCGGTCCGCCCTGGGTGGGCCTCGGCCTCGAGGAGGACCCCGACGCCGAGTGGCGGACCGGCGCGACCGAGTCGGCCGACGAGCTCTGGGCCCTGTGGCGTCACGCCGTCGCGCGCTCGCGCGAGATCGTGGCGCGCACCCTCGCCGAGGGCGGCCTCGACGCCCTCTCCCCCGGACCGTGGCCGACGGACCGGCGCCCGAGCCTGCGCCGCGTGCTCATCGACCTCATCGAGGAGTACGCGCGCCACGTGGGTCACGCCGACCTCCTACGCGAGTCGATCGACGGGCTGGTGGGCGAGGATCCGCCCGACGACCTACCCGTGTAGGGCGGCGCAGTTGCCGCCGAGCGCGAGCACCACGTCGACCAGGGCGCGGATGTCGTCGTCGCTCGTGCGGAAGTTGGTGACGCAGGGGCGCAGGTAGACGCGACCGTCGATGGTGGCCGGCGAGACGAAGACCCGCCCGTCGCGCTGCAGCGCCGCGCAGAGGGCGTCGTTATGGGCGTCGGGGTCGGCGCAGCCCCCGACCCAGCGAAAGGGGACGATCGAGAGCGAAGGTCGGTGCGGGAGGACCTCGAGCTCCGGGTGCGCCGCGGCGAGGTCGTAGAGGAGCTGGGCCTGGTCGCAGTTGCGCGCGACGGCCCCGCGCATCGCCCGCGCGCCGTGGGTGGCGAAGGCCATCCAGAGCTTGAGGGCCCGCAGGGGTCGCGAGTACTCGACGGTCGTGTCGACGGCGTTGCGGTGCTCCCCGTCGTGGGGCATGTAGGCCTCGTCGTGGGCGAAGGTCCGCGCGAGGCGGTCGCCGTCCCTCACCAGCACGGCGCTGCAGGCCTTGGGAACGTACATCCACTTGTGGCAGTCGACGGTCACCGAGTCGGCCCGCTCGAGCCCGCGGAAGCGCTCGGCCACCCCGGGGACGGTCGCCGCCGGCAGGCCGTAGGCGCCGTCGACGTGGAGCCACACGCCGTGGCGCTCGCCGACGTCGGCGATCGCGTCGAGGGGATCGACCGCACCGGTGAGGGTCGTGCCCGCCGTCGCCACGACCGCGACGGGCGTCCGACCGGCCGCGCGGTCGGCCGCGAGCTGACGGTCGAGGTCCTCGGGGACGAGCCGGCGCTCGTCGTCGATCGCGACGGCTCGCACCTGCTCGCGCCCGATCCCGAGCAGCTCGGCCGCCCGGACGATCGAGTAGTGGGCCTCGCGCGAGCAGTAGAGGGTGGGTCGCGCGTCACCGAGGCCCCGGCGCCGCGAGTCGGGCAGCGCGGCCTCCCGGGCCGCCGCGAGCGCCGTCAGGTTGCTGATGGTGCCGCCGCTCGTGAAGGAACCGCCGGTCGCCGGGAAGCCGAGGAAGTCGGCGAGCCACCGACGTGACTGGTCCTCGAGGTCGGTGGCGGCGCGGGCGTCGACGGCGAGGTTGGTGTCGTAGGAGTGGGCGAGCAGGTCGGCGATGGCGCCGACCTCGAGTCCGCTCGAGCCGATGAAGCCGAAGTACCGGGGGCGCGACTGGGCGAGGGAGGCGTCGAGGACCGCGGCCGCGTGATCGATCATGGCGATTACGTCGTGGGCCTCCTCCGGTAGGGGCTCCTCGAGGAGGGCGCGCAGCTCGGCGGAGGGGACGGTCTCGATCTCGCGGGCGTGGTCGAACTCCCGCCAGGCCCGCAACACGTGCTCCGAGGTCCGCGCGAGGGCGTCCGCTCGGCGCTCGCCGAGCGAGAGGTTCGAGTCGTGGGTCGGGGGTGGGGTCACGGCGGCAGGCTAACCCACCTCGACGGCCCCGACCCCTCCGTCCGGCGGGGAGCGGTCCTCGATCTCCCCGGCGTGGTCGAGGACGTGCCCCGCGACGCGGCGCCGGGCGTAGGCGGCGGGCCACGGCGACGTCGGCCCCGCGAGAAGGGCACCGGAGAGGGCCGCGCGCTGGTCCGGCCACGGGGTTCGGGGTGGGACGCGGGTCCCGATCCGACGGTCGTCACCGGGGCCGAGGGCGTTCGGGGCGCCGACGTCCGCGGCGGCGTCGCCGACGACCTCGCCGACGACCTCGAGCAGACCGACGTCGCGCGCGCCGGGGATGGCGGCGACGTAGCGGGGGCGGTGGCGCTCGAGTTCGGCGAGGGCCTCCGCGGGCGTGCGGACGCTGCGGCCCCATCCCGGCCAGCCCGGGCCAGGGCGGAGCACCGCCGTCGTCCCACCTCGAGGTAGGCGGCGACGCTCGAGCCTCGGGCCCTCACGTCCCCCCGTCGAGCAGTCCGTCAGCCGAGGGAGGGGCGCACCTCGTCCCACACGGCGAGGACCGCCTGCGGCAGGGACGGCGATGCGGGGTTCGCGAGCCACTGGTCGAGGCCGACCCGCAGCACCGAGACGACGACGTCGGCCGCGACGAGGGCGAGGGCCTCGCTCACCCCCCGCTCGGTGAGGGCCGCAGCGAGCGCCGTCGCGACGAGGGCGATCTTCGCGAGGTCCCGCTCGCGCAGCTCGGGACTGGTCGCGATGACGTCGCGGCGGTCCCGGACCATCTCGCGCGGTGCTGCGCCGATGAACTCGGCGGCGGTGAGCGCGGCGCGACGGGCGACCGCGGTGACCCCTTCGGAGGCGGGGGCTCCGGCGACAGCCGCGACGAGACGGGTGGTCAGCGCGTCGGTCCCACCGAAGAGGACCTCGCGCTTGTCGGCGAAGTGGCGGAAGAAGGTGCGCTCGCTGAGCCCGGCCCGCGCGGCGATCTGCGCGGCCGTCGTCGCCTCGAAGCCGTGCTCGGCGTAGAGCTCGAGGGCCGCGCGCTGCAGGCGACCGTGACTGTTCGGCTCCCAGCGCCCCACGGGACGAGCCTAGGTGTTGACAGTTGCTGCCATCACTCGATAGTGTGATGACAGTAACTGTCATCACGAGCCGAGGGGACCATCGTGCGCTACTTCGTCACCGGGGCCACCGGCTGGATCGGCGCGGCCACGACGGCCGAACTGGTCGACGCCGGCCACGAGGTCCGGGGCCTCGTCCGCAGCGACGAGGCGGCCCGGCGCCTGGAGGCGTTGGGAGGGATCCCGTGGCGGGGCGACCTCGCCGATCCGGAGGGCCTCGCGCGGGCGGCCGACGAGAGCGACGGGGTGGTCCATCTCGCCTTCGCCCACGACGTGGCCTGGCGCGGCGACTTCGTGAGCGCCGCCACGACCGATCGGCGGGCCGTGGAGGCGATGGGGACGGCCCTCGCCGGGAGTGGTCGGCCCCTCATCCTGGCGAGCGGCGTCGCGGGCCTGGACCACGGTCGACCCGCCACCGAGAGCGATGGGCTCGTCCCCAGCGCCGCGACGCGAGCGCTCCCGGTCGGGCGACGCGCGGCGACCGCGCTCTACGTCCTCTCGTTGCGAGGGGTCGACGTGCGCTCCTGCGTCCTGCGCTTCCCCCCGACGGTGCACGGCGCGGGCGACCACGGCTTCGTCGCGTGGATCGCGAGCGTCGCCCACCGCGCGGGCGCGTCCGCCTACGTCGGCGACGGGGCGAACGCCTGGTCCGCGGTCCACGTCGCCGACGCCGCCCGACTCGTCCGCCGGGCCCTCGAGGACGCCCCGGCGGGATCGGTCCTCCACGCGGTCGCGGAGGAGGGCGTCCCCTTCCGCGAGATCGCCGCGGCGATCGGTCGGTCGCTCGGTGTGCCGACCCGGTCGATCAGCCCGGAGGAGGCGCGGGCCCAGTTCGACCACCTCGGACCCTTCGTCGCCATGGACGTCCGCGCCCGCGCCGCCGTCACCTCCGAGCTCCTCGGCTGGGCGCCCCGGGAGAGCACCCTCATCGAGGACGTCGACGCCGGGCACTACCGGCCGACGTCCCCCTAGCCGTCGCCGTCGCGACCGGGTATAGTTTGTGACACAAACTTAGAAGGGGGTGGCCGTGACGACGAGCTCCGACCCCATCCGTTCCTCGATGAGCGAGTTCGATCCACGCGACGCGGCGCGGGCGCTCGCCGAGGCCGATCAGCGCACCCGTCGCCTCAACCCCGATCCTCCGGTGCTCTGGTGGACCCGCACGGTCGTCTTCGGCGTCGCCTACGGCGGGCTCTGGCTCTCGGTGCGCGACCAGTCGCCGTACGTCGGGCCCACGGGGACCGGCCTCGCGATCGCCTTCGGGGCGTTGCTCGTACTCATCCTCGTCACCGCCGCCGTCGTGCAGCGCGCCCTCGTCGGAGTGACCCCGGCGACGCACGCGCGTCGGTGGGAGGCGGCGGCCTACGCGATCGTCCTCGCGTCGTCCTTCGTGTTCGAAGGGGCCCTGCACGCCATCGGGGCCGGGGCCCCCACCGTCTACGGCGTGTTCGCGGCCTCCGGCCCGCTCGTCGCCGTCGGGGCGATGTTCGCCGGCTACGGCGCGGGGCGTCGCCAGCCCGCGATGGTCGTGCCCGCCTGCGTCCTCGTCGTGGTGGCGACCGCCGCGGTCTTCACGGGACCCCGGACGGTGTGGCTCGTCGACGGCCTCGGGGGGACCCTCCTCGGCCTCGTCGTCACCACGCGACGGGCGATCGCGTCGCGACGGGCTCGCTGACGACGTGCCCGTCGACGAGCTGGACCCCCTCATCCACGCGGTGGCCCGCCTGCGGATCATGGTCGTCCTGAGCGCCCTCACCCCCGGCGACGAGATCAGCTTCCCCCGCCTCGGTGAGGTCACCGACCTCACCGCCGGGAACCTGCTCACCCACCTGCGCCGCCTCGCCGAGGCGGGCTACGTGACTGTCGAGAAGAGTGGCCAGGGGTCGATGTCGCGAACCCTGGTCGCGGCGACCGACGAGGGACGCCGGGCGCTCGAGCACTACCGCGCGACGCTCGGCCGACTCCTCGCCACCCCGGAGCCCTCACCCTGAACCGGCGGGCGATCCTCGCCTCGGAGACGACACCCAGGGTCGAGACCGCGCCGGGGCGTCACCGACCACCCGGCTCCGTTCCGAGCCGCGGCGCGGCTCCGGGCCCGCGACGCAACGACGCGCGCCCCAGCACCTCGGTCGCCGCGGGGAGCCGCGTCCGCGACGCGTCGACCAGGACGGGGGCGTCGGGACCCGAGGCGATCGGCCCCACCATCGCGTCCGCCGAGCCAGCGAGGGCGTGGCGGACGGCGGCGACGAGGGCCGACGGACGATCGACCTGCAGGTAGTGGTTCGCCCCGGGAACGAGGTAGAGGCGATTGCGCCCCGGCTTCTCCGCCAGGAACTCGTTCCACACGGCGGCGGCCACGCGCGGTGGCGACACCGTATCGAGCAGGCCCCAGATCAGCGTCGTCGCGACCTCGCGGGTGGCCAGGCGCTCGAGCCAGTCACGCTCGTGTTCGGCCCGCTCGACGAGGTACTGGATCGTCTCGTGCAGGACGCCGACGCCGTCGTCGTGGGCGAAGGCGACCGCGAGCGCCGCGACGTCGGGGTGGTCGGCCGGTCGGGGCGGCGAGAAGGTCGTCGTGCCCATCCCGGCGGCGAGCAGCTCGGGCGTGACGACGTCCAGCACCTCGGGGGCCGTCGCCGGGTCGAGGACGAGTCGCTGGAAGTCGGTGAGCTGGGAGAGGGGGAGGAAGATGTTGCCGTTCGTGAGAACCAGGTGTTCCACCACGAGCGACGCGTCGCCGGACGGGGCCGGGTCCCCGAGCACGAGGGCCAACGCCACGCTCGACCCCCGATCGTGGGCGACGAGGGTCACGCGCGAGGCGCCGAGCACCTCGCGCGCGTAGTAGTCGAGGAGCTCGGCGTCCCGGGCCAGGCTGTAGCCCCAGCCCCGGGGCTTGTCCGAGAATCCGTAGCCGGGGAAGTCGAGGAGGCCGACGCGGACGTCGTCGCCGAGGAGATCGGCGACCTCGAACCAGTCGATGCTCGAGGTGGGGAACCCGTGGACCAGGAGGAGGACCGGTCCGTCCGCGGGGCCCGACTCAACGTGGAAGACGTTCGTCTCGGGGGCGCTCCCGTCGCGGGGCGCCCACCGGAAGGTGGAACCCCGGCGGCGCCAGGCCTCGGCTCGCTCGGACACGGTCATCACGCTCCCCCTCACCGACCCGCCGCCGCGGGACGCTGGGCTCAGGGTACGCGGTGCCCGAGCCGGTCGCGGGCCGGACGGGGGTCGCCGCACCGCTCGCGCGGGAGCCCGGTCCGCGAATCGGCCGCGCGACGACGCCGACCGACTCCTCCGCGGGAGGAGCCTCGGTAGGCTGCGGGTCGTGCGAAGAAGGACGGCGCCACGACTCTCGTCTGGGATGTCCGCGATGGCCCTTGCGCTGACCCTCGTCGCGCTCCCCTCGCCCAGTGGTGCGTCGGAGCGACACTCCATCGTGGACGTCGCGTCCGCCTTCGCTCCCGCGACGCTCGCGACGAGCCATCCCGCGGTGACGTACGACGGAGCAGCGGTTCCGCGGGGGAGTCGAGTCCAGTTCGTGCAGTCTCGGTCGGCCGGCGGCGGCGACGCGGGCGACGTGCTGGTCGAGACCCTGCGGGTGTGGGGCCTGAGGTCGCGCGCGAGGTTCTACGCGTACGCGTACTCGCACCGCTGCGGGTCGACGCCGTCGACGGCCGGCGTCCGCGTGCAGGACCAGCCCGCACCGTCGCACTTCCCCCAGAACGAGATCTGGCTCGGGTTCCGAACGAACGCGCGCGGCGATGCCACGTCGTCCGCCCGTCAGTACTGGCTCACGGCGGGCCGTGCCGAGTCCGTCGTCATCGACGCGAACCCGAACGGCGACCCCGTGGCGTGCCTGACCGTCGCCCTCCGCTGAGGGGCTCCCGCCCCGGATCAGCGGGTGACCGCATCGGGCCACCGAGTGGGCGCGGACGGCCGGATGGGGTGCCGACGACACCGCCCGCGGCCGACCGCGGCCTCGCCATCGCGTGTGCGTCGCGTGAGGCTCGGATGAGCGGCCATCCGCCTCGAGGAGCTCGCGGCGTGGCGGATCACTCGGTGGCGGAGAGCCGCCGCTCCACCACCCGACATCGTTCCGCGACGACGGGTGTCTCATCGTCGACGTGACGGGCCACACCTCCGAGCGACGCTGCCATCTCCTCGCTCCGCCAGAATCCGTCGTGGCCCCGGCGCCCATCCGCGACCGTCACGTGCCCTTCGCCCTCATCCACCCCGCACCGGACGTCCACCTCGGCCCGTGCAACGACGCGCACCTCCATCGTCTCGATCACGCCGACCAGTCGATCGTGGGAGTCAACCACGACAACTCACCGCGACGCGGCAGTGGCTCCCGGCCATCCGCGTACTCCGGGGCCAGTGACGTGGTCGTCGTCGTGCGAGCATTGAGGAGGGCGTCCACCCGGTGATCCCGCAGTGGCCCGGCGACGCGAACTCCGATCGCGGCAATGGGAGGAATCGTCGGTGGAACGAGATTCGACCATTCGCGGATCCGACGACGGGCCGGGGCGACGCCCGCGGGCGCGCACGATGGATCCCGACGACGCGTCAGCCGTCCACGAACAAGCGATAGACGTTCGTGTCGCAAATGCTGACAGTCATGCCCCTGGCTACGAGGCAACTCGTACGACTGCCACTTGCGCAGTTGGGTGCGGGACAGTCTCGCCGTTCTCGCGCATCACTTCCAGGTGCATTTCGATGGCCTCAGCGATGTTCGCCGTGACCTCCTCGAGAGTCTTGCCCGTAGAGACGCATCCATCAAGATCGGGAACCCATGCCCCGTAGTTGTTCGGCGAGCGCTCAATTACGACCGCATACTCGATCATCGCAATCCCCTCTGCAATCCCGCCTGCCTCATGATGCTAGCGAGAAGCTCTCGGTGCAGATCATCTCCCATGGAGCCGGGCACCGTCACCGTGCCCGGCTTCGACGGATGGTGAAAATGCCGATGACTCCCCCGGTGTCGGACCTGTACCCAACCGTCGCGCTCAAGCTCTCTGATGACTTCACGAACCTTCACCCACCACAAAGGTCGGACGACCTGGAGAATCCCATCGCAGATGAGCGCAACCTCTCCACTAACCGAAAACGCTCCACGACAACGGGGGTCGCGTCGTCAAGGTCGACAGCCGTGCCTCCGAGAGAATCGGTCATCTCCTTGCTTCGCCAGAAGTTCTCGTGGCCCGTCCGCCACTGCGACATCGTCGCGTGGCCCTCGCCTTCATCCTCCACGTGTGCGAAGTCAACTCCTCCCAGTGGAACGATTTTCACGTCCTCCGTCTCGATCACGCACACTGGTTGATTGTCAGAGTCGACCACCACGGAACGTTGGCCCCGGTATGGCAGGGTTTCACGCCCCATTTCGTACTCCTGGGCTAGCGACGTGGTCGTCGTCTTACGACCTTCGAGGATGGCACGCACCAATCGATCGCGAAGGGGACCTGGAAAAGCGAACTCTGACCGAGGCAATTCGGCATAGTTGTCGATGGACGGGACTTCGTTCACGGCGGAATCATAAGTCGGAGGCGGACGCCCGGATCTGCCCGCGCGTCAACCTTCTACGACAAGACGGTAGACATTCGTGTCACGCCGCTCGAAGCCGAGACGCTGGTAGAGGGCGTTCGCTGCCTCTCGCGAGGGACGGCTCGTCAGGTCGACCGAGCGAGCCCCGGCGGCGCTCGCCGCCTCGACGGCGGCCGCCGTCAGACGGGCCCCGACGCCGACGCCGCGGGCCGACTCGTCGACGACCACGTCCTCGATCCAGGCCCGCCAGCCGGTGGGGATCGGGAACTGGACGAGGGTGAGGGCCCCCACGAGGCGACCCTCCCGACGGGCGACGAACAGGGTCACGACCGGGGAGGCGAGGAGGCGCGCCAGGGCCGCGTCATCGAGGGGCGGCGCACTCGCGGAGAGCTGGGGCAGGAGTGCGTTGAGGGCGTCGCGAATCTCGACGGTCGGCTCGCTCACCGCCTCGACGACGATCACGGCTCCCGCCAGACCGGTCGGCGCAGGTCGTCGTAGAAGACGTCGCGCGTCTCGCCCGCGATCGCGGCGAAGATGGGGTCGGCCCACCGCTCCGCGCCGAGGGTGCCCGCGGGCAGCGCCTCGCGGGGGAACCAGCCGACGTCGGCGCACTCGAGGGGGTGGGGGGCCAGCTCCCCACCCGTCGCCCGACAGAGGAAGAGCAGGGAGTAGAGGGGGATCCGCGAGACCCCGAGACGCATGCCGTCGAGCACGCCGATCAGCCGGTCGACCTCGACCTCGATGCCCGTCTCCTCCCGCACCTCCTTCACCACGACCTCGGGAGCGGAGTACCCGACGTCGCACCAGCCCGTGGGGTAGAGCCAGACGCCGGAGTCGGCGCGCTGGATGAGCAGGAGCTCGCCCGCCTCGTTGGCGACGGCGGCGCCGACGGCCACCTTGGGCGTCACGTAGCCCGGCACACCACGGCCCACGTCGGCCAGCCACTCGGTGACGAGGCCGTCGGCGTCGGCGACCCCGTGGACCCCGAGGTCGGCCGCGGCGCGGATGTCGCTCGCGATCTTCAGGATCTCCTCGTAGCGCTCTCGCTCGAAGCCGCTGTCGGTGAAGCCCATGCCGGTGCGCGCGACGGCCGAGAGCGACTCGGCCCAGCGCCGCAGCATCTTCTCGGTGGCGAGCGGCTCCATCTAGGCGATCGCGGCGTCGAGGACCTCGCCGACGGAGCCGACGAGGCCGGTGTAGAAGGCCCCGAACTCCCCGTAGAGGGTCGAGGCCTCGTCGTAGCGCATGGTGTAGACGCACTCCTTTAGGTCGTCGACGTGCACCCCGAAGAGGGTCACGCCCCACTCCCAGTCGTCGAGGCCGGTGGAGCCCGTGACCAGCTGGAGCACGCGACCGCGGAACTCGCGACCCGAGGCGCCGTGCTGGCGCATGAGCTGTTCGCGCTCCTCGTAGGGCAGCGCGTACCAGTTGTGCTCCTCGCTGCGGCGCTTCGACATCGGATAGAAGCAGAAGGCCCGCATGCCCTCGGGCGGTAGGTGCGGGAAGAGCCGGTCCTGACGCATCTTCTCGGGGATCCCCTGCGCGTACTCGCTGACCTCGGTGACCGAGACGTAGCTCTCGGAGACGAGCAGGCCGGCGGCCTGGATCTGGGACTGGAAGCGACGCAGGTCCCAGAGATCCTCGCCGAGGACCATGAAGGCGAGGTCGGCCTTCGCCCCGACGATCGCGACGCTCACGACCTGGAGACCCTTCGCGAGGGCCTCGTCGACCGCCGAGCGCACGGCGGCGGCGTCGACGTCGCCGTCGGGGTGGCAGAAGAGGTGGACGACGTTGAGTCCGCGCGACGGGGTGAGGGGTTCGGGCGAGGCCATGCGCCCATGCTACGGCCCGCTCCGCGGCGACGCGCCGGCCCGGAACGACGGAGCGGCGGGGCCCGCAGGCCCCGCCGCTCGGTCCTCGTGGTAGAGGCGACTAGAAGTCGTCCATGCCACCGCCGGGCATCGCCGGGGCCTTCTCCTCGGGCTTGTCGACGATCACGGCCTCGGTCGTGAGGAAGAGCGCCGCGATCGACGAGGCGTTCTGCAGCGCCGAACGGGTCACCTTGGCGGCGTCGATGACGCCCGCCGCGATCAGGTCGACGTACTCGCCGGTCGCCGCGTTGAGGCCCTCGGTCGCCGTGGGCAGGTTGCGCACGCGCTCGACGATCACGCCGCCCTCCAGACCGGCGTTGACCGCGATCTGGGTGAGCGGCGCCTCGACGGCCTTGGCCACCATCCGCGCCCCGGTCGCCTCGTCGCCCTCGAGCTTCTCGGCGGCCGCCAGGATGCGGCTCTGGCTGCGCAGCAGGGCGACGCCACCACCGGGCACCACGCCCTCCTCGATGGCCGCCTTGGTCGTCGAGACCGCGTCCTCGATGCGGTGCTTCTTCTCCTTCAGCTCGACCTCGGTCGCGGCACCGACCTTGATGACGGCCACGCCGCCCGAGAGCTTGGCCAGGCGCTCCTGGAGCTTCTCGCGGTCGTAGTCGGAGTCGGTGTTCTCGATCTCGGCCTTTATCTGGCTGATGCGGCCCTTGATGTCGTCCTCGTCGCCACCACCCTCGACGATGGTCGTCTCGTCCTTCGTGACGACGACCTTGCGGGCGGAGCCGAGCAGCTCGATGCTCGCGTTGTCGAGCTTGAGGCCGACCTCCTCAGCGATGACCGTGCCACCGGTGAGGATGGCGATGTCCTGGAGCATGGCCTTGCGGCGCTCACCGAAGCCGGGGGCCTTGACGGCGACCGACTTGAAGGTCCCGCGGATCTTGTTCACCACGAGCGTCGCGAGAGCCTCGCCCTCGACGTCCTCGGCGATGATGAGGAGCGGACGGCCACTCTGCATCACCTTCTCGAGCACGGGCAGCACGTCGCGAACCGACGTGATCTTGCCGGAGACGAGCAGCAGGTAGGCGTTCTCGAGGACGGCCTCCATGCGCTCGGTGTCGGTCGCGAAGTAGGGCGAGATGTAGCCCTTGTCGAAGCGCATGCCCTCGACGAGGTCCATGTCCATGCCGAACGACTGGCTCTCCTCGACCGTGATCACACCGTCCTTGCCCACCTTGTCGATGGCGTCGGCGATCAGCGAGCCGATCTCCGTGTCGGCCGCCGAGATCGAGGCGACCTGGGCGATCTGCTCCTTGGTGTCGGCCGGGGTGGCGAGGTCGTGCAGCGACGCCACGGCGGCCTCGACGGCGGCCTCGATGCCCTTCTTCAGGGACATGGGGTTGGCCCCGGCGGCCACGTTCTTCAGACCTTCGCGGACCATCGCCCAGGCGAGCACGGTCGCCGTCGTCGTGCCGTCACCGGCCACGTCGTCGGTCTTCTTCGCGACCTCCTTGACCAGCTCGGCGCCGATGCGCTCGTAGGGGTCCTCGAGGTCGATGTCCTTCGCGATCGAGACACCGTCGTTGGTGATGGTCGGAGCGCCCCACTTCTTGTCGAGCACCACGTTGCGGCCCTTGGGCCCGAGCGTCACGCGGACGGCGTCGGCCAACTTGTTCATACCGCGCTCGAGCGCCCGGCGCGCCTCTTCGTCAAAGGCGATCAGTTTCGCCACGGTGATTCTCCTCCTAGTGCGAGAGTGCACCGTCTGGACGGTGCGCAGGCAATCTTAGCACTCGCTCTACAGGAGTGCTAACGGGGGTCAGCCCCCCGCCACCGCCGGCACTAGCGAGACCGTCTGACCCGGCTCGAGGACCGTGTCGAGACCGTCGAGGAAGCGCACGTCCTCGTCGGCCACGAAGACGTTGACGAAGCGTCGCAGTGCCCCGTGGTCGTCGAGGACGCGCCCAGCGATCCCCGGGTGGAGCGTCTCGACGGCGACGATGGCCTCCCGGACGGTCGCGGCCTCGACGGGCACCTCGGCGGCACCGCCCGCGACGACGCGCAACTGGCTGGGGAGGCGGACGATCACGCTCACGACGCGGCCACCAGCTGGGTGAAGCGCAGCGCCTCTTCGGCGTCGGCGAGACCGGGCGAGATGACGGCCGTGTGAGTGGCCTGGTCGACGACGGCGTCGAGGGTCTTCAGGCCGTGGCCCGAGATGATCGCCACGGTCGTCTTCGTGCGGTCGATCGTCCCGCGCTCGACCATCTGGCGCAGCGAGGCGATCGTGACCCCCCCGGCCGTCTCGGCGAAGACGCCCTCGGTCCGCGCGAGCAGGGAGATGCCCTCGAGGATCTCCCCGTCGCTCACCGAGCCGCAGTCCCCGCCGTGACGACGCAGTTCGTCGAGCACGTAGGGGCCGTCGGCCGGATTGCCGATGGCGAGGGAGCGAGCGATGGTGTCGGGCCGCTGCGGCGTGATGACGTCGGACCCGTTGGCGAAGGCCGTGGCGATCGGCGAGCAACCGGTCGCCTGGGCCCCGAAGAGGACCGGGTCGGGCCCGTCGACCAGGCCCAGCGCCCGGAACTCGCGGAATCCCTTCGCCACCTTCGTGAGCTGGCTGCCCGAGGCGACCGGGACGACGACCTGGTCGGGAGTGCGCCACCCGAGCTGCTCAGCGATCTCGAAGGCCAGGGTCTTCGACCCCTCGGCGTAGTAGGGGCGAAGATTGACGTTGGCGAAGGCCCAGTCGGGGTGCTCGGCGACGAGCTCGACGCACAGACGGTTCACGTCGTCGTAGTTGCCCCGCACCCCGAGGACGGTGCCGCCGAAGACGGCCGTCATCGCGACCTTGGAGGTCTCGAGGTCGAACGGGATGATCGTGACGCTCGGCCAGCCGATGGCGGCGGCGTGGGCCGCGACCGACGTCGCGAGATTGCCGGTCGAGGCGCAGGCGGCCGTCGTGAAGCCGAGCCGGCGGGCCACCGAGAGGGCCACCGAGACGACGCGGTCCTTGAACGAGCCCGTCGGGTTACGGGTGTCGTCCTTCAGCCAGAGGTCGGCCAGGCCGAGCTCCGCGGCGAGGCGCGGCGCGTGCCGCAGGGGCGTCCAGCCGGCCCCGAGGTCGACGGGGGACTCACCGGGATCGGGCAGGAGGGCACGGTAGCGCCAGATCGAGGCCGGACCGGCCTCGATCGACTCGCGGGTTACCGCCCCCTTCGCCGCCTCGAGGTCGTAGTGGACTTCGAGCGGTCCGAAGCAGACGTCGCAGGCGTAGCGCGCCTCGGCGTCGTAGGTGGTGCCGCACTCTCGGCAGATGAGTCCCGTCGCGTACATATCCAATCCTCTCATCGATCGGGCTTTGGCACCTGGTGGGAGCCGGTCGGCTCACACTGGTTGTCGCGACATCTGCGGGCCCGTCCCTCCGTCGCTCTTGATGATGTGTCCGACAGTCTGACCGTTCGTTTCGATCGCTGTCAAGAGCAGTCTACGGGTGCGCCCCGTATCCTCGACACGTGACGCCGGCGACCCCTCGGACCCTGGGCCGTGACGACTTCGATCCCATCCGGATCCGCGCGCGGATGAGGGCGGCGTCGACGGCCGTCGTGATTCCGGCCCGCGACGAGGCGTCGACCATCGGGGCCGTGCTCGACGCGATCCTCGGCCCCGGCGACCCCCTCGACGAGGTCGTCGTCGTCGACGACCACTCCTCGGACGACACCGCCACCATCGCCGCCCGCCACGGCGCCCGCGTCGTCACCAACGAGGGGCCGAGCGGCAAGGGGACGGCGATGCGCGTCGGAGCCCTCGCGACGACGGCCGACGTCCTCGTCTTCCTCGACGCCGACGTGCGCAACACCGCCGAGGACTACGTGCCCCGACTGGTCCAGCCCCTCCTCGAGCACGACGGGACCGTCCTCGTGAAGGGCTACTACGAGCGCCCGCTGCACGGGATGCCGACCGGCGGCGGACGGGTCACCGAGCTCGCCGCCCGACCCATCCTCTCCCTGCTCTTCCCGGGCCTCGGCGAGATCCGTCAGCCCCTCGCCGGGGAGACGGCCCTGCGCCGCGAAGTCCTGCGGCGCGTCGACCTCGAGGCCGACTACGGCGTCGAGATCGCTCTGCTCATCGACGTGGCCCGCGTCTACGGGGTCGCCGCCCTCGCCCAGGTGGACCTCGGCGTGCGCCGACACCGCAACCGTCCGCTCGAGGAACTCAACCCCATGGCCGTCGAGGTGCTGCGCTCGGCTCTCGCCCGCTACGGGTTGCCGCTGCCCGGTCGGGACGGGACCCGAGGGGACTAGCCCAGCGCCGCGGCGTCGGGCCCGAGAACGATCACGATGTCGTCACTCGCCGCACCCGGCACCGGGTTCTGCCCGTTCAGGGGTCGCACCGCCGACGCCGGGAAGCGTTCGGCGCTCGCGATGGCCCGAGCCGCCCACTGGAAGCCCGGGTTGAAGTAGACGACCGTCGCGCTCACGTGAGGGCCGTTCATCTGGGGCAGCGTGTCCCAGCCCTGAGTCAGCAGCTGCTGGGTGAAGGTCCGGGCGAGACCGGACACGTTCGTCCCGTTGGCCACCTGCACGCGCACCTGGGCCCGGGGGACCGTCGAGGTCGTCGTGTGCACGGTCGTCGTCGTCGCACCAGGGGTCGTCGTCGTCGGGGCGCTGCTGCCCGAGGAGGGCGATGGCGAGCGAAGGATCAGGATGGTCGCGAGGATGAACGCGATCAGGATGAGCGCGACGATCGGCGTCGAGGGCTGGTAGTGGGATCCACCCGACGCGTGCTCGGGGTTCGGCGGTGCGCTCACGGGGCCACTCTAGAACTCGCCGGACCGGCGTCGGAGGGCGTCGGTAGTGTGGGGGGCCTGGCCGGTGTGGCGCAGCGGTAGCGCAAGCGATTTGTAATCGCTAGGTCGTGGGTTCGAATCCCTCCACCGGCTCCGTGTTATGTCTCAGGGTTTCTGGGACGTCTGAACCCACAGACGCTATCGCCGAGGTTGGAACCTGCGCGAGGGGTCGAGAGTGAGCCGCCGGATCACGGTGCCGTTAGGCGCGAGCACCCTCACG